>NZ_JAQREO010000001.1:0-592616 GCF_028599385.1 Pseudoalteromonas sp. CST2
TTAGGGTAGCCGTAGGGAAACCGAGTCTTAACTGGGCGAATAGTTGCAAGGTATAGACCCGAAACCCGGTGATCTAGCCATGGGCAGGTTGAAGGTTGAGTAACATCAACTGGAGGACCGAACCCACTAACGTTGAAAAGTTAGGGGATGACCTGTGGCTAGGAGTGAAAGGCTAATCAAACCGGGAGATAGCTGGTTCTCCCCGAAATCTATTTAGGTAGAGCCTCGGACGAATACTTACGGGGGTAGAGCACTGTTAAGGCTAGGGGGTCATCCCGACTTACCAACCCTTTGCAAACTCCGAATACCGTAAAGTAATATCCGGGAGACACACGGCGGGTGCTAACGTCCGTCGTGAAGAGGGAAACAACCCAGACCGCCAGCTAAGGTCCCAAAGTCATAGTTAAGTGGGAAACGATGTGGAAAGGCCCAGACAGCCAGGAGGTTGGCTTAGAAGCAGCCATCCTTTAAAGAAAGCGTAATAGCTCACTGGTCGAGTCGGTCTGCGCGGAAGATGTAACGGGGCTAAACTATGCACCGAAGCTGCGGATTCATCTTAGGATGAGTGGTAGGGGAGCGTTCTGTAAGCGGTTGAAGGTGTACCGGGAGGTATGCTGGACGTATCAGAAGTGCGAATGCTGACATGAGTAACGATAATGCGGGTGAAAAACCCGCACGCCGGAAGACCAAGGGTTCCTATCCCATGTTAATCAGGGTAGGGTAAGTCGACCCCTAAGGCGAGGCCGAAAGGCGTAGTCGATGGGAAACGGATTAATATTTCCGTACTTGGTATAATTGCGATGGGGGGACGGAGAAGGCTAAGCAAGCATGGCGATGGTTGTCCATGTGAAAGTGAGTAGGCTAGTGACTTAGGTAAATCCGGGTTGCTGTTAGGCTGAGACACGAGACGAGCACCCAAGGGTGTGAAGTTGCTGATGCCATACTTCCAGGAAAAGCCTCTAAGCTTCAGATTATACCGAATCGTACCCCAAACCGACACAGGTGGTCAGGTAGAGAATACTAAGGCGCTTGAGAGAACTCGGGTGAAGGAACTAGGCAAAATCGTACCGTAACTTCGGGAGAAGGTACGCTCCTATCTGTGATGAGACTTGCTCTCTAAGCGGACGGGAGCCGCAGTGACCAGGTGGCTGGGACTGTTTATTAAAAACACAGCACTGTGCAAAATCGCAAGATGACGTATACGGTGTGACACCTGCCCGGTGCCGGAAGGTTAATTGATGGGGTTAGTTTTCGGACGAAGCTCTTGATCGAAGCCCCGGTAAACGGCGGCCGTAACTATAACGGTCCTAAGGTAGCGAAATTCCTTGTCGGGTAAGTTCCGACCTGCACGAATGGTGTAACCATGGCCACGCTGTCTCCACCCGAGACTCAGTGAAATTGAAATCGCAGTGAAGATGCTGTGTACCCGCGGCTAGACGGAAAGACCCCGTGAACCTTTACTACAGCTTGGCACTGAACATTGAACCTACATGTGTAGGATAGGTGGGAGACTTTGAAGCAGCGACGCTAGTTGTTGTGGAGTCGTCCTTGAAATACCACCCTTGTAGTTTTGATGTTCTAACGTTGGCCCCTGAATCGGGGTTACGGACAGTGCCTGGTGGGTAGTTTGACTGGGGCGGTCTCCTCCCAAAGAGTAACGGAGGAGCACGAAGGTTGGCTAAGTACGGTCGGACATCGTACGGTTAGTGTAATGGTAGAAGCCAGCTTAACTGCGAGACAGACACGTCGAGCAGGTACGAAAGTAGGTCATAGTGATCCGGTGGTTCTGAATGGAAGGGCCATCGCTCAACGGATAAAAGGTACTCCGGGGATAACAGGCTGATACCGCCCAAGAGTTCATATCGACGGCGGTGTTTGGCACCTCGATGTCGGCTCATCACATCCTGGGGCTGAAGTCGGTCCCAAGGGTATGGCTGTTCGCCATTTAAAGTGGTACGCGAGCTGGGTTTAGAACGTCGTGAGACAGTTCGGTCCCTATCTGCCGTGGGCGTTTGAGAATTGAGAGGGGTTGCTCCTAGTACGAGAGGACCGGAGTGAACGAACCGCTGGTGTTCGGGTTGTCATGCCAATGGCATTGCCCGGTAGCTACGTTCGGAACTGATAAGCGCTGAAAGCATCTAAGCGCGAAGCAGGCCTCGAGATGATTTCTCACTAGACTTTTAAAGTCTCTGAAGGGCCGTTGAAGACTACAACGTTGATAGGCAAGATGTGGAAGTGGTGTGAGCCATTAAGCTAACTTGTACTAATTACCCGTGAGGCTTAACCATACAACGCCAAACGCGTTTTGTGACAGAAACAAGCGACAGAAGTTAATAGCTAGAGTAGATAGATACTTAGACTTAAAAAATATTATCAGAGTTTTCCAAATTTATGAGGTGACTCTTAGCGCGTAGCGTTAAAGTTGAGGCACCTTGCGCAAAGGAAAAAGAAGCACTACGTGCTTGTCATTAATCCTTTGCACCTAATTTGCTTGGTAACCATAGCGTTTTGGACCCACCTGACCCCATGCCGAACTCAGTAGTGAAACGAAACAGCGCCGATGATAGTGTAGCATTTGCTATGTGAAAGTAGGACATTGCCAGGCTCCAAATACAAGAAAGCCCGACTCGAAAGAGTCGGGCTTTTTTACGTCTGCAGACAAGTGAAATGCGGACAATTAATGCACACTCATCTACTTCTAGAATGTAGGTCGGGCGAGCGTAGCGACTCCCGACGCAATGATAATGTGGATTTGCTATGTGACTCTCCACCGCTGAGGGCACTAGGACATCGCCAGGCTCGAAATACAAGAAAGCCCGATTCGAAAGAGCCGGGCTTTTTTACGTCTACAGAAAAGTGAAAAATACATTCCAGATATTATTCGCACAGTCTCCACCACCTCCGTAGCGTGGGTTGAGTATCACGAAACCCGCGGATAAAACACACTACAGAACTCACACTCTTTGTACTAAAGCCTTCAATTTCAGTTTTAATAGCTGTTTAGCATGCTAAATCCGCTATTGAAAAGTGCTCTTTTATCCCAAGCTATAGTTATAGAGCATCTACACACTTATTTATGGCGAGTTTCTATGTTAAATAAACAAAGGCATATTTACACAAAAGAGCAGATTCGCTCTTATGAGGGAGAGGCGGCTAAGCAATGTGGAATAGATTTATTTACTTTAATGCAGCGAGCGGGAGAGTCCGTATACAAGCAGTGGCAGTCTTTTAACGCTAAGCTTACTTTAATTATTGCAGGTAATGGCAATAATGCGGGTGATGCTTACATAGCCGCGCGTTTAATTAAGGACTCTGGTGCAGAGGTTAAAGTTTGCGCTATAGACCCTGCTAAAACACTCAGTGGTGACGCTGCTAAAGCGAAACAGCTATGGCTTGATAATGGTGGCATAGTTAACGAGTTTGCAAAGAGTGATTTAGATTGCTGCGACTGTGTGATTGATGGGTTACTAGGTACTGGGCTTAATTCACCTGTTCGCGAAAATTTTTGTGAGATTATTACAGCCATCAACCAAAGCGAAAAGCCTGTTTTAAGTATTGATGTTCCCTCAGGGATTGATGCAAATACAGGTGAAGTATTAGGCGCAGCTATTCAGGCAACAAAAACACTTACTTTTATTGCGATTAAACAAGGCCTTTCTACAGGGACAGGTAAACAGCATGCCGGTGAGTTGATTCTCGATGAATTAGCAATTGAAGATACTTTTAGTCAACTCGCTTCACCTTCTGCTCATTTAATAAATATAGACAGCTTTAAACGTTTGGGCTCTCGGGCTTTAAATAGCCATAAGGGCAATCATGGCAAGTTATTATGCGTAGGTGGCAACCAAGGTACTGCGGGAGCAATTAGGCTCAGTAGTGAAGCTGCGCTAAGAGCAGGCGCGGGGATGGTGAAGGTTTATACGCATCAAAGCTCTATTATGCCAATAAGCATAGGTAGGGCAGAATTAATGGTCATGAGTGAAAACCTTGAACAGGCTTTAGAGTGGGCAAGTTGTGTTGTACTTGGTCCTGGACTTGGGCAGGATGAATGGGCTAAAAAAACGTTTTGCACAGTAATGCACTATTGCCAAGAGCACAATACGCCGCTCGTACTTGATGCTGATGCACTTAATTTATTAGCTGAAAATGCAAGTGCTTATACGTTGGCTCAATGTGTTCTTACTCCGCATCCTGATGAGGCGGCTCGGCTCATTAGCAAAAATACATCTGAAATAGAGTCAAATAGGTTTGATAGCGTGCGATTATGCGCAAAACGGTATAATGCTACTTGCATATTAAAAGGCGCTGGCTCTTTAATTGATAACGGTAAAAACACTTGGGTGTGTGAAAATGGTAATGCAGCACTTGCCGTGGGAGGGAGTGGCGACGTACTTACAGGTATTATTGGTGCATTGCTTGCTCAAGGGCTTAGTATCGATGAGGCAGCGCGATACGGGGTAACTCTTCATGCTCGAGCAGGTGAGGTTGCGGCTGAAGAGCAAGGGCAGCGCGGCTTGCTACCCTCGGATTTATTTCAAATAGTCAGGTCGTTAATCAACTAAGTATTTAGCTCTGTTGAATAAGATCCCATTTGTTACCATAGAGATCTTCAAATACGGCCACCGTACCGTAAGACTCATTACGAGGCTGCTCATGGAATACTACGCCATTTTCTAGCATGCTTTCGTAGTCGCGCCAAAAGTTGTCAGTGTTTAAAAATAGCCATACACGGCCACCTGCTTGATTGCCAACAGCGTTAAACTGCTCAGGCTCTGTGGCTTGTGCAAGTAATATATGTGTGCCGTTTGAGTTGGGTGGAGTTATTAACACCCAGCGTTTTCCATCACCTAAATCCGTATCTTCCACTAATTCAAAGCTTAATTTTTTTGTATAAAATGCGATTGCTTCGTCATAGTCTTTTACAACAAGAGCAATACTACCTATATGCTGCTTTGGCATAACTTAAAAACCTAAAGTTGTTTTATGTCGGTGTATTTTCACATATCAATACAGGGTTGAATAGTATAGGTAAATGTTTATTAAAGCTTATTTTAAGGGGGGTTGTACGTTATACATTGGCTTCGCATATAGGGTTAGTAGTAAAAGGGTTCACTCTATTTTAAACCTTAGAGCATGCTTAAAGCGTCCTTAAAGAGTGTTTTAATTTACGTAGCTAAACTGGCTTACTCATCTTCATTAGTAGGGTCGTCACCTGAGTCTTCTTTTCGTTTACGCTGCTCTTGCTTGGCCTTTTGAACATTTTCATAAGTAGGGGGTGGAATAGGCATAAGTGAAATTAGTGGAAAGAACGCTAAAAATAAATACGCTCCTTTAGACATGCTCTTACCCCATATAACGAGCTTAAGCATAATCCAGGCAATAAATACCACTAACCCTGTTATAAGTGATACCAAAATAAAGAAGGTGATTAATTCATTATTATTAAGCAAATCCTTTTACCTTTAATCCAATAACTCATGGTATAGATATGGAGATAAATTAAGCAATAACAATAGGCTTGTACTAAAAAGCAAAAACCCAGCCGAAGCTGGGTTTTATATAAGCAAGGTGCTTAAAGGAGGATGATCACATCATGCCGCCCATACCACCCATTCCGCCCATGCCACCCATATCAGGGGCACCAGCAGCTTCTTCTTTAGGGATTTCAGCAACCATTGCTTCGGTAGTGATCATTAGACCCGCAATCGAACCTGCAAATTGTAGTGCAGAGCGCGTTACTTTAGTTGGATCTAGAATACCCATTTCAAGCATATCGTTGTATTCGCCAGAGGCTGCGTTGTAACCGTAGTTACCTTCGCCACCTTTAACAGCGTTTATTACTACTGACGCTTCGTCGCCTGCATTTGTTACGATTTGACGAAGTGGTGCTTCCATCGCACGAAGTGCAACTTTAATACCATGGTTTTGGTCTTCGTTGTCGCCAAGTAGCTCAACTAGCTTGCTAGCAGCACGTACTAGAGCAACACCACCACCAGGTACTACGCCTTCTTCAACCGCTGCACGAGTTGCATGTAATGCATCTTCAACACGGTCTTTTTTCTCTTTCATTTCAATTTCAGTCGCTGCGCCTACTTTAATTACTGCAACACCGCCGGCAAGTTTAGCCATACGCTCTTGTAGTTTTTCTTTATCGTAGTCAGACGTTGCTTCTTCAATCTGTGCTTTAATTTGAGCAACACGGCCGTTAATGCCATCTTCTTCACCCGCACCATCAATGATAGTTGTATCATCTTTAGTGATTACTACACGCTTAGCAGTACCTAGGTCTTCGATAGTTGCTTTTTCAAGCTCTAAACCAATTTCTTCAGAGATAACAGTACCGCCAGTTAATACGGCAATATCTTGTAGCATTGCTTTACGACGGTCGCCAAAACCAGGGGCTTTAACTGCTGATACTTTAACAATACCGCGCATGTTGTTAACTACAAGCGTTGCAAGTGCTTCGCCTTCTAGGTCTTCAGCAATGATTAATAGTGGCTTGCTTGCTTTAGCAACGGCTTCTAATGTAGGTAGTAACTCACGAATGTTAGATACTTTTTTATCTACAAGTAGAATGAACGGGTTGTCTAGCTCAACAGCACCTTTTTCAGCGTTATTGATAAAGTACGGAGATAGGTAACCACGGTCAAACTGCATGCCTTCTACAACATCTAGTTCGTTCTCTAGTGATTGACCTTCTTCTACAGTAATAACACCTGTGTTACGGCCTACTTTTTCCATTGCTTGTGCAATGATGTCGCCAATTTCTTTATCAGAGTTAGCTGAAATAGTACCTACTTGTGCAATAGCTTTAGTATCAGCACATGGTACAGATAGCGCTTTAAGCTCTTCTACTGCAGCGATAATTGCTTTATCAATACCGCGCTTAAGATCCATTGGGTTCATACCCGCAGCAACCGCTTTAAGACCTTCGTTTACAATAGATTGCGCAAGTACAGTTGCGGTAGTAGTACCGTCACCCGCTGCATCATTTGCTTTAGATGCAACTTCTTTCACCATTTGTGCACCCATGTTTTCAAACTTGTCTTCAAGTTCGATTTCTTTTGCTACAGATACACCATCTTTGGTGATCACTGGAGAGCCAAATGATTTATCTAGTACTACGTTACGGCCTTTAGGACCTAAAGTCACTTTTACTGCGTTTGCTAGGATATTTACGCCTGTTAGCATTTTAGCGCGTGCGTCACCTGCAAAAAGTACTTCTTTTGCTGCCATCTTTAATTTCCTCTAAATTCTTAAATGTTTGTTAAACGAAAAGTAGGGTTAGCCTACAATGCCTAAAATGTTGTCTTCACGCATGATCAGGTACTCTTGACCTTCGATCTTTTCAGTTTTTTCAACATATGAGCCAAATAACACAGTGTCACCGGCTTTTACTTCTAAAGCTCTAACGTCACCGTTATCTAGAACGCGACCATTGCCAACAGCAATAACTTCTCCGCGAGTTGATTTTTCAGCTGCAGAGCCAGTTAATACAATACCGCCAGCAGACTTGGTTTCTTCTTCTAGACGCTTAACGATTACGCGATCTTGTAAAGGACGAATGTTCATTTTTTTAGTTCTCCTAACAGTTTCTGAACAGTACAGAAAAAAGCTTTTCTAATTTGCATTCATTAATGGGGGTAGAGTGTAAAATTCCAAGAGAAAAATCGATAAATTTTTAATCTTTTCTCTCATACTCGCCATCAATGGTAGTTGGTTTATTTACATGCTGTTGTTCTTGCTGCGAATGTGGGTGTTGTGTAAAGGCCGAAGAGCCTTGCTGTGCACCTGTGCTCATGCGAACCGTTGCTTGACTTGCAAGGCCTGCAGCAAGTTTATTGCGTATTGAGGGGGTTAATAATAGTAGGCCGAATACATCGGTCATAATGCCTGGGGTTAGCAATAAAACACCCGCAATGATCACGCAAATACCGGTAAATAATTCTTTAGCTGGCATTTGTCCTTGGGCCATTTGGCTTTGTGCATTTTGTAATGCACCCATACCTTGTTGTTTAACCATTCTGGCGCCCAAAATAGCCGTAACAATCACTAGGGCTATAGTCGCAAAACCACCAATTACATCGCTAACCTGTATTAGTAGCGCAATTTCGATGATAGGAATGATAATAAACAACACAAATAAAAATCTAAACATAGGGCTCTCTAAATAATGGCACTCAAAAGAGTGGATGAAATATAAGTGAGGGTGAAAGGGTCTATTTTCAAGGTTGAGCTTAAAGTGATTAATAATTGCTTAATATCTACAATTATTCATCGCCTACACATTACACTAGCTATCAGATACTATTGCATTAGTTCCCTATAAATTAGTAAAGGTTAATTATGACTACGCAATTTAAATTGATATTTACCACGTGCAAAGATGAGGCTGAAGCACGCACTTTAGCAAAAGCACTTGTAGCGCAAAAATTAGCGGCGTGTGTAAATATTTTACCAAATATGACCTCAGTTTATATGTGGGAAGGCGATGTTGCCCAAGAGATAGAAGCAAAGCTACTGATTAAAACAAAATCAGAAAAAATGAATGATGTTTTTGAAACCATCAAAAGTTTACACAGTTACGAAGTACCCGAAATTCAAGTGGTTGATGTGGCCACTGGTAATTTGGCTTATTTTCATTGGATGGATGAGGTATTAAATTAATGCGGTTTTTCTTTTTATTATTGGTTAGCTTGCTGGCGCTTCCGGCAAAGGCAAACACCAATAATGTGCTAGGTGATTTACTTGCCCCGCCACAGCAAACCTTTTTACCCGTAGACCAAGCGTTTGTATTTGATTTTGATCAGCAAGGTAGCACTTTATTTGTGGGATGGGATATAGCCCCTGACTATTACCTTTATAAAAAGAAAATAGAAATTATCGCCAAAGGCGCCAACATAAAGGTGGGCGATGCCGGTACTAGCGAAATAATTGAAGACGAGTTTTTTGGCAAAACCGAAGTTTTTTTCAATAGTGTGAGTGTTATAAGTAAGCTCAGTAATGTTACAGAGGGTGCTGTTGTAAAGGTGCGCTATCAGGGCTGTGCCAAAGCAGGGCTGTGTTATCCGCCTGAGGTTATTAGTATCCCTTTAAGTGTTATTGCCTCAGAGCAAGCGCAAGGTAATAACTCATCTGCTAATGCCGCTGATACATTAAACGCATTAACTCCTCCTGTAGACTCAACACGTAGCCAAAGTAATACAACCACTCAAGATTTAAGTTTTACAGAGCGATTAGCAAGTCAAAGTTTAGTAACCAATTTACTCATATTTTTTGCTGTTGGGGTGGGGCTTGCGTTTACACCGTGTGTGTTCCCTATGTTTCCTATTTTATCGAGTTTAATTGCAGGGCAGCAAAATTTATCTACTAAAAAAGCGTTTGCGTTGTCGTTTGTATATATACAAGGTATGGCGCTTACTTATGCAGCATTAGGGTTAGTAGTGGCGGCCTTAGGCGGGCAAGTGCAGGGGTATTTACAACACCCTTATGTACTTATTAGTTTTAGTTTACTGTTTATATTGCTCGCAATGTCGATGTTTGGCTGGTACGAAATTAAGTTACCCAGCGCCATGATGAGCAAGCTAACGCAAGTCAGTAATAACCAAAAAGGCGGCAATTACCTAGGTGTGTTTTTAATGGGGGTATTGTCGGGCTTAATTGCATCACCTTGTACCACAGCTCCGTTGTCTGCTGCGCTATTATTTGTAGCGCAAAGTGGTGACTACCTTGTCGGTGGTTTAACCCTGTATGTATTAAGTTTAGGAATGGGCCTACCGCTTTTATTACTCGGTACATCTGGTGGCAAATTGCTTCCTAAAGCAGGCGGTTGGATGGAGCAAGTTAAAACTTTATTTGGTTTTATTATGCTTGTTGTGCCACTTATTTTATTGGAGCGAATAATAAGCGCCGACATTATTTTACTTATGGCGGGTATTTTAGCACTGGCAACGGCTATTTATTTACACTATTGGCAGAGTGCGCAGCCACAAAGCAAGCTTAAAACAGCGCTTTGGTTTAGTGCTACATTTTTAGTAGTTACTGGTTTTACATTAGCTAAAAACGTTATTTGGCCGCAGCAACAGGTTGAGCAGGTTAGTCAGCAAATTAATGAGTTTAAACAAGTGGCTAATTTAACCGAGCTAAAAAACGCTGTTGCTGAAGCTAATCAGCAAGGCAAACTGGTGATGGTTGATTTATACGCCGATTGGTGTGTGGCATGTAAAGAGTTTGAGCATTACACATTTCCAGATGCCAAAGTACAGAGCGAGTTTAGTCACTATCAGTTAATTCAAATCGATTTAACGCAAAGTGATGACACCACCATTGAGCTAATGGAAGAGTTCACCGTGTTTGGTTTACCCAGTATTTTGTTTTTTAACACCCAAGGGCAAGAGCTAAGTTCAGAGCGCGTTACAGGATTTTTAAACGCCGATGATTTTGCCACCCACCTAGCTGCAGTGCGCGCCAGTGCACAATAATAGTGCAATTTAGCCGCTTGGGCTTACCAAGTGGCTTGCCTCCAATTACGTCATATTTATTACACCTCCAGAGATTAGACCAGTATTTTGCTGCTATTTACATCGAACTGACTATAATAGTTGGCTAACGTGAGAATTTGTTGCAATTTTTGTTTTTTATACTTACTTTAGTGTACAAAATTAGCTCGCAACGGCTTAACTCATTACTTAGAGGATATATCGCGTATTATGGCTGCAAAATTTAAACTTTTAGTTATAAATGGTCCAAATTTAAACATGCTAGGAAAGCGTGAGCCAGAAAAGTACGGTTTGCACACTCTTGGTGAAATTATGAGCGAACTAACGACTGCCGCAGAGGGTCTAGATGTTCAGCTTACGCATTTTCAAAGTAATAGTGAGCAAGCCCTTATTGAAAGAATACACGATGCTTGGCAGGCAGTTGATTACATAATTATTAATCCTGCTGCATTTACGCATACTAGCGTCGCTTTACGTGATGCATTGTTAAGCGTTGATATTCCTTTTTTTGAGGTGCACTTAAGTAATGTGCATGCACGTGAAGCATTTCGTCATCATTCGTATTTTTCTGATGTGGCGCAAGGTGTGGTATGTGGATTAGGTGCAATGGGTTACCACGCAGCATTGAACGCTGCCGTGAGCCGGTTGCAAAACTCGAATTAATTTAAACTAACAAACTTATAGGCGGGTCGTTCATGGATATTCGCAAGATCAAAAAGCTAATCGAATTAGTAGAAGAATCAGGTATTGCTGAGCTAGAAATCACTGAAGGTGAAGAATCAGTACGTATTAACCGTAACAACATGAGCGCAGGTCCTGCTTACGCTCAGTACGCACCACAGCAATTTGCTGCTCCAGCACCTGCGGCACCAGCACAAGCTGCGCCAGCCGTTGAAGCTGATGCTACACCAGCAGCGCCTGCAGGCCATCAAGTTAAATCACCTATGGTTGGTTCATTTTACTCAGCAGCTTCTCCAGAAGCGCCAGCATACGTAGAAGTAGGTTCTCAAGTAAAAGTAGGTGATACTTTATGTATCGTTGAAGCAATGAAAATGATGAACCAAATTGAGTCAGATAAAGCGGGTACAGTTACAGCTATTTTAGTTGAAAATGGCGAACCAGTAGAATTTGATCAACCTCTATTCATCATTGAATAATTTAGTAACCTAAAGGCCAACTCTTATGTTAGATAAAGTAGTCATTGCAAACCGAGGTGAAATAGCACTTCGCGTATTGCGCGCCTGCAAAGAGCTTGGGATCAAAACGGTTGCTGTGCATTCAACGGCGGATCGCGATCTTAAGCACGTATTACTTGCAGATGAAACCATTTGTATCGGTAGACCTCCAGCCACTGAAAGTTACTTAGATATTCCGCGCATTATTGCGGCTGCTGAAGTAACAGACGCTGTAGCGATTCACCCAGGATATGGTTTTCTTTCAGAAAATGCAGATTTTGCTGACCAAGTTGAGCAAAGCGGCTTTGTATTTATTGGTCCAAAAGGCGACACTATTCGTCTTATGGGCGATAAAGTATCGGCAATTAATGCAATGCGCAAAGCTGGTGTACCATGTGTACCAGGTTCTGACGGTCCGGTATCGGATGACAAAGAACGCAACATGCAAATTGCAAAGCGCATTGGTTACCCGGTAATTATTAAAGCCGCTGGTGGCGGTGGTGGCCGTGGTATGCGTGTAGTACGTAGCGAAGCTGAATTAATTGATTCAATCGCACTTACTCAACAAGAAGCGAAACAGTTTTTTGGTAATAGTATGGTTTACATGGAAAAATTCCTTGAAAACCCTCGCCACATCGAAATTCAAGTACTTGCTGATGGACAAGGTAATGCTGTTCATTTAGGTGAGCGTGACTGTTCTATGCAACGTCGTCACCAAAAAGTAGTTGAAGAAGCGCCTGCTCCAGGTATAACGGCAGAAGTGCGTAAATTTATTGGTGAGCGCTGTACACGTGCATGTATCGAAATTGGTTACCGTGGTGCAGGTACGTTTGAGTTTTTATACGAAAACGGCGAATTTTACTTCATCGAAATGAACACCCGTATTCAAGTTGAGCACCCAGTGACTGAAATGGTAAGCGGTGTTGATTTAATTAAAGAGCAGCTAAAAATTGCTGCTGGGCAACCGCTATCTTTCACGCAAGATGACGTGGTTATCCGCGGCCATGCAATTGAATGTCGTATTAACGCAGAAGACCCAGAAACGTTTATCCCGTCGCCGGGTAAAATTACACGTTTCCACCCTGCAGGTGGTTTAGGTATTCGTTGGGATAGCCATATTTATGCTGACTATACAGTACCTCCACATTACGATTCGATGATTGGTAAGCTTATTACTTACGGTGAAAACCGTGATGTGGCTATTGCCCGTGCTCGTAATGCGTTGAACGAATTAGTTATTGATGGCATCAAAACAAACACGCCATTACATAAGAAAATTCTTGCAGACGAAAACTTCCAAAGTGGTGGTACAAATATCCACTACCTTGAGAAAAAACTAGGGCTATAAAGCCCCAGTTAATTAAAACCGGCTTAGGCCGGTTTTTTTATGCCTAAAACGCCAATTTATCGCCTTCAAGAAATATTCTGGTATGATTAGCAAAGATGCGCTTTTAGTAAATTTTTGAGGTAACAATGACGCGTAGTTTTGAAGCTCACCTAAATGATGAAATAGCCACAGTAGCAATGGGTAACAAAGTGGCTGCTATTATAGAGCAAGGTGCAGTAATTTATTTACACGGCGATTTAGGTGCAGGTAAAACAACATTTACGCGTGGTGTAGTGCAAGGCTTTGGCCACACTGGTAAGGTAAAAAGCCCAACCTATACGCTGGTAGAGCCATACGAACTGACACGTGCTAATGTATATCATTTTGACCTATACCGGTTAGGCGATCCTGAAGAGCTTGAGTACATGGGTATAAGAGATTACTTTTCTGAGCAGGCTATTTGTATTGTTGAGTGGCCAGAAAAAGGGGGAGAATTTATACCAGTTCCCGATTTAGACATTACCTTAAGTTACGTTGGCGATGAGCGCAAAATTGTTATGAATAGTGCAAGCGAGCGCGGAATAGCAATTGTCGAAAAACTTACTAACCTAAACCCGAGTTAATATAGTTACTAACACATTGAAATATAAAAGCATCAAAGTTACCTTTTTAGTTGGCGTACAAAATAGCGGCTTAAGGTAGATTTACTATCCAACGTTTAGGTTAATAAGCTAATAGCGGGTTAAGGCGCCCGCTCTCATAATAATAAATAGTTAAGGCAATGGTAGTTATAATGAATCGAGGTGTAGTTAAACTTTTTATTTGTTTCATAGTTTTCGCTGTGAGCTTACCGTTGTGGGCAAAAAATACCATAAATAGTGTACGAGTATGGCCCTCGCCAGATAGCACGCGGGTGGTATTTGATTTAGATGATAAGCCCGATTTCAGCTATTTTATGCTTAAAAACCCGAGTCGCTTAGTGGTCGACCTTGAAAACACCAAAGGGTTAAAAGTATTACCGAGTATTCCTTCTAAGCACAAAATTGTAAGCAAGCTGCGCTATTCAAAACCTAAAAATAAACAAAGTGTACGTTTTGTATTTGAGCTAACCGCGCCTATTAAGCCGGTTATTTTTGCGCTGGCACCTACTGGCCCGTACAAAAACAGGCTGGTTGTGGATTTATATAATAAAAGTGAACCCGCAGTAAGCACTACACCTGCTCAAAAAGCAGCTAAAAAGCGCCAGTTAAGCCAAGAGCGAGACATTGTTATTGCAATTGATGCGGGCCATGGCGGAGAAGACCCTGGTTCTATTGGCCCCTCTGGTACGTATGAAAAAACCATTACTCTACAAATAGCTAAACGTTTAGAGCGTATGATTGACGGCGAACGTGGCATGATTTCGCGCATGGTAAGAAGTGGCGACTACTTTGTTAAGCTTAATACCCGTACCAACCGAGCACGCCAGAAAAAAGCCGACTTTTTAGTGTCAATTCATGCTGATGCATTTACCAGCCCTGGGCCAAATGGTGCTTCGGTGTGGGTGTTATCGCTTGGTCGCGCTAATTCTGAGATTGGTAAATGGATAGAAGATAAAGAAAAACACTCAGAGCTTTTAGGTGGTGCAGCCGATGTAATTAAAGATGCTGCTAACGAAAAATACCTCGCGCAAGCGCTGCTCGATATGTCGATGGACCACTCAATGAAAACAGGGCTTAGTGTGGCCGAAGAAGTAGTAAAAGAGCTAAAAAAGGTCGCTAAATTACATAAAAAAGATCCACAACATGCAAGTCTTGCCGTATTAAAGTCGCCAGATATCCCTTCCATTTTGGTTGAGACAGGTTTTATTTCAAACCCCCGTGAAGAGCGCATGTTAAAAAGCGCTAATCATCAGGAACGCTTAGCTAAAGCGATGTTTACGTCTATAAAAAATTATTACTTAAAAAATCCACCTGATGATTCGTTATTTGCAAAGCTTAAATCGCAGTACCCAACTAAGCATAAAGTTCGCCCAGGTGAATCGCTAAGCCTATTAGCGAGTCGGTATGGCGTATCGGTAGCCAAATTAAAGCAAGTTAATCAACTACGCTCAAACACCTTGTTTATAGGTCAAGAGCTGGACATACCGCAGAGTTGATGTTTATTAAACCTGTACACGTATTAGGGGCCTCATGAGTATTGAAATATTACCTGCACGATTAGCTAACCAAATAGCGGCAGGTGAAGTGGTTGAACGCCCGGCTTCAGTGGTTAAAGAATTAGTAGAAAATAGCTTAGATGCGGGCGCTACGCGTGTGCAAATAGACATAGAGCGGGGCGGTCACAAGCTTATTCGTATTCGTGATAATGGCTCAGGTATTGGCAAAAATGAGCTCACTTTAGCGCTTTCTCGCCATGCAACAAGTAAACTTAAATCACTCGATGATTTAGAAAACATTTGCTCCTTAGGCTTTAGAGGGGAAGCGCTTGCATCTATTAGTTCGGTATCGCGTTTAACGCTTAGCTCAAAGCCCAAAGCACAAGATGCCGCGTGGCAAGCGTTTGCACAGGGCCGCGATATGGACGTGCAAGTTAAGCCGGTAGCCCACCCAGATGGCACAACGATAGAAGTTAAAGATTTATTTTTTAACACCCCAGCAAGGCGCAAGTTTTTACGCACCGAAAAAACCGAATTTAGCCACATTGATGAGCTTATAAAGCGTATTGCACTGAGTCGTTTTGATGTGTCGATTACACTGACGCATAACCAAAAGGTAGTTAGGCAGTACCGTGCTAAAACGGAGCCAAATCAAGCGATTACTCGGGTTGCGCAAGTTGCAGGTAAAGCCTTTGCTGAGCAAGGATTACATATTCAATCTGGCGAAAGTGGTTTGCAGCTACATGGTTGGGTATTGCCAGTGGGATCAGCTAATACCACGCAATATACATATGTAAATAATCGCATGATGCGCGATAAGCTAATTTTACATGCTATTCGTCAGGCGTTTGAAGAGGTAAGTGGAGCGCAAGAACTCCCTGGTTTTGTTATTTATATTGATATTGACCCAAGGCAAGTGGATGTAAATGTTCATCCTGCAAAGCACGAGGTGCGTTTTCATCAAGGCCGGTTAGTGCACGACTTTATATTACAGGCGATTAAGCAAGTAGTTGTGCCTCTACAAGGCGAATTTGCAACTAATCAAGCGCCCACAGACGATTACCAATCCTCGGCGTTTATTGAGCAGCCAAGTCATGCGGCTAATAACCAGCCAGTTCAGCAGGGGTATGATTACCCTAAGTCACAGTTGCAGCCAATAGATTCACAAAACGGTGGTTTTACTAGTCGTGCCCCCTCTAATCGTGCAGGGTCAGGGGGTGGCGCTGCGGGGTATGCTTCACCGTCTCAAAAACATGGTGCAAATCATCACGATGTAAATGCATTTTATCAAGGGGTGAGTGAGCAACAAGCCGCTCATTTTGAGCATAGTGTAGTAGCGCAGCCCGTTACTGATGAAAGCGCTGCACACACATTAAAAAGTGTGCAGGTATTAAATGTAAATAAAGGCGTGTGTGTATTTACTCAGCAGCAGCAGTTATTTTGCTCACACTATAAGCATGCACTTGTTGATTACTGGCATGCACAAATAAAAGAGCTGGGTAATTTAGAGGGTAAAGCCTTGCTACTACCCGTAAGGGTTAACCTTGAAAAAGCTGACTGCGAACTAATAGCTCAGCAGCAATCGTGGTTTACTTTATTAGGCTTTGAGCTAGTTATTGAAAAACAGTTTGTGATGGTTAAAAAGCTACCCACGTGTTTATATTTACTTGAAGTATCAGCCGCGGTTGAAAGCTTGCTTGGCGCATGTAAAACACAGCTCAACGAGTTACAAGCGTGGCTTACATGGCAGCTTAGTTGTGTACCAGAACGCTTTTATGAAAGTAATGTATTTATTGAATTACAAATTAGCTTACAAAATAATCCGCAAACAATTGAACGTTTAAAAGAAAAAGCAGTTAAAATAGACCTAGAACACTATTTAACGCAATTAAATTAAGGTACCCGTGTTGAGCAATTTACCGGTCATATTTTTAATGGGCCCAACCGCAGCTGGTAAAACAGCGTTGGCAATTTCACTGTGTGAGCACTTAAATACAGAAATAATCAGCGTTGATTCAGCGTTAGTGTATAAAGGTATGGACATAGGTACGGCAAAGCCCGATGCAGAAGAGCTTGCTCGTGCTCCGCATCATTTAATTGATTTACTCGATCCGAGCGAAACCTATTCGGTCGCCGATTTTAGACGTGATGCGATAAAAAAAATTGATGAATTCCATCAACAAGGTAAAGTACCAATATTAGTGGGTGGCACCATGATGTACTTTAAATCTTTAATTGATGGATTATCGCCACTGCCTGAAGCCTGCCCAGTAGTTAGGGCTGAGCTTGAAGCGCAAGCAAAACAATTTGGCTGGCCACATTTACATCAAGAGCTGGCTAAAGTAGATCCGCAAGCGGCCGACAAAATAAGTGAAAATGATTCACAAAGAATAAATCGAGCTTTGGAAGTTTACCGTATTAGTGGTAAAACAATGACTGAATTGCAAAAGCAAAAGCAGCCAACGTTACCTTATACTTTTCATCAATTTGCGATTGCGCCTGATGATCGCAGTGAATTACATCAGCGAATTGAAAAAAGGTTTAAAATAATGATAGAACAGGGGTTTGAAAAAGAAGTTTCGACCCTATATCTACGTAAGGATTTACACCCCAATATGCCTTCTATTCGTTGTGTAGGTTATAGACAAATGTGGGATTATCTTGCGGGTGAAGTAGACCATGATGAGATGGTTTTTCGCGGCATTGCTGCAACGCGTCAACTGGCAAAACGTCAGCTAACGTGGTTACGGAGTTGGCCTGATGTTACTTGGTTAACAACAGACGATGAAGAAAACTTGCATCGCGTAGTAAGTTCGCTAAGCTAGTAGTAGTTGCGAATTATTTAATTAAATAAGTTCAGCTACTTAAATTATAATAACACCTAGAACGAAGGAACAATAACATGGCAAAAGGCCAATCGTTACAAGACCCATTTTTGAATGCACTACGTCGTGAGCGCATTCCAGTATCAATCTTTTTGGTAAATGGCATAAAATTACAAGGTAAAATTCAGTCATTTGACCAATTTGTTATTTTACTTGAAAACACTGTAAACCAAATGGTGTATAAACACGCAATTTCAACAGTTGTACCTGCTCGTGCAGTCAACTTCCAAGGTGTTCAAGGGAGCGATGACACTGAAGAGCAAGAACCAGGAAATATTTAATTAGGAGCGTAATGCTTGTTTGACCGCTATGAATCCGGCGAACAGGCAGTCTTAGTTCATATCGACTTACCTAAAGATGGCGATCGTGAAGATCTTCATGAATTAGAGTTGTTGGTATCTTCTGCTGGTGTTAGTAGTTTGGCGGTTGTGCAAGGCAGCCGCCAAGCACCACATCCGAAACTATTCGTCGGTACCGGTAAAGCAGAAGAAATAGCTGAGATTGTCAAAATCCACAATGCAGATGTTGTCATCTTTAATCATCAATTAAGTCCGTCTCAAGAACGTAATTTAGAGCGCGTTTGCCAATGTCGTGTACTTGATAGAACAACACTTATTCTTGATATTTTTGCCCAAAGAGCCCGTACCCACGAAGGTAAGCTACAAGTAGAGCTTGCCCAGCTTAGGCATATGTCTACTCGATTAATCCGAGGGTGGACTCACCTTGAGCGCCAAAAAGGGGGAATAGGTTTACGAGGCCCAGGCGAAACACAGCTTGAAACCGATAGACGTTTATTGCGCGCGCGCATTAAAAATATTCGTGCCCGATTAGCCAAAGTGGCTGTACAACGTGACCAGGGTAGACGTGCGCGTACGCGTAACGAAATTCCTACCGTGTCGCTTGTAGGGTATACCAATGCGGGTAAATCAACCCTGTTTAACCGTATAACAGACTCAGATGTATACGCAGCGGATCAGCTTTTTGCCACGCTTGACCCAACACTACGTAAACTGGATATAGGTGATGTTGGTTCGGTTATTTTGGCCGATACAGTGGGATTTATTCGCCACTTACCGCATGACTTAGTGGCAGCCTTTAAAGCAACACTAACAGAAACGCGTGAAGCCGACCTACAATTACATGTAATTGATGTGGCAGACCCGCGCAGACGCGAAAACATAGAGGAAGTACAGTCGGTTTTAAAAGAGATTGAAGCTGATGAAGTACCGCAATTATTAGTTTATAACAAAATTGATGCGCTTGATGATGTAAGCCCACGAATTGATCGGGATGACCAAGGACAGCCTATAAGAGTATGGTTATCTGCACAAACCGGCGAAGGGTGTGAGCTACTTAGTGAGGCAATAAGTGACCTGCTTGCTAAGAAAATGCTTAGTGGTACGTTATTACTTGCCCCTCAATATGGCCGCTTAAGAGCGTCTTTATTTAGCTTAAGTGCAGTCCATGAAGAGCGCTTTGATGAACATGGTAACTGGTTGTTGGATGTACGTTTACCTATGGTTGAATGGAACCGATTAATTAAAGAGTTTGGTCCTGAAATTGAAGGTTTTATCAATCGCGATTAAAAATTGGCATATAAATGTCGGTTTTTGTATGAGAAACGCGGTAGATTTGATAGATTTAACACAATTTCCTAATTTATTTAGATAACAATGGAGTATAGCTATGGCCTGGAATGAACCGGGTAATAATGGCAATGACAAAGATCCGTGGAACAATAAAGGCGGACGTGATCAAGGCCCACCTGATTTAGACGAGGTGTTCCGTAAGTTTAGCAACAAGTTAGGCGGCATATTTGGCGGAAAAAAATCCGGCAATAATAGTGGCGGTGGACTTGGCGGAGCCGGTATTTCATTTATCCTCATTATCGCCGCAATTGTGTGGGCGTTAAGTGGTATTTATACGGTTAAAGAGGCCGAACGTGGTGTGGTACTGCAATTTGGTAAGTATGACCGTATTGCAGAGCCAGGCCTACGCTGGAAAATGACCTTTATTGAAACGGTTATTCCGGTAGATATTGAAGCTGTACGTTCATTATCTGCATCAGGGTTTATGCTAACGGAAGATGAAAACGTAGTAAGCGTTGAGTTTGAAGTGCAATACCGTGTTATTGACCCGTACCTTTACAAGTTTAGCGTAACTAATGCTGATAACAGCTTAGAAGAAGCGCTTGATAGCGCGTTACGTTACGTTGTTGGCCATGCAAAAATGGACCAAGTACTGACTAATGGCCGTGAAGTTGTTCGTCAAAATACGTGGGATGAGCTTAATAAAATCATCGAACCGTATAACTTAGGTTTAATTGTGACCGATGTGAACTTTAAAGATTCACGTCCACCAACTGAAGTAAAAGATGCATTTGATGACGCTATTGCCGCACAAGAAGATGAAGAGCGTTTCATCCGTGAAGCAGAAGCGTATGCACGTGAAATTGAACCGCGCGCGCGTGGTCAAGTAACACGTATGACGCAAGAAGCAGAAGGTTATCAAGAACGCATTACACTTGAAGCACAAGGTGAAGTGGCTCGTTTTGAAAAGCTATTACCTGAGTACCAAGCAGCTAAAGAAGTAACGCGCGAACGTTTATACATTGATGCTATGGAAGAGGTGCTTAGCAGCAGTTCTAAAGTCATTGTTGATGTTAAAGGCGGTAACAACATGATGTACTTACCACTTGATAAAATTATGGAAAAGCAAGGCACTGCAACACGTGTAGCTTTACCAAGCTCAAGTGATATTCAAGATTTACGCAATAAAGTAAATACATCACGAAATAGCACTGTGAATAGCGGTAATGACCGTTTTAACAGCGATCGCTTTAACAATAACGGGAGATAAGCGTAATGAAAAACTTTAGTTTAGTCATACTATTAGCTGCCATTGTTATGTCTTTCTCTGCGGTATTTGTAGTACCAGAAGGGCAAAAAGCGATTGTGTTGCTATTTAGCAAAGTTGAAAAAGACAGTGAAGACAAAGCCGTTGTATACAGCCCAGGCCTTCACTTAAAAGTACCATTTTTTAGCCAAGTACGTCGTATTGATGCACGTATTCAAACGCTAGATGGCACGCCAGACCGCTTTGTAACAAGCGAGAAAAAAGACTTAATTGTTGATTCGTTTGTTAAATGGCGCGTAAACGACTTTAGCGCATTTTACCTTCGTGCTCGTGGTGATAAGCAATACGCTGAAACACTACTAAAGCAAAAAGTTAATAATGGTCTGCGTACTAACTTTGGTACGCGTACCATTCGCGAGATTGTATCGGGTGAGCGTAGTGAGCTAATGGAAGAGGCGTTAGTACAAGCTTCTGAAAGTGCGCGCGAGTTAGGTATTGAAGTACTTGATGTGCGTGTTAAGCAAATTAACTTACCACAAGAAGTGAGTAGCTCTATTTACCAACGTATGCGCGCTGAGCGTACAGCTGTTGCAAAAGAGCACCGCTCGGAAGGTCAAGAAAAAGCGGAAACTATTCGTGCAAATGTTGACCGCCGTGTAACGGTAATGCTTGCTGATGCAGAGCGTAATGCGCGCTCAGTACGTGGTCAAGGTGATGCAGAAGCTGCCGCTATTTATGCTAAAGCATACAACAAAGATCCAGAGTTCTTTGGTTTTGTTCGTTCTTTAGAGGCGTATAAAAAGACCTTTAAAGATAAACAAGATGTTATGGTACTTTCGCCAGATAGTGACTTCTTTAAATATATGAAAGGCGCTGCAGCGCAATAAGCGATGCCTTAATCATTCAAAAAGTTATAAAGCCCCGCCTATGCGGGGCTTTTTGTTAAGCATAATTTAAAACTTTAAATTACTGTTATATATGTGGTTATTTAAAAAGTGTGATGGCCTAAAAAATACGCGCAGAAAAAATAAGCTGAACAGGGGTGATCTTTACTTCCGTTTTCTGGTAAAATCTCGTCCTAATTTTCTCGAAGTGAATTTACAATGGGTAAAAACGTTGTTGTATTAGGCACCCAATGGGGTGACGAAGGTAAGGGTAAGGTTGTTGATCTCCTTACAGACAAAGCATCTTTAGTAGTTCGATACCAAGGCGGCCACAATGCGGGCCATACTTTAGTTATTGACGGTGAAAAGACAGTTCTACACCTTATTCCATCGGGTGTATTACGTGACAATGTTAAATGTGTGATTGGTAATGGTGTGGTTTTATCACCAGAAGCGCTAATGAAAGAAATTGGCATGTTAGAAGAGCGTGGCGTACCTGTACGTGAGCGTCTTTTAATTAGTGAAGCATGTCCGTTAATTCTGCCTTTCCATGTTGCATTAGATGTAGCTCGCGAAACTGCTCGCGGCGACAAGCCAATTGGTACAACTGGCCGTGGTATCGGTCCTGCGTACGAAGATAAAGTAGCCCGTCGCGGTTTACGCGTAGGTGACTTATTCAATCCAGAATTATTCGCAGCTAAACTAAAAGAAGTACTTGAATACCATAACTTCACTTTAGTTAATTACTACAAAGTAGATGCTGTTGATTTCCAAAAAACGTTTGATGATGCAATGGCTGTTGCAGACATCTTAAAAGCAATGGTTGTTGATGTAACTGAGCTTTTAGATCAAACACGTTTGGCGGGCGAACACATTTTATTTGAAGGTGCACAAGGTACATTACTTGATATCGATCACGGTACTTACCCTTATGTAACCTCTTCAAACACCACTGCTGGTGGCGTTGCGACTGGTGCTGGTTTTGGTCCATTAAACCTTGATTACGTGTTAGGTATTATTAAAGCGTACACTACACGTGTTGGTTCTGGTCCTTTCCCTACAGAGCTTTACGATGGCCTTGAAAAACAAGACCCAGTGGGTAAGCACTTAGGTGATAAAGGTCATGAGTTTGGCGCGACAACAGGTCGTTTACGCCGTACTGGTTGGTTAGATGCTGTGGCAATGCGCCGCGCAGTTCAAATCAATAGCATCTCTGGTTTTTGTTTAACTAAGTTAGATGTTTTAGATGGTTTAGAAACGCTTAAAATCTGTACTGGTTACCAGCTTGAAGATGGCACAGTGACTAATGTAACGCCATTAGCTGCTGAGGGTTACGAGAAAGTAACACCAGTATATGAAGAGATGCCAGGTTGGTCTGAAAACACAGTTGGTGTAACTAGCCTTGAAGGCTTACCAAAAGCTGCGATTGACTACATCAAGCGTATCGAAGAAATCACAGGTGTACCTGTTGATATTATTTCTACCGGCCCAGATCGTGTAGAAACAATGGTACTTCGCAACCCGTTTGCTTAATCACCATTAGTTTAAAAAAAAGCTGCTTTTTGCAGCTTTTTTTATGCCTAAAATTCACCTTGGAACGATCTTTGTATATTATTTGATAAGTTTTATTTTATACGTGGTAAACATGCGCCTATCTACCTGTAACACTTTTCTAGCGTCTTTGCTCACTCCGTTACTTTTATCTATAAGTAGCAATGTGTTAGCTGAAGAAACGCCCGCTGCGGTGCCGCTTTATACCGAACCGGAGCTGATTGCACTAATAAATAAAAATACACATTTGCAGCGTGTAAAGGCAGACGATTGCCAATTAGTACAAGATATAGAGGCAAGGGCCAATAAAATGGCGCTGCCATCTTACCAATTTTTATATGGCGATATGCTGGCATATAACGTGTGTGTTGAGCGCAATGTGGAATTAGGTGTGTACTACATGCGTAAAGCGGCTGAACAAGGCTTAGCGGCAGCATTAGAGCAGCTTGGACGTTATTACGACACGGGTCGCTTAGTGCAGCAAGATAAAGCTATGGCCATTACCTACTTACGAGAGGCCTCAGCGCAAGGGAACTTAAAAGCACAGCTAAGGCTGGTTAAGCTTTTTAATGCAGGCTACGGAAGCCCACGTGACTTTGAAGATGCGTATCGGTGGTTATTCAATGCCATGGTGGCAGATAAAGCAACCCATAAAAAAATTGAGCGTGCGCTTAGCTTACTCGCTAAAAAAATGCCCGATAGTGTTGTTGCCCGCGCGAGATTACCCATGTAAGTGCCGATAACGCACGCTATTTTTATAAAATAAAAAAGCCCTAATATTTAATTAGGGCTTTTTTGCAATAACTGGAAGAGGTTAGCTCTCTTCTTTATTTTTTGTTTTAGCGGGGTCTTTTAACACCGACATTTTTGGCGGCTGAAGTGCAAAAATACGCTCTCCCTCCTGCGGTGGCTTTTCCATATTACTGGTAAATGGGCGAAGCTTTACTGGCGTATCGTCGTCGTTGTCTTTATCACCTTTTAAAATAAACAACGGGATCGCTTCAGGGTTCATCTCTTGGTATTTTTCCCAATCAAATTCTTCTGAAATACGCGTCGCACTTACTTTACCGCCTTTAGCAATAATACTGCTTAGGCGAGCGTAAGAGCCATCTTCACCAAACAAAATTTGTCTAGATAGGAATGTTGCACTGTCTTTGTTCGCTTTAGCATGCGATGTAGAGGAGCGCAGTGAAAATACATTTTTTTCATTCAACAAGTGAGAAAAATATTGTACACCAAGCGCATTATGGTGGCGGTTTGGTGAAAGTGCTAATACCGTTCTTATTGTTGTGAGCGGCAAGTAACGCTCAGCATGCTCTGATTGTGGGTTACCATAATAACAGGCAAGGCCGTCCATACGAGCCATTTTACAGTTCTCCCATGCGGGGTCTGATAGATGAACAGGAATGCTTTGCTCTTGTAAGCCTTTACCTATAGCGCGAGATACATGGTTTGCACCAATAATCAGTATGGTATTTGGAGAAGGTTGGCGCACGCCCAATAGTTTAGCAACAGGAATAGCGGTTAAGCTTTGCAATACCACAGTGATGATAATAACGGTAAATATTAACGGCACCATTTTTTCTGCATCAGCTACGCCAGCTTCCATCATACTTAGCGCAAATACCGAGCCAACAGCAGCTGCAACAATACCTCTAGGGGCTATCCACGATAGCACCAAGCGCGATTTCATTGGCAGGTCAGTACCAAAAGTAGATATGGCAATACACAATGGACGCGCTATAAATAACACCACTGCAAGGAATATAAATACGTCGCTGTCTAACATCATCAAGTCAGAAAGCTGTAGCCGTGCAGCAAGTAAAATAAACAGTGATGATATTAAAATCATCGATAAGTCTTCTTTAAACTCAAGTACAGAATCGATTTCTAAATCATTTTGATTAGCAAGCCAAATACCAAATACGGTAACAGCCAATAATCCCGATTCATGACTTAAGTGATTAGATACCGAAAAGCTAATAAGCACCAAGGCAAGTATGCCAAATTTATGTAACTCGAACGGTAGCCATTCACGGCGCATAAGCTGTGTGGTGATCCAGCCCGCAACAACACCGATAGAAAGCCCTACGCCGACTGTTTTAACAAGTGCAACAATAGTGTGGCTAAGCACTTCTCCTTGGCCTACCAGCATGACTGCTTCAAATACAAGCACAGCAAAAAGAGCACCGATTGGGTCAATTACAATGCCTTCCCATCGTAATATACGGTCAATATCTTGTGTTGGGCGCATCGAATTAAGTAAAGGGGCGATTACCGTAGGCCCTGTTACTACTAGTACAGCGCCTAATACTGCAGCCACCCGCCAGTTAAGCTCCAGTAACCAATAGGCACTTAAGCTTATTACCACACAGGTGGTGATCATGCCGATAGAGCACAGGTTACGTACGACCTTACTTATGCCTTTTAACTCTCTAAAGTGCAAAGTAAGGGAGCCTTCAAATAAAATGACAGCCACACTCAGTGACACAACAGGAAATAATAAATCACCCAGTAAAGCATCAGGGTCTAATACACCACTAAACGGCCCTAGCAATAAACCGGTAAGCAATAAGAACAAGATAGCGGGTACTTTAAACGCCCACGCTACCCATTGGGCAAGCACCGAACAAAGTGCGATACCGGCTATATAAATTGCTGACATAAATTAAGAATTCCTTATTTATCACAATGTGAAAAGTATAACTTTTGTTAAATATTAATACAGGGGTATACACGTGAAATGTTTAATATGCTAATAAAATTTTAGCGCTTAATACAAAAATTGTAGGTTAAACTTATTGATTTATTTATAAAAATTGAATTAAAACTCAAAAATAAATATAACTCCTTGATTTTAAATGATTAACTGCTTAGAAGTCAGGCGTAGCTCTACATTAGAGTGATTTTTAGCCTTGATCTTACCCCTTGAAATGTCGTATTATATTTAGAGTTCAAACAATTAGTCATCTAAATATAATTTTGCAAAATAACGGTATGTATTAATACTAGCGTCATATTTGCCCTGTAATAATAGATTTGTACGCTATTTTTACCATTAATTAGTAGCTATTGTATTATTGAATATCTTGGTATGGTTTTTTCAAACAAGTTTATTTAAGCAATTAAGTAAATAAATGTTTGAGTTGAACTATTACTTTCAATGTTTAGCTCCCATCGTGGCGGCTAAATCTCGGTCCTTAAGTCATCACCCTATCTGTTGGTGTATCTGACTTTAGAGGCTCTATGTATGTTGTTAACAAAAAGGCCGCACACAGCTTTTTACAGCGATACATAAACAACACTTTTTATTTTTATATTTAATAGACCTCCATTTATTTTGGTTGGTGCTGTTTCATGTCTTTACAAATCTAAAAGCAATTTTAGGTCGTGTATTTGCGTGCGTTTAAAAAGTGTATAAACAAACAACCTATTCGAAATTGCGTATTTTATACGCAATTACCTAGTTTTAGTTCACACTATGTGAATGCAGATAAAATGGAAAGTTGAGATTTTATGCAAAAGTTAAATTGGCGTCGTATTGTTTTAAAAGTAGGTAGTGCATTAATTGCTCCAGATCAAGATGGGTGCCGTTCACGCTACTTATTAACCATTGCGCAATTTATTGTTCGCTGTCGTGCTCGTGGTATTGAAGTTATTTTAGTATCTTCAGGCTCAGTAGCTGCAGGCTCACACTTATTCCCATCTGACATTCCACGTTCAGTTGTGATGAAAAAAGCGATGGCAGCAGCAGGTCAAACTGAAATGATGGCTATGTGGGATCGCTTTTTCGATTTTCCATCAGCGCAATTATTATTAACCCATGGTGATTTACGTGACCGTGAGCGCTATGAAAGTATTCGCGAAACTATTTTTACTTTGTTAGAGCATGGTGTACTGCCTATCATTAACGAAAATGATGCTGTAACAACGGATGACTTAAAAGTAGGTGACAACGATAACTTATCAGCCATGGTAGCGGCGGCCGCTGATGCAGATGCATTAATGATTTTTTCTGATGTGGATGGTCTGTATGATAAAAACCCAAATTTGCACGACGATGCAGTTTTACTGCCTGAAATAAAATCAATTGATGAGTCTATTTATGCTATGGCAGGATGTGCTACAAGCTCTGTAGGAACCGGTGGCATGAAAACCAAAATTGAAGCTGCCGAAAAAGCAACGTCTCACGGTATTGCTACTTATATTATTAATGGCTTTAAAGAAGAAACCTTTAATAGATTATTGGCAGGTGACAACCCTGGTAGTGTTTTCCTCCCTTATGAAAAACCAATGCAAGAAGCTGTGCACTGGATGACGCATACAGCCAATGAGCAAGGTGAAGTAGTTGTAGATGGCTCGTTTGATGAGTCTCTTGAAGGTGAAAACGGTTGCATACGTGGCGACGAAATAATGGAAGTTCATGGTGAGTTTGCCATTGGCGATACCATTTTAGTTAGAAGCGAGGATGGCACTCGTTTAGCAAAAGCCACCGCAAATTATAGTAGTTGCTTGTTAAGCTTTATTGCAGATAACGAGCAAAGTGAATTTAGCGAAAAAATGCAGGATTCTATTGGTCCTGTTATTTCAGAAAAAGATATCGCATTATTGGAGAAGTCATGAGTTTGATTACGGATATTTCACGCCAGGCAGCAAAAGCTGCAAACACACTTGCTTTACTCGACACCGAGACCAAAAACCAAGTGTTAACCGAAATGGCAGCAGCATTACGCGCAGAAAAAGCATTTATAATTAAAGAAAACGAAAGTGATTTAAGCGCAGCACGCGATAATAACTTAGCCGCTTCGATGATCGACCGCCTAACGCTTAACGAAGAGCGCATTGAAGCAATGGCAGAGGGTATTGAAGTTATTGTAAGTTTAGATGATCCAGTCGGTCAGCTACGCGACATTACAGAGCGCCCAAATGGCATTAAAATACGTAAAATGCGTGTGCCATTAGGTGTTGTATGTATGATTTACGAAGCGCGTCCTAATGTAACTGCGGATGCAGGCGCATTGTGTTTTAAATCAGGTAATGGTGTTATTTTACGCGGCGGTAAAGAAGCCCTTAAAAGCTCGCAAGCCATTGCAAGTGTAATGCACGGTGTACTTGAAAAACATAACTTACCTAAAGCGCTGATCTCAGTTATTCCTGATCCAGACCGTGCATTGCTTATGGAACTAATGCAGCAACGCGAAAGTATTGATTTAATCATCCCTCGTGGTGGCGAAGGCTTAATTAACTTTGTTACAAAAAACAGTACTATTCCTGTTATTCAGCACTTTAAAGGGGTGTGTCATTTATACGTAGATAAAGATGCCGACTTAGAGGTTGCACTTAATTTACTATTAAATGGTAAAACACAGCGCACAGGCGTATGTAATGCGCTTGAAGGGCTAGTGGTTCACCAAGACGTTGCTGATGAATTTTTAAATTTATGTGCCGTTGTATTGCGCCAAGAAGGTGTGAAAATTAATGCAGATGAGCAAGCCGCAAAATACTTCGATAATGCTACAGTACTTGCTGATAATGAATTTGGTGAAGAATACTTAGATTTAGAGATTGCTATTCGTGTGGTCCCAAGCTTTAGTGCTGCTGTGGAGCATATTGCTCAATTTGGTTCAAACCACACTGAGGTTATTTGTACTAGAAACGATACTGCGGCTGAGCTTTTCCAACGCAGTGTTGATGCATCGGTAGTAATGGTAAATGCATCATCGCGTTTCTCAGATGGCTCGCAATTAGGCTTAGGTGCCGAAATTGGTATAGCTACAACTAAACTACATGCTTATGGTCCTATGGGGCTTGAGTCACTTACAACTGAAAAGTATTTAGTTAATGGCGAAGGCCAAGTACGTAAGTAATATACTTCACATATAAAAAACGCCGATTGTTTAATCGGCGTTTTTTTATGCATTTTGCAAAGTATGGTTTAGTTTTTCTAACCAGCTTTCTAATGGCTCAGGCCGGTGCAGATGGTATCCTTGTAGTATAACCTCAGGGTACTCTTGTAATAAGTCAAAGTGCGATTGATTCTCGACTCCTTCCGCTACCACTTCTAATTGAAACAACCTGCCAAGGCTGACAATCATATCAATAATTAATTTATCGTTGTTATTAGTGGGGGCTTCAAGCACAAATGAGCGATCTATTTTTAGCTCATGAATAGGTAACTGTTTTAAGTAGGTTAAACTTGAGTAGCCCGTGCCAAAGTCATCTATTGATACACGTACGCCTAGCTTTTTAAGGTAGTGTACGGCTTCAATGGCCGCTTCCATGTGATTAAGTAGCGTTCCCTCTATTATCTCAATGGTGAGTTGCTGAGGATTAATATCAACACTCTTAATTTGCTCGCTCATAAAGTTTAAAAATCGCGGTTCATGAAAATGTCGACCGCTTATATTTACCGAAATATTCAAACTTGGGTGACTGTATTTAAGCTTGGTAAGTAAATTAAGTGCATTAGTCGTAACCCAGCAGTCTAATTCAAAAATAATATCTGATTCTTCAGCTATTGATATAAACTCACTTGGGCTTATAAAGCCTTTTTTAGGGTGCTCCCAGCGCAGCAGTATTTCTGCGCCTTTTAACGTTTGCTTACTATCAAATTGCGACTGTAAAAATATGGATAGCTCATTTTGCGGGATAGCTTTTCTTAAGTCTTGTTCAATTTCAAAGCGTCGTTTAGCTTGCTCGCCAAATGTGGTATCAAAAAAAGTAACTCTGTTTCCGCCTTTTTCTTTGGCTTTATAGCAGGCTGCTTCACAATTTCTGATTGTCTCAATAGCACTTTCCCACACATCGTCACGCGGGAAAATATAAGTGCCTATACTAATTGTTAAGCTAACCTCTTGCCCATCAACCTCAAAAGGGCGGTTGACTACGTTTAAAAGCTCTTGCGCTTTGTTTTCGGCGATTGATTGCGCACGAGTACGCCCAATTCCTTTATCTACGCTACATAAGGCTGCAAATTCATCACTGCCTAAGCGTGCAATAATATCTTTTTTATCTACATTGGCATGAATACGCTGAGCAAGCTCCTTTAAAATATTATCCCCTGCTAAAAGCCCTAAGCCATCATTAATAGAGTGAAAGCTGTCAATGTCGATAATATAAATATAGGCACATGTTTTATTGCTACTGCACTCTTGCAGTTGTTGCTCTAACTGTTTTAAAAAGCCATTACGGTTAGGCAATTTAGTAAGCTCGTCATGCCAAGTTAGGTAATCTATGCGCTCTTGCGTTACTTTTACGCTTGAAATATCACTAAAAACGCCAATGTAGTGAATATTGGTATCTTGCTCGCTCTTTACCTTACTAAGCGTTAATAGCTCAGGGTATAGCTCGCCATTTTTTCTTCGTGTTACAAGCTCACCGCTCCAGTAGCCCGCTTCGTTAGCGTGTTTCCACACTTCATCAAAGCTAATACTTGGGTGATTATTTTGTTTGATCTCTTTTAAATCCATTTCCAGCGATTCGGCTTCGCAATAGCCGGTAATTCTACAAAATGATGGATTAACCGCGATAATCTTGCCATCGCTATTAGTAATTACAACACCATCGGCGGTACTGGTAAGTGCCTGGTAAAATAACTTTTGCTTAGATGACAGCTGCTTTAGCTCTTCCTCGCGTTGGCTTAACTCTTTTGCAAGAGCTTCTATTTCGAGTAATTTGTCGTGTAAGTCAAAGTTTTTTTCAATGAGCCTGTCTAGCATGCCTTGCGAAGTAATATGTGTACGTATACGCGCTCTTACCAAAGCTAATTTGTAGGGTTTATGAATATAATCAATGGCACCCATTGCAAAGCCTTTCTCTTCAGACTCTTCTTCAGTAAGTGCGGTGACAAAAATAATGGGAATGCCTTTGGTATTTTGTTTAGCTTTTAATCTTTGACATACTTCATAGCCATCCATGCCTGGCATCATAATATCGAGTAAAATTAAATCTGGGCGCGTGGATTCAACAAACACAAGCGCTTGTTCGCCACTTGTTGAAATGCGTACATCGTAGTCTGCAAGTAAGCCTTCAACTAATACATGTAGGTTGCTAGGTTCGTCATCAACAATGAGTATCAAAGGCTTTCGCGGTTGAGTTACTGCAGTTTCATTATTGTTAGCGAGAAAGGTTGAATGCACACTAAATCCTTATTCTTTAATAACCCCTTAAAGTTAGTTTATAGTTGCCATAATTGTCTAGTTTTTATAGTTATTTCTGTATTTATCAATAAGTTTAATCACTAAAGCGTAGTTAAAATTATCTATTGCCTCTTTTAGCTTGAACAATGGATGGGAATGTTCGAATTTTTGAAGCGCAATTTCTCTAATTAATTTACTAGGAATAGGGCGGGCAGATAACGCTAAAGAATAAATTTCATCAATTAATGTATCTGGATTTTGTCCAGAGCTTATAGCTTCTGGCTGATGATTATAGGAGTTTGTTACCAGTAGCTGTCTGACTGCATAAAGTGCTAAGGTCAATTGTTCATTAAAAACACTAAGATCGGTGCATGCGTTACTGCTCAGTTCTAACTCTGCTTTTTTAACGCTTTGCTCTAGTAGCTCTAACCCTAAGGTGCCGGCTAAGCCTTTTAAGTTATGCATCGCTCTAGCTAATGTTTTATGCTCATTATTTTTCAAGTGCTTTACAGCTACCTCCATAAAGTGGCTGTAATCGGTATTAAACTTAGTGAAAATTGAATTAATGAGTTCGTCATTATCTTCAAGATTAGCCCGTGCTACATCGAGGTTTAATGTACTTAAAGTATGGGTTTTTGTTAGATGCTTTTCTATGCTGTCACAAAGCAGACCAAATAATAACGGCTTGACTAAATAGTCATCCATGCCTGCTCGAATGGCGGCTTTCTTATCATTAGAAAATACAGCTGCAGTTACAGCAACAATAGGCGTTGTATATCCCCTTTGACGCAGTATACGCGTCGCTTCTAGGCCATCCATCACTGGCATTTGAATATCCATAAAAATAATATCAATTGCGTTTTCTTCTACTTTAATGAGTGCTTCCTCGCCATTACTTGCAGAGATAACAGTCATATTCATTTTGGTTAATAGTGCTTCAAGAATCTCTTGGTTTACAGGGTTATCATCTACTGTCAGTGCAGTGTAACCGGTAAACTGTGGGTAAGACTCTCCTTCTTTAAGCTGTGTTGAGTCGGGTAATAATAAACGCATTAACTGAGAATCAGTGTGAGTATTACCTATTGTTATAATATCAATATGATCGCTATCGGGGACTGCCTGCGGGTGCTCTTGATCGTTAATGAGTAAAATAAGCAGCAGTTTGTGTTTATTTTTTTGTTTTTGTAAGTACAGTTGCTGCAAAATAAAGTTATCTTTTAGTTCTTTGTGTGACAACGTCATGATCACAATATTAAAAGGGTTACTCGGTTGAGACATTTTTGCAATTGCACGCAACGGCTCTTGGGTAATTTCTGCAGTAATATCAGCGCTACTTAATAACTTAGTGAGTGATTTTATTTGCTCAGTATCGGGACTAATTAGTAAGGCATGCTTTTTAAGCGCTTCTTTGCTCGTCATTTTAAACGGTAGTGTAAAATAAAACTCACTCCCGACGTGGGGTGTGCTGCGTACTTGTATTTCGCCGCCTAGTAACTTGGTTAGTTGCTTACAAATAGTTAAACCTAATCCGGTGCCGCCATATTTACGTGTTGTACTGGAATCGCCTTGGTAGAACGAGTCAAAAATTGAGGCGGTTTGCTCAGGCGTCATGCCTATGCCAGTGTCTTTAATACCAAAGCGTAACTGTATTTGCTGCTCATCTTGTGTTGTGGCCTCAATTGTTACAGTTACTTCACCGCGCTCTGTAAATTTAATGGCATTACCTACACAGTTATTAATAATTTGACTCAAGTGCAGTGGATCGCCCATCAGCTCAAGCCCTGCATCAACATGCAATACAAAATTAAGGCGCAACCCTTTTTGTTTCGCATTTACCGAAAATAAATTTTTTACATTAGAAACAACGGTATGCAAAGTAAATGGGATTGATTCAAGCTTTACTTTGTCAGACTCAAGCTTTGAAAAGTCGAGTACGTTATTAAGTATTTGCAGTAAGTTTTGAGCACTAGAAAACGCTTTATCTGCATAGTGTTTTTGTTTTGCTGGAAGAGCGCTGCTTTGTAATAGCTGCAGCATGCCTAAAATACCGTTCATTGGAGTGCGAAGCTCATGGCTCATATTAGCTACAAAGTCACCTTTCGCTTGGTTGGCATTTTTTGCTTGGGTGATGGCAACTGTAAGCTCTTTATTCATTAATTCCATTTTAGAATTAAGCGCTTGGGTTTCTGCTAGTAGCTCTTTTGTTTGTTTGTTTTTTAAATACAGCGCATTAGCCGCGGTAATAACCGAGTTAATTTCATTTTGATGATGCTCATCACTATTTAGTGTTACTTGCTTTTCATTGCTCATATCATTTAACAGCTTAGTTAATTTCGCAATGGGCTTAATGACAGAGTTAAATATAAAAAAGGTAATTACTATTATGATAACAGTGATCAGCGCGGCAAAAAGGTTGGCCATTTCGGTACTTTTTAATACGTGGTCTCTTAGCTGCTGCTCGGTATGGGTGAGCTTTTGCTTCTCTACATCCCTAATTTTTTCGGCTAGGTAAAGCAGCTCGTTTTCTATTCCTGTTAAAACTACATTTATCGAAAACGTATAGCTACGGGTTAAAATAACTAATTGGCTATACGCTTGCTCAAGCTCGTCAGTATTATTAAGTAGGTTAACATTAGCGGTTTCAATACTCGCCAGTAGGGTATTTAAGTGTGCTAGGTTATCTTGCACATTTTGTGCCTCATCATAATTTGGCTTGTGTAAATAATTGGTTGTTGCTTGTTCTATATTGCTAATAGTTAAAAGGGTATTCACTATTTTATTTTGCTTGCTGGTTAGCGTGTTTTTTTTAAGCTCATTAAGTTGTGCTTTTAGCGCTTCAATAGGGTGTTTGAACTGTGTAATGTACAGCTGCTCTCGTTTGGTTCTGTTAACGACTACGCGATTGAATGTATCTTGATAATTATTTAAGTACTCGTTAAGGCGCTTTATATTGTTTTGATAGTTTTCATCATACTCATTTAAATGTGTACTCAGCGTACCTAAATCCCTTTTTGCAGCATTTAAGTGCATATTAAACTTTTCAATGGTATTGCTATTAGCATGATCTAGATAAGCAATGGCTTGGCTTTGCAAAGAAATCACATCGTTTTCTAAACGGGTAACGGACTCGCTTTGTAATAAAGCTTTGTGCTGCGCATTTTGCAGCTCAAAAAGTGATTTTTGCGAATAATTGAATAGGTAACTTTGCAAAATTAATAAAGTAATTAATACGCATAGGGCAATTATTATTTTTGATTTTATTGAACGGGTTATCATTATCTGCTTATTAACTCATACCATTTTTGTAAGCTGTAATCGTAAGTCGGCATAACGCTATTCCAAACAGCTACATTGCTTAAGCGTTTTAAATAGCTACCACCATTTCGCTGCTCGCCGGCTTTTACTGCGACTTGTTTTTGGGTGTTTAGTAAGTCAACCGTAGTGGGCTTGCCTAAGTACCAGTAATCCCATTCACTTGGTGAAAGCATTGCTTTTGAGCGCTGTGGGTTACTAATGTAATACCCTTGGCGAGCAATAAATGCGCCGGCCCACCCCGAAAGCCACCAGTTCATGTAATCGTATGCGGCATCTTTTTGGTTATTATTAACCTGTGACGATAAGCACATTACCCCATGCCAGCCACGGTAGCCCTCTTTTGGAGCGGCAAATCGCACGTTAACATTTTGACTATTGAGCGCGGCAACAGCGGGGGAAAACATACTTTCTATGTGCACGCGTTGGCTTTTCATAAATTCAACAGACTCTGGCACCGAGTTCCAATAACCTGCAAAATGCCCTTGGCGTTTATAGTCAATTAAAATACTAAATAAACGGTCAAGCTCGGAGCGAGTAATCGCACCAATATCTTTAAATGTTATTAACCCTTTGCTTTGTGCTGCCAAGGCAAGGTCAAATAAGCCAATTGTGGGTGCATTTACAATGCTTACTTTACCTCGGTGGGCATCATCAAGTAACCAGCCCCAACTTTCAGTTTCGTAGGCAATACCAGGTTTTATTTTGGCGGTGTTATAGCCAAAAGAGTCAACATTATGTACATAGGGCAAAAAGCTAATGTAATCGCTTTCGTTTGCGCTTAGTGTGCCGTCCTCTTGTACATTGAGTAATTTATAGGGAGCGTCGCCTGCACCTAATTTTGCATCCGGGGTGAGCTTCCCCGTTTTGGTAAGAGAATTTATTTCATTAAAGTAGGTTAGCCGTTTTTTTTCTATGGGCTGAATAGACCCCGCCCGCCAAAGTACATTAATACTGTTTGACCATTGCTCGTATAAATCAAATGCGCCAGGGTCCATGGAGGCTTTTTGTAATACGGCAGCACTACCTGCAGGGGAAAATTCTATATTTATGCCTAAATCAAGCATTGCTTGTTTACGAATGGCTTCTTGTAGCGTTACATGTGTTCCTAAGACTCTTAGGGTTACTTTTTTTCGGGCAAACACATATGGTACATGAGTAACTACACCCGCGGTTAAACCGATGACAGCGAGCTTTTTTAACGTGGTGCGTTTAGGGGTATCCATTGTTTAAGCCAAAAGTATGATTGCTACAGATGAGATAATTTATAGCCAACAAAGACTAAACAAACAAGGAATGCGCAAATATAAAAGTTATTTTGTAGAAGATAAAAGAATAATAAGGCGATGAAAAATAGGAAGCAATAGAAGAGTAGGAAAGTGGTGGAGCTAAGCAGGATCGAACTGCTGACCTCCTGCGTGCAAGGCAGGCGCTCTCCCAGCTGAGCTATAGCCCCACATTCCTAAATTACATAGTTGTAATTACTTGGCTGCTGAGTTCCAAGCGGGGTGAACTTTAAATATTTTTATAAATTTGGTCAAGTATTTTTTAGCAATATTTAACTGTTATCGTTTATTTTTGATAGACTCGAGAAAAATACCTCGCGAAACGACAAAAACAATGAAAAAAAGTATCTGTATACTTGCTTTGTTACTTGCAGGGTGTGCAAGTAATGAAGCGCCTCCTTATGAAATAAATAACAAGCAGTTTTATGAGAACGTGGATGAGCAAGGTAACAAAATATTTGCTTATGTTGTATCGGTAAAGGCTGAGCATCGCAGTAACATAAACTTAAATAACGGCGGGCGAGGCGAAAAAAGACCGAGCCGCTCTGATGTAAAACGTTACATAGAACAAGAACACTTCGAAGACTCTAGTGTGTTAAAACTTAAGCTTGAGGATGAAGCCGTCAGGTTTTTAAACGAAACCCTCAGTGAAAATAACTATTGTGAAAATAAACACGAAATTACACAAGTGCTATGGCGTGACTTAAGTGTGCAGCTAAGAGGGCGTTGTTTGTAGTATGTTGGCCGATAAAGTAAAGCTTGCGCAGTTGTTAGCGCAATTAGGTATAAATTACGATGTAATAGAACACCCTGCGTTACATACCAGTTTAGATGCTGATGCATTTATGGTGGAGCGCCCAGGTACGCGACTTAAAAACTTGTTTTTGCGTGATAACGAGGGCAAAAAACACTTTTTAGTAATTACCGCACACGACAAACAGCTCGATTTAAAAACCCTATCTAAGCAACAGGGGCTTTCTCGGTTGGGGTTTGCCTCTAGCGAGCGGTTAGCACGTTATTTAAAAGTGGCGCCCGGGTGTGTGTCTATGCTTGCTTTAGCAAACGATAAACAAAGCAATGTTACTTTGTGGCTTGATCAAGATATTTGGTTTAACGAGCTGTTTCATTGTCACCCGTTTGAAAACACCCAAACTTGGCTGCTTTCAAAAAATGATTTAAATACCTTTTTTGAGCATACAGGGCATCAGCCTCGGGTAATGTTTTTACCTTCTCGATAGCCTAAAGTGACTAAGACTAAACCAATAAAACACACACTCAGTAAGCAAAGCATAAATGCAGTTTGCCCTGAGTGTTGATAAACAATACCAGGCAATAACGAGCCCAGTGCCCCGCCACTATAATAAAACGATACATACCCGCCATTCGTTACACTTGCAGGCGCTTTGCTAATCTTGTTAACAAGTGGAGCTGCGCTTGAGTGTATAACAAACATAGCAGCACAAAATAACGTAAACGCGATTAAAAACACACTCAGTTGCTGGCTTATAAGTAATACAATGCTTAAGTTATACACGATAAAAACCGCAGCAAGTAAATGCCAAGCTGAAGGCACTTTTTTAGCAAGCCAAGGTGTTGCAATAGATGCTAAAGCACCGATTAAGTAGCCGCTGTACACTAAGCCAATATCGCGTGTGTTTGTAATTAAAAAGGTGTTTTGCAAAATAAACGGTAGGTAATTTAATAAGGCTGCAAAGCAAAAAAACATACAAAAAACGGCGCCATACAATTTTAGTACTGCCGCATCTTTTAGCTGCTTAATATACGTTAACGGCTTAAGTGCTGACTGATTAGATACCACAAAGCCCGTGGGCTTTATACTTATAGCCAGGCCAATAAGCACAATCGAAATAACATAATAAAAACTTTGCCAATGCCATACATCACTAAATAAAGCGGCTAATACTCGGCCAAAGTAGCCCCCAGCTATGGTACTGCCTATGTATAAGGTCATATTTTTTTGTAAGGCATCTGCGCTGTAACGTATACCAATAAAGCTTGTCATCGCGGTAAGCGCGGCAGGTAAGGTTAAGCCTTGTATAAAACGCACCAAAAGTAATAGCTCAAAACTTGGCGCTACTGTAAACAGTATGCAGCTCACTCCTAAAATAAACATAGCAATACGTAAAATAATAAGCGGGTTTTGCTTGGCTAAAAATAGCCCATAAACCAAAGGTGCAATTGCTAAAGGCAGCATGGTGACGCTCATTAAGCTGCCGGCAAGCGCAGGGGGAACGTTAAATTCGCTAGCAAATAAGCTCAATAAAGGCTGAGGTGCGTACAGCACAAAAAATATAAACACCGAGCAAATAAGTAAATGAGCAAAACGCATTGTAAGGCTTAAAACATAAGCTGATAAGTTAGCCAAAGTATATGAAAAATGGCTTATATTTCATAGGTTAAATCATCAACAATTGCGCTAAATCAAAGTGTATATTCAGCCCTTTGCTAGATTAATGCTAATAGCACTGTTATTTGTACTCGTTGGTGATTAAAATAAACCTAATATAAGTTTTTAGTGGAACAAAGCCATGGGTTCATTACAAGACCAATTGCTGCAAGCAGGGTTAACAACATCGCACAAAGCTAAAGTTGCTAAGTCAGAAAAACGTAAGCAACAAAAAAAGCAAAAAAAAGGGGCTACCAGTAACCCAAGCGATCTGCAAAAGCACATACAGCAAACTAAATTAGAGCAGCAAAAAAAGGCTGAAGAACTTAACCAGTCGCGCCAAGAAGAGCTTAAGCAACGTGAGCAAGTTGCTCGTGTTAAGCAAATACTTGAGCACCATAACCAAGACTCTATCCGCGGTGAGCGTACCTTTAATTTTACTTACGATAACAAAGTAAAAGGGATAGATGTAAACGAGAAAACCCAAAAAGCGTTATCGGGTGGTCGTTTAGCTATTTGTGTACTGGAAGGGCAGTTTTACGTACTCGATGATGAGCCGGCGCGTAAAGTCGCAGAAGTTGATGAAAAGTACATTGTTTTTCATGTTGAACCTGAAAACAAACCAAAAGATGAAGACGACCCATATGCAGACTTTGAAGTACCAGATGATTTAGTATGGTAAGTGTCTGTTCAGTATTGTTTGCTAAAGTTAACAACAATGGCTGAAAACGTAGTCATGTTTGTTTGATCGCCTAACGTAAATTGATACGTATGCTTTTTACTAGATTGTTTACTACAATCAATAGACTATTTTCTAACCGTCAAAAAGAAGAGTGAATATAATGAGCAAGATGAAAGCACTAATAGTAGGCGCGGGTATTAGTTTAGCCGCAAGTTTTTCGTTTAACGCCGCCGCTGCTGATGGCGAAGCCCTTTACACCCAAAAAATGTGTCAAACATGTCACGGTGCAGAAGGTAAAGCACCTATTATGGGCGTATACCCTAAAATTAATGGTCAAAACAAAGACTATTTAGTGGCCCAAATGAAAGATATTAAATCGGGCGCGCGTAGCAATGGTATGACTGCCGCAATGAAAGCAATGGTTGCAACGGTAACGGACGAAGAGTTTGAAGCAATTGCTGACTACCTTTCAAAGGTAAAATAAAGCACCGCGTTTAAAAACGTATTATCGTTTTAAATTAAAGCGCAGCGTAAACAGCCACACAATTGTGTGGCTGTTTTGTTTGTGTTTGCTATAAAATTAATACTGCTTTAGACTTCTAAACATCTATTCGTACTTGTGTTGTTGTACGTATTTTAAAAGGCTGATTATGATTGATTTACCCCAACTAGATTTAAAAAATAAAGTGTCGGAGCAAGAGTGGCAATTGCGTGTAGATTTAGCAGCTTGCTACCGATTAGTAGAGCATTTTCGTTGGGGGGATTTAATATACACGCATTTATCAGCACGTTTACCTGGCACTGATCACTACCTTGTAAATGCGTTTGGCTTAACATTTGACGAAGTAACTGCATCAAACCTAGTAAAGGTTGATTTGCACGGCAATATTATTGACGACACCCCCTTTAGCATTAACCCGGCAGGTTTTACTATCCATAGCGCAATTCACGAAGTGCGTGAAGATGCTCATTGTGTTATTCACTTACATACAAAAGAAACCATTGCCGTTGCTACACAAAAAAATGGCCTATTGCCACTAAGCCAATACTCTATGTTTTCGCTCCCTTCACTGTCGTACCATGGCTATGAAGGGCTGGCTGTAAATGATGACGAGCGCAAAGTATTACAAGATGATTTAGGCAATACCAATCATATGCTATTGGTAAATCATGGTGGCTTAACCGTAGGTCCAACCGTAGGCGATGCCTTTATGCGTTTTTATGACTTGCAACGTGCCTGCGAAATTCAGCTTGCATTACAAGCCAGCTCACAAGAGGTTATTCCGGTGCCGCAGCCAATTATCGACAATATTTATAACCAAGCTAATGTGGTACATAGCGGCAGCACAGGTGGGCAATTAGCGTGGCCTGCCATGCTGCGAAAAGCGTACCGCCTTGATCCCAGTTTTGCACAATAGCCTGCGTGGCTAATAAGGAATTTTAATGAAAGTAAATCGCGTAGAAGTATTTGATATTCATTGCCCAGAGCGTCCAGCTTGGACGCCGGTTTTTGTACGTATTCATACCGATGAAGGTATTAGTGGTGTAGGTGAAGCTGGTTTAGCTTACGATTTAGGCCACAGCGCAGCAGCAGCAATGATAAAAGAAATGGCTGATGCTTTTTTAATTGGGCACGACCCGTTTCAAACCGAAAAGTTATGGTCGCGTATGTTACGCGAAAGCTTTTGGGGTTTAGGTGGCGGCCCTGTTGTTTATGCAGCAATGAGCGCCATAGATACAGCACTTTGGGATATAAAAGGTAAAGCACTTGGTTTACCGGTATACCAATTACTGGGCGGCAAAGTAAACGATAAGCTACGTACTTACGCATCGCAGTTACAGTTTGATTGGGACAGCGAATTTAAAGCGTTAGTACAACCGCAAGAATACGCAGAAGCTGCGTTAAAAGCGATTGGCGAAGGTTATGATGCAGTAAAAGTTGACCCTATCCAATACGATAAAGACGGCAATACGTATTACGACCGTACTAAAATAATTTCTCGCGCTGAAATGAAGCTATACCGTGCTCGTATGCAAGCTATACGTGAAGCAGTTGGAGATGAAGTGGATATTATTTTTGAGTGCCACAGCTTACCTGGCGCGACCTCTGCAATACAAATTGGTGAAATAGCCGAAGAGTTTGATTGCATGTACTACGAGGAGCCAGTTAACTACTTAAACCATTCTTTACATGCAAAAGTAGCAGATAAAGTGGCAGTGCCAATTGCAGGCGGTGAGCGTTTATACAACCGCTGGGGTGTGCGTCCTTATTTAGAAGATCAAAGCATTGATGTACTACAACCCGATATCGGTTTATGTGGTGGCTTTACTGAAACTAAAAAAGTATGTGACTACGCCGATATTTTTGATGTGCGTATTCAGGCGCATGTATGTGGCGGGCCTGTTGCTACAGCTGCATCGCTTCATTTAGAAACCGCTATTCCTAACTTCTTGATTCATGAGCATCATACTTATGCCATTAAAAAGTGGAACCGAGAGCTGTGCTTACAAGATCCACAACCAAAAAATGGCTTTTTTGAAGTATCAGAAGAGCCAGGCTTAGGCATTGAATTAAATGATGAGATTGTTATGCGTTCGCAGCGTGTAGAAATTAAATAATTTAAGCTTTATTTAAAGAGCGTTATTTAAATACTATTGTTTAAAGTAAAAGCCGGTAAGTGATAACTCACTTACCGGCTTTTTTATAGCTGTGTTTTTCTAATACCGATGAGCAATACCATTTGAATAGTTAGTGGGTTTAATTGGCAAGATTAATTGTACACGTAACGCCTTTTATCTCAGCGGTGGCTTTACTATCAAGGTGGCGTATATAGCAGCGATTATTGTTTATCATTAACTCAAATTGATCGGGAAAGTTAAGCTGGTGATTGGCCGTTATATCGCTACGGTTTGTGTTTTTAAGAGTAAAGGTACTGGTGTGAATAAAGATATCGTCAGCAAGCGTTACGTTTTTTATATGCATTAAGCGTTCTATAACACGCTCTACCGCTTGGCTATTTGGCTCGGTAAGTAAGGCATGATGCAGCTTAGGAGTAGGCTGCGTGTTAGATGCGCAACCACTTAAAATAGTTAAAATGCCAAGGGCTGATAATCGCGAATGTAATGTCATAATCATTGCCGCATTTACGTAAGTGGTTAAATTTAATATAGCTTATCTAGGGTATGTTATAAAAATGCTTAGCATTTGCGTAGCTAAGGTTGTGCCATATTTTATTTGTTTTACACAAGGCTTGATGGCTATGCCAAACATCATTATAGCTTGCGTTAATTTGGCAAACCGGAAAGTTACTCGCAAACATAATGCGCTGCTCGCCAAAGTACGAGAACATAGTTTCAAAACAATCTTGTTGCTGTTGTAAATTCAACGCTAAAAGCTCAAAACCCGAAAACTTAATCGCTATATTATTGTGCGCACTTAGCATGCGAATGCTTTGCTGCCAGTTATTAATATTATTAGGTAGGCCGCCATGGTTTATTATTATTTTTAGCTGAGGCAGCGCCTTAGCGTAACGAGCAAGCTGAGCGGCTATTGCGGTATTTTCAAGCTCAAACTGGGCTTCATAATGCAGTCCTTGCTGGCAAAGGGTTTGCAAATTACTAAAGCACATTGGGTTTAATAATCGCTGTGCATCTGCGCCTTCGGTGATATCCCGTATGCCTATTAAATGCGGGTGGGCAAGGGCGTTTATTGCTTTTGCAAATTGCACAGGTGCGCAATCTAACTGAGCGTAACTAATGGCTTTAAAGGGAAGCTTTTTTAAATGCGCCGTTAGCCAATTAAGTTCGTTAATGGGGGCGTTGTTATCAAAACCTGCCTCTATATGTACTATGCCGGCGAGGGTAAAGTCACTGCTCTCTAGTAGCTTTTTTTCACTAATAGGTTGTTTTATTAACTCTAAATTTGGCCATGCTGGTGGGTTTTCGCCTTGCAGCCAAGTATATTGCCCCTCGGCAAGGTTAAAAAAATGCACGTGGGGGTCAATAATTTTCAGGCTCATCGGCATGTGCTCATTGTGTGGTATAGCCGCCATCAATATTTTGTAGGCTACCGGTTATAAAGCTTGCATCATCACTTGCTAAAAAGCTAACTAACGCGGCAACTTCATCAGCTTGTCCTAAGCGGTTTAGCGGTTGAAGGCTTGCCTCTTCTGCCACTATATCGGCCTTGTTAGCCCCACTTTTTTTACAATAAGCATCTATCGCATTATGAAATAGAGGGGTTTCTATTGTCCCTGGGCATACCGCATTCGCGCGAATATTAAATTGGGCGTAATCAAGTGCTGTAGTTTTTGCCATAGAAGCAAGAGCATGCTTTGTCAGATTGTAGGCAAACGAGTTAGGTTTACCAATTATTGCCTGATCTGAGGCTATTAAAATAATAGCGCCATTGTTTTGCGCTTTCATGCTGGGTAGTACACTTTGTACAGCCGCATAGGCCCCTTTAACGTTCAATGCAAATAATGCATCAAAAGTATGCTCATCGGTATCCTCTATGCTAGCACTGAGGTGTTTACCAGCGTTAGAAACAAGTACATCTATGCGTGGGCTTTGTTTACAAATGGCCGTAATACATGCTTTTACAGCACTAACATTGCTCACATCGCATTGGTGAAAAACCCCCAGCTCGCTGTACTCAATATCCAGATTGTGCACCGTGTAGCCATTTTCAATAAAGCGTTTTACAACCGCTAATCCAATGCCTTTTGTACCGCCTGTAACAATAGCAACCTTAGACATACTTGCTCCTAATTTAAGGTGTGTGATTAGTGAGAGTGACCACAGCCGCCTTCAGCGTGAACATGGCCATGCGAAATCTCTTCACTGGTTGCTTCACGAACCGATACCACTTCTAAATCAAACGTTAGCGTTTTGCCTGCAAACGGGTGGTTTAAATCGCAATCTGCATTAAAGCGGCCTACTTTAACTAATGTTACCTGGTGTTGGCCTTGGTTTGAGTGCACCATCGCAGTCATACCTGGTTTCCACACTTTTACGTCACCTTGTAGGTGCTTAAGCGGAATACGCTGAATTAAATCGTCAACGCGCTCACCGTATGACTCGCTTGGCTCAAGTGTTACGCTAAACTTATCGCCTGCGGCTTTGCCTTCAAGGGCTTTTTCTAAGCCAGGAAGCATGCCTTCGCTGCCATGAATATAGCTAAGAGGCGCGTGGTTTAAACTGCTTTCTAGTTGCTCGCCCGCTTCGCTTAATGTGTAATGAAATTCAACTGCTGAATTTTTGCTAATTTGCATGCTTGTCTCTTTAAGTTTTTGACTAAGTTAAAAGCCGATTTTACGCGAAATACCGAGCTTTATAAACTCAGCGTGGTTGAATAAGTGATTTTTGTAGATCTTGCAGTAAATCTTGTTTTTGCTGCGGCTGTTTGGGTTTTTCTGCCTGGGGAATAAATAGCGTTAATTGCGTACCGGGCTTTAAAATGCTTGAGGCACTTAAGTTGTTCCATTTAGCTAAATCACTGTGCGGTACTTCGTAAAGCTGACTAATGCTCCACAAGCTATCGCCTTGTTTTACTTCATAGTCTATTTCAAGAGTAGGGATCACGACTTCTTGTGGCTCTAAATAAGGACTAATTTGATAATCTATAGTGAGCGATTTGGGGAGCGTTTTAGGCTGTCCAACCAGCAGCTTTTCACCTATGCCTATCATATTATTTTGTTTGCCATTGAGCTGCTTTAACGCTCTTACCGACATGCTGAAGCGCCTTGCAATGCTGTATAGCGTATCATTTTTTTTAACGATGTATTCGCCTGCAAAATTAGACTTAAAAAACTGACTTTTTAACAGTGCCTCTTGGCCGATAGGTAAAAGCAATGAGTGGGGACCATTCGGTGAGCTTTGATTTTTTAAATAGCCTTGGTTAAGCGCGTGCAACTGTTTTGAGCCAACCCCAGAGAGCTTAGCGATGACCGAAAAATCAAACTGTTGGCCAACATTCATTTGCGTTGTTATTGGTCTATTAGCCAGTTTAGGGCGCTTAAAGCCTTTTTGCGGGTGTTTAACTAAGTAGCTTAGCGCTAACAGTTTAGGTACGTAGTCGGCCGTTTCTTTTGGCAGCTTTAGAGAAAAGTAATCGGTACTTTTACCGCGTTTTTTATTTCGCTCAATGGCTCGTTTAACACGCCCCTCACCACTATTATAAGCCGCTAGGGCGTGTAGCCAGTCGCCATCAAAGCGTTTGTGTAAATAGCTGAGGTATTCAAGTGCGGCATCGGTGGAGGCAAGTACATCTTGTCGGCCGTCATACCACTGATCGGATTTAATGCCAAAATGATGCGCTGTGGCGGCCACTAACTGCCAAACACCTACTGCTTGCTGCGATGAGGCAATGGTGGGTCTAAAATCACTTTCTACAAAGGGCAGTAAAGCCAGCTCCATAGGCAGGCGCTTTTGCTCAATTTTTTTTACGATATGATACAAATAAGGCGCGGCGCGTTTATTTACCGTGGGTAAATAGTTAGGTTGTTTTAAATACCAGTTAATACGCTTTTTTAAGGCGCGATTTTGATACACCGTAAAATGTAGGTTGTTGGCAATATGCACCCATAGGTTTTTAGCTTTGGCGGGGCGCTTTTTTACAATTGTTTTTTTTGCCTTTACCGGCGGCGCAGTATTGGCTTGCTGTAATTGTTTTGGCTGTACAGGCTCAAGCTCTATTTGATTTTCGTAGCTTGGCTCAAAGTGAGTAAAAATTTGTGGTGCGTCTGTTTCGGGTTGTGTTTGTGTGCTGTTACAGCCATACAAAAAAATAATTACACAAATGACAAGCAATCCACGCATCTTCATCTCTTATCTACAATCCTTTATTTTATAACACTACTGCGCGTGCTCAATTAACTGGGCGCGCTTAAGCCCAGCCTGTAAAAATAACTGGCTCGACTTTGTATTTAACGCTTCTTGTTTATATGGTGCTAAAACATCCGCAGGGAAACTCTCAGTAAGTTGCTCAAGCGTTTGTTTTTTATTGTTTTTCACATGGGTTATTAAATTTGTTAAAAACAATAAAGGCTGCTTAAGTTGTGCTTTTTCAAGCGCCCCGCCGTGGCCGGGAAGTATTGTACGCAAATTAGGCTGATTAATATAGCGTTTGAGCAAGGCTTGCCAATTTTGTAACTGGCCGTGGCCTGGGTAGGGTAGCCAGTCAACAATATCGCCGCCTATTAGCAGCGTGCCATTATTGGTACTAAGTGTTAAATCGCCGTTTGTGTGGGCTTTTTCGGGTATTATTTGTACCGCAAAGCTACCTAAATCAATACTTTGTTGCTCGCTGATTACGGTGCTAGGTGATTTTAAGTGATAGTTTTTCCAACGTAAAAAACGTTGTTTAGCTAAAGAGAGCTTTTCGCGCCACTGTGCTTGCTGTTGCTCGGGTAATGTGGCTAAGCGCTGATAGCTCAGCTCTATACTTTTTTCATAGCCTGCTAACTTATCATCATAAGCCTGTTGGTATGTGGCAAAATTATCGGCTACCTGTTTATGCACTATTAGCTGCGCTTTTGGGAAGGCATTTTGTAATACGGCCATGCCGAGTAAATGGTCGTCATGAAAGTGAGTTGCAACTAAATAACAGAGCGGGGTTTTAAGGTGTTTTTTTAACTGTTTTGCCAGTGCTTCAACGGCTGCAAAGTTTCCGCTTGCATCTACCATGAGTGCGCATTGCTCGCCCTCTATGAGCACTTGGTTTGAATCGTAAAAACGTAACTTATCTTGTTGTTTTAAAAATTGTACATTTTCGTTTATTTGCTGCCAAGTAACCGCTGCCTTACTAGAGTGAGAAAATAGGCTAAGGGTAATAAAAAGGGCGGGGATTACAGTTACTAAAAGGGGTTTTAATGTCATTGTGTGTCTCTGCGCAGCATTTATTTACCCTTATAATAAACAAAAAGCGCACGGGGCGCTTTTTATTTTTTTATTGGGTCACTCGCCAAGCATTGGCTGAGTTTATCAATGAGTTGATCTTGTTGCTGTTGCTCTACACTGGCATGCGTTTTAGCTTCTAGCAACTCATGGCTAAGTGTAAGTGCTGCTAAAAGTATCGCCTGTTGTTCGTTGCGAACTGATGAGCGTTGCTTTGTTTGCTCAACCAAGTCATTTAAATTTTGTGCTGCTGCTATTAATGCATCTTCTTGCCCAACCGGGCATGCAAACTGCTGCTCTTTACCTAGCAACTCAACTGTGACCCGCTGGTTTTGCAGCTCAGACATTAGCTTGCCTGTTGTGCGCTTTGTAGTTTATCAAGTAAGCCTGTTAACGTAGAGCTGGCATCTTTTTGCTTTTCTTCGTTTTCAAGGGCTTCTAGTTGTAAAATTTCGTTTTCGTCGCTTAGTTTTGCGTTTTGCTCTTTTAAGCTAGCAACATCTGTTTGTAATTGGTTGTTGCGCTCGATAAGCGAGTCAATCAGTTGTTCGAGTTGTTGAAGAGTTGTGTTGTTCATAAAGGCGCTCATATAACTGTAATTAATGTCATGCAAATGTAAAGCAAAGTGTGTTGTTTTGCCAGCATTTACGGTGGTTTTAGCACAATTTTATTGTTTATTAAGTGATAATTCAGGGTGGCGGCTTTTTTGTTCATAAATGGTTCACTTAACTGCTCGCAAAGCGGTGTATAGGTTGCCAAAATACAGAGCTTATGGTTCACTGCCGATATTAAATTGCGTATAGCGAAAATTAACAATGCTTAGTTACAGACACTCTTTTCATGCAGGTAACCCTGCCGATGTGCTTAAACATTTAGTACTTGCACAGGTACTTCAATATCAAACCATTAAAGATAAACCTCTTGATTATATTGATACCCACTCTGGTGCGGGATTTTTTGAGTTAAGTTCATCTGATGCCCAAAAAACACAAGAATACAAAGAGGGCATTGCTAAGCTTTGGCAACATAGCAGTAAACACGAGGCGCTAAACGATTATATTGCATTAATTAAATCGTTTAATGATGGGGATGAACTGGTGTTTTACCCCGGTTCGCCAAAAATTGCTGAGCATTACTTACGTCGTCAAGACAAAGGCTGGTTTTTTGAATTACACCCGCGCGATTTGCAGTTACTTGAGCAAAACATGCAAGGTAAGCGCTCTATTCGCGTACGTGGTGAAAACGGTTTTGCCGGATTAATAGGGCTACTTCCGCCAGCTTCGCGCCGTGCATGTGTACTTATTGACCCACCTTATGAGATAAAAGACGATTACGATACTGTAGTAAGCACACTAGTTAAGGCGCACCAGCGCTTTGCAACCGGCACATATATGATTTGGTATCCCGTTGTTGATAGAGAGCGAATCAATACAATGGAGCAAGGGTTGATTGACTCGGGAATGCGTAATATTCAATTATTTGAGTTAGGCACGCAAGCGGATACTGACGTACACGGTATGACGGCATCAGGCATGATTGTTATTAACCCACCGTGGAAATTAAAACAAACTATGGACAGCATATTACCTGAATTAGTTGAGCTTTTAAGTGAGCCTAGCGGATTTTATAGAAGCGAGCAGTTAGTCGACGAATAACTGCCTGCCATTATGTAAATTAAAAGCCCAGCTGGGCATTTACTTAATTAAAATAAACCGCATTAAAGGTGGCAAGTGTGTTGCCACTGCTATCTTTTAATTCTAAAGACTCGCCTTCTATAGCCCACTTTTGCGTGTTATTGAGCATATTTAACATAGCCGCTTCTTGCTCCATGCTTTGTGAGCACATTTTTTTTGTACTTGCCAATTGGCTAAACGAAATTGAATGTTGCTCTGTGCTATAGCTACCACTGACATTATTACACCCTAAAAAGCCGTTAACGCGGTTATCTTTATCAAATTGTATAAATGGCTCTTTTGTTCTTATACTGACAGTTTGCGCGTTAATTGTAACGGCTTTCCAGTATGTATTTGTAAGGGTAACATCGCTTTTAGGTGAGGCGACTTTTTCAAGCTCAATTTCGTGAAGAATCCCCGAGTTTGCATTTTTAAAAGGGTCGTATTGCATTGTGCTGGTATAAAGAACCTTGTCTTTATTAATGATTCTAGCGGTGAGGTTATAGCGGTGTTTATCAACAATGTTGTTGTCATCATAAGCTAGCTCCACGGTATACGGCGGCGCTTTATTTATATCAATTACCTGTTGCGTAACTATTTCGGCTTTTATATCTGCTTTTGACACATCAGATAGCGTTACAATTAGTTGTGAGCCAGGGCGTGGCATACTGCGATCTTTATAGCTCACTTGCGTGGTTAAACCCATAACGCTTTTTTCTTGTACTGTGGATTGTGATTCGTTAGCTGGTTTTTCACAGCCCGCTAATGTGAGTGCACTTAGGGCTAATAAACCTAAGCCAGTAAATGTACGTTTTTGAAACCTAAATTGCTGCTTTGCCATGCTTGCGCTCCTTATTCCTATATTGCTGGTAAGTGTAGGGGGGAGGAGCTTAATCATGGCTTAATTTTTTTAGGCACAAAAAAGGCGCTAATGCGCCTTAATATAATGCTTTAACGCTATTTTTTTACAAACTTTGTTAAAATAACAATACGTTGGCCGTCTACTCGCCCTTCAATATGTTCAGGGTTATTTGTTAAGCCTATATTGCGTACTGCTGTGCCGCGTTTGGCGGTCAAGCTACTACCTTTAACGTCTAAGTCTTTAATTAAAGTAACCGTATCGCCAGCTTGTAGCACTACGCCGTTACTGTCTACGTGTTTTATATCGTCATCTTCAGCAGGGGTTTTTTTGGCCCAAGCAAGGGTGTCTTCTTCTAGGTAAATCATGTCGAGCGCATCTTGTGCCCAGCCATTATCAACAGCTAAGCGCGTTAGCATTCTGTAAGCCACTACTTGTACGGCAGGTGTTTGGCTCCACATGCTGTCGTTTAAACAGTGCCAATGTGTTGGGGTAAGCTCGCTGTTGTTTTCTATTTGATCTTTACAGGTTTGGCAGGTGTAAATGCATTTGTCTGAATGGGTTTCGGTAACAGGAGGCACTTCGTAAACAGATAAGTGTTCGGTTGCGCTGCATAATTCACACTGGTTATTACTGCGCTCGATTAAGGCTTTTTCAATACTCATAAGGCGTTCTTATATAGGAAGAGGTTTACATTTGGCCGTATTATACCCTAGCAAAGGTAGGCGGCGATACTAATCCCTTAAATTTTGTGCGGGTATTGGGTTAATGTATTTATCTTCTATGCGTTTTATGTAACCACTACTATGTAAGAGCGCAAGGGCTTGGTTAATTTTAGGCAGTAACGCTTTGTGCTTAGCAAGTAAACGCACTCTTAAATAACCATGCGAATGCTGGGCGCCAAACTCAGCATTAATATTTAATTGTTTAGACCAATACGCTGCGGTATGAGTACCCATAATGGCAATATCAATACGCGCTTTAGATAATGCAATCATTAGCTCTTTTTCAGAGGGAAAATCGACGCGGTTAAATTTTGCATCATCATGGTAGTAGTAGCCAAGTACTGTACCAACCTCTTTAGAGTATAAACTTTGCTTAGTTTGATACTGCGCGACGTTATCAGGCAGTGCAACAATCATTTCGGTTGCGGGGATCAGCGGCTCTGAAAAAATATAGTAAGGGTTATCTCGCTCGCTTTGCGCTAACCATTTTAAAGAAATTACATCAAAATCAATAAAGCCGTTTTCTAAATATTTGGTAATTCGCTTAGTGGGAAGCTCAACGTGATTGGCGGTAATATTTGCTTGCGCCATTAAAGCGGTGATTATTTCTGGCAAAATGCCGGGTTTTTCAGGGTTGCTGGTGTAAAAAGGGTAGTGACTACCTGACGCACTGACATTGTAATTTAGTTCTGGCTGGTTTTGCTGGGCATGAGCAAACGTAGCAAGATGCAAAATAAATAAGGATAAAAACAACTTTAAAAAAAACAAATACGCAACCTCTGCTAAACTTTTAACCTTGTGTATTATGTAATTTAACTCCGCTTGCAATGATTCTAGAATCTTCATAGCAGTTGAATTACAGTGTATAACCTAATTGTAATAAACAACGTCAAATTAGATAGGCTTTTATTAAGTGAATCCCACAAATATTTTACAGAACGGGCAAAAGCTAACACTAACACAGTTTGTTGCAAGGCAACCTATTTTTGATGCGCAGCAGAATGTGTTTGCTTATGAGCTGCTTTATCGTGATTCAGCCCAGAATGCATTTCCTGTGGGAACATCTGATGAGCAAGCAACCAGCCGTTTGTTTTTTAATACGCTGATGATGCTAGGGCCAGACAAACTTACAGCGCATCATTTAGCGTTTATTAACCTTTCTTCAGCCACTATTTTAGAAAATTTTCCTAAATTGTTAGTACCACAAAGTTGTGTGTTAGAAATCGTTGAGCGTACGAACAAAATAGCTGAGGTAACTCAGCGCGTGAAAGCGCTTAAGCAAGAGGGATACAAGTTTGCCCTAGATGATTACGATGGCGACGATAAATGGGCGCCATTACTTGCGCATGTAGATTACATTAAAATTGAAATGGACGATGTAATAATTAAAACCAATATGCGCATAAAAAAAATTAAACGCGCTAATCCGCATGCAAAAATTATTGTTGAGCGCATAGAAACCCATGCCCAATTTCACTCGTTAAAACAAGCGGGTTGCGATTTATTTCAGGGTTACTTTTTTGCCCGCCCAGAGATGATCACTTACAAAGATGTGGAGCCGGGTAAGGTGATTGTGTTTGATTTACTGCGTTTTACTGCAAAAGAATCTTTATGCTTTGATGAAATACAAAAACAAGTAGCCAGAGATGTGGCAATTACAGCACGTGTATTGAAATTAGCGAACGCACGCTCGGGCAGTACTAAATTAACCATTACCTCTATTTCGCAAGCGGTTGTGTATTTAGGAGAGGACAGCATAAGGCAACTGGTACGCGTGCTGGCGCTGAGCGAATTAGGCGCCGATAAGCCCTCAGAACTCACAAAACTTGCCTTAACCAGAGCGCAGTTTATTGCGCTATTGCTAGGGCAAAACCACGCAGAACTGGTTGGTCAGGGCTACTTGGTTGGGTTGTTTTCTGTGATGGATGCAATTTTAGATACAAACCTTGAAGCGATTGTTAAAGAGTTTTCGCTAGATGAAAGTATTGCTCAGGCATTATTAAACAATGAGGGCATTTTAGGGCAAAGCCTTGCGCTTATTAGGGCGTTTGAAATAGATGAAATGGATAAAATAGCGGTGTTAATGCCAGCAATAAACAGTGATTTGCACATAGGCCATATTTTTAATTATGTTCTTGATGCACTGTTGTATAGTGACGAAATTATTGAGGCTATTGCAGAATAAATATGCGTAATTGGTTATCTATTTTAAGTATTGTGGTTGCATTAGGGCTGTTATTTCCTGGTGTTACCAAACCTGTATTATCGATTGAGGGCAACATTGATAAATCGCAACTCGCCAAAGCAGGCATAGAAATGCTGGCTGAGGAAGGCGATGGCCGTACCCGCAGTATGTTAATGATGTTCTCTAGCATGTTAGGACTTGATAAATTAGAGGGTGAAATAAACGCGTATAGCAAAACACAAAGCATTTGGGGAACCGTAAACGAGCTAGCTAATAATAATAATTTATTTGTAGCGGCGTTAGTTGGGTTGTTCTCTATTGTGATCCCAAGCTTAAAATTACTGCTGCAATTACTGTATTGCTGCTTGTCGGCCAGCGGATTTAAAAATAAGTTAGCTGTGGTTATTTGCGCACTGAGCAAGTGGAGCATGGTGGATGTGTTTGTTATTGCGTTAATAGTGACTTATTTGGCAGGCAATGCACATGGCCAAAGTAGCGATTTACTAATTATGCATAGCACTTTTGGTGAGGGATTTTGGTATTTTAGTGCTTATTGTATTTTTGCTATTTTAGCGAGTAGCTTAATTACACCACCTAAAAAAGAAAATTAATTATTTGAGTTAGCTCAATAACTCAAATATTATTACTGGGTAATTTACTTAATAGGCTTTGTTTTGCAGCGTTTTTACTCAAATTTACTCGTTGTCGTGATGCTACTCACGTTTGTGGGGCAAGCCGTTGCGTCTGTAAATCAGCAGTGCGAAATGCCACATATGAGCCTATCAGCAAAGCATGCCACGCATGTAATGAGCGAGAGTAAATTGCATACAGGTATGATGGAAATGGATTGCTGCAGTGATGAAGCAGATGTTCAAAATGATTGTCATTGCCCAATAAATGGCTGTGGAAGCAGCTCTATTTTAACGTCCCCGGCCTTATTTACTGCTTTTTCGTTATCGAGTGAAAAAGTTACCCAGCTTAATAGCGGTATTTCCTCCCCACCTAGTAATACTTTATATCGCCCTCCTATGTTTGCTTAAACGCAGGATAGGTGTGATACCAATCGACTTGATTATTTAGTCATTTAGCGTGCCAAATAAAGCGTTAACAGCGTTATAAATATCTTATGTAGAACAACTACATGCCAATATTTATGCCTTGTTATCACTCTATTTAACTGTCGCTATAAATAACGACTAATTTAACACCATTGGTATGAGTGAAATTTAGCTATATTCGCTCAAAGCGCCTGTTCTGCTTGTTAATTTAAGATTTTATTTTTAATTTTAGATGGAGCAGGCAATGACCCGCACTGTAATTTTTAAAGCTGTATTACTGAGCGCCACCTTATTTGGTGCTGTATTTAATAGTGATGCCATAGCAAAAGCATCAACCCTTAATTTAACGGATGCCATAAACCTGGCGCTCAATAACGAGCCGTGGCTGAGCGCCAGTGAGCAAAAGCAAGCCGCCGCCACAGCGCAAAGTATTGCTGCAGGTACTCTACCAGACCCCGTATTAAGCATAGGTTTGCAAAGTGTACCCGTAGATGGCTTTGCGTTTGATCAAGAAAACATGACGCAGTTAAAAGTGGGTATAAGCCAAAGCTTTAGCCGTGGTAATAGCCTAGCACTTAGCCAACAAGCAATAAAAGAAGAAGCACTTGAGCAGCCGTGGCTTAGGGCCCAGCGAAAAGCGCAAGTAAAAGCGAGGGTAATGGAGCTGTGGTTAAATGCCTACAGAGCGCAGCAAAGTATTGCGTTAATTGAACAAGATAAAGCATTGTTTAGCCAGTTAATTGAAGTTACCGAAGCCAGTTACTCCAGTAGTTTAGGTAAAACCCGTCAGCAAGATATTATTCGCTCACAATTGGAGCTCACACGCCTTGAAGATAAACTGATTGTATTAGCGCAGCAGCTAGATGCCGCTAAACAAGGGTTAGCCCAGTGGTTACCACAGAGCATATTACGCCAACCATTAAGCCTAACTTTTACAGCGCCAGCCCCGCTTACCCAATTTAATAGCTTAGACTTTGATGAGCTCATTAAGTTACTTATGGCGCATCCCTCTATAGTGGCTATAGATCAACGTATAGCCGCTAAACGCACACAAGTGAGCCTTGCTAAACAAAGTTATAAGCCACAACTTGGCGTAAATATGGGTTATGGCTACCGCGCTGATAACCAAGCTGGTGAATCGCGTGCTGATTTGCTTTCGGTGGGGGTGAGTATTGACTTACCTTTATTCACCGACAACAGGCAAGATCAGCAAGTTAATGCGGCTATTGCTAATGCAGAGGCCATTAAAACCGACAAACGCGTGGCGCTACAAAACCTAAAAGGACAGTACTTTAAAGAGGTTAGTCAGCTTGAGCGAATTGAGCAGCGCAATAGGCTTTATCAAAACACGTTATTACCGCAAATGTCGCAACAAGCTCAGGCTACTTTAAACGCGTATACCCGTGACGATGGCGACTTTTCTGATGTTATGCGCGCGCGTATTAGTGAGCTAAACGCCAAAATAGATGCCCTTAATATTCAAATAGACAAACACATAATTATTGCTCGCTTAAATTATTACGCAGCCAGTTTAGACTCGCTAGTAATGGCTGAGTTACAAGGATAAAACAATGAAAACTAACTTAAAATACCTTGTAGCGCTGCTTATTGGTGCCGCGTTAATGTTTATTGCTAATCGCTGGTTGATTGATGACACTGAGCACTTAGCCACAACCGCTGATAATAAAAAAACGAAGCCGCTGTATTGGGTTGCGCCAATGGACAGTAACTATAGGCGCGATGAACCAGGGCTATCACCAATGGGGATGGAGCTGGTGCCTGTATATGCAAACGCTGAAAACGACAGCCCAGGTACTATAAAAATATCACCTGAAGTGGTTAACAACTTAGGCGTTAAAACCAGTAAAGTGCAAGTTAAAACACTGCAAAGTGATATCCAAACAATCGGTTATGTGCAATACAATCAAGATCAGTTAACCCATATTCATCCTCGCGTAGAAGGGTGGATAGAAACTTTATTTGTAAAAGCGCAAGGAGAGCCCGTTAGTGCCGGTGAGCCTCTTTACACGCTTTACTCTCCTCAGCTTGTGAACGCACAAGAAGAATTTTTACTCGCAGTAAATAGAAAAAACAGCGTATTGATTCGTGCTGCTAAAGCGCGTTTAGAGTCGCTAAATGTGTCTGATGGCTTTATTAAGCGCTTAGAAAAAAATAAAAAAGTGATGCAAAACATTACATTTTACGCGCGCCAAAGTGGAGTGCTTGATGAGCTTAATATACGTGAAGGTTTTTATGTTAAGCCCGGCACCTCAATGATGAGCATCGCTAAATTAGATCAAGTATGGGTAGAGGCAGAAGTATTTGAGCGCCAAGCAGCTTTAGTGAGCAAAGGGCTCCCCGTTACAATGACCCTTGATTACATTAAAGGTAAGCAGTGGCAGGGCGTAGTAGATTACATTTATCCAGCGCTTAATGCTCAAAATCGCACTTTACGTGTAAGGCTGCGTTTTGAAAATACCGCAGGACTACTTAAGCCTAATATGTTTGCCCAAGTAAGTATTCACACTCACAGTGATTCACCGCAACTCGTTATACCTAAGCAAGCGCTTATTCGTACAGGTGCACAAAACCGAGTAGTACTTGCTCTAGGCGATGGGCGTTTTAAATCGGTGGCGGTAAAAGTAGGGCAAATTAGCCAACATGAGGTGGCTATTCTATCGGGCATTACTAAAGAAGACCATGTTGTGACTGCTGCGCAGTTTTTAATAGACTCTGAATCGAGTAAAGACTCGGACTTTAAGCGTATGAGCGCGCCAAGCACTCACGCCATGAGCGACATGCCTAACATGGGAATGGACAAGGCTGAAGCGGTTCAAACAGCTACAGTAATGGGAACCATAAATAATATAAACGCAGCGCAGCGGGTTATTAATATTAGCAGAGAGGCTATCGCTAAATGGAACAGAGGCCCTGCTACTATGGACTTTATACTTGCTAAAGAGCTTGATATTAGTGCGCTTTCCCCTGAACAGCAGGTTCATTTTACGTTTAGCATTATTGAGGGCGAATTTGTAATAAGCAAAATTGCTGAGCACCCTACTGACGAAGGCGCAGTTCATCATTCAATGCATGGGGAGTCATTATGATAGCTGCTGTTATTCGCTGGTCGGTCGTTAATCGTGTTCTCGTATTGTTACTGAGTATTATTGTATTTGGCGCGGGTATTTACAGTGTTAAACAGACACCCGTTGATGCGCTTCCGGATTTATCGGACGTACAGGTAATTGTTAAAACCAGCTACCCAGGCCAGGCACCCCAAGTAGTGCAAGACCAAGTTACCTTCCCGCTCACCACGGCAATGCTGTCTGTGCCTGGCGCTAAAACAGTGCGTGGTTTTTCGTTTTTTGGCGACTCGTATGTGTATATTATTTTTGATGAAAATACCGATATTTACTGGGCAAGAAGCCGCGTTCAAGAGTATTTAAGTCAGGTAGAAAGCCGCTTGCCGGCAAGTGCAAAGGCACAACTTGGGCCCGATGCCACAGGAGTGGGTTGGGTTTATTTATATGCGTTAGTCGATAAAACAAATCAGCTCAATATTAGCCAGCTTCGTAGCTTGCAAGACTGGTTTTTAAAATTTGAACTGCAAAGCGTTGAAGGTGTATCTGAGGTAGCCGCTGTAGGTGGCATGATAAAGCAGTACCAAGTGGTTGTAGACCCCGTTAAGTTGCGTGCTTATGGCCTTCCTCTTAGTTTGATACAAACTGCAATTAGCCAAGGTAATCAAGAAACTGGCGCCTCAGTAATCGAAATGGCTGAAGCCGAATACATGGTAACCAGCACAGGTTATATTAAAAGTGTCGCCGACTTAGAAGCCATTCCATTAGGAATTAACGCCCAAGGAAGTGCATTACAATTACGAGATGTAGCAAATGTACGCTTAGGTCCTCAAATGCGAAGAGGCATTGCAGAGCTAAATGGCGAAGGCGAGGTTGCGGGTGGCATTGTGGTGATGCGTTATGGCGAAAACGCCCAAGAAACGATTTCTCGGGTAAAAGCAAAACTTGAGTCTTTAAAACAAGGGTTACCCGAAGGGGTTGAAGTAATTCCGGTTTATGACCGCTCCACGTTAATAAAAAGCGCGGTCGATAACCTAAGTAGTAAATTGTTTGAAGAGCTCATTATTGTAGCCTTAGTGTGCGTGGTATTTTTATTTCATGTGCGCTCATCGCTGGTGGCTATTATTACCTTGCCTATGGGTATATTAATTGCTTTTATTGTGATGTATTGGCAAGGTGTAAACGCTAATATTATGTCGTTAGGCGGGATTGCTATTGCTATTGGCGCTATGACAGATGGTGCTATTGTAATGATAGAAAACATGCATAAACACATGGAAAAAACGCCACTGACCAAGCAAAACCGCTGGCAAATAGTGACTAAATCGGCCACCGAGGTAGGCCCTGCGTTATTTTTTAGTTTGCTCATTATTACAGTAAGCTTCATGCCTGTATTTATTTTAGAGGCGCAAGAAGGGCGCATGTTTGCCCCGCTTGCTTATACAAAAACGTATGCGATGGCAGCCTCTGCCGGCTTAGCTATAACCTTAGTGCCGGTGCTAATGGGCTACTTTATTCGGGGTAAGGTCATTTCTGAGCACAAAAATCCTGTTAATAGAGCCTTGGTTGCAGGGTATAAACCGCTGTTAGCTACCGTACTTAAATTTCCAAAAAGTACGTTATTTATTGCATTTATAGTGACGGTTATAGGCTTTTATCCGGTAAACAAAATAGGCAGTGAGTTTATTCCTTTGCTAGATGAAGGCGACTTAATGTATATGCCTACAACTTACCCTGGGCTCTCTATTGGTGAAGCGCGAAAAATTTTACAGCAAACAGACAAGCTCATAGCCTCTGTGCCTGAAGTAAAAACTGTATTTGGTAAAATAGGGCGCGCCGATACCGCAACCGACCCCGCACCGCTGACAATGATTGAAACCTTTATTCAGTTTAAGCCCAAATCACAGTGGCGAGAGGGCATGACGAAGCAAAAAATTAAAGCCGAGCTGGAAAGCTTAGTTACATTACCGGGCCTTACAAATGCGTGGGTTATGCCAATAAAAACGCGAATTGATATGCTTGCCACCGGTATTAAAACGCCTGTAGGTATTAAAATCGCGGGCCCAAGCTTGTTAGAAATTCAAAATATTGGGCAGCAAATTGAGCAATTGTTAAAAGATGTGCCCGGCACAGCCTCAGTGTATTCAGAGCGTGTAGCCACAGGGCGTTATATTAAAGTGGATATAAACCGCGAAAAAGCAGCACGGTATAATCTAAATATAGCCGACATACAACAGGTTGTAGCCACAGCAATTGGCGGCTCAAACGTGACTGAAACAATCGAAGGGCAACAGCGTTACCCGGTAAATTTACGCTACCCGCAGAGCTTTCGTGCTTCGCCTGAAGATTTAAAATTATTACCTATTATTACACCATCAGGCCAACATATTGCACTTGGTGATGTTGCTAAAGTATTTATTGAAGATGGCCCTACCGGCATTAAAAGCGAAAATGCGCGTTTAAATGGGTGGAGCTTAATTGATATTAAAGGCAGTGATATTGGCAGCTATGTAGCACAAGCTCAGCAAGTGCTTGGCGATAACCTACAATTACCCGCTGGTTATTCAATTACTTGGGCAGGGCAGTACGAATACATGCAACGCGCAAAAGCAAAGCTTACTTATGTGATCCCGCTTACACTCGCGATTATTGTAATACTGCTATACCTTAATTTTAAATGCCTAAGCGAAGTACTTATTATTATTGCCACCCTTCCTTTGGCTATGGTGGGCGGCATTTGGCTAATGTACTTTGAAGCGTTTAACTTTTCGGTGGCAGTGGGTGTAGGGTTTATTGCATTGGCCGGTGTTGCCGTAGAAATAGGCGTCATAATGCTTGTATATTTAAACCAAGCTTATACAGAGCAACGCCAGCAGTGCGAGCAAACTGGAACTGCATTTAACTTACAAGCGCTACAACACGCTATTATGCAAGGTGCAGGGCTAAGAGTGCGCCCCGTAATGATGACGGTAGCTACCATTATTGCTGGCTTATTACCCGTTTTATACGGCACCGGCACCGGTAGCGAAGTGATGAGCAGAATAGCAGCGCCGATGGTAGGCGGGATGCTAAGCGCAATTATACTTACGTTATTGGTTATACCTGCGGTGTATTTACTGTGGAAAAAGCAGCATATTAGTCAATAGGTGTTGTTCTTTGTGAGTTAAAACTTGCTGAATGTAGGGGCGGTTAAATTGCGGTGTACGGTTTGTACCCTTGTGAGCTTGATAGCTGCCCCTATTTCAGCAGGCTCTAATAGCACACTGTGGGCAATACCTATTTTATTGCCCTATAAAAATTACCCGTATTTTGTAACTTGTACCAAATAATCCGCCTAGCTCTTGTTTTTTATTTTTAATGCATTGTTTTTAATTGATTTTATGTTGGCACGGTTTACGCAACCTATACCTTATACAGTCAACTTAGTAAGGAATGCACATGCAAGTTAAAACAATTAAAGAAGTGTACGATTGGACCGTTTTATTTCACACACAAATGGCGGCAAATTTTTACAGCGTTAAGGAGTTACTTGATGAACGTAACGCGATGCTAGTGGACTATTATTTAGATTATGAAAAAAAGTTAGCTGAAGACTTAGTTGGCTTTAAAGCAATTACAGAGATCAACACCTTAGATACTTACAGCTACGAATACTTTGCAGACAACCCCGAGTTAATTACGTTTAACGATATTAGCAAAGACCAAGAATTTGATGAAAAGGTGATTCAAAACTACCTCTCTGAGCAGCACAAAAAAGTAATCGAACTTTACGAGTACTTATTAGAGCGCGCTGAGACAGAAAACGGTAAAGAAAAGCTCGAGCAAATTTTAGAGCTTGAAAAGCAAGGCGTTAAGCAAATGATGCAAAGCTCAAACCGCCATATGGATATGTAAACCTGATAAAATAACTCGGTTGTTACCTTTATAGGTGAATACCTTTATAGGTAAAGCTTTAAACGCCCTTGGGTTTACCTGAGGGCGCTTTATTATGTGTGCTTTACATGGGGGGTAAGTAAAGCTGCAAGCTCATATTAAAAGGCGCGCGTCGCAGTTACATTACTTCTGCACAAAAAATGTCACAGGCTTTTAAGCCTTATAAAATTAAACGCACTCAAACTGAATCCCTGCTTTTTTAAGATAGAGCTGCTCTTGCTCCAGATCTGCTTGTAGCAATGTATGCTCTTGCAAGTAGCTGTTACTAAACTTAATAAATAAGCCTAAGTTGCTTGCGCTTATTTCCATATCCGGCTTTAAGCTCACTTGGCGCTTTTGATTAAATAAAATGGCCAAGCGTAAAATAACAATCAGTTTAAGCACGTGCTTTTGAGAAATAGTTAAAAACTCAGGCAGCTCAGTCAGTTTAATTTTTTTACGATAAAAGCGTATAAGTGAGCTTAAAATAAGTTGCTCTTGCTGCGTAAAACCGGGTAATTGACTATTTGCTACTATATAAGCGCTGTGTTTGTTAATCCCCGATGAGTTAATTGATAAACCAATTTCGTGTAATTTTGCAGCCCAAGTTAACAAAGCAATATCGTCGTTATTATCTAAATGCCATACATTTTTTAACTGTTTATAGAGCCAAATAGCCGTATCAGCAACACGCGCTGCATGCGCTTTATCAGCAGTGTAGCGCTCACTTAAGTTATTAATAGTGTTTGAGCGAATATCTTTATGGGCCAGCTTTTGCTGCATTTCGTGCAGCAACCCTTCGCGCAAAGAAAAATCGCTGTAGGTCAGCTCTTTAATGGCAAACTCTGTAAATATCGCAATTAAAATTGCTAAGCCACCGCATATGCTTTGTTGGCGCTCGGGTGTAAGCCCTGCAATAGTTAAGTTATCAATATGTTTAGCACTAATAAACTGTTGTTTTAACGCGAGTAAATCGTCGTAAGTGATGTTAGGTTGTTGCGGATTTGTGGCGCTTATCATCGCTAAAATTGACTTTATAGTGCCCGACGTGCCAATTACTGTTTGCCAATTTTCGCTTACATAATTAGAAAAAATGGCTTCAAGCTCTTGCTCGGCTCTTATTTGCGCTTTGTTAAAGCGTTTGGCCGTTATTTTTCCATCGCTAAAAAACTGCTTTGTAAAGCTAACACAGCCCATATTACGGCTAGATAAAAGCTTATGCTTAAAATGTTTACCTATTATAAGCTCGGTACTGCCACCGCCAATATCGATCACTAAACGGTTTTCTTCATTATGAACATAATGCGCAACGCCCTGATAAATAAGGCGTGCTTCTTCTTGACCTGCAATTACATCAATATGAAAAGGAAACACAGCGCTAGCTTGGGCTAAAAAGGCGTTAATATTTTTAGCGCGCCTAAAAGTGTAAGTGGCAGCTACCTTTACATTACTTGCGGGGAACTCATGTAAGGTTTTAGCAAATTGCTTTAGTACCACGAGGGCGCGGTCTATTGCAGCTTGGCTTAAGCGAAATTTATCATCTAGCCCATCGGCTAAATAAACGCGTTGTTTTTCTTTGTGCAAAATTTGCAAAGTGCCGTTTACTTCTCGGGCAACCACTAAATGAAAGCTGTTGGAGCCTAAATCAACTGCGGCTATTGAAGGGTGATCATTCATTATAATAAGTGTGTTCCCATTTTTTTAGATAATCGTAAATTGCTATTTGAGAGCGGATTTTTTTACGGTTACCCCTTCTTACATAAGCGTTTTTTTGCTCGCTATCAATAATGCGTGCTTTGGTACGGTCTTTAAATTGTAGCTCTAATATATCAACTATAAGGCGTTTTAACTTAACATCCAAAATAGGAACACCTACTTCAACACGATGATCTAGGTTACGTGTCATCCAATCAGCAGAGGATATAAATACTTTTTCATCGCCATTGTTACCAAATACCATTACGCGAGGATGCTCTAAAAAGCGATCAACAATACTAATTACCTTAATATTATCGCTAAGTTTAGGCACGCCAGGGATGAGCGAGCACATGCCACGTACAATAATTCTAATTTTAACGCCGATTTGACCAGCTAGGTAAAGCCTGTCTACCAGCTCTTTATCGACGAGGTTATTTATTTTTACTGTTATTTTGCCTGGTTTGTTGTTTTCAACATGGTCAATTTCGTTATTGATTAAATTAAGCAGCGTTTCACGGGCATTAATTGGCGAAAGCATTAAGTAGTCAAATTTGAACGGTTTATAACTGCTTTCTATAAATCTAAATACGCTGTCGCTTTCTTCACAAATACCAGTGTGGCGAGTAAATAGGCTAAAGTCAGTGTAAATTTTGGCTGTTTTTTCATGGAAATTACCTGTGCCAATATGAGCATATTTTACTATTTGGCCTTTTTCTTTACGGTGCACCACACATAATTTGCTGTGCACTTTTAGTGCGGGTATACCAAAAATTACTTTAATACCTGCACTGCTTAGCACCTTTGCCCATTCAATATTATTTTGCTCGTCAAAACGTGCTTTTAACTCAACCATAACGGTCACTAATTTACCGTTTTGAGCGGCATTAATTAACGATGAAATTAGCCTAGATTTACTCGCTACACGATAAATATTAACCTTTATTTGCGTAACATTAGGGTCGAAGGCCGCTTGGCGCACATATTCAAGCACATGATTAAAAGTATGATAGGGGTAATACAGTAAAATATCTTGCTCGCTAATAGCGTCAAATACACTGGCATGTTTATTAAACGCACTACTTTGCAATGCTGGGAGGGGTTTGTTTTCTAAATATTGGCGCCCTACATTAGGAAACGATATAAAGTCTCTAAAATTACGATAACGCCCCCCAGGAATTAACGCATCATGATGCGTGACACCGAGGCGCTTTTTCATCACTTTTAGCATGTTTTCAGGCATGGCTTGATCGTAAACCAATCTTACCGGCTCAGCATAAATACGTTGTTTTAACCCTTTGGACATTTTATCAAGTAAGCCAGCCTCTAGCTCGTCGTCTAGGTTGTACTCTGCATCGCGAGTTAATTTTATTGCATAACCGGCAATGCTTTTATAAGAAAAAAAGCTACTAAATACATCGTTTAAAAAGTAAGTGATGACATCATCAAGCATTACAATGGTTTTATGGCGGCGGGTTTTTTCTGGAGGCAGGTTTATAAAGCGATCAACCCTGTCGGTGGGTACCTCAAGCATTGCGTAATAACTTTTTTCATCACTCATTTCTACAAATAAGTAGGTCATGGTGTCGTTTATATAGGTAGAGAAGTCTTTGTTCTCGTTTAGCAAAATAGGAGAAGTATGTTGAAGAACGTGATCATGAAAGTAATTTTTTAACCAGTTTAAATGAAACTCACTGAGCTCATCGGGGCGACTAACATGAATGTTATGATGGTTTAAGTCTGTTAATACCTGCTGATGTATGTGGTTAAATTTTTTACCTAACTGGAGTACTTTTTTTTGTATCTCACTAAGCAGTATTTCGTCTTCTTCAAAATTAGCATCGGGGAGTTTATTTAATAAAATTCGGCGCTTTACATCAGCAACGCGCACTCTAAAAAATTCATCTAAATTATTAGAGAAAATGCCCAAAAAACGCATGCGCTCAATAATCGGGTTATTTTTATCTTTAGCCTCTTGTAGTACACGCTCGTTGAATGACAGCCAGCTTAATTCTTTTGCAAAATATTCAGTTGTTTGAGGGGGCTCTATATGGGCATTCATATCTATTCCGTTATCAGGATATGTTTCAAATTTAATTTGGGGCTGTGCGTGCGCTTATGAGGTTTACAATGTAAAAAACGATAAAGGTAGTAATAATCAGCCCTTTTTACTCAAACATACGCCAGTTAGATGACATAAAAATGACTACCATGTCATTTTTATGTCAACGGCGTTTGGGCTATGCCTCTTCAATATCTACAATTAAATCACTGGTAATCGATTCAAGTGCATCAATAACTTCTTCTTTATTCATACCACTGGGTAAGGTGACTGTAGCTACGGCACTAAAAATAGGCACTCCCCAATTTGGCGCACTTTGTTGCCTTGAGTTTAAGTGAGTAATGCTAGCGCCTTTGTGGCGTATTACACTTGCCAGCTCCTGAACAATGCCCGGGCGGTCATTGCCAGTAATGACAAAATTTATTTGTTCTTTGCTACTTGGCTCTACTTCTGTGTTGCCAGTTTCAATCCGCACGTCGAGTTTAGGTAAGGCATTTAATGCGTTTTGCAATGCTTCAAAGTGCTCTTGCGCTACTTCTACCTGAATAATACCGGCAAAGTGGCCTAGTAAGTGGCTTAAATTACTGCTCAGCCAGTTACCCTTATTTTGCAAGATAACCGATGAAATACTTTCTACTAATCCGGGCCGGTCTTGCCCTAAAATGGTGATCACCAACTGCTTCATAAATAGCTCTCTCTAAGCCTGAAAATGTAAATGCGTAGGCATTAAGTGTTTATAACGTTTCTATCATTGTAGTGGGTAATATAAACCCATAAAAAACTAATTGTTTATTATTACTTATTTGTGTCTTTATCGTTGAATTTTTTAACTTTAGCGCTGCGGTCTTGTTTCGTTATACATAGATTTAGTATTGTCTGCGTTAAATTGTTTGTCCAATAAAAGCACAAATTAGTTCCCATAAGAAGATAAACTCACACTGAATTTATTAACAATTTTATAGCACTTTTGATAATAAGTGTCATTTATGAACCATAACATTTATTTTTTCCATGCTTTGAGCGCTATGCACTTTATTTAACCATAAAAGTGTTAACAACTAATGCGCAATAAAAGCATAAATTTAGTCATCTCCAGCAGGGCAGTAAAACGCGTTATTAAATAGCTAAATAGGCACTAATTTAGGGCATTTATATTAAATATTTCCCCTTTTTTGTATCGATTTATGTTGTGTCATATCAGTGAGTAACAATTAAGCAAGGGCTGTCATTAGAAAAAAGGACTGATTTTAAAGCGTTTAGGCGGGTATTTATTACATCTGTAACATTACTGTCATCTTGATGAAATATAATTTGTACAACGACAGAATTAAAGGGTGTTTTGATGACTTCCAATCCGAATAAGCCGACTTTAAATACGGATCGAAGCCGTCTATTTAAAGACCGGTTTGCAAAGTGGGGTATTTCCGCAGGCGGAGTAATGGTATTAATAGCATTGTTATTAATATTCTTTTACCTTCTTTATGTAGTACAACCAATTTTTGAATCAGCAAAAGTAGAAAAACGTAACAGTTTTAACGTTGCTAATGCTGAACAAATTGTGGGCTTAGGTGTTGAGGAGCAAACTGAGGTTGCTTTTTTACTCTCTCAGCAAGGAAAGGTAGATTTTTATAGTGTGCAAGATGGCAGCTTTGGTAAAAAGCTTAAAACATTAAGCGCCGAGCTACCTAGTGATGCATCAAGCTTTGCAAACAGTGCGCCGTTTCAGGGGCATTATGCGTTTGGTTTAGAAAATGGCTCAGTGGTGCTGGTAGCACCTAAGTTTTTAGTTACTTTTCCTAACAACGAAAGAAAGCTAACGCCACGTTTAGATTACCCACTTGGCAAAATGGCATTAGAAGTTGACGAGCAAGGTGCTGCCATTAAGCGTTTTGCATTTAGTCATTACGAAGATAAAACAGCTGTGGTTGCTTTAACCGAAGACAAACGCGTTTTATTTAGCAGCTTTGTTGCTGAAGAAAACATGTTTACCGGTGAAGTAGAATGGGTAGTTGAGCGCACTGAGCTTAATATTGAAGGCCGTGTTGATGAGCTTTTAATTTCGCCAGATACCACCCGCACATTTGTACGTTCGGCGAATCAAATTTATGTTTACGATACACGCTACCCAAGCGAAGTAGAGCAAATTCAGCTGCTTTCGGCTAACGAAGAAAGTGCTAACTTAGTGTCTGCGCAGCTACTTGCTGGTGCTAACTCACTCATGCTTGCAAACGATAACGGTGAAGTATCGCAGTGGTTTGAAGTAAATACAGACAGCGGCCGTGAGTATCAAAAAATTCGCTCGTTTGAAACAACTAAACAAAGCAAGCTGAACATTTTTACCGAGTTTTATCGTCGAACTTTCTTCACTACAAGCAGTAATGGTGAGCTAGGTGTGTATTACACCACAAGTGAGGCAAAACTTTGGCAAGGTAAAGTAAGTGATGGCGAGATTAAAAACTTTGCTATAGCTCCGCGCTCAAATGCTGCCCTTATTTTAGCCGATAACCAACTAACCGTATTAGAAATTCATAATGAGCACCCAGAGGTTACCTGGTCTGCACTTTGGCAAGAAGTGTGGTACGAAGGTTACCCTGAGCCTGGTTATATTTGGCAATCTACATCAGCAAGTGATGACTTTGAGTCTAAATTTTCTTTGGTTCCAATTTCGTTTGGTACGTTAAAAGCAGCGCTTTACGCCATGCTATTTGCAGTACCCATTGCGCTTTCTGCCGCTATTTACACCGCTTACTTTATGTCGAGCGAGCTGCGTAAAGTGGTAAAGCCAACGGTAGAAATTATGGAAGCCCTCCCGACTGTAATATTAGGCTTTTTAGCAGGCCTGTGGTTAGCGCCACTTATAGAAGAGCACCTACCAGCTATTGTCGGCTTATTGATTTTATTACCGTTAGGTGTGCTAGCAACAGCACTAGGTTGGACTAAGTTACCAGCGAGTATTCGCCATAAAATCCCTGAAGGGTCGCACTCTATTTTACTTATTCCGGTTGTATTATTTATAGGCTGGGTATCGTTTGCAATGAGCGAAACAGTAGAGCTTTGGATGTTTGACGGAAATGTACGTCAGTACCTAACTAACGAGCTGGGTATGACGTTTGACCAACGTAACTCTTTAGTGGTGGGGATTGCGATGGGCTTTGCCGTTATTCCTACTATATTCTCGATTGCAGAAGATGCCGTATTTAGTGTTCCTAAACATTTATCAAATGGCTCACTAGCACTTGGTGCTACGCAGTGGCAAACGCTAGTACGTGTTGTACTACTTACAGCAAGCCCAGGTATTTTCTCTGCTGTAATGATGGGACTTGGCCGTGCAGTAGGCGAAACCATGATTGTATTAATGGCAACAGGTAATACGCCAATTATGGATTGGAGTATTTTCCAAGGTATGCGTACGCTTGCAGCAAACATTGCGGTAGAAATGCCTGAATCAGAAGTAGGCAGCTCGCACTATAGAATATTATTCTTAGCAGCATTTGTACTATTCATATTCACCTTTATTTTCAACACAGTGGCTGAGTTTGTTCGTCAGCAACTGCGTGAAAAATACAGCTCAATGTAAGTGGAGAGACACGACATGGTAAAGCAGTGGTTTAAGTCTGGTTCTCCTTGGATTTGGATGACAGGTGGTGCGGTAAGTATCAGCTTAATTTCAGTTCTCGGTTTATTAGCAATGATAGCTTGGAAGGGATTAAGCTTTTTCTGGCCATCAGAGGTAGTTCAATTTGAGCTAGAAGGGTCTATTTCAAAACAAACCATAATTGGTGAAGTTTACGACCGAGAACTTGTGCCTACAGCGCGTTTAGCTGCAACAGGTATTGATGTATCAGATTTTAATAAAGACGAAGTTGAGCGTTTACTTATAAAAACAGGTAACCGCGAATATGTAGATTTAGATTTTCGTTGGATATTAGAAACCGATATTACTGAGCAAAGTACACCGGCTACGCTTGCTGTATTTGAGCGCAGTAAAAACGGTAACTTTTATGGCTACATAGAAGGTGTAATTAAAGATGGAAAGCCGGTTACTGGCGATAAAATCGAAACCTTACATGAGCTAGTAGAGCGTGCGGTTGATTTAAACGACGAAGCGCTTGATTTACAAAATGGCGACATCGGTCATATCAACTACGAATTAGAGCGTCTTCGCTTACAAGAAAAAGCGTACCTACTTGATGACGAACTAACCGATGAGCGTGTTGCTGAGCTTGCTCAAGCACGTGCCGAGTTACGTAACGAATACGCAGTACTTGAAAAAGAGTTATTTGCACTGCGTAAAAAAGCCAAACGTGACCAAGTTTTAGTTAAGGACATGCGTGGTGAAGTAGTCACCATTCCACTGTATCAAGTGCTTGATGTTTGGTTGCCTAACGACATGGGCTTTTTCTCAAAATTAGGTCATTACTTTGTGCAACTGGGTAAGTTTGTATCAGACGACCCACGTGAAGCAAACACCGAAGGCGGCGTATTCCCTGCTATATTTGGTACAGTATTTATGGTTATGCTGATGGCCGTTATTGTGACCCCATTTGGTGTTGTTGCTGCAATTTACTTACATGAGTACGCAGCTAAAAATGCAGTAACTAAGATGATTCGTATTGCGGTAATTAACCTTGCCGGTGTACCGTCTATTGTTTACGGTGTATTTGGCTTAGGCTTTTTTGTTTACATGTTAGGTGGTAGCCTTGACCAACTGTTTTACCCAGAAGCTGCGCCTACGCCAGTATTTGGTACGCCGGGTGTTATGTGGTCTGCGCTTACATTAGCTATTCTTACATTACCGGTTGTTATTGTATCAACCGAGGAAGGTTTATCGCGTATTCCTAGTACAGTGCGTGATGGTTCATTAGCGCTTGGTGCAACCAAAGTTGAAACCTTATGGCGTATTATTATTCCTATGGCAAGCCCAGCAATTATGACAGGTTTAATACTTGCAGTTGCTCGAGCGGCCGGTGAAGTTGCGCCGTTAATGCTCGTAGGTGTTGTAAAAATGGCCCCTACGTTACCACTCGATGGCAACTTCCCTTATTTTCACTTAGATAGAAAGTTCATGCACTTAGGCTTTCATATTTATGATGTGGGCTTTCAAAGCCCGAATGTTGAAGCGGCACGCCCGCTGGTATACGCAACGGCCTTCTTATTAGTGTCGGTGATTATTACCCTCAACATAACAGCGATAGGCATACGTAACCATTTACGTGAAAAATTCAGATCGCTTGAACACTAATTAGTAAAGAATTATAGGTAACAAACATGATTACAGTCGCTCCACAAGTAAACCAAGCTAACAAAAGCTTGAAGTTAGACTTAGAAAACTTAACTGATGACCAAAAAGCGTTAGAGATTAAGGACCTTGATCTTTACTATGGTGAAAAGCAAGCGCTTAGCAAAGTAAATATGAATATCCCGAAAGGCCAAGTTACGGCGTTTATCGGTCCATCTGGTTGTGGTAAATCAACGCTATTGCGTTGTATTAACCGCATGAACGATTTAGTTGATGTGTGTCGTATTGAAGGTGAAATATTACTTCACGGCCAAAACATTTACGATAAAAGTGTAGATGTAGCCGCGCTACGTCGTAACGTGGGTATGGTGTTTCAGCGTCCTAACCCATTTCCTAAATCAATTTATGAAAATGTGGTTTATGGCCTACGCTTACAAGGTATTAAAGAAAAGCGTAAGCTAGATGAAGTGGTAGAACAATCACTTCGCGGTGCGGCTTTATGGGATGAAGTAAAAGACAGATTACACGATAGCGCATTTGGTCTATCAGGTGGTCAGCAACAGCGTTTAGTTATTGCCCGTTCAATTGCGATTGAACCTGAAGTACTATTACTTGATGAACCAACATCGGCACTTGACCCAATTTCTACTTTGGTTATTGAAGAGCTAATTAACGATTTAAAGAACAAATTTACCGTTGTTATTGTGACACATAATATGCAACAAGCAGCGCGTGTATCTGATCAAACGGCCTTTATGTATATGGGCGAGTTGATTGAATACTCAGACACAAATACCTTATTTACAACGCCAAGCAAAAAGAAAACGGAAGACTACATTACAGGCCGTTACGGTTAATCGTATACGTTTTAGTGTTGTAAACGAATTTAAGAGAAGGTAATTATGGAACATAATATAAATAAGCATATTTCTGGGCGCTTTAACCAAGAGCTAGAAAATGTTCGTAACCATGTACTTAACATGGGTGGCCTAGTTGAGCAGCAGCTAAGCAGTGCATTAGATGCAGTAAGTCGCAATGATGCTGAACTGGCACAAAAAGTACGCCAGAACGATTACAAAGTTAATGCAATGGAAGTTAGCATTGATGATGAATGTACGCGCATCATTGCTCGTCGTCAGCCAGCAGCAAGTGATTTACGCCTAGTAGTAGCCATTGCAAAAACGATTGCCGATTTAGAGCGCATTGGCGATGAAGCAGAACGCATTGCTAAAGTGGCTTTGGATTCATTTACTAAAGATCAGCAAGATTTATTAGTGAATATTGAAAACATGGGTCGCCAAGTTTTAAAAATGCTACATGATGTACTTGATGCGTTTGCACGCATGGATGTACAACGCGCCTTTGAAGTACATAAAGAAGATGCAAAAGTTGACCGTGAATATGAAGCAATCACACGTCAAATTATGACTTACATGATGGAAGACCCACGTTCAATTCCTAAAATTATGGATTTAGTGTGGTCTGTACGTTCATTAGAGCGTATTGGCGACCGTTGCCAAAATATTGCGGAATACATTATTTATTTTGTAAACGGCAAAGATATTCGTCATACATCTCAAGAAGATATAGAAAAATCGTTGTAGGTTTTTATCTATCATTCTTTTTTATTAAAGCGGCTTAGTGCCGCTTTATGCATTGTTAGCCATGATGAAATAATAAAAAGCGTTCACAATCGCGGCTAATACTGTAAAATTCATGCTGCAAAGCATATCAATTTGATTAAAGGGTCAGTTATGCCTACAAACGCGTTTTTAGGAGTATTTGCAAAATCTCCTATCAAACCAATGGAAGAACACATCAAGAAGGTTCATCAAGCAAGTAAAGCCTTGATACCTTTTTTTAATCACGTATTTAAAGAAGAGTGGCAGCAAGCAGAAGAGCTTCGCTTAACTATTCGTAATTTAGAGCGTGAAGCTGATGATATGAAAAGAGATATACGCTTACAATTACCGCGTGGTTTATTCATGCCGGTAGAGCGTACAGATCTGCTCGAACTCGTAACTCAACAAGATAAAATAGCAAATAAGGCTAAAGACATTGCAGGGCGCGTAATTGGCCGTGAAATGACAATTCCTAGTGCTATGCAAGCAGACTTTTTAGCTTATCTAACACGTTGTGTTGATGCGACTAAACAAGCATCAAAAGCAATTAATGAGTTAGAAGAATTGTTAGAAACGGGCTTTAAAGGTCGCGAGGTGACTTTAGTAGAAAAAATGCTCGTAGAATTGGATGCCATAGAACAAGACACGGATGAAATGCAAATTAAAGTACGCCGCCAACTACGCGATGTAGAAAGCGAGCTAAACCCAATTGATGTTATGTTTTTATACAAAATAATTGAATGGGTTGGCGAACTTGCAGATATTGCAGAGCGCGTAGGATCACGTCTTGAGCTGATGCTAGCTCGTTAATTTATAAAAATCAGTTCAAACGAAAGATTAAGGTTACACAATGGATATCATTGCATCTTACGGCACGGTATTAGTTTTAATTGCCGCAGCAGTCGGCTTTTTTATGGCTTATGGTATTGGCGCGAACGACGTTGCTAATGCGATGGGTACTTCGGTAGGTTCAAAAGCGTTAACAATTAAACAAGCAATTATTATTGCTATGATTTTTGAATTTGCTGGTGCTTACTTAGCAGGTGGTGAGGTTACATCAACAATCCGTAAAGGTATTATTGATGCTGCGCCTTTTGCTGCTCTCCCTGATTTAATGGTTTTAGGCATGATCTCTGCGCTTTTTGCAGCGGGTACTTGGCTATTAATTGCTTCATTTTTAGGTTGGCCTGTTTCAACTACCCACTCAATCATTGGTGCAATCATTGGTTTTGCACTAGTAGCAGTAGGTACAGAAGCAATTCAATGGAATAAAGTAGGTGGTATTGTTGGTAGCTGGATTATAACCCCAGCTATATCTGGCTTTATTGCTTACTTAATCTTTATGAGTGCGCAAAAGCTGATTTTTGATACTGATGCACCGCTTAAAAACGCAAAACGCTTTGTACCTTTGTACATGGGTTTAGCGGGCTTTATTATGGCGCTAGTAACAATTAAAAAAGGCTTAAAGCATATAGGTATTAACCTAGGCGCTACTGAAGGCTATTTAATTGCAATAGCGATTGCTGTGATTGTAGCTATTATTGGTAAAATTGCGATTTCACGTTTAAATATCGACCCTAAAGCCGATAAACAAATGCAATTTAATAACGTAGAAAAAGTATTTGCGGTATTAATGGTATTAACAGCGTGTTGTATGGCGTTTGCGCATGGCTCAAACGATGTAGCGAATGCAATTGGTCCACTTGCTGCGGTTGTGAACATTGTTGAAAGCAACGGTGAAATTGCTAAAAAAGCGGCTATTGCTTGGTGGATTTTACCACTAGGTGGTTTTGGTATTGTTGCCGGTCTTGCTATTTTAGGTAAAAAGGTAATTAAAACGATAGGTGAAGGTATTACTCACTTAACGCCTAGCCGTGGTTTTGCTGCCGAATTAGCTGCTGCGTCTACCGTTGTTATTGCATCAGGTACAGGTATGCCAATTTCTACTACACAAACCTTAGTTGGTGCGGTATTAGGTGTAGGTATGGCACGTGGTATTGCTGCACTTAACATGGGTGTTATCAGAAACATTGTAGTTTCTTGGGTAATTACATTGCCAGTTGGCGCTGCCCTTGCTATTGTTATTTTCTACGTACTAAGAACCGCGTTTGGGGTTTAACAAAAAAGTACTCAAAGACTTTTAGCTTGAAAAGATCTCAACGCCCTAGGTGTTGGGGTCTTTTTATTTGTGGAAAGAAAAAATGACCAACCTACCAAGTATTAAACAGCTACAGTATTTATTAGCTGTACATCAGCACCAGCATTTTGGCCGTGCAGCAAGTGCGTGCTTTATTGGGCAATCTACTTTAAGCAGTGCTATTCAAAACCTTGAAGAAACACTCGGTTGTCAGCTAATTGAGCGAGAAAATCGCAGCCTTATGTTTACCAGTATTGGTGAAGAGGTCGTTGAGCGCTCTCGTAAAATTATTAACGATACAATTAGTTTAAAAGAGCTAACCAAAAGCTTTTTAACGCCACTCAGTGGTAAGTTAGTGGTAGGGGTTATACCCACTATCGCCAGCTTTATAGCGGCGCCTTTGTATCACTTTTGTAAGCAAACCTTTTGTGATTTAGAGTTGGTACTTGTTGAAGATACCAGCGACAAGTTATTAGATAAGCTTGAACACGGCCATATTGATTTAGCCTTATTAGCCTTACCGTACCAAACGGAGAAGTTTCATACTCAAGTATTGGCTAAAGATCACTTTAGTTTAGTGCACCATAAAGATTACAGCCCTGCTAAAGGCGTTGAAGACTTTAACTTGCTACCCGATGCTAGTGTGTTTTTATTAGAGCGAGAGCATTGTATGACGGGGCATGCATTGAGTGCGTGCCACTTAAACCGCTCAAGCTGTATTAATCCTTTTGAAGCTGCAAGCTTACATACCTTATTAAGCATGGTAGAGCATCAGTTGGGGGTTACATTTTTACCGCAAATGGCGATTAATGCGGGCATTCTTAAAGATAAAAACATGATAGCAACCCCATCGCAAGGCGATGCCTACAGAGATATAGGCATATTGTGGCGTAAAACCACAGGAAGAATTCGCGACTTTAAGTTATTCAGCCAACAGCTAGAAGTGTTTTTAGCTCGCCAATGTAGCTTAGATTTTGAGAGTTAAGCCTATTTACCTTTAAGGTTAAAGTGCAGCAGTAATATGCTGTTTTAGGTAAACAGGGTTTGTGCAGTGTGGTTATTGGCCACTATTAAGCACTCGCGTAGCATAAACAAAACAGCAGCCTACAAGGGCTGCTGTTTGCTATGTGTTTGGCTTTCAAAGGGTTCGAGTTCGGGTAGAAAAAGCAAGTAAATCCAAACCACTACATTAAAATACGGGAGTAGGCCTAAAGTAGCAAATACGCCTACTGGGTAGCCCTTTAGCTGCGCGTACCGGTAGCACTGATACGCAATTACACAATGTATTACGAGAAGTAAAATAATCAGCTGCGCCATACCTTCCTCCTTAAACCTGACAAGCTTTAACCTCTATGTAATTGCTAGTCATGTATGCTTATAGGTAATGTCATGTTTTTATTGTTAAATCATCAAAATAACAAGACATTTACTAAGTGGTACGTAAAGTATAGGCAATAAGTGCAATAATGATAGTAATAAAATGCTTAAAACTGTTTAAAAATGTTTAGCTGGCGCTAGTGTGTTGTTGGATAAAAGGTTTCTTCTGGTAAATAATTTTAAGCGTCGATTGTACTTTTTCTACAGGCACAGGACGGGCAATAAAATAGCCTTGTCCGTAGTCAACACCAATCTCTTTTAGTGCAAAAAATATCTCTTCGCTTTCTACGTATTCTGCCACAGAGCGCTTATCAAGGGAGCGGCTTATATCGTTAATGGCCTTAACCAGTGCTAAGTCAATGGGGTCGTTAATCATGTCGCGTACAAACGAGCCATCTATTTTTACATGTTGTGCAGGTAACTGTTTTAAATAGTTAAATGTGCTAAAGCCTGTACCAAAATCATCAATAGAAAAATGACAGCCTAAACTGTTTAGTTTTTCTATCATTTTACGGGTGGCTTTTAAATTGTTAACTGAGGCTGACTCGGTAATTTCAAAAATAATACGCGAAGGCGGTACGTGGTATTTTTCTAGGCTCGATTCTATATGTGGCACTAAGCGCTCATCTAAAAACGATTGAGCAGAAAGGTTAATAGCCACTTGGTTTAAATCTGGGTGCTCAGCCACGCTAGCAATGGCATTGCGAATAACACATTGGTCCATTAAAAAGGTGTCGTTTAGCAGCTCAAGAGAGGGAATAAATTGATTAGGGAAAATAAGTTTATCGTCTACTTTTAAACGCAGTAACGCTTCAAAATAAGCCACTTTATTGGCTTTAAAGTCCCATATTGGCTGATAGTGCAGCTCTACGTTATCCTGCTGAAGTGCTTGTCGAATCTCATGCCCCCACTCAAGCCCGGTTTGCAAGGTGTTATTTTGCGCATCTTCTTTTGAGTAGCAGTGCACTAGGTTACGGCCTAAACTTTTAGCAATATATAAGGCAATATCGGCTTGCTTGAGGCACTCACTCGGGTCGCAATTTTTAGCCGTTATTTGCGTTAAGCCAATAGAGCAGCTAATTGAATACACTTGGTCTTCTGATTTAAACTCGTGCTGTTCAATCGCGCTACAAATACTCTCTGCAATTAGGTGAGCGTCAAGCAGCTGCGTATTTTTTAAAATAACAGCAAATTCGTCACCGCCTATTCTACACACTAAATGCTTAGCGCTAATGTTTGCTTCAAATAATTGAGCTACATCTTTTAGTACAATGTCGCCTTGTTGATGGCCTTTGCTGTCGTTAATTATTTTAAAATGATCTAAATCGATGTAAATAAGTGCGTGCTCTACATCACCATAGGTGTGCTTGGTTTGGCATATTTTATTGAGTTGTTGATCAAAATAATAACGATTATGTAAACCTGTTAGCGTATCGTGCAAGGCTAAGTGGCGCAGCTTTAATTCAGCTTGTTTACGCTCGTGTATGTTGTCGATTGTGGCAGTAATGGTGGCATTATTACGGCTGTTTTTTATTAGCTGTAAGCGGCATTCCACCCAAATCTGATTGCCATTTTTATGATTAAGTTGAATCTCGACTTGCTGCTGGTGCATGCCGCCATTAAGAATATCGTTAATGGTCGTATTTAGTTTTACTTGGCACTCATCAGAGCAATAATCGATTAATGATTTTTGCAAAGACGATTTAACCCCAAAGCCACTTAGTGTTTCCCAAGCAGGATTGATAAAGCGAATTTTACCTTGTTGGTCGAGCTCTAAAACCACCGTATTTAAATGCAGCAAAATGCGTTGGTGCGCCGAAAACAGCTCTTTGTAGCGTACTTCGCTAATACTTAACTGCTCAACCTTTTGGGCAAACTCAGCATAACTAACCATAAAGTCTTCACGGCGCGCAGCATGGTCACATACTTTATTTAAAAACGACGGGTCGTATGGCGCTCTTATAAAGTCGGTAACACCGGATAGCAGCAGCTGCTCTGCATAGTCGGCATCGTTATTATCAATAATAGTTACAATGGCTTGTTTAGGGTTATGTTGCAGTATTTCTTCAACTAAAACACTTGAAGTATCTGCGCGCGACGCGGTTGCATCAAGCAGTACAATAGCAAATTGTTGTTGGTTGTAAGCATTTAAAGCACTTTGGCTTGAGGTGACATGGGTAATGGCAAAATTAAGCTTAAGTTGCTCCGCTATTTCATCGGCTTTTTGCGCTATTGGCTCAAGCAAGAGTAAATTAAGGCGGCTGCTTTTTTCTAAATGCGTAGACAGAACATTGGCCAGCACCTGCGGCAGCATATCTTGGTGCTCAAAGGGCAGTACAGCATCTATGCCATAACTACGAGCGGTGGTTTCTGCTATACGCTCACAGTAAATAGGCGGAATAAGTAAAATTGGGGTGTTTTTTGGGGTGTTAAGTAAGCCTGAGCGGATCATGCGTGAAAAACGCCAGCCATCTATTTTCCCCACGCTTAAGCCCGTAATAATCATATTTACTGGCTGCTTTTTTAACAGGGTGAGTGCATCTAGGCTATCTGCGGCTTCAATAAATTCAAATACGTTTAAGTACTCTAAAGTGGCGCGTATAGTGCGGCGTTCTTCGCTACTTGCGTTTAGAATGAGCAACTTCAGCTTATCTGCCACTTTTTTATAACCCCAAAACTAAACCATCATTATTAAGGACAGTAAGAATAATGATATTTACCAATAAGAACAAGATTATTTAAAGTAGTTACTCAAATGTATCTAAAATAGGGCGAATCCTCTCAACTGTGGTAGATATCTTGAGCTTAGCCGAGGATAGATATACACTTGGCGCGATTTTAATGATGTGGAATACCGACTATGCGCGTGGCTGACTTTAGCTTTGACTTACCTGATGAATTAATTGCTCGTTTTCCTAAACAAGACAGAACCAGCAGCCGTTTACTAACCCTAGATGGCCCAACTGGCAACGTTGAACACAAAGTGTTTAGCGACCTACTTGATTTAGTAAACGAAGGTGACTTATTAGTATTTAATAATACCCGCGTTATTCCTGCTCGTATGTTTGGCCAAAAAGCCTCTGGCGGTAAGGTCGAAGTACTTGTAGAGCGTGTAGTTGATGAACACCGCGTACTTGCCCATGTAAGAGCAAGTAAGTCGTTAAAGCCTGGTAACGAAGTTATTTTAGAAGGCAAAGCCAAAGCGACAATGATTGCGCGTCAAGATACGTTATTTGAGCTTGAATTTGATCGTAGCCAAAATGTACTCGATATTCTAAACGACATTGGCCACATGCCTTTACCTCCTTACATTGACCGCCCAGACACCGAAGCTGACCGCGAGCGTTATCAAACCGTTTATGGCGAAAAGCCCGGTGCAGTAGCAGCGCCTACAGCAGGGCTGCATTTTGACGATAAGTTAATGGCGGCACTAAAACAAAAAGGCGTAAACATGGCGTTTGTTACGCTACATGTTGGCGCAGGTACGTTTCAGCCGGTGCGTGTAGAAAGCGTAGATGAGCATGTAATGCACTCTGAATACATTGAAGTACCTGATGAGGTGGTTCACGCTGTTGCTAATACAAAAGCTAACGGTGGGCGTGTTATAGCTGTGGGAACTACTTCTGTACGCTCGTTGGAGTCGGCAGCAAAAGTACACGGCGGTAAATTAGAGAGCTATTTTGGCGATACCGATATTTTTATTTTTCCAGGTTATCAGTTTAATGTAGTTGATGCCATGGTGACTAACTTTCACTTGCCAGAATCAACCCTCATAATGCTAGTAAGTGCCTTTAGCGGCCAAGATAACATTATGGGCGCGTACAACACGGCTATAGAACAAAAGTACCGCTTTTTTAGCTACGGCGATGCGATGTTTTTAACACGTAAATAAGCACGTTTTTATCCGGTACCGTTTTAAAAAGCCCAGCTCGCACGCTGGGTTTTTATTTGCCTGCGCTAATACGCAGTGAATTTAGCGCAGCTAATAGTAATAACGGGGCAAAAAGGGTAGAATCGAGCGGTTAAATTATAGCTTGTTGGACTGTTTTTCCGACATTGAGGATGATATGAAATTTGAATTAGACCGCACCGACGGAAAAGCGCGCCGCGGCCGCTTGATTTTTGACCGTGGTGTAATAGAAACGCCTGCATTTATGCCAGTAGGTACTTACGGTACTGTTAAGGGCATGACCCCAGATGAAGTTAAAGCCACAGGGGCACAAATTTGTTTGGGTAACACCTTTCATTTAATGCTACGCCCAGGTACTGAAATCATTAAACAACACGGTGATTTACACGACTTTATGAATTGGGACTTTCCAATTTTAACCGACTCAGGTGGTTTCCAAGTATTTAGCCTTGGTGCTATGCGTAAAATTACCGAAGAAGGCGTGTTGTTCCAATCGCCGGTAAATGGTGACCAAATTATGATGTCGCCTGAAAAATCAATGGAAGTACAGCGTGATTTAGGCTCAGACATCGTAATGATTTTTGACGAATGTACGCCATACCCTGCCACCGAAAAAGAAGCAAAAGACTCAATGGAGTTATCGCTTCGTTGGGCTAAGCGCTCTAAAGAAGGCCACGGCGATAACCCATCAGCCTTATTTGGTATTATTCAAGGTGGTATGTACCCAGAGTTACGTGCACAATCACAAAAAGGTCTAGAAGAAATTGGCTTTGATGGTTACGCATTAGGCGGCCTATCGGTTGGTGAGCCTAAAAACGAAATGATGAATATTCTTGATCATTGTGCGTACAAAATGCCAGAAGACAAACCGCGCTACTTAATGGGTGTAGGTAAACCTGAAGACTTAGTTGAGTCTGTACGCCGTGGTATTGATATGTTTGACTGTGTAATGCCTACCCGTAATGCACGTAATGGTCATTTATTTATTACCACAGGTACAATTAAAATTCGTAACGCAGTACATAAAACAGATACTGGCCCACTTGATCCTGAGTGTGATTGCCATACCTGTAAAAACTATTCGCGTGCTTATTTGCATCACCTTGATAAATGTAACGAAATTTTAGGCGCACGACTAAACACAATCCATAACTTACGTTACTATCAACGTGTTATGGAAGGCCTACGCAATGCAATTAGCGAAGGTAAACTAGAAGAATTTGTTAGTGATTTTTATGCTCGCCGTGGCCAAGACGTGCCAGAGCTTGCAGATATAAATTAAAATTTAAAAATATAGAGGAAGTATTATGAGTTTATTTATTTCAAACGCACACGCCGCTGCTGGTCAACCTGCTGCAAGTGGTGGCTGGGAAATGCTAATTATGTTAGCTATTTTCGGTTTAGTTTTTTACTTTTTAATTTACCGTCCACAAGCTAAGCGTGTTAAAGAGCACAAAAGCCTTATGAGCGCGATGGCTAAAGGTGATGAAGTACTTACCCAAGGCGGTTTAGTAGGTAAAATTGTTAAAATTACTGAAGATAAAGATTTCATCGTGATTTCTTTAAATGAGCAAGCTGAAGTAACAGTACAAAAATCGGCAGTATCTGCTGTATTGCCTAAAGGCACAATGAAGTCACTATAAAAATAAAAAGGACATGCCTGTGTTAAACAAGTTTCCAATTTGGAAGTATTTACTTGTTTTAGCTGTGGTAGCCATTGGCCTTTTATATGCTTCTCCAAACTTGTATGGCCGCGATCCGGCCATTCAGGTTTCGGGGGCAAAAGGCGCAGATGTCGATCTCAGTGTAGTAGACAAAGTAAACGCAACCCTCAAACAACATAATGTAACAGCTAAGTCTACCGTGCTTGAAGGCGGCCAAGTATTAGTACGTTTTAAAAATGTTGAAGAACAGCTAAAAGCGCAAGACTTACTGCGTAATTCTCTCAGCGACGATTATATCTCTGCTATTAATATGGCACCTGCGCAACCTGCATGGTTAAAATCATTGGGTGGTAACCCTATGAAGCTAGGTCTTGATTTAAGTGGTGGTGTTCACTTCACCATGGAAATCGACATGGCAACCGCGGTAGATAATCAGCTAGAGCAAATGGAACAAGATTTTCGTAGCGACCTACGCGAAGAAAAACTTCGTTACCGTAGTGTTCGCCGCGTAGCGGGCTCTGAACGTATGCGTGTAGAAATGCGTACCGAAGAAGATAAAGAAGCGGCTGAACGCTTTTTAGCATCGCGCTACCCACTAAACGTATACATTGATGATAGCAGTAACGATCGCGCATTTTTTGCCACTATGAGTGAGCAAAAGCTTAAAGAAATACGTGACTACGCTATTAAGCAAAACGAAACCATTATTCGTAATCGTATTAACCAAATTGGTGTTGCAGAGCCTAACGTACAGCGCCAAGGTGCTGAGCGTATTATTGTGCAACTACCAGGTGTACAAGATACAGCACGCGCTAAAGAAATTTTAGGTGCAACGGCCACGCTTGAATTTCGTGAAGTAGACGAAAACGCAGACCCAAGTGCTGCTGCTCAAGGACGTATTCCTGCGGGCACAGAAATGATCATGAGCCGTGATGGCTACCCTGTGGTACTTAAAAAACGTGTCATTCTTGAAGGTAGCCATATCACTGGTGCACAATCAGGAAACGACGAATACCAGCGCCCACAAGTAAGCATTACCTTAGATAGCAAAGGCGGGGCAAAAATGAATGCCTTTACCAAGCGTGCAATTGGTAAGCGCATGGCAACGGTATTTATTGAATACAAGCCATCGGGTAAAAAAGATGCTGACGGTAAAGCACTTCCACCTATTAAGGTAGAAGAGGTTATTAACGTTGCGACTATTCAAGCTCGTCTTGACCGCTCATTCCGTATTACAGGTATTGATAACCCAGCCGAAGCCCACAACTTAAGCTTACTATTACGCGCCGGTGCATTAGTAGCGCCAATTCAAATTGTTGAAGAGCGCACAGTAGGCCCAAGCTTAGGTCAAGAAAACATTGAAGCCGGTATGACAGCTGTAGCCCTTGGCTTTGCGTTTGTACTTGCCTTTATGCTTATTTACTACAAAGGGTTTGGTTTAGTTGCCAACATTGCACTAGCAGCTAACTTAGTGCTTATTGTAGGTGTAATGTCGTTAATTCCAGGAGCCACATTAACGCTGCCAGGTATTGCCGGTATTGTATTAACAGTGGGTATGGCGGTTGATGCTAACGTACTTATTTTTGAGCGTATTCGTGAAGAGCTGGCCGATGGCCGCAGCCCTCAACAAGCCGTTCATTTTGGTTACGATAGCGCCTTTAGTACTATTTTTGATGCCAATATTACCACTTTAATTGCTGCGGTTATTTTATTTGCAGTGGGCACTGGCCCTATTGCAGGTTTTGCCGTAACACTGGCAATTGGTATTTTAACTTCAATGTTTACAGCCATAGTTGGTACCCGTGCGGTAATTAACTTATTTATTGGTGGTAAGCGCATTGATAAACTTTCAATTTAAGGAGCGGACATGCAAATTTTAAGTTTGGGTGGTAAAACCCTACGTTTCATGTCACTTCGTAAAGTGGCTATGGGTTTTTCTACGCTATTAATTTTAGCGTCGTTTGCCTCAATTTTTATCAAAGGTTTAAACTTTGGTTTAGATTTTACTGGCGGTACCGCTGTAGAGGTTGGTTTTTCGCAACCTGCAGATTTGAAAAAAGTACGCTCAGTATTAGCTGAAAACGGGTTTGCCGATGCCTCAGTGCAGCTGTTTGGCTCTAGCCAAGATATTTTGGTTCGTTTAGCGCCGCGTGGCAGTGAAGTAAAAGCCGAAGTTATTGGTAACCAAGTTATTACTGCCTTAAAGCAAGCTGATGAGAGCGTAGTAATGCGCCGCATTGAGTTTGTAGGCCCAAGCGTAGGGGAAGACTTAAAAGAGCAGGGTGGCCTTGCCATGTTAACTGCGCTTATTTGTATTTTGATTTACGTGGCATTTCGCTTTGAGTGGCGTTTTGCTGTGGGCGCGGTAGGTGCACTACTACACGATGTAATTATTACAGTTGGTTTGTTTTCTGTATTAGGGTTAGAGTTTGACTTAACTATTTTAGCGGCAATATTGGCGGTAATTGGTTACTCACTTAACGATACTATTGTTGTATCTGACCGTATTCGTGAAAACTTCCGTAAAGTACGCATCGACGACACTATCGAAATTATCGACATGTCGTTAACGCAAACACTTAACCGTACACTTGTAACGTCAATCACCACTATTTTGGTATTGATTGCGCTATTTGTGTGGGGCGGACAAACCATTCATGGCTTTGCTACAGCCCTGTTATTTGGTGTGTTCATTGGTACTTATTCTTCAGTTTACGTTGCAAGCTCGGTAGCTATTACCATGGGCGTAAGTAAAGAAGATTTAATACCAGAGGTAATTGAAAAAGAAGGCGCAGACCTAGACGCATTGCCGTAATAGAGTTACCGCTAAATAAAACCGCTCAATTGAGCGGTTTTTTATTGCGCGCGGTTTTATAGAGCTTGGTTGCTTTAAGATTAAACGTACACGCTTTTTAGGCTGAACTTAAAGCCTTGAGCCGGTTATATAATTAAGGCATTACAATAACGTATGAATAGTTAACAGTATATTAGGCTATAAACTTAGCGCTTATATTGTACCGCCCCTAAATTGAGCAAATTTAATCCGGAATGGTCAATAGCAGCTAATGCCATAAAATTGTCATACAGGCTTGCTACTTTAATGCCCCTATTAAACGACAATCAGGTTTTGCAGTGACGATGCAGCGCAAAGTACTAGAGTACATTTTAAGTAACGGTGAAATAACCACGTTATTTCAGCCTATTTTTGATATAGCTAATCAAACAATTATAGGTTACGAAGCGCTAAGTCGAGGGCCTAAAAACAGCCCTTTGGAAATGCCTAACCGACTGTTTGAAGCGGCCAGTGAGCACGCTTTAATTTCAGAGCTTGAGCTATTATGCCGCTCAAAAGCAATTGAAAACTTTGTAAAGCTTAATCTAAACGGTAAGTTATTTTTAAATGTAAGCCCTAAAACCTTGCTCGACCCTTGCCACCCAAAAGGTGAAACCCTGCACTTAATAGAGCAGTTTGGTTTAGCAGCAAACCGCGTGGTAATTGAGGTAACAGAGCAAGAAAAGGTCGACGATGGTTTTTTATTATTAAAAACAATTGCACACTACCGCGAGCTGGGTTTTACCATTGCCATTGACGACTTAGGTGCTGGCTACTCGGGTTTAAAACAGTGGTCTGAACTATGCCCCGATTTTGTAAAAATCGACCGTTACTTTATTGATCATTGCGATGAAAGCGAAGTTAAAAAAGAGTTTTTAAAATCGATTACGGTACTAGCAAAAGCAACAAACACCGCCGTAATAGCCGAAGGCATAGAAAGAGTAGAAGAGCTTGCCTATGTTGAAAGCTTAGGAATAGCAAACGTACAAGGTTTTTTACTGGAAAAACCAAACTCAAATCCAAGCCTTGATTACAGCTCAGAGCAATTACAAGCATTAAACTTTAAACAGCCAAGCAATACGTTTGATCAATCAATGGCGATTGGCTGGCTTGCTGTTACACAAGAAGCAATAGACAGCGAAACCCGTTGCAAAGACGCCCACAAGCTATTCGAAAAAGACAAAGCCGTGATGAGCCTAGCGGTTTTAAATAAAGCCGGCCAACCGGTTGGATTACTACATAAAGATCAGCTCACTGAGGTGTTTGCTGCGCCCTATGGCCATGCACTTTACGACAAGTGCCCCGTAACTGACTTTATGGATAAACAACCTTTAGTGGTGGATGAAAACCAACTTCTTGATACCGTGAGTCAGCAAATTACAGAGCAAGACTTTGATATCCGCCGCCATATTGTGATCACCCGAAATAAACGTTACCTAGGGCTTGCCCCATTGCGTGATATTTTAAAGCACATAACAGAAGAAAAAATTCGTCACGCCCAGCATGCTAACCCACTCACCATGCTCCCTGGTAATGTAGCGATTAATGAGGCAATAGAGCAAAGGTTACGCTCACAAAGTGCGTTTTCGCTTGCCTATATAGATCTTAATCACTTTAAGCAGTTCAATGATTTATACGGCTATGCCAGTGGCGATAGTGTGATTAAATTATTGGCAGATGTAACCGTGCAAGCATGCGAAAACAGTGCTAACTTTGTAGGACATATAGGTGGTGATGACTTTATGGTTGTGTTTGACCAATCAGATGCTGTGTATATTTGTAATACCATAATTGAGCAGTTTGAACTGCAATCACGCACTTTTTTTACGCCTGAGCACATTAAGAGCAAAGGCTACTGGGCTACAAATCGTGAGGGAGAAAAGCAATTTGTACCTTTACTTACGTTATCAATTGGCCTTGTGGAGCCCGACTTACAAGAATGTAAAAACAGCCATCAAGTTGCAGCACTTGCAACAGATGCTAAAAAAGAGGCTAAGCGGTATCGCCATAGTTATTTGTTTATTTGTAAGCGCAGAAAGCCTGCGCCTGCCGTAGTGCGCTTAGCACCAGAGAATAAACAGGTGGTATAAAAAATAGGTAATTATTATGTTGCCATTAAAAGTAGTTGTTGGTGGGTTTGCTTTATTTGCGGTTAGCTTTTTTGTGCAAGGGGTAGAAATTGTTAATGTTGCTCAAAAGCAAAGTGTGCAAAATGCCCGTGAAGAATACCTAAGTGAGCTATTAACACGAGCCCTAGAGCGGGCTAATTACCCTGTAGACATAAAAATGCAGCCAGTGAGCTTACAGCAACAGCGTGACCTGATTGAGCTAGATAAAACAGAGTTAGATGTTTATTGGAGCATGAGCAGCCCAGAACGAGAGGCACGGGCAATAGCCGTTAAAGTCCCGCTATTTAAAGGCTTTATAGGCAAGCGCGTTTTATTAACCAGTAAAAAAAATGTCGAAAAATTTAAAGGCATTACCACTTTAGCGCAATTAAGTGAGCTCTCGGCAGTGCAAGGGCATGATTGGCCAGATACAAAAATAATGGCCTATAACGGCTTACATGTAAGGCCGCTGAGTAACTATCAAGCTATGTTTACGCTCACTAGCCGGGGCAGAATCGATTACTTTCCTCGCTCATTTATCGAAGTTAATTCTGAGCTTGCTGCCAATGCGCAGAGTAACTTAGTTATTGTGCCTAATTTATTTATTAGTTATCCCACCGGTATTTATTATTTTGTTGTAAGTAGTAAGCCAGCTTTAGCGCAAGCCATAGAGCTTGGGTTGCAAAACATGCAAAACATGCAAAACAGCGGAGAGTTTGATGCGTTATTTGATGAGTATTTTGCAAAAGACATAAACTCTCTCCCTTTCACAAAAGGTTATACCACGGAGCTAAAGCTCGATAACCCTTACTTTTAAAACAAAAAAGGAGCCATAGGCTCCTTTTTTATAATAGGGTTACATGCACTTTATTAGCGAAGTAACGCTTCAGGTAATACTGGGCGAATTTCACGGATAATTGCTTGAGTAAGCTTAGGTGCACCACAAATAATGTTACCGCTATTGTTGTAGTTAACGCCACCTGCAAAATCAACAACCATGCCGCCAGCTTCTTTTACAAGTAACTCGCCTGCTGCTGTGTCCCACGGTTTTAAACCAATTTCAAAAAAGCCATCAACACGGCCCGCCGCTACATATGCCATATCTAGCGCTGCAGAACCTGCACGACGAATATCAGCAGTTTGTGTAAACAATGCTTTAAACGCGTCTGTGTATGCATCTAAGTGGTGTTTTTGTTTGAAAGGGAAGCCTGTTGCTAAAATTGAACCAGCTAATTCTACGGTTTTAGTAACGCGTAAACGCTTGCTGTTTAGCTGTGCGCCTTGACCACGAGATGCAGTGAAAAGCTCGCCACGGACTGGATCGTAAATTACAGCTTGGTCTAAACGACCTTTTACTTTAAGTGCGATAGAAACCGCGAAATGAGGGATACCCTTGATGAAGTTAGTTGTGCCATCAAGCGGGTCAACAATCCATTGGTAATCTGCATCTTTGCCTTTGTGCTCACCTAGTTCTTCACCAACAATGCAGTGATCAGGGTAAGATTTTAAAATTGTATCACGAATTACGGCTTCGGCTTCTTTATCAATGTTAGTCACTAAGTCGTTAGTGCCTTTTTGTTGAATTTCAACTTTTGATAAATCTTCACTTGCGCGAAGTAAAATTTTGCCTGCGTTGCGCGCAGCGCGAACCGCAATGTTTAACATTGGATGCATGGTATTACCTTTGGGTTGTAAAAGAACGTTTATATATTTAAGCCGGCGTATTTTAGCGACTTTTGCCATAAAGTAAACAATAAACCCTAAATACTTTTGTGCGTTTTTTGTACGGCCTTGAAATGCATGTAAATTTATTCGTATCTAAGACATGTTGGCGTGTATGGATTGAAATTTGTTCAACCAAAGGGCAACTTAATCACAGCGCGAAGTGCGAAGCCTTGGGAGCTCAATAACTTCCATGAAGCAAAGCTTCCGCGTCCTGCTCACGCTCCTTACCTACATCCATGTAGGCAAAGCTTCCGCGTCCTGCTCACGCCCCTTACCTACATCCATGTAGGCAAAACTTCCGTGTCCTGCTAGCAAACATACTGTTGTAAAAATTAATCTTACAAGGGCAATACACGCCAATAATACTAAAAAGTAAAAAAAGTGCTTTACCTAAAGTTAGCTTGAGGTTTTACCTTGTGTTTAAGCATTCAACTTGGGTAAATAATAATGAAATTAGAACACGTACATTTAGTAGTAAACGATATAAATGCCATGCTTAAATTTTACCAAGCAGCCTTTCCTTATTGGTCTATTAGAAGTGAAGGGCATAACACCTGGTATGGCAAACCTAAGCGCTGGGTACATTTTGGCGACGATAATCACTACATTGCTATAAGCGATAATGGCGAGCATAAAAACAGAGATTTGGCAGGGCATCAAGTCGGGCTGGCTCATTTTGCCTACGTTACAAACAACCTAGACGCTGTTATACAGCGCTTAAAACACGCCGGATTTAGCATTGATAAAGAGGGCGCAGAAAACCCATTTAGAAAAAACGTATATTACTTAGACCCAGCAGGGTTCGAGGTTGAGTTTGTGCAGTATATGAGTGACATTCCAAGCGAGCGTAATAACGACTTATAAAATAGGCATAAATAACGGTGTAGAAAAGCGCATACTATGGCTTTTCTACCCATTGTGTTTTTACCCGTATTATTTATTACTCACCCCAAGCTGGGCCTTTAAATCATTAGCAAAACTCATAAACTTTTCTTTAATGGTGCGTTTAACTTTTACCTCCACCGAACCTAAAACTGTTTTACCTTCTAGGTTAATTGTGGGGCCTTGGCGCTTATTAAGCGACACCGTTTTGTTTTCAAAACTACCTAATATACAAAACATTTTAGAAACTACATTAACGTGCTCTGGTACGTAAATTTCTTCGCTGCCAAAAATACAATTTACATGCACGGTAACATGTTGGTGGGCAAAAATAGCATCAGTAAAATCTAAAACAATCGACCCCATATAGTTTTGAATATAAATATCTTTAGGCACCACCCATTGGCCGCTACGCTCGCTTGAGCCTAAAATGCTTCGCAGTGTTAAATTTTCTTCATCCGCTTGTTGGGCGCTGTAGTTAGGGGCAAATTGCGTTTGCTTTTGAGCACTGTACTGGGTATCTGTAGTAAGGGTTAAATCCTCTACTAAATTAAGTAACGCAGTATTATCGGTTGCTTCCATTGCACTGTCTAAGCGCCTTTCAAAGGCTTCAGCTGAAATAACGCCATGGCTGTAGTTATAAATAAGTTGGTCTATCACTTGTTCGCGAACTTGCTCTATTGGGCGGTCTTCAATTTTTACAGACATGGGAATAATCCTTTTTATATGAGTTACCACTGTACATAGCAAGTGGTGTACCAAAACTTAACTATTTATATATCAATGGCTTATTATTTTAATAACTCCGCTTAATTTATTATATTAACGATAGATTAACCAAAACAGCAATATAATCGTTATTTTCACCACTTAAGAAAGTTTTACCTAATAGCCTGTAAATGTTTACTCGGAGGTATTTTTATTTATACCCAATAAAATAGCTAACTTTATGAATTTAAAGTATTAATAAAGTTGGCCTAAAGCTCGCATACATAAAAGTGTCTTTAATCAAAAGGAGAAAGATTATGAAAACATTCAACAAATCTATGATTGCGGCTTTAGTTCTAGGTACTACAGCTATGGGTGCTCAAGCGGGCACTTGGGAAAATGAAAGTAAAGATGCTTGGATTGATGGTAAGGCAGAAACAGTGCTTCTTATGAACACTAATCTAAACAACTTTGACATTAACACTGATGTAAAAAATGGCAAGGTAGTACTTACAGGTAAAGTAAACAGCGACCTTGATAAAGAGCTAGCTGAAGAACTTGTAATTAGCCTAGATGGCGTATCTGATGTAGAAAACAACCTAACTGTTGTGAAAAACATGGATATGGACGACAGAGATCGTGACACTATGGATGATGACGATAACGACTTAACTGACGCTAAAATCACCACAGTAATTACTACACGTTTCTTATTTGACTCAGAAGTTGACGGTACAGATATCGACGTTGATACCGACAACGGTATAGTAAAACTTAAAGGTTCTGTTGAAACAGAAGCTGAAAAGCAGTTAGCAGTAAAAATTGCTAAAAATGCTGAAGATGTTCGTGACGTAGTAGATGAACTAACTATTGTTGCTGAATAATACACTATACTAAAAAGCCCAGCTTAGCTGGGCTTTTTGCTTGTCATTTTTAAAGGAGCTATATCATGGATATCATTCGTATAATACTGTCGATTTTATTACCGCCACTGGGTGTATTTTTACAAGTTGGTTTAGGTATGCATTTTTGGCTAAATATTTTACTAACTTTACTAGGTTACTTCCCTGGTTTAATTCACGCTATCTACATTATTGCTAAAAAATAATGTGTGGTGTGTTCAATGTGAGCCGGCCACTTTTTTATAATTATTAAAATTGTAAAAAAGCGGCTTACATACTTCTGCGTTTATTTTTCTGTTATTTCCTGCCTATTCGCATGCAAAAAGATTACTATTTAAGCAGTCAGCTTACTGATTGTTAAAATAAAGGTTTTTGCTAGTGACAAGCCTTAAAAAACTTTTTATACTGCAACCCGCTTTAGTCGCTCAGTGGCTAAACGCTTCAAAAATTAACTACCTCGTAGTTATACAAAGTTGGCCCCTTAGCTCAGTTGGTTAGAGCACACGACTCATAATCGTTAGGTCCCCAGTTCGAGTCTGGGAGGGGCCACCACTTTTCAAAGCTTTCCAATTTTTTAAATAGTTATAGCCAATACAAAATATTTTCTACGGTACTTTTTATGCAGTATTTAGGTTAGTTGTTTGTGTGCCTATACCGCCTCTATTATTTAAAAACCAGCTTCAATCATTTTTCTTTTTTACTAATAACAGCGACATATGTTGGTTCGGTTGCTAGATTCATATTTGCAATCAAGATCCTAGTTGTGTACTTTTTAGGGGCAATTTAAGGTTGTTAAAATAAATTTAAAAGGAAGTATTATGAAAAAGAATAAAATTGCAATCTTGCTAGTGACTGCTGTTATTACAAGTCCAGCTGCTTTTGCAGAGTCACCTAACTTTAACTATGTAGCTGCTGGTTATCTTGACGGTGATATTGATGGCGATGATGCAGATGGATGGACATTTGATGGTAGTACGCTATTAGGCGAAAACTTTTTCCTATCTGGTCAATACCAAACTCTGGGTAATTCAGATGATGGTGTAGATGTGGACTTAAACTGGCTTAGTGCTGGAATAGGTTATCGCACAGCTATTGGCGCGAACACTGACTTCTATGGTTTAGCAACATACGAAAACGTAGAGCTAGAGGCATCGTATCGTGGAAGTAATGCTTCGAATGACGAAAATGGCTATAGTCTATCTGTAGGTGTTCGCTCTATGGTAAGTGATAATATTGAGCTAGATGGCCGAGTAGGCAATGTCGATATTGCAGATGAGAGTGAAACATCTTTCAGTGTGGGCGCACGTTACTACATTAATAACAACGTTTCACTTGGGGCTAATTACACCTCATTGGACGAGCTAGATTTAGTAAGCTTAACTGCTCGTTATAGCTTTTAAGTATTAATAAATAAAAAATAAGCGCACTAAGCAGTGCGCTTTTTTTATGCCATTTACTTTTTATAAGTAGTTTCTAATCTACTTGGTACTTACTGTTAGTACGAATGTAAATAGTGGCTGTTTTGTCGTTAGTGTTCTCAATCGTGTGGGTAAAGTTACCGGTTGATTCTACATAGCTGCCTGCGCTTAGGTTTTGCGCTTTATCTTGCTCGCTTGAGTTGTACTCAACGGCGCCGGCTATAACAACAGCACGAAATTCGCTTGCATCTGTTTTTATTTCACCTTTAAAGCCGGCAGGAAGTTTAATCATTGAGCCGTTCATATCGGCTGTACTTCCCCAAAGATAGGCGGTTTGCACGCCTTGGGCGTTAATGTCGTTTAAATCGCTGCTGTTTAACCATACTATGTTGTCTGCATGTAGGTTTAACGGGCGCTCACCATTATCAAACTGGGCATTAGTTGGTTTAACTAAGTACGGCCCTGAGTCGATTTCTAAGTAAATTAAATTTGTTTCAGCATTGGCTGCAGTGGTGTGGTTTTCACCTGCAGGTTGTGTCCAAAACGAACCCGCTGGCATCCACATTTTTTCAGCTGTTGGGTCGTCATTATGCATTTGCCCTTCAATAACGATACCGCGGTAGGTAATGTTGTGAATGTGCGGCGGAGATTCAAAGCCTTTTTTAAAGCGTACTAACATGCCTGTTGCAGTGTCGGTTGTGCGGTTTCCCCATAAATCTGCTGCGCCAGGGCTTTTATCACCACGTAGCGGGTTTAAGTAACCCCAGTCAATATTGCTTGCAGCAACAACTTTTGATGCGCTTTGCTCTGCAGAGACTGGCGTTGATATCAGTGTTGCAACCAGTGCAAGAGTTGATGCGTTTAGTAAAAATTTCATTTAAAAGCTCCGTTAAGTTGGTATAGCGCTATAGTACGGCTTAAAATTCAGTCAATAAATGGGCATAAGTTAAATACACTTTCGCAAAAACGTGGATAATAACGCTATAGTTACGCATGCTGGTTTATGCAATAAGAGGGTTTGATGAAAATAGCTGATTTACAAGTATTACTCAAAGTGGCTGAGCTGCAATCAATTACAGCTGCTGCAAATCAATTAGATATGAGCTCATCGGCTGCAAGTGTCTCATTAAAGCGAATAGAGCAGGCGCTTGGGGCACAAATATTTGTACGCACAACAAGGCAAATTCGCCTCACGCCCGAAGGGGAACGATATTTACCTCTGTGTCAGCAGGCTCTCGATTTATTGCAACAAGGGCAAGTGCTTATTCATGAGGAGCAGCAATCTATTAGTGGTGAAGTGCGAATAGCAGTGTCATCGGAAATGGGGCGCAACCTTATGCGGGTATTGCTAAATAATATTATGGATAAACACAGTGAAGTGACGCTGCGCTTACAAGCAAGCGACAGCCGCGCTGATTTTTACCGTGATGGAATTGATGTTGCGCTGCGCGCCTTAACTAAAGAGGCCGCACAGGAGCTAAATTTATACGGCTTTAAAATTTGTAACATAGCACACGTGCTATGCGCCTCGCCAGATTACATTAAAAAGCACGGTGAGCCGTTAACGCCAGATGACCTACTGAATCATAATGCCCTTTTATATAAGCTCTACGAGGTAGTGCATGATGGGTGGGAGCTGTATAACGATAACCAAAAATACAAGGTTAAAATGAGCAGCGACCGCGCCGTTAACGATGGCGATATAGTAAGGCGTTGGTGTGTTGATGGCACCGGGATAGCCAAAAAATCGGCCATTGATGTAGCTGAAGATTTATTAGCGGGCAGGCTAAAAAGGTTAATGCCCGATTACAAAATCCCCCTCACTGAAATGTGGTTAGTACTGCCTAGCCGCCAGCTTATAACGCCTGCCATTAGGCTTATTCGTGATGAGTTAAAACACACTATTAGCCAATTAAGAAAAAACCTGATTGCGCAAGGGGTAATTAACGAGCAAGAGTGGTCCGATTCACCCTAGTGCACCTTACGCGAGGTTAGTGTTGCTAGCCTTGCGCCTTTAAATTTAATTCGCTTTCCTGTGGTGGATTAAATTAAAATACACGCTCTTCTTTTATGTTCTATTTTTTCTAATTATTGGGCTTATTGCTCAGCCGATCCTATATTTATTCTAAGCAAGTGTTAGTTAAGTCCTTTATCCATTTACAGGTATCGTATGTTACTTAAACAAAAAGTTTATATTAGTCTTATTTTGGCTATTGTTGTGCCGTTAGCGGTTTCTACATTTTTATTTTCAAATAGTATTCAAAATCATACCGATGAAAAGCTCGCAAAGGTTGATTTACCCACCGCACTGAGTGAAGTAAAAAGCAAAATTGAACTCGAACTTGCCACTCCTATAATTGTTGCCAAAGAAATTGCGCAAAACAGCTTTGTTAAACAGTGGCTAAGTAACGGTGAGAGTGAGCAAGCAAGAGCCGATTATATTAATTATTTAGCCAGTATTAAAAAAGATAACAACGCAGTTATTGCTTATATAATTTCCAAAAATACCAACAACTATTACACCGATATTGGCATATCTAGACAGGTAGATAGAAGTGAAGATGTATGGTTTGATCAGTTTTTATCCTCTAACAGGCCCTTTGAAATAGCACTGGATATTGATAAAACCACAAATAGCATGGTGGTTTTTATTAACTATGCACTGCAAATTAACGGTGAGCGTACTGCCATTACCGGCGTGGGGCGCTCGCTCGATTCTATGATCAACTTAATTAACGAATACCGTATTGGCGAAGCCGGCGTGGTGTATTTGGTCTCTGATGAAGGTGAGGTAATGCTTCACAGTGACAGAAGTAAAATGGGTCAAAAAATTAATATTAACGATATAAAAAATGGTGCCATTATTAGTAAAACAATGGCAGGTGAAGATTATGTTGTGTCGAGTACGCCTATTGAGTCATTAGGTTGGCATTTAGTGGCTGAAGTGCCCGAGCAGCAGTTATACGGGCCAATAAATAGTGCCATTAATAGCAATTTATTATTTGGTGTGATCATTGCCATTATTGGCTTTGCCCTGGCCAGAGTTTTAGTGTCGCAAATATTTAAACCCATTGAAAACATAACCGCTGCAGTGAGCGCGTTAACTAAAAAAGATGGCGATTTAACCGTAAGGCTGCCTACTAACGATAACAACGAAATATCAGAGCTTGCCGCTAACTTTAATTTATTTTTAGAGCAGTTACATGGCATGTTTAAGCAAGTGTCGGACTCAGCAAACCATGTTAAAAGCATTTCAGAAAATGTGTTAGTACAAGTACAAGGCGCGGCCAACTTGGCCGAGGTACAATCATCTAGCACGCAAACGGTGGCGGCAGCCGTTAACGAAATGGAAGTAACCGTACAAGACATTTCAAACAGTGCCAGTAACGCCTCTGACATTGCGACTTCAACAGAAGAAGCGACTCATAAAGGGGTGGAGTTTGTAAATAGCACGATAAAGCAAATGGAGCAGCTAGAAAACGCCATGGCTACCTCGGTTGCCTCGGTAACTGAGCTTTCAGGAGAGATAAAGTCAATTACGCAGGTGCTTGATGTTATTAAAGCAATATCAGAGCAAACTAACTTACTGGCACTCAATGCTGCCATAGAAGCTGCGCGGGCAGGCGAACACGGTCGTGGTTTTGCCGTTGTAGCCGATGAAGTAAGAACCCTTGCTATGCGTACTGCAGAGTCGACCGAGCAAATTAACGAAATGATAGACACGTTAAATTCTAAGGCTTCAAGTACGGTGTCGGCTATAGAGCTTGGCAGTAAAAATACCCTAGAAAACGCCGAACGTTTAAAAGTAACAGGGAGTACCTTAACGGGTATATCTCAAGAAATTGTTACGCTAAGTGAGCTAAATAGCTCAGTGGCTACAGCCACCCGCGAGCAAACGTTGGCTACCTCAGAAATTAGTCAAAATGTGGTGATGATTTCTGATTCTGCTGAGCAAACAAAACAAAATATGAAAACCTCAGAGCAGCTATGCAATGGGCTAAATGAAGAGTCGAATATATTAAAAGACTTACTGGGTAAGTTTACACTTTAAAAAAGTGACAACATTAAGCTAAAAAACGCGTTGTAACTTAGTTAACCTAAGCTTTGGTTAAGAGGTTTATTATCCAAAGTTTAGGTTAATAACAACGCGTTTTTAAACGGGTTAATTTTTACGGTAAATTTCGTGTTGAATGTCGTAAATATTAACGCTTAAGCTGTCAGAATCTCGGCAATAAGTTTTTAAACACTCAAGCAAGCTCTCGCTTAACATTTGTTTTTGTTCAATAGAGCGCCCGGCCATGATATGCGCCGCAATATGAATAAACCCTTCTTTTCCTTCACCTAGCTGGTATTGCTGATAAGCAATAGCGCGGGTTTTAATGGTTTCTAAGTCAAACAAACCACTTTGAAAAGTCGCGTTGTGCACTTTTTCAACAAGTACTTGCGGTAATACAGGAAGATCTTCAGAGTGTTCAATAATAATGTGCGGCATTTACGCGTTTCCTATTATGAGTTACTACGTGGGCGTACGTATAATTGTACCAAAGCCTGAACTGTGCGCTAACCCCTCAATGGCCTAAATTTAGTTGTATTAATTTTTGATGATAGTATAAAAACAGTCACGTGAACCTTCGCTTATAAAGCAAAATTAAGGATTAATATGAAATTACCACACCGCTTTAAACGTTTAGCTGTGCTATTAAGTGCAGTGGTTACCTTAAGTGCCTGCTCAGATGATGTTGCATCGGTGAGCTTAGGGCTGTTTACTACTAAAGATGTAGTGGTAAATTCGCAGCAAGATCCGCTAGTAAAAGGGGTTACGTGCCATATTAGCCATATTGAGGCCGACCTAGATTTTTCAGATCCCTCTGATATGTCTATTGCGTGTCGCCAAACTGGGCCAATTACAGCCGATATGTTACAAGCAATAGATCGCAGTAAGTCGGGCGAAGTGGTGTTTAAGTCATCAAAAAGTATTTTATTTAAATCGCTAAAAGTGCGCCGTATTTACGATGCACAAAACCGCACATTACTGTACTTATCGTACTCGACTAAAGAGTCGAGCGGCAGCCACCACCACGCACTTTCAACTGTGCCTTTATACAATACACAAGCTTGGAACTGGGCACTTGAACAAAAATAAGAGCACACTATGTTAGCGTTATTTAAATCAAAGCCGCTGCTTGAACAAGCCGAGCAGCAGTGGCTAATTGATACCTTTATTTGGGCGGTAGAGCACTTTGATGCCGCATTTTTTACCAAGCACACGCAAATAATATTGCCAACGGTGGCGCACTTTCCTGATTCGGTATCGAGTATTGAGGAAATGGCCACTAAGGTATTTGTACGAGTACGTGATTACGCAGGTATGAGTGCGTGGCCAATACAATTAGTTGCGCCACAGCAGTTACAACCGCAAGTATTTCCGCATTTTGAATTTGCTGAGCACTTACGCGGAGAGCAAAGCCAGCTTATTGTACCGCCAAGCCATACGATTAATGTCTCGTTTAATCCTAATCAAATTAATCAGCCGCAAGATCTAGTAGCTAGCTTTGCCGGCACGCTGGCTACTGTATTAATTCATCATGTTGGGGTGTTACCGCCAGGCGGTAAAGACTACTTGCCACAAGCGGCAGATGCGCTGGCCTGTTTTTTAGGGTTTGGGGTAATGATGAGCAACACTGTGTATCAATTTAAAGGCGGGTGTGGCTCGTGCTATAACCCTTATGCTAATCGTGAAGCGAAGCTAAGCGAAACTCATACCGTATTTATGCACGCGCTGATTAGTTATTTTAAAAACGATCGTGACTCTAAAAAACATTTAAAGCCACATTTGCGCAGCCAATTTAAAAAAGCCCAAAAAGAGATCAAAGCATTAGTTGATAACTCTGCTAATCCGCTATTGCTTGCCTATGCACCAACTTAAACCGGATACTTGTGAACTACTTAGACGAATTTTTACTGATTGCCATCGCCCACTTTTTTGCAGTAGCCAGCCCAGGCCCCGACTTTGCCGTGGTGCTCAAACAAAGTATACAGCAGGGCAGGCGTAACGCCCTATGGACAAGCGCTGGTGTGGGCGCTGCTATTTTATTACACGTAGGATACTGCGTATTAGGGGTTGCGCTAATTTTAACGCAATCGCCTAATTTATTTATGGCATTAAAGTACGTTGCAGGGGCGTATTTAGCCTATTTAGGCGTACAAGCATTAAGGGCTGCCAAACCACCGGTAAATAAAACAGACAACATAGAAAACAAAACAACCCCACAAGAAAGCGTATGGCATGCATTTAGGCGCGGCTTTTTAACCAACGCGCTTAATCCTAAAGCCACTCTCTTTTTTATGTCGTTATTTACCTTAGTTATTAGTGTAACTACACCAACTAGCGTGCAAATTGTGTATGGGGTTTATATGGCTCTGGCAACGTGGGTGTGGTTTTCTATGCTTTCTTTAGTGTTGTCAAAACCCAGTGTACGGGCGTTTTTTCAAAAAAGCGGCTATTGGTTTGACCGGGGTATAGGTGTTATTTTAATTGCTTTAGCCATTCGTGTAGTAATTTAACCCTAGGGAGAAGTCATGCCTATTTATAATTTTTCGTTTGGATCGAATATGTCCTCTAACCGCTTGCTTGCGCGTTTGCCAAAAGCAAAGCGAGTTGGCACAGCTGTACTAAAAGGCTACGAGCTTACGTTTAATATGTTATTTAAAGATGGCTCGGGCAAGTGCAGTATTCAAAAAAGTGATGACAAAAACGCCTTGGTATATGGCGTGGTGTATGAACTTGATGAAGCCGAAAAAGCAATTTTAGATACCATAGAAGGCCCAGGCTACGATTGCGTGGCTATTAAGCCCACTTTGTTAGATGGTGAGCAAATAGAGGCCCATTGCTATATTGCTAACACTCACGATAACGATGTACTGCCATACGACTGGTATATTCAGCACGTTCATCGCGGCGCGCTTGAGGCGGGCGTACCAAAAGAATACAGTGATGCAATACTTAATCGGCCGCATAAGCCCGATACAAATAAAGAGCGTGCTGATATTGAATTTGCAGTGCACCAAAAATAATAAGGATAACCATGAAACTCACCAAATTAGCCAGTTTAGCGTTGCTTGCCAGTGCCACTTTTAATAGTTGGGCACAAATTAATACCACGGACTTAGAAGAGGTCATTAACACCTCAATGGCACGCTTTGACGTACCGGGTATGGCGGTAGCGGTTGTGCAAGACGATAAAGTTGTATTTGCTAAAGGGTTTGGGATAAGCAACCTCAATACAAATGCAAAAGTGAACAAAGACACACTTTTTGGTATTGCCTCAAACACAAAAGCGTTTACCAGTGCAGCGCTGGCTAAGTTGGTTGATGAAGGTAAGTTAAGCTGGGATGACAGGGTAATTGACCATTTACCTGAGTTTAGGTTATACGACTCCTACGTCACCCGCGAAATGCGTGTTCGTGATTTATTAAGCCATCGCAGTGGCTTAGGGCTTGGGCAGGGCGATTTAATGATTTGGCCAAGTACTGATAAATCTATAGAGGATATTTTAGCCGGCCTACAGTATTTAAAGCCAGCCAGCAGCTTTCGCAGCCAGTATGCCTATAACAACTTAATGTTTGTAACCGCAGGCGAAGTGGTGGCACGTGTATCAGGTATGAGCTGGAACGATTACATCGAAAAAAATATATTACAGCCTTTGCACATGGATAACTCGCGCGCGGGCTTTTCGCGTATTCCAAAAAGTAATAAAAACTGGGCAATTGGCCACATACCAATGGATGGCAAGCTCAATCCTTTTTTTGTTAACTACCTAGAAGATTTTAGAGGCGCAGGGGCTATTGCATCAAGCGTAAACGATATGAGCCAATGGTTACTAACGCAGTTAGCTGGCGGAAAAATGCCAAGCGGCGAGCAACTATTTAGTGAAAAACAGCAAGCGCAAATGTGGCACCCGCATATTACCTCTATGGCTTCTAAAAGTGCGTATGAGGCCTATCATCAGCAATTTAGAGGCTATGGGCTAGGTTGGAGCATTGAAGATTACCATGGCTTTAAAAAGCTAGGCCACGGCGGGGGCATTTTAGGTATGGTGTCGCAAGTTACATTATTGCCTGAGAAAAAGCTCGGCATTGTTATTTTATCTAATCAGCAAGCATTTAGTGCACTTTCGGCAGTAACCCACGAAGTGCTTGAAGATGCCCTTGAGCTTGAAGATAAAGACTGGGTTGAAGAGTTGGCTAAAAAACATTTTGCGAGTAAACAAAAAGCCTACGCCAATGCAAAACCCGACACCCCAGCTGATTACCAGCCACAGTTACCTAATATAAATTACACCGGCACGTTACACGACGATTGGTACGGCGATGTAATTATTGAGCAACTCGATGGCAAACTACGTATTGATTTTACCCATACCAAACGCTTAAAAGGCACGCTTGAGCATTACACGGGTAATACGTTTATTGTTAAGTGGGATGAAAAGCTACTCGAGGCCGATGCGTTTATTCGTTTTGATATGGGCGCAAACAACCGTGTTAATAGCGCAAAAATGCGCGCGGTATCAACAGCGGTAACAGACTTTAGTTTTGATTTTAGAAACCTAAATTTAAAAGCTAAGTAGTGATGCTATACACCAAAGTCGCAAAGCCACCGTAAGGTGGCTTTGTTATATTAAGCACTCACATTAAAGGAGCGTTTATGCGTACTGCAGTTATTTCACATCCTCATTGCCGTAAACATAAAATGATTGACGATCATCCTGAGTGCCCAGAGCGCCTAGACGCTATTGCCGATAGACTTTTGGCAAGTGGTGTAGATATTGGCTTAACGCATCTACAAGCGCCTAAAGCGCAGCGTGAGCATTACTTATTAGCCCATGATGAGTCGTTAGTTAACCTTGTGGAGCGCTTAGTTCCTGAGCAGGGGCTACATAACCTTGATGGCGACACCTGGCTTTGCCCTGATTCGTTTAAAGCGGTAGAACGCGCCGTAGGAGCAGGGTTGTTGGCTGTAGATGAAATACTCGCAGATAAACTCGATGCGGCGTTTTGCGCTGTACGCCCGCCAGGGCATCATGCCAATGCACACGCTTCTTCTGGGTTTTGTGTATTTAATAATTTAGCTATAGCGGTTAAGTATGCCCAAAGTAAAGGCATTAAACGTATAGCAATTGCTGATTTTGACGTACACCATGGTAATGGCACCCAAGACATATTTATAAACGATGAAAACATATTACTTTGTTCGCTATTTCAATACCCATTTTACCCAAACACGGCCGTAAAAAATAACAGCCACATAGTAAATTCCCCTTTACCAATTGCCAGTAGTGGCGATGATTTAAAAGAAGTGTTTAATACCCAATGGTTACCAAAATTAAAAGCCTTTAAGCCAGAGCTGCTATTTATTAGTGCAGGGTTTGATGCCCACCTAGAAGATGACATGGCAAGTTTAAAGTTTGTAGAAGATGACTACAGCTGGCTTACAGAGCAATTATGCGACGTTGCAAAAGAGAGTGGCTGCAAAGGTGTTATATCTTACCTAGAAGGAGGCTATGCGCTATCAGCATTAGGAAGAAGTGCTGTAGCGCATATAAAAGTGCTTAGTGAGTACTAATACCAATCCGCAATAATACTTAATTAAGCGAATTGGTATAACTAAGGGTTATAAACCCAGTAAATCAAACGCCTGCTTGGTATTAAGGGTTTTAATTTTGCCAAGGCAGCATTGCCCTTCATTTAATAAATAAGTGGTTACCAGTTGCGCTAGCTGCTCCTGTGAAAGAGGAGCGCATGCAGCGCCTTGCAGGTCAACGTACTCACCTTGCTTGTTTAACACGCGCACATTACTAAGCTCACTTTGCGTAACGCTGTGCAAACACGCTTCTTGTTCTTGTTTATCGTGCGCTATTTCAAGCTCATTATAAACAATTAATAACTGTGGAAAGCTGTTTAGCATAGTTACCCTACGGTTACCTCGTATGAGGTAAATTTACGCACATTAATAACGCCAGTATCAAAAATTAAGTACTGACCTTTTATACCTTGCAGCACGCCGCTTACTACTGGGTTTTTATCAAAATTAAACGAGCTAATTTTAGTAGGGTACTCTGTTACCGGAAAGTTTAAATCAACCACGTCTTCATCAAGTTGCTCTATGGCTGTGGCACCAAATAACTCGCTTAGCTCGTTTAATTTATCGCTAATTTGCGGGATCAGCTCTGCCGCAGCGGCTTTAAGGTCAATGGCTTCGTTTTGACCTTTTAGCATGTTACGCCAATTGGTTTTATCGGCAATAAACTCGGCCAATGCCACCTCAACTAAGCCTGATTGCAAACGTGTTTGCACTTTAAAAATAGGCAGTGCTTGAGTGGCGCCTTGATCAACCCAACGTGTCGGTATTTGCGTATGGCGAGTAATGCCTACTTTAAGCCCAGAGGTGTTGGCTAAATAGACATAATGCGGGATCATGCAGTTTTCTTCGCCCCATTGCGGCTCGCGGCAAGTGCCTTTATCGTAATGGCAAGTTTCTGGTTTCATAATGCACATATCGCAGCTAGCAAGCTTGCGCATACACACAAAACAGTGGCCTTGCGAGTAACTCTTTTTGGTTTTTTTGCCACAGTTTGAGCATAAAATGGTACCGCTAAACGTCAGCGTTAACTCTTTACCAATGAGTGCGTTTAGGTCGACTAGGTTGTCGCCCACAGGAAGATGATATTGAACCGGCTCTGTTAAGCTCGATTTTAATTTACGCAAAGTGCCTTGCATCTTTACTTGGCCCCTAAAGATGTTGATATTAAAACGTGGAGTTTAACATCTTTAAACTGTATTGGCTTTTTAAGAAATACAAATAGTCATCTAGGGGGAGTGGCTTAGCGTATAGGTAACCTTGCGCTCTGTCGGCGCCCATTTCTTTTAATAAGTGGTGCACATCTTGGGTTTCTATGCCTTCCATGGTTATAGATAGCCCTAGGTTATGTGCCATATCTATAGCGGTTTGCACAATCACTTTATTGGCGGTGTTATTCGTTAAATCAAATACAAACGATTTATCTACTTTGAGCTCCGTAAAGCGGTAATTAACCAAATAACTTAGCGATGAATAGCCAGTGCCAAAGTCATCAAGGACCACGCGCACCCCTAAATCAGAAAGCTCATTAACCAACGAAATAAGCGCTTCGTGGCTTTCGACTAATGCTGACTCCGTTAATTCAAACTTAAGAAGCTGCGCCGGAACTTGGTATTTTATAAGAATGTTTTCGACTTTTTCGGCTAGGTTTTTAATCGACAGATTTTTAGCACTTAAATTTACGCTAATTGGGTGATCGTTATAGCCTTGCTCGGTTAGTTTGACGATATCTTTACAGGCTTGCTCAATAACCCATAAGGTAAGCTCGTTAATAATACCTGTGTGCTCAGCAAGGGTGATCAGCTCTTCTATCGATACGCCTTTAAAAGCCGGATCGGGCCAACGTAGCAGCGCTTCAGCGCCACATACTTGATTAAAGTTCAGCCCTATTTGAGGTTGGTAATACAACGCAAGTTGGTTGTTTTTAATCGCTTGTTGTAATTTAGCGGCCAATGCCACATCCATTAATATATTACTGCCGTTAGAGGCGCTTACTACTAAATCGTTATTACTTTTAGCTTTTTTAAGTGCCAAGTAACCCCGTTTTGTCCAGTATTCAAAGTCGTCACTGTGGGCTGCGCTACTAATCCCTATGTTATAGGTAAGTTGTAAGTTTAAGCCTTGAATTTCGTATTGTTTGGGCAGGCTATTTATAACTTTAATTAAGGCCCCTTCAAGTGACTCCTGGTTTTGGTTTTTAGTAGATATGCAGGCAAATACCCCGCTGCCTAAGTCGGCTAAGCGGGGGCTGTTATTAAAATCTGTATCTAGGTTGGTAAATTCGCGCTCATGGCTAAGCTCTAACTCTATTTGTTTAGCCACGTGCTTTATTAAAGTGTAGCCCTGCGATGGGGTAATAATGGTATTGAGCGAGTTAAAATGGCGAATTTTAATTAAACACAAGGTGGTATTACGCCCCTGTGCTTGTAAGCTCATAAACGCTTGTTTTAATTTGGCACTGTTAAGTAATTTAGTTTGCTGAGTATGTGTAGCATGATAAAGCGCACGCTCGCGCTGGTAGCGCACTCTATCGGCAAGTGCCATAGCCATTAAAATAACTTCACACAATATAGCCACTAAAAACGCGTGACGAATCGCAAAGCTATAATCCAAATAGCCCGTTAATTCTAATGGCTGTATTGCCGCGCCAACAATGAGGGGAACCCACGAAAAAACGTAGAACTTCGCCCACCTAAAGCCCGTGCGTAGTTTGTTATAAATTAAAATAACACACGTGATATATAACAAGCTTAATACACAAAAAAAGATGGGTGCTGCAATGTACTCGGGTATAAATAAAGTGGTGATTGATAATAAAGATATTAAAATAAGTAGCGCTTTACTCATTTTATAGCGCCAGCATTTGTCCTTGTGGTAGCGCAAAAACATGGTGCAAAAGGCAAGCGTAAAAAAGGCCATTGCGTAGTTTGAAAAAATCACTTTTTCGTGTAAGTACAATTGCCACTCTAGGGGCCACAAGTAAAAGCCAAAGCCCATTACAATGCCCATTAAACACAGCGCACTAATTATATAGCCTATATAAACTAAATAAACGCGGTCTTTAATCCCAAAATAAAGCACTAAATTATACAGAGCAGCCATTAATAACACGCCGGCAAATATGCCCCAAATGCCGGTTTGCGAGCGAACTAAATCAACAAATTCTTTATGGCGATACAAATTAACTGGGGTTTTGCTGATCCCCGTTGTATCTATTTTTATGGCTAAGCGCTCTGTTGTTTTACTCTCAAGTGCAAAACGTATATGCGGTACGCTATATTGGAAAAGCGTGAGAGACTTTACTTTATCACCTAATTTATAGCTTTCTATAAGCTTATTTCTTTTGTTTAACCGATACACGCTTAGGTGATCAACCATCGGGTTATCAAAATGGGCAACAATGTCTTGAGCATCCAAACTTTTATTTTCAAGGTCTATAAATAGCCAATAGTTTTGCTGCTTAAAGCTCCATTGAATATCGGTTAACGGCTGGTGGGTGATTAGCTCGGGATTTAAAATAATATCGTTGAGTGTGTGAGATTTACTTTCATCTATGTAGTAGGCAAAGTCTAAATATACAGGCGTGGTTTTATCGATGGTATAGCGAGTCGGCACAACCAGGTTAGAAGCGAGTGTGCTAATAATATAAAATATGAAAATCAGTATGGCTATGGCCGCGGCATGATAACGTAAAGTTTTCGTTTCCAACGTTGTATACTTGTAATAACTCTTTTAATTAGTGTAGCACTAAAAAAGCGCATATAAACTGCGCTTTTTTAGTTAAATTTTTAGGGCTTGCTTATCCTTCAGGATTAAAATTTGTTCTAACTAGGGACGATTTAATCGTGGCGCGAGGTTTGTAACCTAGTGGGCTAAGTAAAAACCGAGCAACAAAGAGTTAATCGTCCCTAGGACGAACCTTCGTGCAGCGCGTGTTTGGTATTTATACTGCGTTATCGCCTATTTATGGGGAATAACCACACTACATAGGCTCTGCCTTGCCTAAATACCAAACACACTGCTGCAAATTTAATCTCGAAAGATAAACAGGCCCTAAGTTAAACCAATAATTTAGTTACAGGCTACTGCTCTCGGGCAATCGCTCTGTAAGCAATATCGGTGCGGTACTCCATACCTTCCCAGCTAATTTGTTTTACAAGCTCGTATGCACGTTGCTGTGCCTCGGTAACGGTATTGCCGAGTGCCGTTGCACATAATACACGTCCACCTGCGGTGACAACGTTTTCGCCATCTTGCTTAGTACCCGCATGAAATACTTTTTCATCAGCAGGGTAGTTAACTTTAAGGCCTGATATTGCATCACCTTTAGGGTAATCACCTGGGTAGCCTTTAGCAGCAAGTACAACACCTACGGCTGCGCGCGGGTCAAACTCAATGGTTGTTTTATCAAGTTCTTCGCGGTTAGCCGCTTCAACTAGTTCAACTAAGTCTGATTTAAGACGAAGCATCATAGGTTGCGTTTCAGGGTCACCAAAACGACAGTTGTACTCAATTACTTTAGGCGTGCCTTGGGCATCAATCATTAAGCCTGCGTATAAAAAGCCAGTGTAGGGATGGCCTTCGCTTGCCATACCCTCAACGGTAGGAACGATTACTTCGTTCATAATGCGCTGGTGGATTTCGTCGGTTACTACAGGTGCCGGTGAGTATGCGCCCATGCCGCCAGTATTTGGACCTTCATCGCCATTGTATGCACGCTTATGATCTTGGCTTGTTGCAAATGGCAAAATGTTTTTACCATCAACCATAACAATAAAAGAGGCTTCTTCGCCTTCTAAAAACTCTTCGATCACGACGCGGCTGCCAGCCTCGCCAAAAGCATTACCGGCAAGCATATCGCGAATAGCATCTTCAGCTTCGCGTTCATCCATTGCCACAATAACGCCTTTACCAGCTGCTAGGCCATCTGCTTTTATTACAATTGGCGCGCCTTTTTCTTTTAAATAAGCAAGGGCAGGGTCAATTTGTTCAAACGTTTGGTAATCAGCGGTTGGGATGGCATGGCGAGCTAAAAAGTCTTTAGTAAACGACTTAGAGCCTTCTAGCTGCGCTGCACCGGCTGTTGGACCAAAAATAGCGAGACCGTGTTCACGGAACTTATCTACTACACCTAATACAAGCGGTACTTCTGGGCCAACAATAGTAAGTTCTACATTGTTTTGTTGCGCAAAGCTTAATAGGCCATCTAGGTCTTCAACGTTAATTGCAACGTTTTCTAGTTTTGGCTCAAGTGCAGTACCGGCATTACCCGGTGCTACAAATACAGTGTTTACTTTCGTGTTTTGAGCGGCCTTAAACGCAAGTGCGTGTTCGCGGCCGCCGCTGCCAATGACTAATACATTCATGGCGAAATATTCCTATTTAAAGCGGTTTTTTAAATTTCAGCGTCATACGGTCGCTTTCACCAATAGCTTTGTATTTATCAGCGTCTTGTTCGCCAAGGCGTAAGCTAGGTGGTAGCGTCCACACCCCTTTAGGGTGATCGGCTGTATCTTTTGGATTGGCGTTAATCTCACTGCTTGCAACTAATTCAAATCCAGCTTTTTTAGCTAAATCGACCACGTAACTTTGCTTCATGTAGCCGGTTGATTTTTGATCCTCATCAGGTCGGCTTTCATCTAAGCGATGTTCAACTACACCTAATACGCCACCTGGTTTTAACGCTTTATAAAAAGACTTAAATGCACTGAGTGCGCCTTTAGTGTCTTTACCCATGTACCAGTTATGTACATTGCGAAAGGTTAATACCATGTCGGCAGTGCCGGCAGGGGCAATATCAGTGTGCGTTAATGGGGCAAACTCAGAAATTTTTACTTTGCTAAAACGCTCATCTTCGGCCACTTTTTTCTTAAAGCCGGCTAAAGAGCGCTGGTAGTAACCTACCGATGAATCACTCGGAAAATGCGCTGCGTAATATAAGCCTTGCTCTTTAAGTGCAGGGGCTAAAATTTCGCTGTACCAACCACCACCAGGGGCAATTTCAACCACGGTCATTGTTGGTTTAAAACCAAAAAATGCCAGTGTTTGCTCAGGGTGACGGTATTCATCGCGGGCGCTATTTTTAGCGCTACGCTCGCTTGATTGAATAGCATGGCTAAGGCTTGACTCATGGTTATGGCTAAGTGCCATTGTTGAGGTCAGCGTAAGCGAGGCAACAAGTAGTGACTTTAGTGCAAATTTCATCGTTTGTTCCTTAACATTTTATATAGGTGTTGAACCAGAATACGTGAATTGATTGCAAACAAAAAGGGCTAAACGTTGTGTTTAACCCTTTGTGTGATTAGTGGCGGAAGTGGCGCATGCCGGTAAATACCATCGCCATGCCAGCTTCGTCAGCGGCGGCGATAACTTCTTCATCGCGCATTGAACCACCCGGTTGAATAACCGCGGTAATACCAGCGGCTGCGGCTGCGTCTATACCATCACGGAATGGGAAAAACGCATCTGATGCCATTACAGAGCCAGGTACTTCTAGATTTTCATCAGCGGCTTTAATACCCGCTATTTTAGCTGAGTAAACACGGCTCATTTGGCCTGCGCCTACGCCAATGGTCATACCGTCGCGGGCATATACAATCGCGTTTGATTTAACAAACTTAGCCACTTTCCAGCAAAATAGTAAATCTTTAAGTTCTTGCTCAGAAGGTTGGCGCTTAGATACGACTTTTAAATCGCCTTGGGTAACCATGCCTAGGTCGCGGTCTTGTACCAAAACACCGCCGTTAACGCGTTTAATATCGTGGCCAGTTGCTTTGCCACTCCATTGACCACACGCTAATAAGCGTACGTTCTTTTTCGCTTCAACAATTTTTGCTGCTTCGCTTGAAACGCTAGGAGCAATAATTACTTCAACAAATTGACGCTCAACAATGGCTTGTGCTGTTGCAGCGTCAAGCTCGCGGTTAAAGGCAATAATGCCACCAAACGCTGAGGTTGGATCTGTTTTAAAGGCGCGGTCGTAAGCACTAAGAATATCTTCGCCAATTGAAACGCCACATGGGTTTGCGTGTTTAACAATAACACATGCAGGTACATCAAATTCTTTAACACACTCAAGTGCTGCGTCGGTATCTGCAATGTTATTAAACGACAGGGCTTTACCTTGTAGCTGAGTAGCTGTTGCAACAGACGCTTCGCTTACGTTGTTTTCAACATAAAAAGCAGCATCTTGATGCGAGTTTTCACCGTAACGCATATCTTGCTTTTTAGTGAACTGCATATTGATAGTGCGTGGGAATTTAGTTTCTTCAGCGGCCTCTTCAGTGTAATCAGGTACCATTTTGCCAAAGTAGTTAGCAATCATGCCATCGTACTGAGCTGTGTGCTCATACGCGGCAATGGCTAAATCAAAACGTGTTTTGTGCGTTGTTGAGCCATTGTTGCTTTGCATTTCGCTAATAACGCGCTCGTAATCGTTTGCGTTTACCACGATGGTGACGTCTTTGTGGTTTTTAGCGGCTGCACGAACCATGGTAGGTCCGCCAATATCAATGTTTTCAATAGCATCTTCAAGGCTGCAGTTTTCTTGAGCGACAGTATTCGCAAAGGGGTATAAGTTAACTACAACAATATCGATAGCAGAGATGTTGTTATCTGCCATTACGCTTTCATCTTGTCCGCGACGCGCTAAAATACCGCCGTGAATTTTAGGATGAAGGGTTTTTACGCGACCATCCATGATTTCAGGATGACCTGTGTGATCTGATACTTCAGTCACTTTTATGCCGTTATCAGCAAGGAGTTTGCAGGTACCGCCAGTTGATAAAATATCTACACCTTGCGCTTCTAGTGCGCGGGCAAATTCAACAATACCGGTTTTATCAGACACACTTAATAGTGCGCGACGAATAGGACGATGAGTATCCATTGTAGTTTAATTTCCTCAGTTAATGAGCTAGCTTAGAAGCGGGCATTTTAACTGATTACTACTCAAAAAACGACTTATAAAGCGCCAATAAGCGTGAGCATTTTGCAACATCTATACTAAATTGTGTGCATAAAAAAAGCACCCTAAGGTGCTTTTTTTGCATGATACCAATTGTATTGGATTAGTAAGCAGTTATAGCGATAGAAAAACAACTCTATAACATGGCAAAAATTTCACAGTGTAGTTATTCTACATAAGAAATTTTTAACGCCGTTATGGGCTTGTTTAGCTCGTTAGCATGCTTACGCTTTCAATATAATTGGTATTAGTTCATGCCGTATTTTTTAAGCTTTTTACGTAAAGTACCACGGTTGATACCTAGTAAAATTGCCGCACGAGTTTGGTTACCACGTGTGTATGTCATTACTTCTTCAAGTAATGGCGCTTCTAGCTCTGAAAGAACAAGGTCGTAAACGTCTTGCACATCTTGACCGTTAAGCTGCTTTAAATAGTGGTGAACAGCTTTTTTTACTGCATCACGCAATGGCTGCGGTTTCTCGTGTGACTGAACATGAGGGTTTGTGATAAATGGAGAAGTCACGTTTTGTTCGAACATTATTTAATCTCTTTCTTTCTTAGTTAGCTGCTAGTGTTTTAAAGTATTGCGTTAATGCGTCAACCTGTGCTTGTGGGTTGTCGAGCGCATTAAATACTCGCCTAAACTGACCGTCACTGTCATGGGTTTGCAAATACCAAGATACATGTTTGCGAGCGATTCGCGCTCCCATTGGCTCGCCGTAAAACGCATGGAGGTTATCTAAATGCTCCATTAAAATACTTCGCACCTCTGAAATAGCAGGTGGTGGTAAGTGTTCTCCAGTTCGCAAATAGTGGTCTATCTCCCTAAATATCCAAGGGCGACCTTGGGCGGCTCGGCCTATCATGATGGCATCTGCACCCGTATAGTCCAAAACCTGCTTTGCTTTTTCTGGAGATGTAATATCACCATTAGCAACCACAGGTATCGACACTGAGCGTTTTATATCCCTAATCGTGGCATATTCTGCTTCACCTTTGTACATACATGCGCGTGTACGCCCATGTACGGCAAGTGACGCAATGCCATAACGCTCAGCTATTCTCGCAATCTCTACACCATTACGGTTGTCCTGATCCCATCCTGTGCGGATTTTAAGTGTGACCGGGATATCAACAGCGTTAACCACTGCATCAACTATCTCTTCCACAAGTTCAGGAAACTGTAATAATGCAGAGCCTGCGAGTTTCTTGTTCACTTTTTTTGCTGGGCACCCCATATTGATATCTATGATCTGTGCACCGTTAGCAACATTGAATTGTGCGGCCTGCGCCATAAGCTCAGGATCTGCTCCTGCAATTTGCACCGCGCGTATACCCGACTCACCGCTGTGATCCATACGGTTCATCGATTTTTCAGTTTTCCAAACCTTCGGGTTTGACGATAACATTTCAGACACGGCCAAGCCTGCGCCTAAGCGGCGGCAAAGCTGTCTAAATGGTCTGTCTGTAATACCTGCCATTGGCGCGACTATTACATTATTCTCAAGTTGGTATGAACCGATACGCACTGTATTCAATAGGCCTCTTTTCAAGGGGCGCTAAGTTTACGGTTTTTTTAGGAAAAATCAAAGGCTATAAATTGAACAAAAGTGACTTTTTTTTGCCCTTTTCGTATTGACTTTTGATAACCGCATGACAAGTGGGTCGATTTGTTTGAAATTTAAACAAAAAATAATTTTGTCAAATTATGCGTGCTAATTTTCTAACTGTAAAAAAATAGTAAAGCCTGTTAAATACAGGCTTTACATGCAAGTTTTGAGTTAAAACTCTAAATTCATAAATATATGCGGTTAGCTATTTTTTGTACCGCTTACACGGGTCCAATCACCCTCTAGTGCAATATCGTCAAGCTCAATAAACGGTGCGTAAATATCGGCAACCGATTGGGCTTGTTCTTCTAATATGCCCGACATAGCAATTTTGCCACCCGGTTTAAGTAATCCCAAAATTACACTGTGAAGCTCACGCAGCGGCTGCGCTAAAATATTCGCTACTACAATATCAGCACTAAACTCAGGTTGGTTTTCTGGTAGGTATACCTCAAGCTTATCGGCTACGCCATTACGTTGTGCGTTATCTAAGCTTGCTTCTAGTGCTTGCGGGTCAATATCAATACCTATCATGCGCTCTGCGCCAAGTTTTATGGCTGCAATGCCTAAAATGCCCGATCCACAACCAAAATCAACCACTGTTTTACCACTTAAATCTTGGCTTTCTAGCCATTTAAGGCACAGTGCCGTTGTTGCATGCGTACCCGTACCAAATGCAAGGCCTGGGTCGAGCAGTACATTAACTGCATCAGGGTCTGGAATGTCGCGCCAGCTTGGGCATATCCACAGTTTTTCGCCGAACTGGATTGGGTGAAAGTTATCCATCCACTCACGTTCCCAGTCTTTATCTTCTAGTTGCTCAATTTTGTATACCAGCGTGTCTTTAATTTCATCATGACGCTTAAGTAATGCAATTACCGCGTTCATATCATGATTGGCTTCAAATAGACCAATTACAGTGGTATCGGCCCAAAACTCAACGGTGCCAATTTTAGGCTCATAAATAGGTGTGTCTTTAGCATCAATAAAAGTAACAGAGGCGCTGCCTGCCTCCATTAATAAGTCACTCACTGCATCTGCGGTAGCAGCATTGGCATTGATACGGATTTGGATCCAAGCCATGGTTGTTTCCTTTAAATAGAAAAAAGGCCGCTACAGCGGCCTTTTTAGTTTATATGAAGCGCTAAATTATTTAGCGTCTAAAAAGCTTTTTAGTAAATCAGAGCGAGAAGGGTGGCGTAATTTACGCAGTGCTTTCGCTTCTATTTGACGAATACGCTCACGTGTTACGTCAAACTGTTTACCTACTTCTTCTAAGGTGTGGTCGGTATTCATATCAATACCAAAGCGCATACGAAGTACTTTAGCTTCACGGGCTGTAAGGCCTGCTAGCACGTCGTTTGTTGCGCCACGAAGAGATTCCATTGTTGCCGAGTCGATTGGCGAATCAATAGTGGTATCTTCGATAAAGTCACCTAAGTGCGAATCTTCATCATCACCGATTGGTGTTTCCATCGAAATTGGCTCTTTAGCAATTTTAAGTACCTTACGGATTTTATCCTCAGGCATCATCATGCGTTCTGCTAATTCTTCAGGATTTGGCTCACGACCCATTTCTTGTAACATTTGACGAGAGATACGGTTAAGTTTATTAATCGTTTCTATCATATGTACTGGAATACGGATTGTTCTTGCTTGGTCAGCAATTGAGCGGGTAATCGCTTGGCGAATCCACCACGTAGCATAAGTTGAGAACTTATAACCACGGCGGTATTCAAACTTATCTACCGCTTTCATCAAGCCAATGTTACCTTCTTGGATTAAATCTAAGAACTGTAAACCACGGTTTGTGTATTTTTTAGCAATTGAGATTACAAGACGTAAGTTAGCTTCAACCATTTCTTTTTTCGCACGGCGCGCTTTTGCTTCACCAATGCTCATACGACGGTTAATGTCTTTAATACGCTCAATGCTTAAGCCTGTGCTTTCTTCAATTACACATAGCTTTTGGATGCAACGAATAATTTCAGGCTTCACTTCTTCAAGTTTAGCTGAATGTTTTTCGTTAGCATTTATTTCTAGGTCAAGCCACGCTGAGTCAGTTTCGTTATTAGCAAAGTGCTTAATAAACGTTTTCTTAGGTAGCTTAGCAATTTGTACCGCTTGTTTCATGATAAGGCGTTCTTGAATACGCACTCTATCCATCATTTCACGCATGTTGTTAACCATGCGATCAAACTGTTTTGGTACTAATTTAAAGGTTCTGAAAAGCTCGCCAATTTCAAAAATAGCGGCTTGAGAATCTGGGTGCGAACGCCCTTTTTCATCAAAGGTAGCGCGAGCTTTAACGTATAAATCACGTAAGTTTTCAAAGTGAATACGGGCTTCTTCTGGATCTGGGCCTGTATCTACTTCTTCTTCGTCTTCATCGTCATCGCTGTCTTTGTCATCTTCATCATCGTCTTCATCAAGTTGTTCTTCACTTAATTCAGAGCCGATGTGAGTTGCTGAGATTTGCGCTTCGTCTTCGTTAGGGTCGAAAAAGCCTGAAATAATGTCGCTTAAGCGCATTTCTTCAGCTTCAAACTTATCCCACTGTTCAAGTAGGTAAGTAATCGCTTCAGGGTATTCGGCAACAGAAATTTGTACCTGGTTGATACCTTCTTCAATACGCTTAGCGATTACAATTTCACCTTCACGTGTAAGAAGTTCAACAGTACCCATTTCACGCATATACATGCGCACTGGGTCAGTTGTACGGCCAATTTCTTTTTCTACAGTTGCAAGGGCTGCAGCAGCAGCTTCTGCTGCGTCTTCGTCTGTCGTGGTTTCTTGCATCATTAATTCATCAGCATCGGGCGCGTTTTCGCTAACCTTGATACCCATGTCATTAATCATGCTAATGATATCTTCTACTTGATCTGAGTCGATTATGTCTTGTGGAAGGTGATCATTTACTTCAGCAAAAGTTAAGTAGCCTTGCTCTTTACCTTTTTGAATCAGAAGTTTTAATTGTGACTGAGGAGTTGGATCCATAGAGATTGTTTCTTCCACTCTGATAAGTTGATACAACAGGCGTCATCATAGAGTTAGCCTTTTAACTAACTTTAATAATGTGACGCAGTGAATAGCACAGTATAACAGTTTAAATCAAGCCTGACTAGCTGTTACTCGCTTTTAGCGCTGTCATAAGTAAATGACATTCTAGTTTTTCATCACTTGATAAGCCCTGTGTCTTGTCCTTTATTAATAGGGTCTCTAGTCGATAATTTAAACACTGATCTTCAATAAATTTAAAAGTATTTTGAAAAACAGTCTCTAAACGCTCATCACTAATTTGGTGCTGCCATGTGGCAAGCTTTACTAGCGGTTCGTAATCTTCGGAATCTCTAAATGACTCGAGTAAAACCGCTGTGTTAGCATTGTCTTTTTGCAGTGCGCGCTCTTGTAAGCGCAGTAGCAAACCAATACCCGCTATGTTCATTTGTGCCAATTCTGGCAAATGGGGCACACTTTTAGCTAACTGTGGGTGCTGAATTAAAATACCAATAGCTTGGCGCATTGGGGTAATTTTAAATTTTCGCTCAACAGCGTGTTGTTGCTTTGGTGTTTTTAAGCGGCTATTTAGCTGCTCACGCGTACGGCCAATTAATCGCCCTAACTGCTCTAAAATATTTTCTTGGTAAAATTCACTCGGAATTTTTTCAATTAACGGCAAAGCGGCACTTAATAGCTTAGCTTTGCCTGAGTCGAGTGTTAGGTCTACTTCTTGGCTAAGCTTATTAAATAACACTTTGGTAAAATCATCTGCTTGGCTTAAGCGTTGCTCAAACTGTGTTTTACCTTCTTGCTGAACCAGTGAATCGGGGTCTTCGCCGTCAGGTAAAAATACAAAGTGTAATGCTTTGCCATCGTTTAAGTAGGGCAGGGCATTTTCTAGTGCTCGCCATGCAGCGTCGCGGCCCGCTCTGTCGCCATCGTAACAACAAATAACTTTGTCGGTGGTTCTAAATAGCGTATGCATATGCTCGCTTGTGGTTGCGGTACCAAGCGCAGCTACGGCATATTCAATACCTTGCTCTGCAAGTGCAACTACATCCATGTAACCTTCTACAATGAGTACATGTTCAAGCTTTTTATGTGCTTGTTTTGCCTCATAAAGGCCATATAGCTCAAAACCTTTATGAAAAATGCGGGTCTCTGGTGAGTTGAGGTATTTTGGCCCTTGGTCGGCTTGCATTACACGCCCGCCAAAGGCGATAACACGGCCACGTTTATCACGAATAGGGAACATTAACCGATCGCGGAAAAAATCAAACTGCCTACCTGGTGTTTTTTCGGAGGCGAGCTTAAGCTCGACCAGCTGTTCTTTTTGCTCTTTTGTTCGGCCAAGTTGTTGGCACAGCGCTTCCCATTCGCTCGGCGCATAACCAATCATAAACTTTTTAACGGTTTCGCCACTTAAACCACGCCCTTTTACATAGTCAATCACCGTAGCAGAGTTACTGTGGTGCTTTAATTGATGCTGGTAAAAGCGTGCTGTGTGTAACATTAAATCGTAATCTGAGCGCTTTTGCGCTGCTGTGCGCTCAGGTGCTGAGCTACTGCCTTTCTCGCGAGGTACGTCTAAATTTAAAAGGCTTGCGAGCTCTTCTATGGCATCAACAAATTCAAGCTTGTCGTATTCCATAACAAACGAAATAGCGTTGCCATTAGCACCACAGCCAAAGCAGTGGTAAAACTGTTTATCTTGAGAAACAGTAAACGAGGGGGATTTTTCGTTATGGAAAGGGCAGCAAGCTTGGTAGTCTTTACCTGCTTTTTTAAGACCAACTTTAGAGTCTATTAGCTCTACAATATCTGTTCTGGCGAGTAAATCGTCAATAAAATTTCGTGGGATCTTTCCAGCCATGTTTTGTAAGTAGTCCTAACAATTGGTGAGGTGTAATTTCAACACAATGCGCGCATTTATAAAAGGGGTATCGGTAAGCTAAAAAGTTACATTATATCCATGGGCAATAATACTTAATCATTTTTAGGTGCTAAACCTGACGCTAACAGCATACAAAGCTAGGATATTGAAGGTAGAGCAGTGCAGGCGCAGTAAGTGATAGCCCTAAATAACCCATTTTACCTAGCCCTCGATGTGCTTTTGTAGTTACACAATAAATCACTTAATTACATGCACGAGCATTACTTAAAAGCGTTTTGTTTGTCTACTTAAACGAAGAAACCGAGCACTAGGCTCGGTTTACTTTAATCATACTTTGTGTATGTGGGAGTATTAGGCTGTTAATCGTTGCTTAATTAAACCAGAAAGCTTGCCCATATCGGCACGTCCTTCGGCTTTGCTTTTGATTATGCCCATTACTTTACCCATGTCTTGCATACCTGCTGCATTAGTATCAGCAATAGCCGCATCAATAAGGGCAACTATTTCTTCTTCACTCAATTGTTGAGGTAAAAAAGTTTCTAGTGCTGCGATCTCATTGGCTTCAATTTCGGCTAAATCTTCACGCCCAGCATCTTTGTACTGAGTGTAAGAATCACGACGTTGTTTAACAAGCTTCACTATAACGGAGGTAATACCTGCGTCGTCTAGTGTTATTTGCTCGTCAATCTCACGTTGCTTGATTGCGGCAAGCACCATGCGAATAGGGTTAAGACGTTGTTTGTCTTTCGCTCTCATCGCATCTTTTTGCGCATCTTTTAGCGTTATTAAAAGGCTCATTTATACAAGACCTAATACTATTAGTATAATTTAACGCGACGTGCGTTATCGCGAGAAAGCTTCTTCATGTGACGCTTAACCGCTGCAGCTTTTTTACGCTTACGCTCAGCTGTTGGCTTTTCATAGTGCTCGCGACGACGAACTTCTGAAAGGATACCTGCTTTTTCACATGAACGCTTGAAGCGACGAAGTGCTACGTCAAACGGTTCGTTCTCTCTTACTTTAATTACTGGCATTAAAAATTCACCTACCTAAATTATGAGCGTTGCTCAAGTTGATCAAACATTGATCAAGTGGTTCAAAAATGGTGCGGTATTGTAATCCGAAGCAACACCACATGTAAAGGATAATATTAACAGAAATGCAGCGGCTTAAATAGTGTTAATTTGGCTGGCGTTGGTATAGCCTACAGAATACTTGCCCTGCTTTTTTTTCTTTAATTAACAGCCAGTTATCTGGTTGTGAAAAGCTGCTTAGTTCGGTTTCTACCTCAACATAAATGAGCGCGTCTTCGCTAAGCCATTGGTTATTTTCTAATAAATCACAGCTACTTTGCGCTAAGTTTTTACGAAATGGTGGGTCAACAAAAACTAAATTAAATGGTGAATTTGTATTCTTTTGCTCTAAATATGAGAGTGCATTAGTGTGTTTTACCTGTGCATTTTCAAGCTTTAAGGTACTAATATTTTGCTCAATTTGCTTAGCAGCCGAGGCATCTAGTTCGATAAACGTGGTGCTTTTAGCAAACCGAGAAAGCGCTTCAAAGCCAAGCCCGCCAGAGCCTGCAAAGCAATCGAGTACTGTTGCATCGCGCGTATCTTGCATTAACCAATTAAACACGGTTTCTTTAATGCGGTCTGTTGTTGGGCGTAGCCCTTCTACATTTTTTACCGGCAGTTTACGGCCACGAAATTGCCCGCTAATTACTCTAATAAAGCCGTCAGTAGATTTGCTAATTGCTTTATTTTTCGTTGTTTTTTTTCTCATTTAGGTCACTAAAAAATGGTATAAGGGATCTAGCTCAGATAATATTGTGCGTAGTTTACGTTTAGCTTCATTTTTCAACCGCATTAAAAGTGTTACTATTTAGCACTTACGTTTTGAACGGTTGTTTGGCCGGCACGCTTTGCTGAGCCACACCAAGCTATTTCAAATTTTAGTTTATCAGATTTTTATAAGTGGTTATTAGCAAGTATGGCAAAAAAAAGTAAATTCATGTCTTGGCTCGGTTTTGGTAAGTCAGATAAAAAACAAGCAGAAGCTGATAAACAACAGGCATTAGCTCAGCAACAAGAAGCTGAGCGCTTAGCGGCAGAAAAGGCCGAAGCAGAGCGTGAAGAACAAGCGCGTATTGCTGCTGAAAAAGCACAAGCAGAGCGTTTAGCAATTGAAAAGGCTAATGCAGAGTTGCTTGCAAAAGAGCAAGCCGAAGCACAGGCGCAACAACAAGCACAAGCTGCTCGTCTAGCTGAGCAAGAAGCGCAAATGCGTTTAGAGCAAGAGCGCATGGCTGCACAGCGAGCTGAGCAACAACGTTTAGACACAGAGCGCGAGCAAGCTGAGCAAGATGAAAAATTAGCAATTGAAAAAGCCAACGCTGAGTTGCTTGCGAAAGAGCAAGCTGAAGCACAGGCGCAACAACAAGCACAAGCCGCTCGTTTAGCAGAGCAAGAAGCGCAAATGCGTTTAGAGCAAGAGCGTGTTGCAGCAGAAAAAGCAGAAGCTGAACGTGTAGAGCAACAGCGAATTGCCACAGAACAAGCAGAAGCTGAACGTGCAGAGCAACAGCGAATTGCCGCAGAACAGGCAGAAGCTGAACGTGTAGAGCAAGAGCGTATTGCAGCAGAACAGGCAGAAGCTGAACGTGTAGAGCAAGAGCGTATTGCAGCAGAACAGGCAGAGGCTGAACGCTTAGAACAAGAGCGTATTGCACAAGAACAGGCAGAAGCTGAACGCGCAGAGCAAGAACGTATTGCTGCAGAAGCAGAAGCTGAGCGTTTAGAGCAACAGCGAATTGCTGCAGAACAAGCAGAAGCTGAACGTTTAGAGCAAGAGCGTATTGCTGCAGAAGCGGAAGCTGAGCGTTTAGAGCAACAGCGAATTGCCGCAGAGCAAGCAGAAGCTGAGCGCTTAGAACAAGAGCGTATTGCACAAGAACAGGCAGAAGCTGAACGTGCAGAGCAAGAACGTATTGCAGCAGAGGCCGAAGCTGATCGTTTAGAGCAAGAGCGCATTACGGCAGAGCTTGCAAAAGAAGAAGCTAAACTTGCCGAAAAGCCTAAAAAAGAAGGCTTTTTTTCACGTCTTAAAAAAGGGTTATTAAAAACCCGTGTAAATATAGGCTCTGGCTTTGCATCTATTTTTAGTGGTAAAAAAATAGACGATGATTTATTTGAAGATTTAGAAACACAGCTTCTTACCGCCGATTTAGGTGTTGATACCACCATGAAGCTGATTGATAGCCTTACTGATGCCGCCGATCGCAAGCAGCTTAAAGATGGCGATGCGCTTTATGACTTAATGAAGCAAGAAATGGCCGCAATGCTTAAAACAGCTGAGCAACCGCTTGAGATACATGCTGATAAAAAACCATTTGTTATATTAATGGTCGGTGTAAACGGCGTAGGTAAAACGACAACCATTGGTAAGTTAGCTAAGCAATTTCAAAATGAAGGTAAGTCGGTTATGTTGGCCGCAGGTGATACCTTTCGCGCAGCAGCCGTAGAGCAGCTGCAAGTGTGGGGAGAGCGTAACAGCATTCCTGTTATTGCCCAGCACACTGGTGCAGATAGTGCCTCGGTGGTGTTTGATGCATTTCAGGCCGCTAAAGCGCGTAATGTAGATGTATTAATTGCTGATACAGCAGGGCGCTTGCAAAATAAAGATAACTTAATGCAAGAGCTTGAAAAAATAGCCCGCGTAATGAAGAAAATTGACCCTGATGCACCGCATGAAGTTATGCTAACCATTGATGCGGGTACAGGTCAAAATGCAATTAGCCAAGTAAACTTATTTAATCAATGTGTTGGGTTAACCGGTATTACCCTCTCAAAACTTGATGGTACTGCTAAAGGTGGGGTTATATTTGCGGTTGCAGATAAGTTTAATATTCCTATTCGTTACATTGGTGTTGGCGAAGGTATTGATGATTTACGCGCATTTAAAAGCGATGACTTTATTGACGCTTTATTTAGCCAAGATGAGGATGACGCTTAATACATAAAAGGGAGCTTGCTCCCTTTTTTGGTCTGTTTATCTTTTGAGATTAAACATGCGCTGCCCTTTGAACTATTTACTTTTTATTGCTCGGTTTTTACTTAGCCTTCTGGGCTATAAACCTTGCGCCGCGATTAAATAGTCTCTAGGCAGAGCAAATTTCAATCCTGAAAGGTCAACAGGCCCTAGCTAAGGAATTCCATTTTACTAATTTGGGACTGGCATAATAAAAAATGATAAATTTTCAGCAAGTAAGTAAAACCTATCCGGGTGGGCATCGCGCTCTCGAAAAAGTTACATTTCATATTAAGCCTGGCGAACTGGCTTTTTTAACAGGCCACAGTGGTGCGGGTAAAAGTACCTTATTAAAGCTCATTAGCTTAATGGAGCGCCCCTCTGCAGGCAACGTGCTAATTAATGGTGTTGATTTAAATAAAGTTAATTCTCGGCAAATTCCTTATGCACGCCGCGATATTGGTATTATTTTTCAAAATCATCGTTTGTTAGAGCGTTACACTGTGTTTGATAACGTTGCACTGCCGTTGATTATTGAAGGCACTCATCATAAACAAATCGCTAAACGAGTTCATGGTGCGCTAGATAAAGTAGGGCTGTTAGATAAAGTTAAATGTCATCCTTCTACACTCTCTGGTGGTGAGCAGCAACGCGTAGGTATTGCCAGAGCGATTGTAAATTCTCCGCCTATTTTATTAGCTGATGAACCAACGGGTAACCTTGACCCCGAGCTCTCTATGGAAATATTAAGGCTATTTGAAGATTTTAATAAACACGGTACGACAGTACTTATAGCAACACACGACCTTGGTCTGGTGTCGCGTTTAAAATACCGTAGCCTGACTTTAAAAGATGGCCGAATGCTTGAAGACCCACTTGCGGAGGGCACGCTGTGAGCTTGTTATTTAAAGGACGCCAAAACTCAAACGACAAACAAAAAAAATCAGTCATAGCTGGCGGTTATTTTTTTATTATTAATATTTTTCGCCAAGGGGTGCACAGTTTAGGTGAAATGTGGCGTACGCCACTTGCATCATTAATGACAATTGCGGTACTTGGGCTAAGTTTAACATTGCCTGCAACGCTTTATTTAGTCGTAAAAAATGTACAGCAAGTCAGTAGCGGGTTTGAAGAAGCCAGTGAAATATCGCTTTTTGTAAAAGAAAGTATGAGCGAACAAGAAACACAAACCTTAGTAAAGCGTTTAGCACTTTACGCCGAGGTAGAAAGTGTTGAATTTATTTCTAAGCAACAAGCATTAACTGAATTTAAAGATGTGTCGGGGTTTGGGCAAGCTTTAGAGTACCTAGATAGCAACCCGCTACCCGATGTTGTATTAGTGACACCTACTAAGCGGCATCGCCAGCCTAATGCGGCTAAAGCGCTGCTTACAAAGCTTGAGAACGAGCGCGAAGTAGATTTTGGTAAGCTTGATATTGCTTGGCTTGAGCGCCTAAATGCATTATTAGACTTATTAAAAGAAAGCGTTATCACAATTGCTTTATTACTTCTTACCTCTGTCACGCTTATTATTGGTAATACGATTCGTTTATCGATTATGGATAAAAAAGAAGAAATACAAGTAATGAAGTTAGTAGGTGCTACCAATACGTTTATACACGCTCCGTTTTTGTGGACCGGCATTTGGTATGGCGTTATAGGGGGCTTGTTTGCATTTATTTGTATTGCCTTAATGATGTGGTGGTTAACTAGCGCAGTAAGCAGCGTTGCAGGCGTGTATCAAACAAGCTTTTCGTTAATTGGTTTAACGCTTAATGAGTTTGGCGCATTAGTATTGCTAGCAACCAGCTTAGGCTTTATTGGTTCTTACTTATCGGTTAACCGATATATAAAAGAAATTGAGCCTGATAAAGTATAAGTATGGCTGCTAATGGCTGACTCAAAAATGTCATGTTTGTATATTATTATCCTTAAATGAGATTAGTTGTAAATGCGCTGTTACGCTTGCGCTAATCTCTTGCAATCCCTTAGTTCATCACTTATTCAGTCGCATGTAGTAGACTTAACATACACTAAAAAACCGCTTGATTTACGCTTAAAAAAAGTTTTAAATTGGGGTTAGCACTCTTAGAGAAAGAGTGCTAAGATGGTTTCAAATGTTTATCACCGAGGTGAAAAATGAGTAAAGATTTATACGCAATGGCACTTACAGTTGGGCAACAAAGCGCAAGCATGGACGGCTACCTTCAAGCGGTTAGCACAATTCCTATGCTTAAAGCTGAGCAAGAGAAAGAGCTAGCAACACGACTTCAAGAAGAAGGCGATCTTAGTGCTGCAAAGCAACTCATTATGTCGCATTTACGCTTTGTAGCACATATTGCTAAAAGCTACTCGGGTTATGGTTTACCGCAAGCCGATTTAATCCAAGAGGGCAATATAGGCCTGATGAAAGCGGTTAAGCGTTTCGACCCGAGTGTGGGTGTACGTTTAGTGTCTTTCGCTGTACATTGGATTAAAGCAGAAATTCATGAGTTTGTGCTTAAAAACTGGCGCATCGTAAAAGTTGCGACCACTAAAGCGCAACGTAAATTGTTTTTTAATCTTCGTAAAAACAAAAAACGTTTAGGTTGGTTTAACCAAGCTGAAGTAAGCACTGTAGCGAATGAGCTAGGTGTGAGTGAAAAAGAAGTTCGTGAAATGGAATCGCGCATGAGCGGCCAAGACATGGGCTTTGACTTAACGGGCGACGATAACGACGACGCACCAACAAGTACATATTCACCAGTACAATATTTAACAGACGGCTCAGCTGATTTAGCTGACGATATTGAGCAGCAACAATGGCAAGAGCAGTCACATACTCGTTTATTTAGCGCGCTTAAAACGCTAGACGAACGCTCACAAGACATTGTAAGTGCACGCTGGTTGTCTGATGACAAAGCAACACTACAAGAGCTTGCTGAAAAATACAGTGTATCTGCTGAGCGTGTTCGCCAGCTAGAAAAAACAGCGATGAAAAAGCTGCAAAGTGCTATGAGCTAATAGCGCAAAAATAGTAAAACTTAAAAAGCCCTGCATTAATATGCGGGGCTTTTGCTTTGTGGCTATGAGTATTTTAATCAACGTTTTAGCTATTTAATATTGTTTTTGTTAGCTTAGTTGTATGGCTTAAATATACTTAAAATACCGCCTAAAGCTACCTAGCGTTGATCCCTTTACCTTGCGCCTGCGCTAATTGTATGTATTTTTTATGCACTAGTTGCGATACCGGAACTAACTCAAAGCCTTGCTCGGTGAGCTCAGGTAGCGCTTGGCGTAAAAAGTCGATGGTTTCTGGATAGGGGTGGGCAATCGCTATGGCAAAGTGGTGTTTAGTCGCTTTATATTTTAGCTCATCCAGCCTTTGCTGCAGTTGCTCATGCGTGGTTATATTGTCTAAAAACACATGGCGGACAATATTTTCAACCCCGATAAAATTTGCCGCATTTTGCGCTTGGCTTAAGTCGGTAGTACGGCTATCTAAAAAGAATAAATTACGTTTTTTAAGTACTTCCATAGTCCACTTCATGGCTTGGCTTTGTTGAGTGAGTGCCGACCCCATATGGTTATTAACTCCTTTTACTTGCGGTAAGCTTGCCAATGCAGTGCCTAAAGTTTTTTGTAGCTGTTCTTTATCCATATTTATGGTGAGCCCGCCAGGGCCGAGTGCTTTACCGTTTAAGGCTTGCATAGGTACATGCAATAAAAGCTCTTTATTTGCTTGGCTGGCAAGCGTGGCAAAAATTTGAGAGTAGGGTGTGTGGGGCAAAATTGAATACGACAATTGCCCTGGTAAGGTAAGAAATTCTAAATCTCGCTGATGATAGCCAATATCATCAATTACGATGGCTATTTGCTTTGCCCAAGCAGTGCTAGATACAAAGCAGATAGCCAACAACAGCCATTTTATTATTTTCACGTTTATAGTTTTTATTATCTTTTTAATTTATTAAGGGTATTTTTTAATCTCAACGCCGGGTAATAAAGCTATCTCAGCAGCCATTTTTAGCGCTAACTGCCTTGAATTTACTTAAAATTTATAGCTAAAGAATAGCAGAATCTAATAGTGTTAATATTTATTCTGTTATTAAATCGCTTACCTAAAGTTTAGATTATTTACTATTGCATGCTAAGTAATTGCTTAGCTTTTACTAACTGCAAGTCGCCCAGTATTTCATGTTCAAATTGTGGTGCATTTTTGTTCTGCTCATTTTTTATTATAACGGCTTTATTTGATTGTGGAAGGGTTGCTTGCGCAATTGCTACATCGGGGGTAACGCCTACGCCTTCAATCGATACGCCCGCAGGTGTAAAGTACTTAGCAGTTGTTAATTTTAGCGCTGTATTACCATCACCAAGTGGGATCAAAGATTGCACCGAGCCTTTGCCATAAGACTGATTACCAACCACTGTAGCACGCTTATTATCTTTTAAAGCAGCGGCGAGTATTTCAGCCGCAGAGGCCGAATTTTCATTAATAAGCACCACAATAGGCAAGCCTTTTAGTATGTCACCTCGTTTAGCGTAGTAGGCTTGGTTAGCGTCGTAATAGCGCCCTTTAGTAGTGACTATAGTGCCGCTTTGTAAAAATAGATCCGCTACCGCCACTGCGCTTTGTAAAGTACCACCTGGGTTGTCACGTAAATCAATGACTAACCCTTTAAGGGGTGTGCGATAATCATTTTTAAGTGCAGCTACCTGCAGCGCCACTTCATGTAAGGTGTGATTAGAAAAATTATTTATGGCTAAATACCCAGTGCCTGAGTCGAGTAATTGGCTAGTGGCGCTTTCTAAGTTTATTTCTTTGCGATTTACCGCAAAGCTAATTGGTTGCTGCTGCCCTGTGCGCTTTATTGTTAGTTTAACCGCGTTAAAGCGGGTATCTTTTATCAACGCGGCTACTTGCTCTAAGCTACCTGTTTGCGTGTTTATATCATTAACACTAACAATAATATCGCCCGCTAAAATACCGGCCTTTTTGGCTGGGGAGTTTTTAACGACACCAACAATAGTAATGTCACTGTCAATGTCTTTCACTTCAATGCCCACGCCAGTGTAATGGCCATTTGTATTATTAAACAAAGCGTCTAAGTCATTTTCATTGAGGTATTTAGAATAAGGGTCTAGCTGGTCGAGTAAAATTTCTACTTGCTGATTATTAAAGGCACCCTGTGCACCTTTTGTCAGTGATAAGTCATCAACATAATAGGCTTTAATGTTGAAGAGTATTTCAGAAATTTGCTGACTTTTAAGATCTTTAACTGAGCTGGCAAGTAATGAATTGCTAAAACAAAAAATAGCAATACAGGTCAATGCGCACAATAAAAACAAATAGCGCGTACGGGAAGAGGGAAATGAGCGTGTTTGTGGTATTTTTTGAGTCATCAGCTGCTCCTAATGCGGTGCAGCTGTTTTATTCACTTAAATACGTCTGCACCATTTAACAGGATTTACTGCGCGTCCTTTGTGGCGTATTTCAAAGTATAGACCAGAACTCGATTGTCCGCCGCTTTGACCTACTAATGCCAGCGTTTCGCCTTCTCGAACCATGTCGCCCACATCTTTTAATAATGTTTGCGCATGGCCGTATAGGCTCATAAAGCCCTCACCATGATCAACCACAATAACCCAGCCAAAGCCTTTAAGCCAATCAGCAAAAACAACTTGGCCATTATTAATACTGTTTACATTAGTGCCTTCTTTTGCACCAATTAACACGCCTTTCCAGTCTATGCCGCCATGTTTGCGCTGACCAAATGTGTGTTTTAACTTTCCTTTGCTGGGCCAATTAAGCTTGCCTTTACTTTTATTAAGGCCGAGTAATTCAATTTTTTGAGTCTTCTCTTGCTCAAGTTCTTCAATGGTGGTGATTAATGTTTGCTCGTTGTCTTTTAAGTAATTAATCGAGCTTTTAGTGCTATTGAGCTGTGCTTGTAAGTTTTTAAGGTTAGTTTGGCGCTCGCTTTGAGCATTTACTAGCGCGCTTTGGCGTCTTTTTTGTTCTTCAAATAAGGCGGCTAATTTTTGTTTGGTTTTGGCAAGTGCAGCTTGGTTTTCTGCAATTTGTTGTTGTAGTACTTTAAGCTCTTCAATTTGCTCTATGCGCGCTTTATTTAAATAGTTGTAATAGCTTAAGGTACGCTCAAATTTAGCTGTGTCTTGCTGGTTTAAAAGCATTTTGGGGTAGTCGTCGCCCCCAGCCATGTAAGCACTTTTTAGCTGGGCCGCTAAAATGGCTTGAAATTGCGCGTGTTGCGCTTTTAATTGCTGTGCTTTTTGTTGCTGGGCTTGTTGTTTTTGCTCGGTTTCTTTTACTGATTGCTCAGCCATATTGAGGGCTTTGGCATTTTTAGCTATTTCTAGCTCGTGTTTTTTTAAGTTTTTTTGCAGTGCGGCAATTTTTTTTCGCTGTGCGTTGTACTCTGCTTGGCTTTGTTCTAATGCAGATTGCACTTCAGATAGGTCTTTTTTAGTGCGGTTTTCGTTAGCAGTTGCAGGTGCAACCACTAACGAAACCAATACAACTGTATAAACACTAAACCAATTTACTGGTTTGCTCATGTGTTATTTCAACGTCATGATTGGCGTGCCGGTCATTTCGCTTGGTTGCTCCATGCCCATAAGGTGTAGCATAGTAGGTGCTACATCACTTAATGCTTTGCCTTCACTTGGCGTTGCATCGCGTCCTACATAAATAAATGGCACTGGCTCGCTAGTGTGAGCGGTATGAGCTTGGCCCGTGGCAGTATTTGCCATTTGCTCTGCATTACCGTGATCAGCTGTGATAAGTGCTTCACCGCCAAACTCATCTAGCGCTTCTACCACGCGGCCTATACATGCATCAACAGCTTCACAGGCTTTAACCGCGGCTTCAAACACACCAGAGTGACCCACCATATCGCCATTCGGGTAATTACAAATAATGGCATCAAACTTACCGCTTTTAATAGCTTCAATAAGTTTGTCGGTTAGCATTTCTGAATTCATTTCTGGCTGAAGGTCGTAAGTGGCAACCTGTGGAGAAGGAATTAATTCGCGTGATTCGCCTTCAAATTCATCTTCGCGTCCGCCACTAAAGAAAAACGTAACATGAGCGTATTTTTCTGTTTCAGAAATACGTAGCTGCGTTTTGCCATTTTTTTCAAGCCATTCACCTAATACGTTTACCAATGGCGAAGGACCAAATGCGACAGGGGCATCAATATCGGCTGAGTATTCTGTCATCATTACAAATGCGCTTAACTGTGGTGATTTTTTCTTTTCGAACCCGTCAAAGCCTGGCTCTACAAAGGCACGGGTAATTTCACGGGCACGGTCGGCTCTAAAATTAGCAAAGATGATGGTGTCGCCATCATTAATTTGTGCTGCTTCAGTGCCTTGTGGCGTGATGGTGGTTGGAGCTACAAACTCATCGTTTTCGTCGCGCTCATAGGCGGCTTCTAATGCCGATACACCATCAGCATAATTAAATTCGCCTTCACCTAATGCCATTACATTGTAGGCTTTTTCTACACGGTTCCAACGGTTGTCTCTGTCCATAGCGTAATAACGCCCCACAAGAGACGCTAAGCGGCCACAATTTAGCTCGGAAAATAAGGCTTCTATACGCTCTATTGATGCTTTAGCACTGCGTGGTGGTGTATCACGGCCATCTAAAAAGCCATGAAAGTATACTTCTTTTGCACCGCGTTTAGCGGCTAATTGAATACTCGCGACAATATGATCTTCGTGGCTGTGAACACCACCTGGGCTTAATAAACCCATAATATGCACGGCTTTGCCTGCAGCGACTGCTTTATCGATGTTTTCAACAAGGGCAGGGGTTGAGTCAAATTCGCCATCGTTGATTGCTTTGGTAATGCGAGTAAAATCTTGATAAACAACACGACCAGCACCTAAATTTACATGGCCTACTTCTGAGTTACCCATTTGCCCTTCAGGTAAGCCTACATCTAAACCTGAGCCTGAAATTAATGTACGTGGACGGGTTGCCCATAGGTTGTCTAAAACGGGGGTGTTGGCTGCAAGAATCGCATTGCTTTGCTCATCTTCGCGGTATCCCCAACCGTCTAAAATCATTAATACCAGTGGTTTTTTATGCTCTGTCATAATAGCTCCTGAAAATTAGCACCTGTTGATGGGTACTGTGCGCCGAAAGGTTATCTGGTTAGTTTTAGCATACCGTGTTTTAGCGCCAGAATCAGCACTGAGAACAAGATATTAAATTTTTTACTTACTTTCATATATGGGGTGCTTTATGTGTTTTTAAAGCGCAGCAAACTCGCATTTTAACTTGGTTTGGGTATACTTGCGTGGCTAAAGTACAAAATACCTAGAATATTAGGGCGTGTTGCACTTTGGTGGCTGAATTTGCAGCAGTATGTTTGGTTTTTAGGTAAGGCAGAGCCTATGAAGTGTGGTTACTCCCCATAAATAGGCGATAACGTAGCATAAATACCAAACATGCGCTGCCCGTAGGGTTTTTTCTAGGGGCTATTACCTTTTTGTTGCCTACATGGATGTAGGTAAGGGGCGTGAGCAGGACGCGGAAGCTTTGCTTGGTTTTTACTTAGCCCACTAGGTTACAAATCTCGCGCCGCGATTTAATCGCCCCTAGATTGAACAAATTTCAATCCACAAAGGCCAACACGCCCTAGGTTTAGAACATAATTTCATAGTGGAAGTAGAATGGATCAATATATTGAATTTATTACAAATCATCCTATTTTAAGCCTAGCTTGGGTTGGTCTTGTATTCCTTATTGTAAGCGGCTGGATAAAGAGCAAGTTTTCAGCAGTGAGAGAAATAAACCCACAGCAATTAACACTTCTTATTAATCGTGAAGATGGCAAAGTAGTTGATATTCGTGCTCAAAAAGAATTTAACGCAGGTCGTATTGCGGGTGCTGAACACTTAAGCCCTGAAAAAGCAAAACAATCTGACTTTTCAAGCCTTGAAAAGCACAAGAGCAAACCCATTATACTAGTATGTGCCACAGGCATGACTGCTCAAGGTATTGCTAATGCAATGCATAAAGCAGGCTTTGAATCGGTTTATGTATTATCAGGTGGTATGGGGTCGTGGCAATCTGCCAGCCTTCCAACTACAACAGGTCGCTAATCAGTTTAGTAGTACCGATAGAGGATTTATTATGAGTAATGTTGTTTTATACACCAAAGCGTACTGTCCATTTTGCCAACGTGCTCTTGCACTTTTAAACAGTAAAGGCGTCGAGTACACAAATATTGATATTGGTGTTCAACCAGAGCTTCGCGATGAAATGATTGCTAAAGCAGGTGGCGCAAGCACAGTACCGCAAATTTTTATTAATGATGAACATATCGGTGGCTGCGACGACATGATGGCTATTGAAGCGCAAGGTAAACTTGACGCTAAGCTAAATGCTTAATTTTAATTATAAAAACTAACACGTAGGAAGCACAATGAACGAAGAAAATCAAAACGCAGCAGCACAAGAAGGTGGCGCACAATTTACTATTCAACGTATTTACACTAAAGATGTATCGTTTGAAACGCCTAACTCGCCTGCGATTTTTCAAAAAGAATGGACGCCAGAAGTTAAGCTAGACCTAGACACGCGCTCTAATAAGCTAGACGAAGGTGTGTTTGAAGTGGTTTTAGCATTAACGGTTACTGCTTCTATTGGTGAAGAAACTGCGTTTTTATGTGAAATTCAGCAAGCCGGTATTTTTACAGTTGGTGAGCTTGAAGAAGTACAACTAGCACATATGCTAGGTGCATACTGCCCTAACGTGTTATTCCCATACGCGCGTGAAGCCGTATCTAATCTTGTTAACCGTGGTACTTTCCCACAGCTTAACCTTGCGCCAGTGAACTTTGATGCGTTATTTGCACAATACATGCAACAACGTACTGCGCAAGCTGAGCAGGTTTCAGCAGACGCATAATTTATGAGTACAGCAACTTCAGCTGTTACTGTATTAGGAGCGGGGTCTTACGGCACCGCTCTTGCTATTTGCTTAGCCCGAAATGGTCACCAAGTGACACTTTGGGGTCGCAATAGCGACGACGTTGCCACGCTTGCAGCTGAGCGGAAAAATCAACGTTACTTACCTGATGTACCTTTCCCCGACACTCTTTTATTACAAGCCGATTTACAACAAGCCGTAGCTAATAGTGCCATTGTACTTGTGGTTGTTCCTAGCCATGCATTTGGCGATACGTTACAGCAAATTAAACCTGCATTGGTTGACGGAGCGCAAGTAGCATGGGCAACTAAAGGGCTTGAACCAAATACGGGGCGCTTGTTACAAGAGGTAGCATTGCAAGAGCTAGGTGATGATATACCACTTGCGGTTTTATCTGGGCCTACATTTGCTAAAGAAATGGCAATGGGTTTACCTACGGCTATTTCGGTGTCGTCTACTTCAACTGAGTTTGCTCAGCAACTTGCTGACTTACTACATTGTGGTCGCTCGTTTCGTGTATATAACAACGATGATTTTATTGGCATTCAGTTAGGTGGAGCCGTTAAAAACGTTATTGCTATTGGTGCAGGTATGTCGGACGGGGTTGGTTTTGGTGCCAATGCACGAACCGCTTTGATTACCCGTGGCCTTGCCGAGCTTACACGTTTAGGCTGCGCGCTAGGCGCAAAACAAGAAACCTTTATGGGTATGGCTGGACTTGGCGATTTAATCTTAACATGTACCGACAATCAATCGCGCAACCGTCGCTTTGGTTTGGCATTGGGTAAAGGTGAAGGGGTTGATGCTGCTATTGAGTCTATCGGGCAAGTTGTTGAAGGCTTTAGAAACACAAAAGAAGTGTATTTATTAGCACAACGCGCGGGTGTAGAAATGCCTATTACTGAGCAAATTTATAAAGTACTTTATGAAAATAAAGATATGAAAGAAGCCGCCATGGCGTTATTAGGCCGAGAGCAGCGCGCTGAATAAAGTGAGCATATAATGCTCACTTTATTAAAAGCATGAACATGCTTTGTTATTAAAAAACCGACGCTATGTCGGTTTTTTATTGTTTGGTACAAGGTGCTTATTGCGCGTTAGGAAAGCCTAGCTGGCGCCATGATTCATAAACAAATACTGCCACAGCGTTAGATAAGTTCATACTACGGCTATTGGGCTGCATAGGAATGCGCACACGCTGATCGTTAGGTAGCGCTAGAATCATCTCATCGGGGAGACCGCGAGTTTCTGGCCCAAATACCAAGCAATCACCGGCTTCATAACTGGCTTCGTGATGAAACTGGCTGCCTTTAGTAGTGCATGCATACACTTTTTTAGGTTGGCACTTTTCAAGGTAGGCTTCAAACGAGGCATGGCGCTGTACGTTACTAAACTCGTGGTAATCTAGCCCGGCACGTTTTACTCGCTTATCGTCCCACTCAAAACCTAATGGCTCAATTAAATGCAATGAGTAACCTGTGTTTGCACACAAGCGTATGATATTTCCTGTATTTGGTGGGATTTCAGGTTGATATAAAACGATATCCAGCATAATGCGCCTTTCTATTAATCTATAATTTGACGAGTGGCAGTATACACGAAACCGGTAAAAAAAATGATATACTCGCGCCATTGAATACCGCAAGTAGTGAATATTAACGTGCATCACCGTAGTTACGAATTTTGGGTTAAAACATCAAGCATAGTTACCATGGTTATGGTTAGCTTAATGATAGCCGCTAAAACCTGGGCGTGGTTGGCATCGGGTTCAGCTTCTATGCTTGGCTCATTAACCGACTCATTAATGGATATTACCGCCACGGCCATGAGCTTTTTAGTGCTAGGGTATGCACTGCGCCCAGCAGATGACGATCACCGTTTTGGTCATGGCAAAGCTGAAGCCCTAGCCGGACTTGGTCAGGCTGCGTTTATAGCAGGGTCGGGGTGCTTATTGGCGTTTCACGGTATTGAGCGATTATTTAACCCAATTGTGCTTAGTCATTCACTGTTAGGTGTGTGGGTGAGTATATTTGCTATTGCTTGTACGTTAGTGATTGTGTTTTTTCAGATCAAAGTGGTTAAGCATACCGAATCCATCGCGATTAAAGCAGACTCGGTGCATTACAAAGGGGATTTAATTTTAAATGCCGCGGTATTACTTGCTATTTTGCTCTCGTATTATGGGGTGTTATACGCAGATCCGCTGTTTGCCATAGGCGTTGCCGGTTACTTACTTTATAACAGTTGGGATATTGCGTGTGAGAGTGCCGATCATCTAATGGATAAAGAACTTCCAGATGATGAAAAGCAAAGTATTTTAGATATTGCTAACGCACATAAAGATGTACACGGTGTACATGATATTCGCACTCGCCAAGGCGGTAAAATTAAGTTTATGCAAATGCACTTAGAGCTTGATGATCATTTAAGTTTAATACGTGCCCACAATGTGGCTGACGATGTAGAAAAGGCGCTTGCCGAGCGCTTTGACTCTGAGGTTGATATTTTAATTCATCTAGATCCGCTTTCGGTGGTACCTAAGTATCAAACGAAGAACAAAACTGATACAAGCGCATAAGCACAGGTTTTCTAATTTCGTCGCGTTCAAACAATAGCTCGTGCTTAGCCCCTGCAAAGCTTTTCAGCTCGGCATTAGGGAGCCTATTTACGAGCTTTTGTTGCGCGTTGTTATCAACCACTTCATCGTTTTGTGCGCTGGCAATAAAAATAGGGAGGTTGATTGTGTGGGTATCCACGGCTGACATAAAAGCAAAGCTTGCATTTAACCAGCCATATGTAACGCCGCCTAACTGTAAAAGTGGCTGTTGTTGATAAGTGAGCCTAAAGAGGTTGTACCGCACTTGGCTGCTGGTTAAAGTATTAAGCGCAAATTCTTCTGGGTTGTAATCGTTTTGCCCTAGCGCATAACTGTAGCCAAAACCGAGCTTTGTGGCGGCGCGGGCTATGAATTTAGCTACCGGTTTAGGAATGCCTTTAGTGTAAATATCAAACATGGGCGCAGATAAAAACGCGCCGCTGAAAGTATGCGGGTAATTTGCAAAATAATCGTACGCTATAGCGCCGCCCATAGAGTGGGCTAATAATATTTTTTTGCCTTGCCAGTGTTTATTTACAATATGTTGGTTAAATAAATCTAAGTCGGCACTGTAGTCACTAAAGCGTTTTACATAACCCTTGTGCTTATTTTTTAACGGTCGATAAGAGCGGCCTTGCCCTTGGTGGTCGGCTATAAATACCGCATAGTTATTAGTGTAAAGCTCCCACAGTAGCTCTTTGTATTTTTCAAGCCCTTCTATGCGCCCAGAGCTAATTACTATGGCAGTGTTAGCTGTCTCTGGCACTGCGTAAGCAAAAAACAGTTTACCTTCAGATGCATTAAAATAGTTTTTATTAAGTACATTTTCGTAAAAGTGATTAATGCGTGCTTGGTTACTTTCAAGCGCTGATTCGGTACTGTAAAACATGCTTACTCTTTAATTAGTGGCAGGGTGATATTGGCACAAAGCCCGCCTTTTTCTTTATTAGATAGCGCTAAACTACCGCCGTGGGCAATAATAGCATTTTTAGCGATAGCTAAGCCAAGCCCTGTGCCGCCACTTACTCTGTCGCGAGCGTCAGATTGCCTAAAAAAGGGCTCACAAAGCTTGCTCAGTTGCTCATTTGGAACGCCAGGGCCATCGTCGCAAATCTCTATATAGATTTGGTTGTTGTAGTGTACGTTAAAGCTAATGTTGCTATGCGCGTATTTTATTGCGTTACGTAATAGGTTTTCGAGTGCGCTGGCAATTAATGATTCATCGCAGCTTAGCATTACATCGGCATTGCCACTAAAAGTAAGTGTTTTAGTATTTTGCTTGGCTTCAAACTGCGCATCGTTTAATACGTGCTCTACTATATCTTTTAACGATTGCTTTTGCAGTGACAGTGTTTGGCTTTGCGCTTCTAAACGCGACACTTGCAGCACGTCAGCAATCATTTTATCAAGCTGGTTTGCTTCTTTTTCTATACGTAATAAATACGATTGGCTTGCTTCGTTGGCTTGCATTTGTGCAAGGCCTGTTGCCATTTTTAAACGCGTAAGCGGGGAGCGTAACTCATGAGATATATCAGCCAGTAAGCGCTTTTGAGCACTAATAAGTTGCTCAAGCTGATTAGCCATGCTGTTAAAGTCGCGCCCAAGTACTCCTAACTCGTCTTTTCTGCTTGCAGGTATGGCAACTCGCGCTGATAAATCGCCTGATGAAAGCTTTATAGCTGCTTTTTTAAGGCTGTTAATTGGGGCGATTAAATTGCGACTAAAAATAAAACTCAGGATTAAAGAGGCAAAAATAGCCACGAGTACTTTCATCCAATTCGGCATTAACTTAAAGCGCATGAGCAAAGGAGGTTGGTGGTTAATGTCTATTTCGTAGAGGTAAAACTGCCCCTCTGGCACGTTAATATTAACAGGGCCGAAAGCTTGGTATTTTTCGGTAAAAATGACCTGTGGCGCCAAGTTTTGACTAAAGCTAAGTAAGTTTAAATCTATTTCAGCGGGGATCTCTTTATTACTTAATGCATCTTCGGGTTGTACTGCGCCTAAAAATAAAATTTTTCGTTTTGAAAGCCTAGGGTGCGATAAAACATCAGCAAGGGTGCGCTTGTGTTTAGTGGCACTTCGCTCAATACTTTTGGCAGTATAAATTAGGTTTTTTTTCATTGGCCCCCGCAAAGGCTCGGTGCTTACTGCATTAATTGCCGTAATATTGCTTAAAAATATAAGCGCAGCCACCGTGCCTGTTATTGTTAGCCAAAACCAAATAAATATTTTAAAAAATAAATAATGCCGAGGGTGCTTTAGCCATGCAAAGTAATGTTTATTACTCACCTTGGATGAAGACATAACCTGTTCCTCGCATTGTTTTTATTCGCTCGCCTTGAATATGCTCAGCTATTTTTTTACGAATATTGCTAACGTGCATATCAATTGAGCGGTCGAACGAAGCTAAGCGCCTGCCTAGCACTTCTTCACTTATTTGCTCTTTACTGACAACTTCGCCGGCATTTTTAATTAATAACACCAGTACTTCGTACTCTGTGCCAGTAAGCGTGAGGGTGTGCTCGTTAATAGCGGCTTCTCGGGCTGCCAAATTAACCGTAATGCCATTTATATTCATTTTGCTAGGCGTTGCAACGTTTAGGCTATTTATGTGCTCTATACGACGGGTAATGGCTTTTACTCGGGCAAGTAACTCGCGGTGATTAAAGGGTTTGGGTATGTAATCGTCTGCGCCAAGCTCTAAGCCAAAAATGCGATCAAAGTCTTCGCCTTTTGCAGTGAGCATAATAACCGGTGTTAGCTTTGTTTGCCTAAGTTGTTTAAGTACTTCAAAGCCATCAAGGGTGGGGAGCATGACATCAAGCAATATCAGCGCGTAGTCATTTGATAGAGCAAGCTTTAAGCCTTGCTCGCCATCGTGAACGCTTTGTACGTCAAAACCTTGCGCGGCTAAATATTCAGTAAGTAGTTCGCACAAACCTGTGTCGTCATCAATCATTAATAGCTTCATTTCAAACCCTTAGGCAATTTCTATATGGTTATTTTACTTCTTAAATTGTGCAAAAGTGAATCTTTACACAACCTTTACACTGCTTTGCGTTACTTTGCGTTGAGTTATGTATAGTTAACTTACTGGCTTAGCAGTCACAACCAAATTCAATCCATCCAATATTAAGGTGATGATTATGACTAAAGTAAATACACTTTCAAAATTAGTACTTATTTGTGGTCTAGCAACGGCTACACTTGGCGCCGGTAGCGTATTAGCAAAAGGCGGCATGCACGATAAGCAAGGCCATTCTCAAGCGCGTTTTTTATTATCTGAGCGCGGTGCCGACAAGCTTGATTTAACGCAAGAACAGCAAACTAAGCTTGAAGCTATTTTTGAAGCGCAAAAAACACAGATGAAAGCACTGCGCGGCGATGATAAAGAAGCCCGTAAAGCACAGCGTAAGGCTCAAAAAGAGAAAATGGATGCTTTACTTAGCGCACCAACATTTGACGAAAACGCTGCAAAAGAGCTATTAGCTGCACGCCACGAAAAAGGCACTGAGTTTGGCTTAATTAAGCTAAAAACACAGCATCAAGTAATGCAGGTACTTAACGCAGAGCAGCAAGAAAAGTTTGCAAAAATGCAAAAGCGTATGGGTAAAAAACACCGTAAGCAAAGAGATTAATTTATAAATTAAACACTAAAAAGCCAGCTTAATGCTGGCTTTTGTCGTTTAAGAGGGTGAAAAACGCTTATTTAAAAAAGTCGTCATCGTTTTTAGCCATCATCTCTTCAATATCTTCAATCATATCTTGGCTAATTTGGTTAGCCGAGGTAATAGGCGTTGATATTTTATTGTTCTCAAAAGACCATTCACCTAAATCAATAAGCTGACAGCGCTTAGAACAAAAAGGACGATGTGGGCTTTGCTGTGACCATTCAACTTTGTTTTTACAGGTTGGACAGTTAACAATTGTTGGCATACTTTACTCTCTACAATGTGTTTTAGCCCTAATTAGGGCTATCACTTTTACATATTGGTTACGCGATTAATTTCAGCCAGAGACGTTAAACCATCGGCGGCTTTTCGTAAACCCGATAATCGCAAGTTATTAAACCCAGCTTGTAGCGATACCTCTGCGATTTCGAGCGAGTTGCCACCGCGCATAATAATTTGTGCAATTTCAGGAGTAATTTGCATGACTTCGTAAATACCCACTCGGCCTTTGTAACCATCGGTGCAATTTTCGCAGCCTTTGGGTGCGTATAGTGTCATATCTTCAATTTGTGTTGTGCTAAATCCTTGACGAGCCAACTCTTCTGCTGGCAGTGTTTCAGGGGTTTTACACTTAGGGCATAAACGCCTAGCTAAGCGCTGGGCAATAATCAAACTTATAGAGCTTGCCACGTTATACGCAGGCACGCCCATATTTAACAAACGCGTTATGGTTTCGGGCGCTGAGTTGGTATGTAGTGTAGATAACACTAAGTGACCCGTTTGCGCCGCTTTAATTGAAATTTCTGCGGTTTCTAGGTCACGTATTTCACCTACCATCACTACATCTGGATCTTGACGTAAAAATGCACGCAGGGCGTTAGCAAAGGTCATTTCGGCTTTAGGGTTAATTTGTACTTGGTTAACCCCTTCAAGGTTTATCTCAACCGGATCCTCGGCTGTACTAATGTTACGCTCTGGCTGGTTAAGTATATTTAAACCGGTATAAAGCGATACGGTTTTACCAGAGCCCGTTGGGCCGGTCACAAGTATCATGCCTTGTGGTTGCCCAAGCGCATCCATATAAAGCTTTTTCTGATCCTCTTCGTAACCTAATACATCAATACCTAGCATAGCGCTTGATGAATCAAGAATACGCATTACTATTTTTTCGCCCCATAACGTAGGCATAGTACTTACACGAAAATCGATGCTTTTACGCTCTGTAATTTTTAATTTAATACGGCCATCTTGTGGTTTACGTTTTTCAGCAATATCGAGCCTCGACATTACTTTGATACGCGCCGATAGCTTACTTGCTAAGGTATTGGGTGGGTTGGCAACTTCATGCAAAATACCATCAATACGAAAGCGAATACGGTATTTGTGCTCGTAAGGTTCAAAGTGTAAATCAGAAGCGCCTTTTTTAATGGCATCCATTAATATTTTATTGATATAAACAATGATTGGAGCATCGTCTTTATCATCATCTTTAGGTGTGGTTTCTTTAGGGCCTTCACTATCTAGGTCGGCAAACTCTTTAAATTCATCGGCGCTTAAATCTAAGCTGCCTGCAGCATCAAGTAGTTGCTCAATTTTGTTATCTAGCTGAATATAGTCAACCACGACTATTTCGCACGATAAGCCGGTGCTAAATTCAAAGTTTTCAAAGGCACCGTAGTCAGTCGGATCTGAGGCGGCAATGTATACTTTTCTGCCTTTTTGAACCAGCGGTAAAATATGGTGTTTACGTATTAGTTTTTCTTTAACTAAGTCTTCGGGGATTTGTGCAGGGTCGAAGTCTTTTAAATCAAAATACGGTACGCGGAATAAGTCTATACATTGTTCAGCTAAGTCGTTGCTATCAATTTTTCCACATTTAGATATAAGCTCAGCGGTTGAGGCAAACTCTTGCTGTTTTGCTTTTACGGTATCGGCATCAATGCGGCCAAGCGTTATAAATTTTCTCAATAACGGTGAGTTAATATTCATTGCGCACCTATTTTAGTCCTTCAATAGTTAACAATTTATCAGAAAAAAGCAGGTGATTAAATTCGCTGTGCTTATCAACACCTTTTTTGCTAACCAAATTACGAGTTTATGTTGTTATGACCGCATTAAGGGGCATTAGTTGTATTTTATACTGCATATTGTAGGTAATTTTTATGAAGAACAACAAGTTCTGCATGAACAAGCGATAAATCGCGGTCATTATTTAGAATATCATCGGCTTTTTGTTGTTTTTCTTCACGCGGCATTTGTGACGCTATAATGCTATTTACTTGCTCAAGGCTAATATTGTCGCGTTTTATAGTACGTTCAATCTGCACAGGCTGTGGTACATCAATTAATAAAGTACGGTTGCAGTATTTGTTAAGTTTATTTTCAAACAATAATGGTGCAACCAATACAACATAAGCACTGCTTGCATTATTTAAATCGGTGAGTATTTTTTCCCGAATAAGTGGGTGTAATAGTGCGTTAAGCCACTTTTTATCATCATTGTTGGTAAATATTTTAGTGCGCAGCGCTGCTCTGTTTAATGTACCATCGGGCAGTAAAATACCCTCGCTAAAGTGTTCAATGATTGCATTTAGCCCTGTGCTATTAGGCGCTACCACTTGGCGGGCAATAATGTCCGCATCAACAACGCAAATACCCAGTTCTTCAAACATATTACTAACAGCCGTTTTACCGCAGCCAATACCACCTGTTAAACCCAATACCCAATTGTTTATTTTAGTTGCTGGCTTATTCATACTAATAACCAATTAAATTAAAATACGCAGCTTGAATTTGAGCGCCCCACAGCAGGGTTATCCAACCCGCGATAGCTAAGTAGGGGCCAAATGGAATGGGTGTTGCTTTGTCTTTACCTTGGATACTTAAAAGGGCAATACCAATAATGGCGCCCACCACGCTAGAAAGCAAAATAATGGTTAATAGTGACTGCCAGCCAAGCAGTGCGCCAAACACGGCCAGTAACTTAAAATCGCCATAGCCCATGCCTTCTTTACCGGTTAATAGCTTAAATAGCCAAAATACACTCCACAGGCTTAAATAGCCGCAGGCTGCCCCTACTATCGCATCGCTTGGGCTTATTGTTATACCCATTACAGCGGCTATAAGTGCAAGCCATACTAAAGGTAAAGTGAGCTGATCGGGCAGTAGCATGTGGTCAATATCAATAAAAGTGAGAGCTACTAAAACCCAGGTAACAAAAATATATAAAAGGGCGTGCTCAGTAGCGCCAAAGCTGTAGGCAATAACTAAACTTAATAGTGCGGTAATAGCTTCAACTATCGGGTAACGCGCTGATATTGGGTTACTGCAATTAGCACATTTACCTTTAAGCATAATCCAACTAATAATAGGAATATTTTGCCAAGGCTTAATCGCGGTTTTACATTTAGGGCAGGTAGAGTTAGGTTTTACTAAATTAAATGGCTCACTGTTACTGGCTTGTGTAGGTTTTGCTGTTAGTTCATCTTCTAATAATAATCTACATTCACTTTGCCATTCTCGCTGCATCATTAACGGCAATCGATAAATAACTACATTTAAAAAGCTGCCTACACATAAACTAACTAAGCCAACCGTGGTTAAATAAAACCACTGCTGACTTTGCATCGCAGTGGTTATATCAAGAAAAAGATTTTCCATTAAAATACCTAACTTCAGGCCATCTATAGGCCAATTTTATTTCGCTGAGTTGAATAGTTTTTACTATTCATTTTATCTTGCAAGCTATTAATTAGCGTTTGAAATTTTGCTTACAGCTTACAGCTTACAGCTTACAGCTTACAGCTTACAGCTTACAGCTTACAGCTTACAGCTTACAGCTTACAGCTATGTTTTTAAATTACAGAGCCTAACTGGAAAATTGGCAAGTACATGGCAACAATTAAGCCACCTACAAGCACACCCAGTACTGCCATAATAAGCGGCTCTAATAAGCTAGATAAGCCATCAACTGCATCATCAACCTCTTGTTCGTAAATTGTTGCTACTTTGGCTAGCATACCATCTAACGAGCCAGACTCTTCACCAATGGCTACCATTTGAATAACCATATCAGGGAATATTTTAGAGTTACGCATTGCCCAGTTCATTTGATTACCCGAGCTCACCTCTGCTTTAATATCTAAAATAGCATAGCGATACACAGCATTACCGGATGCACCAGCAGCTGAGTCGAGTGCATCAACAAGTGGTACACCTGCAGCAAAGGTGGTCGAAAGCGTACGAGCATATCGTGCAACAGCGGCTTTATTTAAAATCATACCAATTACAGGTAGTTTTAATATAGCTCTGTCGGTTGCATCTCTAAGTTTTAAACTTCTGAGCTTAGCTTCTTTAAAAGCATAGCCAAAGCCAACAATGGCTATTAAAATCACCCACCAATATTCCTGCATAAATTCAGATATACCAATAACAAATAAGGTAAAGGCAGGTAGTTGTGCGCCAAATCCTGCAAATATATCTTGAAACTGAGGTACTACAAAAATAAGCAATATAGACGTAACAATACCAGCTATAACTAATACTGAAATAGGGTAAAACATCGCTTTTTTAATTTTTGATTTAAGCGCTTCAGATTTCTCTTTATATAAAGCAACACGGTCAAATATTTTATCAAGCGCACCCGATTGCTCGCCCGATGCCACTAAATCACAATACAAATCATCAAAATAGCGAGGGTGTTTTCTAAGTGCCTGTGAGAGAGGTTGACCTGCTTTTACCTCATCGCCAATGGTTTCCATTAACTTACCAACACTTTTGTTGGTTGAGCCAGAGCCAATCATTTCAATGGCTTGAATGAGTGGTACACCTGCCATTAACATAGTGGCAATTTGGCGTGTAACTAACGCAATATCTTTAGGAATAATTTTTTGAACACTTTGTATGCCAAATAACGGCTTAGGCTTGCGCTTAACTTTTGATGGGGTGATACCTTGTTTTCTAAGCTGGGCTTTAACTAGGGCAACACTAGAGCCTGTTAGCTCCCCTTCAAGTTTTTTCCCTCGTGCACTTACGCCTACCCATTGAAAGGTATCAAGGCTTTTATCTTCTTGTTTTTTTGCCATTGGAAGTACTCAGTTTTATTCGGGTTAAAGATTTATAATCATCATAAGCATAACTTAAACTAATGATTCTTGGTAGAAAATATGTTTTGTCAAAAACGCTGGCCAACAGACCAAAACCGTGGGCCGTATATATAGCCTTTATCAGGGTCTATATTATTATAAATTTCTATTGCTTTTTGTAAGTAGAATGCCCATCCGAGAATAAATACACATGCTAAAAAAAATTTTACATACATATTAATAGAAAGTGGCTGGCTTTTCTTCTTATAAACCCTGCCAATTAGTAAGCCCCACATAATAAATAATAAAGTCTGTGAAACAGGCATCACGTGCACACCAGAGAATAGCGAATAGGTTAAACCTATAGTAAAGGAATAAAAAATAGCTTCTGTAACTATATCATTTTTATGTTTTTTTAGGTGTGTAAATGCTTTTTTTAGCATTGTAAATACCAACACAACAATACATATAAGAGCAATTCCACCCCATTCATTCAAAATTTCAATTAATGAGTTATGTGGATGGCTAAAGGGTGCAGAGCTTCCCAGCGACATTTCAAATACCCCGGGACCATTTCCTATTAGTAAGTTCTTCCAAGTTAAATTGGATAACGTATTCTGCCACAAGTCAATTCGCCCTGATGAGCTTGTGCGGAGTATTTCAGCACCTCCTTGATTTAGTGAATCCAGTACATAAAAACTAATATAGCTTACAACTAGGCAAGCTAACCCTGTTAGTATTTGTTTTTTTAAAGAGGTTTTTAATATAAGTGCTAACACCGAAAAGGTTAAAAAAGAGAGTAAAGCGCCACGGGCTTGCCCAATAAATACGAGTAACAGGTTTAAAAATAAAACCATGAATACGATGCGTTGAATATTCTTAAATTTCAGAAGTAGTATTAAAAAAGGAAGAATAAAGACCTGTACCTGATTAAAAAAGCGAATATTGATAAAGCCAGAATATATTATGTAAGGATTTAGTGGTTGCTGCTCAGAAAGTGTAAAAATGATATTGAGCAAACAAATTAATACTAAGCTTGTGTGGGATATTAATAATGCATAAATGATAAATAAAATAGATTTCTTATCACTTATGGTACTTACATAGTACATACATACAATAAGTAAACTTATATGAAATGTATAAAGCAAACTAAAGCTTGACTCCTGACTCATTAATGATGACAAGAAGCCACAAAAGATAAATAACAAGATGCCACTTTTTTTATCTAATAATGATTTTCTAACGACTTTGTTTTTCAAGATGAAATCAGTGATAGTAAGAAGACTTATACTTACCAAAAAGGAAATTTGGATTATTCGTTGATGGTTATGATAATCGTATGACGCTATAGGTATGAAGGGTAGTAGCGTGCTAAATAAAAACACAATTATAAGGATTGAACTGATTCTTTTATTTACAATCATTGGTACTGAATCTAGATATTAAAAAAGCGCCTAGTTGGCGCTTTTTAGGAAATGATAACTTTAAGAGTGAGGGCAGCTTTTCGGGGCTAGCTCTTGGTTGGCTGCATCAGTGATCCCTGTTGTGGCACATGACCAACCACCAGTTGATGTTCTTGTCCAAGTTAGTTTTGCGCCTGATATTTGTGTTGGGGCATTAATAACTTCACATTCAATAGAGGTTCCAGTAACTGTTATATTACAGTTAGCAGTAGTGGCTTGTAACCCTGCATCATCAATATCAGGAGTTTCGCCTGCGTTCGCAGCTACTTCAAAACCAGTTTTACCAGCAGAAATTTCAGCTAAACCAGCTGTCAACTTTGAAGATGCTTGGTAATTTGAATAAGCAGGCAGTGCTACTGCGGCAAGAATACCGATGATTGCTACAACAATCATTAATTCGATTAGGGTGAAACCCTGTTGTTTTTGAGTCATTGTTTTCATGTTTCCTCTCCTAAAGGATAATGTTTTGTAAGATAGTCAGGTTAGTGGCGAAAGTGCCAAACTTAATTTACCTGATTAACTTTACAGATTTACTTAAAAATAAATTTTCACGTACTTTTAGCCTTAGGTATGAAACACAAAAGCTAAATGTGAGTTCATTATGTTGCAACTTGCGTAGGCTACCTAAACACAAAGTAGACTAAATATAGGAAACATACTGACCATTTGCTTTAATCTTTTAGGTATTTTTTGAAGATTAAAACAAAAAGCAGTTACTTATTACTATATTTTTCAAGGAAGTAATACAACAGGGTTAGTCTAACACTTTTTTTATGCTTAAAGCACACAAAATTTTCTAAAAAGGATACTTTATTTAACAAAATGTTACAAAGTAAGCCTTTTGGATTATTAAAAGTCTTTTCATGCGTTTTGTCAATTAATTAGCATCAATAAAACTAAATTGTTGTCGTGCTTTTATACAAAACGCATCGATAAATCGATTGATTGTAAATTTTTTGTAAGTGCGCCGCTGGATATAAAGTCGACACCTGCCTGCGAGTAAGTTTTAAGCGTTTCTAGCGTCATATTGCCAGAAACCTCTAATTTAGCGCGCTTATTAGTAGTGACCACAGCTTGCTGAATTTGTTCAACGCTAAAATTGTCGAGCATGATTATGTCGGCGCCTGCATTAATGGCTTGCTCAAGTTCATTTAACGACTCAACCTCTACTTCTACGGGTTTTGTAGGATGGTTTTGCTTGGCTTGTGCGACTGCTTTATCAATTCCGCCACACGCTGCTATGTGGTTTTCTTTAATTAAAAACGCATCAAATAAGCCTATACGGTGATTTGCACCGCCGCCGCATTTAACAGCGTATTTTTGAAGTAGCCTGAGTCCTGGCATTGTTTTACGGGTATCGAGCAGCTGGGTTGTGGTGCCGCTAAGCTCTTTTACATAATTTGCAGTTGTGGTTGCGGTACCCGAAAGCGTTTGTACAAAATTAAGCGCGGTACGCTCTGCAGTTAAAATAGCACGGGCAGAGCCCTTAGCTGTAAATAAGGTGCTATTTGCTGGCACAAAATCGCCATCATTTACTAATACGTTTACTTCAACGCTTGGATCTACTTGCTTAAACACTTCTATAATGATGTCTTTACCGCAAAAAACGCAGTCTTCGCGGGTAATTACTTTAGCATTTGCGTGCTCGTTTTGTGGAATAAGCTGCGCGGTAATGTCGCCGTCTTGTGCTGATTGATAATTTAGATCTTCATCTAAGGCGAGGGTGACAAGTTGAGTAATAAGCGTGTGCGAAATTGACATATGAAGGCTCATAAGTGTTAATAAATTAAGCAAATTTTACTATGTTTAAATAACTAATAGAAGCGCTTTTAAATGAGCGGGGTTTATTACACCTACATATATAGCGTGGCTGCTAAAAGTAATGCTACCAGCTGAATGTTAGCTAGCGGCAATGGCTATCATTCTTTATATAAATCCTTTAGCATCAAGTTTATGTATACCGTGGTATTAAAATAATGCAGATAGATTCAAGCGGAGTTGTCGCTAATATAACACAGCGGCCGTGTACGCATTTTGATGAGCGCCCTGAAAATACCGATATTTCGCTGTTGGTAATTCATAATATTTCCTTGCCGGCTGGGCAATTTGGCACCGAATATGTTGATGCACTGTTTATGGGTGAGATTGACTGTAATGCGCACCCCAGTTTTTGTGATTTAAATGGGCTTAGAGTGTCAGCGCACTGCTTTATAAAACGTACTGGCGAGATTATTCAATATGTGCCATTTAATAAACGCGCGTGGCATGCCGGGCAATCTGAATATGAAGGGCAAAGCGCATGTAATAACTTTAGTATAGGTATTGAGCTTGAGGGTACAGATACCACACCTTACACTCAGGCGCAGTACACCAGCTTACATAACCTAACAAAGGCAATTATGACCCGTTACCCGCTTATCACCACTAAGCGAGTTGTAGGGCATTGCGATATAGCACCTGGGCGAAAAACCGACCCTGGGGAAAGTTTTAATTGGCCTGCTTATATAAGCAGGCTAGAACAAGCAAATTAAGTGAGTCGCTATCATGATTTTAGTTTCTATAATTATTGCACTAATACTTGAGCGTTTAGGTGCGCGATCACAGTATTGGCAAATAAGCCATTACGTTAATGGTTATTTAAACCGCTCGGGTAGATTACTTAGTGAAAACGGATTGTTTGGCACGGCAATTGGCTTTTTAATTTGGTTAGTTTTGCCGGTAGTGGCTATTGCGCTTATATATGTACTCTCTGACTTTGTACTGTGGCAGTTAGCTATAAATGTTGCGGTTTTATTGGTTTGTTTTGGTTGTGCTAAGCACCGAGCTTTATATAAGTCGTATTTAAATGCACTAACGCGGGATGATAAAACCGCGGCCTCATTATACGCACTACAAATGGGGCAAAAACACCTAGAGGATGAAGAGGGCGGAGAAACATTTGGGCAAACCTTAGCGTGGATTAATTTTAGATTTTATTGCGCCGTTATTTTTTGGTTTGTAATGCTTGGCGCCCCAGGTGCCGTGTTGTATGCAATAGTGCGTACGTTGGCCGATTTAGTTAAAGAAAACCATAAAGTGGTGTTTGCAAATCGTTTTACGCTGCTGCATAAATTATTATTTTGGCTAGATTGGCTGCCAGCACGTGTTGCAAGCTTTGGCTATTTAGTCATTGGTAACTTTAATAAAGGTACAAGCTGCTGGCTACATTATGTATTGGATTTTAAAACACCAAACCGCAAAGTAGTTACGTGTACAGCGCTTGCGGCTGAACAAGTAGAACAGCGTTATTACGGATGTGCTATTGAAGCCACTTGTATGATTAAATTAGTTAAACGCAACGTGCTTTTTTATTTAGTACTGATTGCACTGCTTACTTTATTTGGCGGTTTATCGTAGTCGCGATTTTACATCGCGCAATGTACGCCGCGCTTAGGGTGAGTCTCGGGGTGAGGGTGTTAGTCGCGGGGTAAACCCGCAGCTACGACCTTCTTTGATTCAAAAATTAATTTCTTCAATAAATTCAACTAGAGCGAATATTCTAATTCGCTCTGGTCAGACCACTTTTTTCATCTTGTTAACGTTTGAATAAAACAACCTCAATTGTGCATTGTTTGAACTTCGTTCAAAATGCGTTACGCTACTCTAATTGCTCAAATAACCCGTAAATTGACAGTTATTTGCCTTTTTGATACCTTATTGAAAATTTTTGGTATGACCAATTTACCTTTTGGGTAAATCGTCAAGCTCTAGGCCTTAAAAATTAGGCTTTTTAGTATTTATGCAACGTGGACGTTGATTAATGTCTTTAAAGATTAAAGCAGCAAAGTTATCTGATGTTATTTTACAGCAACTTGAGAATATGATTCTTGAGGGCTCATTAGCGCCAGGTGAAAAACTGCCGCCAGAGCGCGAACTAGCAAAACAGTTTGAGGTGTCTCGCCCCTCACTGCGTGAAGCTATCCAAAAGCTAGAAGCAAAAGGATTGGTCACTCGCAGGCAAGGCGGTGGCACGTTTGTAAAAAATCAGCTTGAAGAAGGACTCACTGATCCGCTGTTTGATTTGATCAGTAAGCATCCTGAATCACAGTTCGATTTACTTGAATTTCGTCATGCACTTGAAGGAATTGCTGCATATTATGCGGCGCTTCGTGGTACCAGCACCGATTTTACCAAGGTTAAACAAAGCTTTGATAAAATTGCTCAAGTTAATAACGATTTACAATTAAAAGCCAAAGCAATTAATGCGTTTCACTTTAGTGTAGCCGAAGCCTCACACAACGTGGTTTTACTTCACTTAGTGCGAGGCATGCAAGCGCTACTGGAGCAAAATGTATTGCAAAACTTAACGGTTTTATTAAAAAAACCAGATATTAGCAATCAATTAGCCCAGCACAGGCGCTTATTAATGGATGCCGTAATTGAGGGCAATCCAGAACAAGCCCGTTTAGCAAGTAATGCCCATTTAGCCTTTATTGAAGAAGCATTACTTGAAGCGGGTAAAGAGCATTCGCGAATTGAACGTAGTTTAAGACGCACAAAACAAAATTAAGCTAATACGCTGTACTTAGAACACACTAACTTAGGTATACGTGGTATTAAATTAACAACATTCGTATTTTAAACATAAGGAAACCTCCATATGTCTGAAGTCAATAAAATTGACGTAGACGCGCTAGAAACACAAGAGTGGTTACAAGCTCTTGAATCAGTTGTGCGCGAAGAAGGTGTTGAACGAGCTCAATATTTACTTGAGCAAGTGTTAGAGCAAGCCCGTTTAGACGGCGTTGATATGCCAACTGGCACAACAACTAACTACGTTAATACTATTCCAGTAGATCAAGAACCGGCGTACCCAGGGGATGTAAACCTTGAGCGTCGTATTCGTTCGATTATTCGTTGGAATGCAATCATGATTGTATTACGTGCATCGAAAAAAGATCTCGACTTAGGCGGCCATATGGCGTCTTACCAATCATCAGCTGCGTTTTATGAAGTGTGTTTTAACCACTTTTTCAAAGCGCCAAATGAGGTAGACGGCGGTGACTTAGTTTACTACCAAGGTCATATTTCTCCGGGTATTTATGCGCGTGCATTTGTTGAAGGTCGTCTTACGGCTGAGCAGCTTGATAACTTCCGTCAAGAAGTAGATGGCAAAGGTTTACCGTCATACCCGCATCCTAAATTAATGCCTGAATTTTGGCAGTTCCCAACGGTATCAATGGGCTTAGGTCCAATTGCGTCTATTTACCAAGCACGCTTTTTAAAATACCTAGACGGCCGTGGCTTAAAAGACACTAAAAACCAACGTGTATACGCGTTTTTAGGTGACGGTGAAATGGATGAGCCAGAATCACGCGGCGCAATCTCTTTTGCTGCACGTGAAAAGCTAGACAACCTATGTTACTTAATTAACTGTAACTTACAGCGTTTAGATGGCCCAGTAATGGGTAACGGTAAAATTATTCAAGAACTAGAAGGCCTATTTAAAGGCGCTGGTTGGAACGTAATTAAAGTTGTATGGGGCAGCGGATGGGATATTCTGCTAGCTAAAGATACATCAGGTAAATTACTACAATTGATGAACGAAACAATTGATGGTGATTACCAAACATATAAAGCCAAAGATGGCGCGTACGTACGTGAGCATTTCTTTGGCCGTTATCCAGAAACAGCTGCACTTGTTGCAGATATGACTGATGACGAAATTTTTGCGCTTAAGCGTGGTGGTCATGAACCATCAAAACTTTATGCTGCATTTAAAAAAGCTGAGCAAACCAACGACCGTCCTACCGTAATTCTTGCTAAAACTGTAAAAGGTTACGGCATGGGTGAAGCGGCTGAAGGTAAAAACATTGCGCACCAAGTGAAAAAAATGGACATGAGCCATGTTGAACACTTACGTGACCGTTTAGGCCTACAAGATTTAGTATCAGAAGAGCAAATTAAAGATCTTCCGTACTTAACGCTTGAAGAAGGCTCAGAAGAATATAAGTACTTACACGCACGCCGTGATGCACTTAAAGGTTACACACCTACACGTATTCCTAAGTTTACTGAAGAGCTAAAACTGCCAGAAGTAGACGCATTTAAGCCGCTACTTGAAGAGCAAAAACGTGATATTTCTACCACAATGGGCTTTGTACGTGCACTTAACGTGTTACTAAAAGACAAAGGCATTGGCAAAAACATTGTGCCAATTATTGCTGATGAAGCGCGTACATTTGGTATGGAAGGTTTATTCCGTCAAATCGGTATTTACAATCCACATGGCCAAAACTACACCCCTCAAGACCGCGATATTGTTTCTTACTACAAAGAAGCTACATCAGGCCAAGTGCTACAAGAGGGTATTAACGAGCTAGGTGCAATGTCGTCATGGGTAGCTGCTGCAACATCTTACAGCACTAACGATTTACCTATGATCCCATTCTACATTTACTACTCTATGTTTGGTTTCCAACGTGTTGGCGACATGGCATGGATGGCGGGTGACCAGCAAGCACGTGGTTTCTTATTAGGTGCAACAGCAGGTCGAACTACGCTAAATGGTGAAGGTCTACAGCACGAAGATGGTCACAGCCATATTCTTGCAAATACGGTTCCTAACTGTATTTCTTACGACCCAACGTACGCATTTGAAGTAGCGGTAATTATTCAAGATGGTATTCGTCGTATGTACGGTGAAAACCAAGAAAACATTTACTACTACCTAACGCTTATGAACGAAAACTACCATCAACCAGCAATGCCAGAAGGCGCTGAAGAAGGTATTCGTAAAGGTATTTACAAGCTTGAAAGCTACGAAGGTAAAAAAGCCAACGTACAGCTATTAAGCTCAGGTACTATTATGACTGAAGTGCGCAAAGCTGCAGCCATTTTAAGCGAAGAGTACGGTATTGCTTCTGATGTTTATTCAGTAACATCATTCAATGAGCTTACCCGTGACGGTCAAGACGTTGAGCGTTTCAACATGCTTAACCCAGAAAGCGAGCAAAAAACGCCATACATCACTAGCGTATTAAACGATTCAGTGACTGTTGCTGCAACCGACTACATGAAAAACTACGCAGAGCAAGCGCGTTCATTTATTCCAAGCAGCAACTATAAAGTGCTTGGTACAGATGGTTACGGACGCTCTGATAGCCGTGAAAACTTACGTCGTCACTTTGAAGTTAATGCAAGCTACGTGGTTGTTGCTACGTTATCTGAACTTGCTAAACGTGGTGATGTTGAAAAGTCAGTGGTTGTTGAAGCAATTAAAAAGTTCGACATTGACACAAACAAACTAAATCCACTGTACGCATAAGAGGTTTGCAATGAGTATTGAAATTAATGTACCAGATATCGGTGGCGATGACGTAGAAGTAACCGAAATCTTAGTAAGCGTTGGCGACAAAGTAGATGTTGATCAATCGCTACTAACCGTTGAAGGCGATAAAGCATCAATGGAAGTACCTGCTGCGCAAGCAGGTACAGTCAAAGAAATTAAAGTAAGCGAAGGCGACACGGTAACAACAGGGTCGTTAATCATGATTTTTGAAGGCGAAGAGTCAGGTTCACAAAGTGAGCCAGAAGCGCCAGCTAAAACTGAGGCATCTGCACCTGCAGAAGCTTCAGGTTCTTCAACTAAAGAAGTAACCGTACCAGATATTGGTGACGACGAAGTTGAAGTAACAGAAATCATGGTCGCTGTTGGTGACAGCGTAGATGAAGAGCAGTCAATTTTAAGTGTTGAAGGCGATAAAGCATCTATGGAAGTACCAGCTCCTTTTGCCGGTATTGTAAAAGAAATTAAAGTAGCCGAAGGCGACAAAGTAAAAACAGGCTCTTTAGTGTTTGTTTTTGAAGTTGCTGGCTCAAGTGCACCTGCATCAGATGCGCCAAAGCAAGAATCTGCGCCAGCAGAGACTACTCAAAGCGCCGAGCCTAGCACAAAAGAAGTAAACGTGCCTGATATTGGCGATGATGAAGTTGAAGTAACTGAAATCATGGTTGCTGTTGGCGATACGGTTGAAGAAGAGCAATCTATCTTAAACGTTGAAGGCGACAAAGCGGCAATGGAAGTACCAGCCCCGTTTGCTGGTACCGTTAAAGAAATTAAAGTGGCCGCTGGCGATAAAGTCAAAACTGGCTCACTTGTGTTTGTTTTTGAAGTTGCAGGCAGTGCGCCAGCAAAAGCAGCAGCCCCGGCTGAGCAAAAGCCAGCGGCTGCACCAGCAAAAACCGAGTCTGCGCCAGCTCAAGCAGCACCTGCGGCTAAAGCAAGCAACGAAAGCTTTGAAAACAACAGCGCGTATGCCCATGCATCGCCAGTTGTTCGTCGTTTAGCGCGTGAGTTTGGTATTAACTTAGCAAACGTTAAAGGTTCTGGGCGTAAAAACCGCGTAGTAAAAGAAGACGTGCAAAACTATGTTAAAAACCTAGTTAAGCAAGTTGAATCAGGCCAATTACCAGCTGGTAAAGGCAATGCGGGCGGTGGTGAGCTTGGCTTAATTCCGTGGCCGAAAGTAGATTTTGCTAAATTTGGCGAAATTGAAGAGAAAAAACTATCGCGTATTCAAAAGCTGTCGGGTAAAAACCTACACCGTAACTGGGTGCAAATCCCACATGTTACACAGTTTGACGAAGCTGATATCACAAGCCTTGAAGTGTTCCGTAAAGAACAAAACGTGTTAAGCGAGAAGAAAAAGCTCGGCGTTAAAATCACACCACTTGTGTTTGTGATGAAAGCGGTAGCGAAAGTACTTGCTGAGTTCCCAACGTTTAACTCGTCATTGTCTGAAGACGGTGAAAGCCTTATCCTTAAAAAGTACATCAATATTGGTGTGGCAGTAGATACGCCAAATGGCTTAGTTGTTCCTGTATTTAAAGATGTGGACAAAAAAGGCATTATTGAATTATCTCGCGAGCTGATGGATATTTCTAAAAAGGCGCGTGAAGGTAAGTTAACGTCATCTGATATGCAAGGCGGCTGTTTTACTATTTCAAGCTTAGGCGGTATTGGCGGTACGGCATTTACGCCGATTGTTAATGCACCAGAGGTGGCTATTTTAGGTGTATCTAAATCTGAAATGAAACCTAAGTGGAATGGTAAAGACTTTGAACCAAAATTAATGGTTCCGCTTTCTATGTCGTACGATCACCGTGTGATTGACGGTGCTCTAGCTGCGCGCTTTACCGCAACGCTTGCTAGCTACATGAGCGACATACGTCAATTAGTGATGTGACACCAATTTTATTAAAAAGGCGATCATTCTAGCGATTTAAATAGCACTTTAACTGCTTCAGAAATTACTTATATAGGAAAAACTATACAGCGTAATTTCTACCTTGTTATAGCGCTATTTTGCTGTCGCGATAATTGCTCGCTAATTTAATTCAATTGATGTTTGCAAAAAAACAAAATCAAATCCCAGCCAGTTGTTTTTAGCTGGGATTTTTACTATATGCAATGATACAATCTTTGCACTATTTGTGAATTGCTCTGATTTTCTGCCCATGCAGAAACATGGCAGTTAAATTTTAGGGCAGTGTCCCGTTCAAACAATTAAGGTAATAGCATGAGCAACGAATTAAAAACTCAAGTTGTTGTACTAGGCGGTGGTCCTGGTGGTTACTCTGCGGCTTTCCGTGCTGCTGACTTGGGCTTAGAAGTTACATTAGTAGAATCGCGTGAAACATTAGGCGGCGTATGTCTTAATGTTGGTTGTATTCCTTCAAAAGCACTTTTACACGTGGCTAAAGTGATTGATGACGCTGCAGAAATGTCATCTCACGGTGTTACTTTTGGCGCTCCGCAAATTGATTTAGACAAAATTCGCTCTTGGAAAGAGTCGGTTGTTGGCCAGCTTACAGGTGGCTTAGACGGCATGGCTAAGATGCGTAAAGTTAAAGTTGTACCAGGTTACGGTAAATTCACTGGCAGCAACACTTTAGACGTTGAAGGTGCTGACGGCACTACAACTATTACATTTGATAACGCAATCATTGCTGCGGGTTCTAAACCTGTAAGCTTACCGTTCATCCCAGAAGATGACCGTGTAATTGATTCAACGGGCGCATTAGAGCTTAAAGACATTCCAGAGAAGCTACTTGTTTTAGGCGGTGGTATTATCGGTCTTGAAATGGGTACTGTTTACCGCGCATTGGGTTCTGACATTGATGTAGTTGAATTTGCAGATCAGTTAGTTCCGGCTGCGGATAAAGATATCATCAAGATTTACCAAAAATACGTAAGCAAAAAATTCAATGTTATGCTTTCAACTAAAGTTGTTGGCGTTGAAGCGAAAGATGATGGCTTATACGTTACTTTTGAAGGTAAAAATGCACCAGCTGAACCAGTACGTTACGACAAAGTACTTGTTGCAGTAGGCCGTACGCCTAACGGTAACTTGCTTGATGCTGATAAGGCAGGTGTTAATGTAGATGAGCGTGGCTTTATTAATGTTGATAAGCAATTACGTACTAACGTAAACCATATTTTTGCGATTGGTGACTTAGTTGGCCAGCCTATGCTTGCGCATAAAGCGGTACACGAAGGCCATGTTGCAGCAGAGGTTATCTCTGGTCAGAAGCACTTCTTCGACCCTAAATGTATTCCTTCAATTGCGTACACTGACCCAGAAATCGCTTGGGTAGGTGTTACTGAGAAAGAAGCAAAAGAGCAAGGCTTAAGCATTGAAACTGCGGTATTCCCGTGGGCAGCATCAGGTCGCGCAATTGCATCTGCTCGTACTGAAGGTTCTACTAAGCTTATCTTTGATAAAGACAGTGGCCGTGTAATCGGTGGTGCTATGGTGGGTATTAACGCAGGCGAAATGCTTGGCGAAATCGGCTTAGCAGTTGAAATGGGCGCAGACGGTGAAGATTTAGCACTTACTATTCATGCTCACCCAACATTGAACGAGTCTATTGGCCTTGCAGCTGAGATTTTTGAAGGTTCAATCACTGATTTACCAAACAAAAAAGCGGTTAAAAAGAAGAAGTAAACTCTTTTAGTTAACTGTTTAAAAACCCAGGCCTCGGCTTGGGTTTTTTGTTTTTATAGCCGTCAGCCGTCAGCCGTCAGTTTAAGACAAGCTCGTCTTGACACGTAAGTTAATATGAGCAAAATTTCTAGCTGATAGCTGATAGCTGATAGCTGATAGCTGATAGCTGATAGCTGATAGCTGATAGCTGATAGCTGATAGCTGATAGCTGATAGCTGATAGCTGATAGCTGATAGCTGATAGCTGATAGCTGATATCTATTCCCTTTTATTTTAGCTACAATACGCGCCGAACAAATTTTAGGTAATAGCCCTCTTGAAAAATCCCCAACATAACTCAGTATTAGTTTTGCGTGCTCAGCAAATTAGCGAATCGCGTCGCGAATTTAATGCCCGTGGCGGCAAAATGGCTCGCTGTGAGCAGTGTTTAATTGCTAAGCATTACTGTATATGTGAGGGTGTAGAACAGGCGCAGTGCGATGCTGGCGTGTGTTTATTAATGTATCATAATGAAAGCTTTAAACCGTCAAACACAGGGCGTTTAATTGCTGAAATAGTCCCTGACAACTATGCATTTAGATGGGACAGAACAGAGCCAAGCGCTGAGCTATTAGCTTTATTAAACAACGCTGATTATCAACCTATGGTGATATTTCCAGCTGAAGATGTAGAGCCGGGCAGGGCAACTACCGAAGTAAACATTGAGCCTGGCAAAAAGCCATTATTTATATTTTTAGATGGCACCTGGCGCGAAGCTAAAAAAATGATCCGCAAAAGCCCGTATCTAGATAATTTACCGGTGTTGTCGATCACAGCTGATAAATTATCAGATTACCGTTTACGCGTTGCACCTCACGCATACCAGTTAGGCACTGCTGAGGTAGGCATTATGGTGTTAGCGCTCGCAGGTGAGCAAGATGCCGCCTTAAAACTTGAACAGCACTTTATAAAATTTCGTGATGCGTACTTACTTGGTAAGCGAAATAAGGGCAGGCCACAGTAACTTAATTTTAGGCAAAGAAAAGCGCGCTCTATCTCTAGGCGCGCTTGCGGAATCTTCTAATTTTGCATCCTGCAATTGAACTTAATCAACTCCAATTTTTACTTATCCATGTGATTACGATATTACTTTTTAGTTCTATGTAATTTAGGCTATCCGGGCCTATCTCCTTTAAATCCCTGTACATCCTGTAGTGGTAAAAACTATTACCTATTCCTTTTGGCACATCCTAGTGCAGTCCATTAATTTACAATTCCATTGTGTTGCCTCAAGGGCCTGTCCATTTAATTCCTATCACATCCTGTTAAACAACTATCCGCTGTTGTTATCCTTGCTGTATCGTCCTGATACGTTCCTTTGTGCAACAATCCATTGCGATACTCATCCTGAGCCTGTCCTAATTTCCGTGTTGTCCGTAGTAACCTAATCATTGGTTGTTCGAGTAAGCAGTCCATTTCCTTTTACTCGATAAGCATCACTGCTTGGTTGATGTAGTAATTGTAGCGTGCTGGTGCAACTAAAATAGGTTAAAACGGCTATGGATTTACTTATAAAAAGTGAGTATTTATAACAAATCAAATAAAAACAGATGCTTACATTGTTTTTAGTGGGTTGTTATAGGTTTTTTTACTCATTAGCTGTCAGCTCTGTAAGAGATGTCTTACGCGGTATTTCCCTTTTGGTCATTAATTACTTATTTACATTTATGTAAAGAGTGTATATTTTCACGTATCACGATAAAATCCCCTGTAAATAATTACTATTTAGGTAAATTGATATGAGAACTGCACTGGCTATACTTACTTGTATTATTAGCGCTTCGCCTGCGTTTGCGAGCGATGTTGTTAATATTTACTCTTTTCGTCAACCGTTTTTAATTCAACCTATTTTAACTGACTTCACTAAGCAAACAGGCATTAAAACGAATGTGGTTTTTGCAAAAAAAGGGTTAATAGAGCGTGTTAAGCGTGAAGGAAAACACAGTAAAGCCGATTTAGTATTAACATCTAACTTTAGTGCGCTTATTCAGCTAGAAGATCTAAATTTAACGCAAAGTATTAAAAGTGATCGCATTAAAAACAATATTCCTGCGTCGTATAGAGATAGCGACGGGCAGTGGGTGGCATTAACTAAGCGGGTTCGTAATGTGTATTCATCAAAAGAGCGCCTAGGTGCATTACCTGAACTCACCTACGAAGATTTGGCTAACCCACAGTACAAAGGACAAATTTGTACACGCTCTGGCAAGCACCCTTATAACCTTGGCTTAGTTGCTTCGATGATTGCTCATCACGGCGAGGAAAAAACTAAAACATGGTTAGAAGGTGTTAAAGCTAATTTAGCACGTAAGCCACAAGGGAACGATCGCGCGCAGGTAAAAGCGGTAAAAGAAGGTTTGTGTAATCTTGCTTTAGGTAATAGTTACTACCTTGGCAAAATGCTTCAAGACGACGAGCAAAAAGCGTGGGCTGAGTCTGTTTATATTAATTTTCCTAATCAGCAAAATCGCGGCTCACACATAAATGTTTCGGGTGCTGTCATTACTAAATATGCAAAAAATCCTGATAATGCCCTTAAGCTTATTGAGTTTATGAGCGAAACCAAAGCACAAAATATGTATGCCTCTGTAAATATGGAGTACCCGGTTAAGCAAGGCGTTGAGCTGTCAAGTTTAGTGGCCTCTTGGGGAAGCTTTAAAGAAGATGGCCTAGCACTTGATGAGATCAGTAAATATCGTCCGTTAGCCCTTAAGCTAATAGATGAGGTGAAGTTCGACCTTTAATGAATTTTATATTTAAGCTGTCTAAATGGCAGCTCTTTGCTTGGTCGACAGGGCTTTTATTGTCGGCCCCGCTGTTTTTTCTGATATATGAATCTTTACAAGGCGACTCAGAGGTATTTTCTCATCTGTGGGATACCGTGCTGTGGGATTATATTACTAATACCGTACTGCTTATTTTTGGCGTATGCCTGCTTAGCTGTGCAATTGCGCTTCCGCTTGGTTGGCTCAGTGCGTATTGCTCCTTCCCCGGAAAAAAGCAATTTGAATGGGCGCTTATGCTGCCCCTTGCAATGCCCACCTATTTAATAGCCTATGTGTATACCGATTTGCTAGATTACGCAGGCCCTGTGCAAATAGCCCTAAGAGAGTGGTTTGATTGGCACTCGCCAACGGATTATTGGTTTTTTGATATTCGCACTTTGCCCGGCGCTATGGTGATGATTGCACTTGTGCTGTATCCGTATTTATTTTTAATTTTTAAAACCGCACTGCGAGAGCAGTCATTTAAGTTAGTGCAAGCTAGTCAATTAATGGGTTTATCGCCTTGGCAAAGCTTTTTTAAGGTAAGTATAGTGCTTTCTCGTGGCTCAATTGTGGCAGCCCTTGCGCTCATAAGCATGGAAACCATGGCCGACTATGCAACGGTAAGTTACTTTGCAGTGAGCACTTTAACCACCGCAGTGTACGATACATGGTTTGGTTATTACTCACTCACGGCTGCAGCGAAAATATCGGGCGTTATGCTGTTACTGCTGTTTTTAGCTTTAATGGCGGAGCGCTTTAGTCGGCGTAACCAAGCCGTGTTTGAGCGCCAATCAGGTGTTAATAGCGAGTCGTTATACAAACTTAAAGGTAAACATGCATGGCTGGCTACGTCATTTTGCAGTGTTATTTTGCTCATTGCTTTTATTATACCTATGTTGGTATTGCTAAATTATGCAATAACTTACTTTGATAAAGCGTGGAACACGGCATTTTTTAGTTACGCGTGGCAAAGTTTAAAAGTAGCTATTATTGTAAGCGTAGCCAGCATAATACTCGCTACACTAATCGTTTTTTATCAGCGTGTGGCAAAGCAAGGCTATTCTTTAATACCTGGTCGCTTAGCGAGCACCGGCTATGCACTGCCAGGTACGGTACTGGCTATTGCTGTGTTATTACCGCTTAGCGCATTAGAAAACTCAATAAATGCAGCCCTTGAGAGCTACAACCTAGATATAGGTTTATTACTAACCGGCAGCATTATCACTATTATACTGGCTTACTTAGTGCGCTTTTATGCCATTGCGCACGGTGCTATAGAATCGAGCTTTGTACGTATTAGTCCATCACTGGATATGGCTAGCCAATCTATGGGTAAAAGCCAAGGGCAAACACTGCGCTTAGTGCACCTTCCTTTATTACGTCGGGGTCTTTTAACAGCTGCATTGCTTGTATTTATTGAGTGTATGAAAGAGCTGCCAGCCGCATTGCTATTAAGGCCTTTTGACTTTGAAAGTTTAGCCACACATGTATTTCAATATGTGAGCGATGAGCAGCTTGAGCTTGCTTCTATTTCCGCTTTATTTATTGTTTTGGTTGGGTTGATCCCCTTGTATTTTATTAATCGTTCTATGGAGCAACGCAGTTAAATGAGCCGTTTAAATTTACAAGGTGTGGGTTATCACTACAGTGGCACGCACGTGCTACACAATTTAGATTTAACGGTGGGTCAAGACGAAATTGTGTGTTTGCTCGGGGCCAGCGGCTGCGGTAAAACAACCACCTTAAAAGCAATTGCTGGCCTTATTGAAATAAATGAAGGTAGCGTATTTATAGATGGCAAATGTGTAAGCGATAAGCATACATTTGTATCACCAGAGCATCGTAATATAGGGATGATGTTTCAAGATTATGCCTTGTTTCCGCACCTCAGTGTGGCCGATAATATTGCGTTTGGGCTGGGTAAAATAAGCAAAGTTCAAAAACAGCAACGGGTAGAGGAAATGCTAGAGCTAGTGCATTTAACAGGGTGTGCAAAACGCTACCCTCATCAGCTCTCGGGCGGCCAGCAGCAACGCGTGGCTATTGCGCGGGCTTTGGCTTATAAGCCAAGTTTATTGCTTCTTGATGAGCCTTTTTCGAACATAGATACACAAGTACGCTTTGAGTTAATTGCTGATATTAGGCGCATTATTAAAGCGCAGCAGGTTTCTGCGGTATTTGTTAGCCACTCAAAAGAAGAAGCCTTTGCGTTTTCAGACACGCTAGCCATTATGCACCAAGGAAAAATAGCCCAACAAGGTACACCAGAGCAGCTTTTTGCCATGCCAAAGACAAAGGAGGTTGCAGAGTTTCTGGGTCAGGGCATATACTTAGGCGCAGAAGTGTTAACGGCAACTGAATACACAACGCCTTTTGGTGTCGTGCAATCGCAGCATGAGCATACGCACAGTGCAATAAAAGGGGTGGTGTATATTCGCCCGCACCATATTGAGCTTGCGCAAAATACGCAGGCCGATAACCCTCAAGGTGTGAGCATTTTAAGCCGTCGGTTTATAGGCTCGGCTTATGTTTACACTGTTGTAATTGCAGAGCAAGAGATTGAAGTTGCCGCACAATATGGCCAGTCATTTGAAATAAATGAGCAGGTTATAATAAAAATAAAACCTCACACGGTGAATTTTTTCGAATCATAACAAATGTGTTATTCGCTGTGTTTTATAAAGCTAAGGAATAACAATGGCGCAAGCGCAATCTGGGATTTGTGCTGAAGCAAACTTACACGGTTTGCATTTATTTTTTAATGTATTTGATGGTCAAGACGAGTCATTGCGCGCAAAGCTTAAGCGCGTAAGCGCAATTGAAGAAGAGTTTAGTGATCAGTTTTCCGAAGCCATGCTCTCTTGCATGGTGGCTATAGGCGCGCAATATTGGCCGCATATACTACCTGAATATATCCCAAGCGAGCTGCAAAGCTTTCCTAATATAAATCACAGTGATTTTGTTATGCGCGTACAGCCATGTGATTTATTCATACAAATTCGCTCAGACCGAGAAGATGTTAATCACCTTTTTGCATTGCAAATATTAAAGTTGTTTTCGCCCGATGTAGAGCTGGTTGAACAAATTCGCAATTTTAGGTTTTTAGATGGGCGAGACTTTAACGGCTTTATTTATGCAGGCGACACCCCACATGGACGCCAAAAACGAATCACGGCACTGGTTAATAACCCCGACAGCTTTGAACACCAAGGCAGCTATATTCATGTACAGCGTTATAAGCATGACCTGAGCGTATGGCAGCATTTATCACTAAGCGAGCAAGAGCATATTATGGGGCGTACACGTTTAGATAACACCTTAATTGAGCCTAAGGTAGATACGAGCCACGCGACTAGAAGTGAGCTAAAAGATGAAAGCGGCCAAGCAATACTGCTTAACCAAAGCATGCCGTATGGCGATGTTTACGAGCAAGGCATGCTAAGTATTACATGCTCTGCATCGGGAAGTGCGTTTGAAAAGGTACTTAACAGCCGCATAGGAAAAGGGGAGTGTTACGACCACTGGCTTGATTTTACTCAAGCCGATATGGGCTCAGCGTTTTTTGCGCCGTCAGTTAGTTTTTTAAAACAGCTTTAAACCGTATCAAATAAAATGCGTACGCGCTCTAGTGTAATGTCTATTTCAGATATTTTTGCTGGTGCAATAAAAATAGTGTCATCTCCGGCAATTGTGCCCAATACACCATCCGCTTTGCCTAGTGAGTCTAATAAGCGGGCAATTAACTGCGCAGCGCCTGGGCTGGTGGTTATAATAATCATCATTTCGTTATGCATAATATCAATAACAAGCTGACGTAGTGGGCTTTTAGCAGTCGGTACGCCCATTTCTGCGGGTAGGCAATAAACCATTTCTTGTTTAGCATTACGAGTACGCACAGCGCCAAACTTGCTAAGCATGCGTGACACTTTACTTTGGCTTATATTGTCAAAGCCTTGCTCTTTTAATGCTTCGACTATTTCGCCTTGCGAGCCAAAGTTCTCTTCTTTTAAAAGTGCTTTAAACGCTTTTACCAGCGCTTCTTGTTTGTCTTGTGGTTGCATAGTCTTTATTCATTTTTGTTATTTATAATGCAAATTCTACACAAAAATGAATAATTATGCAGCAGTTGTTTAGTTAACTTGCCAGTTTGCTGCGATAAACCAACAAAGTTTACAACTATGGTCGAAAATATACCTGAAATAAGCAGGATAAATTTGTTTTTAGTCGCTAATTTCATTATCTTAAGAGCCACAAATATTTCCTACCTCAAATTACGGAGAATTCCAATGAAAGTTGCTGTATTAGGTGCTGCAGGCGGTATCGGTCAAGCGTTGTCTTTATTATTAAAAACAGGCTTACCAGCTGGTTCTGAATTATCACTTTACGATGTTGCACCAGTTGTACCAGGTGTTGCGGTTGACCTATCTCACATCCCTACAGATGTTAAAGTGGCAGGTTTTGGCGCAGACGATTTAAATAAAGCGCTTGAAGGGTGTGATATCGTACTTATCCCAGCGGGTATGCCACGTAAACCAGGTATGGATCGTGCGGATTTATTTAACGTAAACGCAGGTATCATCAAAACATTAGCAGAAGGCATTGTAGCTAGCTGTCCTAAAGCGTTAGTGGGTGTTATCACTAACCCAGTAAACGGCACTGTGCCAATTGTTGCTGAAGTATTCAAAAAAGCAGGTACTTACGACGCTAAGCGCGTATTTGGTATCACTACGCTTGACGTAATTCGTTCAGAAGCATTTGTTGCTGAGCTTAAAGGCGTAGACGTAGCAACCGTTAAAGTACCAGTAATTGGTGGCCACTCTGGCACAACCATTCTACCTCTACTTTCTCAAGTTGAAGGCGTAAGCTTCACTGAAGAAGAAGTAGCTACACTTACTCCACGTATCCAAAATGCAGGTACTGAAGTAGTAAATGCTAAAGCGGGCGGTGGTTCAGCTACATTATCTATGGGTGCTGCTGCAGCACGTTTTTGTATGTCTTTAGTTAAAGGCCTACAAGGTGAAGACGTAGTAGATTACGCATACGTTGCTGTTGAAAATGGCGATGCAGAGTACTTTGCTCACCCAGTACGTTTAGGCACAAACGGCGTAGAAGAAATTCTTTCTTACGGCGAGCTAAGCGCATTTGAAGAAAAAGCTAAAAACGACATGCTTGAAACTCTGAAAAAAGACATCAAAGAAGGTGTTGATTTCATGGCGTAATAGCCAAGTTATGCACAAAAAAGCCTGCTTATGCAGGCTTTTTTATTGCTCGAAAATTATGGCCCTTAAATACTGATTAAGGGAGGCTGCAAAGTTAGTGATCTCGCTCTACAGCTATACGCGCTAAGCTGATTAACGCTTGCTTGTACTGCGACTCTGCTAAAAAGTCTAAACAGGCAATGGCCTTGTCTGCTTCTTGCTGCGCCTTTTGCATTGTAAATTCAAGTGCGTTGGTTTGTTTAAGTGCCGTTAAAATAGCCTCAAGGTTATCCATACCATTGCAATGCTCAATGGCATCACGAATAAGGGCTCTTTGCTGATCACTGCCGTGCTTCATCGCATATATTAGCGGCAAGGTTGGCTTACCTTCTGCTAAATCATCACCAATATTTTTACCTAATTGGTCAGCGTCTGCGTTGTAATCAAGTACGTCATCAACTAACTGAAAAGCAGTACCTAAATGCATACCATATAAATTAAGCGCATCTAACACACTGTTATCTTGCTCGGTAATAATAGCTGCAAGCCCTGTAGCGGCTTCAAATAATTTAGCCGTTTTAGAGTAAATAACCTGCATGTAACTTGCTTCGGTGGTATTAGGGTCGTTGCAATTCATAAGTTGCAATACTTCACCCTCAGCAATCACGTTGGTGGCATCAGCAAGCACTTGCATAATTTGCATTTTGCCCAGCCCCACCATAAGTTGAAACGAGCGGGTGTAAATAAAATCCCCAACCAGCACGCTGGCAGCATTACCAAATTCGGCATTTGCAGTCGGTGTACCACGGCGCAGGTTAGATTCATCAACAACATCATCATGTAATAGTGTTGCAGTATGAATAAATTCAACAATCGTTGCCAAAGTAATGTGATCTTTACCTTGGTAACCCAAAGCTCTTGCTGCCAATATTGCCAGCATCGGGCGTACGCGTTTGCCGCCGCTGTTAACGATGTACAAACCAAGTTGATTGACTAACGCCACATCTGAGCGCATTTGCGCGTGTATAAGTTGATTGACGTCATTCATATCGCTTTCGATTAACGCCTGGATAGCTTTTATATCCATTGATCTCCGAGCCAATTTTTATGTGTGAACGGCGCCGATTGTACAACAAAAAAAGCACTAGCTCGATATTTTGTGACGATTCATTAAAAAAACCGAGTTAAAAACCTTAATTAGCGCTTAATTAGGGTATTTAATTGTATATTTCACACTCAAAGCGCGACTATTTATTGCGCAGTCAATGGGTTCTGGAGTAGGCATAGCGACACGTAAATTTATTTTGTCTTTGCACTAAAAAGCGCTTGGCAACAGGGCAATTTAATATAAAATGGGGGAAATATTGAATTGCTCTCAATGCAGCTACTTTTTATTCATTTTAATTACAAAATAGGCTTGCTAGTTTTTATGCATTAGCGTAAACTTCGCGCCCTATCGAAGAATATTTTAGTTGCGTCGATTTGAGGGCGCACAGACGGAGTTAATTATGTACGCGGTTTTCCAAAGTGGTGGTAAACAGCATCGTGTGACTGAAGGTCAAACGATTCGTCTTGAAAAATTAGACGTTGAAACTGGTGCAGCAGTTGAATTTGATTCAGTACTTTTAGTTGCTGATGGTGAGAAAATCGAGATCGGTGTACCGTTCGTAAACGGTGGTAAAGTAACAGCTGAGGTTGTTTCACATGGTCGCGGTGAGAAGATTAAGGTTGTTAAATTTAGACGCCGTAAGCATTCTCGTAAGCAAATGGGCCATCGTCAATGGTTCACTGAAGTTAAAATCACTGGCATTAGCGCTTAATTAGAGGTACTTAGAAATGGCACATAAAAAAGCAGCTGGTAGTACTCGTAACGGTCGCGATTCAGAAAGCAAACGCCTAGGTGTTAAGCGTTTTGGTGGCGAATCAGTTCTAGCGGGTAGCATCATTGTTCGTCAACGTGGTACTCGTTTCCACGCTGGCGCAAACGTAGGTATCGGTAAAGACCACACTATCTTCGCAAAAGCAGATGGTAAAGTTCAATTTGAACAAAAAGGTCCTTTAAACCGTAAATACGTAACTATCGTAGCTGAGTAATCAGTAAGGTAGTAAAAAACCCCGCCTTTGCGGGGTTTTTTGTTTTCAGAAACGTCAAATATATACCCAAGCCTGCATTTACGTTGGCTTGGGTATATAATAGTTAAATTAAAGCCAATCCCTAAAGTGAGTAATCATGAAGTTTGTAGATGAAGTAGAAATTCGCGCAGAAGCTGGTGACGGCGGCAGCGGTGTCGTGTCTTTCCGTCGAGAAAAATATGTACCAGACGGTGGCCCAGACGGCGGTGACGGTGGAGACGGTGGTAGTGTTTATCTACAAGCTGATGAAAACTTAAATACCCTAATTGATTACCAGTTTGAGCGTTTTCACCGTGCAGAGCGTGGTACTAATGGTCAAAGCCGTAACTGTACAGGTAAAAAGGGCGAAGACTTGGTAGTAAAAGTACCTGTGGGTACACGTATTACCGACGTTGACACTCAAGAGGCGTTAGGCGATTTAACGCAGCATGGTCAAAAAATTGTGGTTGCAAAAGGTGGTTTCCATGGCTTGGGGAATGCACGTTTTAAATCAAGTACTAACCGTGCCCCACGTCAAAAAACGTTAGGTACTCCAGGTGAAGTTCGTAACCTTAAATTAGAGCTTATGCTACTTGCCGATGTAGGCCTATTAGGGTTGCCAAATGCAGGTAAATCAACGTTTATTCGCAGTGTATCGGCAGCAAAGCCAAAAGTAGCTGATTACCCGTTTACCACGCTAATTCCTAATTTAGGGGTGGTACGCCCAGAGGCTAACAAATCGTTTGTAATAGCCGATATTCCGGGTTTAATTGAAGGTGCCTCAGACGGTGCAGGCCTAGGTATTCGCTTTTTGAAGCATTTAGAGCGTTGTCGTGTATTGTTACACGTGATTGATGTTATGCCTGTTGATGGTTCAAACCCTGTTGATAATGCATTTGCCATTATTAACGAGTTACACCAATACAGCCCTAAGCTTGCTGAAAAGCCACGCTGGTTAGTGTTTAATAAAATAGACCTCTTGCCAGAAGATGAAGCGCAAGCTTTGTGTGAGCAAATTGCGCAAGAGCTAGGTGAAGAAGAAAACGTTTACCGTATTTCAGCAGTCAATAAGCTTAATACTCAGCCATTAATTCACGATATTATGGCATTACTTGATAGCATGCCTAAAGAGAAGTTCGTTGAGATTGAAGACGAAGAAGTTGAGTTCAAGTGGGATACTTATCATCAAAAAGCAACCAAAGGCGATGATGATGATTGGGACGACTGGGATGAAGACGACTACGATGTAGAAGTCGTCTACGAGCGTTAATAAAAAACATATTTTAAAAAGGAGCATAAGCTCCTTTTTTATTTTTTAAGAATAAAGTACTAGGTATTTGATGTGATAATTTCAATGATCGCCGCAATGGCAAACAACCGTGTAATTGGTCTTGATAATAAAATGCCGTGGCATTTACCCGCCGATCTACAGCATTTTAAAAAGGTAACAACAGGCAAACCTGTCGTTATGGGGCGTAAAACATTTGAATCGATAGGTCGTCCTTTACCTGGGCGTCGCAACATAATTATTACCCGTAATAGCCAGTATAGCGCTCAAGGTATTGAGACGGTCAGCACCCCAGAGGCTGCGCTAGAGCTGGTTAAAGCCGAAGAAGAGGTGATGATAATTGGCGGTGGTAATATTTATCAGCAGTTTTTACCAAGTGCCGATCGTTTATATTTAACCTTTATAGATTTAGAGGTTGAAGGGGATACGCAGTTTCCAGATTACCAAGCGGTAGCAACGTGGGAAAGCGTCGACGAACAGGCAAATAAACCCGACGAAAAGAATCAATATAGTTATAAATTCGTAACTTTATATAAAAAAGATTAACATTATTGCGAAACTTACAGCAGGTTGGTACAATATTAGACAATCAACATAGGTAAAAAGTACCATAAAGGGTGTTTCATGTTTAAATTGTCAAAGCTAATTGTTATTACAGCCGTTGCTGCTGGTTCGTTAATGTATACCGTGCCTGCTAAAGCCAATGATCAATTAGCAGTATCTATTTGTGAATATATCGCAGCTGATGATAAAAACCGTTTACGTAGTAAACTAAAAAGCTCACGTGTAAAAATTCGCAATATTTACGATGCTATTCAATGTAATGGTAATAATTTACTTCGCCATGCTGTAGTTAGTAACGCTGTTGACTCGGGCGAGTACATAGTTAAAAACTTATCAAAAAGCGCACTGTCTGATGGCGCTGATATAGCATGGGCCGAAGGCAATGGCCACGGTGGCTCACCGTTAATTGCTGTAATTAAAGACCGTGCTGGCCTTTAATTAACACAATAAAATAAAAACCGCGCGAGTCGCGGTTTTTTTGTGCCTGGCGTTAGCTAATACGCAGCGCTTTAGTAATGGTGATAGCTGTATTAAGCCTATTTTAATTTGCACACCCAAGTGATGAAACTCTCACCTTGTAATTAACCTGCGTTTCTTATCTTTAATAGCATATAAATTAAGTCGGTTGGTTTAATAAAGGCGCTGTATTCGCTAAGCCTTTACTCGTATATTTGAGGCAAATATACGTGTTTTCTCTGAGTTACATAAAATTGTCATAAATAGTTAATAGTCTACGCGCTTAAACAATAGGGGTTGTTATTTATGCGCGTATCATCTTTTACTCGGCTGTTAGCCATACTGTTAACATTGGCAAGTATTTTATTAGCCATCACATTATTTTGGGCAAGCCAAACTTTACTTAAGCTTGAGCAACAAGACAGCGCATACAGTAAATTAAAAAACACGATTTTAGTGGATTTAGCCGGTGACTTAGGCAGTTATCTAGAACAAGGTGATAGCCAATACTTAAATCAATCATCAGCCCTAATTGAGCAAGTAAAAACGCAGCAACTCGCAGTACTCCCCTCGGTACTTGCCGAGCAATTAAATGATCAGCTCAGCACGTTAGATACTGATATTAAAGGTAAGTACAGAGCGCTGGGTAAATTATCGGGCAACGAAACGGCGTTACTTGATAATGCAATTCGCCAAATGGCCGGCTCAGCCTCGTCACTGATTGGTTATGCAAAAAAATCCCCTAATCAAAATAGCGATGCGCAAGCTTATTACACACTTGGCGCTGATTACTATAACGAGGTGACCAACCTTGCCTTATTTACTTATCAACTAATCGTAAGTTACGACAGCAATACTGAACAAAGTTTGCAGCAAAGTATTGCTAATTTAAATGCGTTAGCAGCCAAAATAGAGCAACTCCCTAATTTAGGTGTTATGAGCGAAGTTGACGAAGATGCTTTATTTTTTGACGAAGAAGCTGAAGATTTGGCCGATGAAATAAAATCTGAAATTACCAGCTGGCCTAACCGCTACCCCCGTGATTTAGCCAGTACTTTAGCGCAAGCTCAGCAACGTGAAGCCGGCACCAATGAATTGCGTGAGCAAATTAGCTTGCTCTCTAAAACCGTTATCAATGCAGAGCAGCAACTAAAACACGCACAAGGGGCGCTTAAAGAAAACGTATTTTGGGTATTTTGCTTTGCTATTGGCGCTTTGGTGATGCTAGCCGCGGGTGTTTATATTGTGCAGCGTAACCAAGTGCTCAACCCATTAAGGCAACTCAGAGACGGGTTTGCCTTTTTAATTGAAAGTAACGAGCTGAAAAACATTGAAAGTAAGAACCCAAAAACAGAGGTTGGCGAAATAGCCAGTTACTTTAATTTATTAATTGAGCGACAGCGCAAAGAGGCACAAGAGCGTGCCCAAATGCTAAAAGTGGTAAATGATTTTATGCAGCAAATGAGTGAGCATTTGCAAACTATTAGCCAAAAAGCGTCTACAAGTCATGGGCAAGTGGAGCAAAACCAACATTTGCTTGCTGATATTCAACAAATTGGCGAGCAGGTAAATAATATTAATGCCCAAGTGGCTGATAACGCCCAACACACTTTTAGTGCAATGGAGCAAAGTTTAGGCTTTGCACAAAGCATGCTAAGTGCCAGTTCAGATACGCAAACACGGGTTGAGCAAAGTATGCAAAACCTACAAGAGCTGCTTGCGGGGGTTGAAGGCGTTGGGCAAATTATTGAAGTGATCCGCAATATTGCCGATCAAACAAACTTATTAGCGTTAAATGCAGCAATTGAATCAGCACGTGCTGGCGAGCATGGCCGAGGCTTTGCTGTTGTAGCTGATGAAGTACGCCAGCTTGCCCGCCAAACTCAAGGCTCATTGAGCGATATTAATGAGCAGCTTACACTGCTGAGCGAAAAGTCGGGCACAGTATCTACACAAATTGCGGCCTTAGCAGATGGCGCGCAGTCGCAAACACAAAACGCGCAAGAGCTAAAAGTAAACTCAGAGGGCGTGGCCGATAACGCTCAGCAGGCCAACAAAGTGGCATTTGAGGCCATGGAGCTGGCTAAACAGCAAAGTAATTTGCTAGATAACTTTAGCCAGTCAATGCAAAGTATGAAAGGCCAAGTAAGCGAATCAAGCTTACTTGTTGACGATATTCATAGCCAGTTACAACAGCAAATGCAAACCATAAAAGTAAACCTTGGCTTGTAAATACCTGCTAACACGAAGGTAATTAGCGTTATACTGTAGGCTCATTAATCAAATGCTTTAAGGATTTATCATGATTGAACAAGGTCAAACGTTACCCGCAGTTACATTAACGCAGCTAACAGACGAAGGCATGCAAACTCACACTAACGCTGAGCTTTTTAATGGTAAAAAGGTTGTGCTTTTTGCTGTACCGGGTGCATTTACGCCTACCTGTTCAAATGCGCATTTACCTGAATTTATAACCCTTAGTGATAAAATTAAAGCAAAAGGTATTGCGGCAATTTACTGTGTATCGGTTAACGATGCTTTTGTAATGAAAGCGTGGGGAGAATCTCAAAATGCCCAACAAATCGATATGTTAGCAGATGGCGATGGCAGTTTTACTAAAGCGTTAGGGCTTGATAAAGACACCGGCAGTTTTGGTGGAACACGCTCTACTCGCTATGCAATGGTAGTCGACGATAATGTAGTAACAGGACTGTTTGTTGAAAAAGACAAAGAGTTTTCAGTAAGTCGTGCTGAATCTGTGTTAGAAAAACTATAATCGCATTATTAAAGCCCTAAGTGCATGCACTTAGGGCCTTTTTAATTATGGCTGGTATTGGCCACTTAATGTTAAACCCGAAAAAGTTCTGTAAGCGTTAACGCTTAAATGCCACGTACCCGCTTGCGGATTGCTAAACGTACATGTTTCTGCGTTGCCGTTTTTATAAGGACGACAATCGTAGCTAGATGCAGTAGGTTGGCTGCCAAACTTAACAAATAAGTCGGCATCACCTGTACCACCTGAGGTGGTGACTGTAAATGTGCTCATTCCTGCTGGCACATCTAAAGTGTAGTGCTTCCAGTTACCTGTTGTAGCCGTTACATCGCTGACCGTGCCGCCACCGGCTTCTGGTGTAGTTGAACCGCCACCTGTAGAACCACCTGTAATATTACCCACTAAACTAACGCCTGAATAAGCCGAGTAGCCACGAAGCATTACATGGTATGTACCAGCGGTTGGGTTATCAATAGAACACTCCTCGCTATTACCGCCTTTGTACGGACGACAATCGTAGCTTGAGGTAGTTGGTTGGCTGCCTGCGCGTACGTATAAATCTGCATCGCCGCTACCGCCACTCATTGTGAATGTAACATTCGTTGCACCACTTGGCACAGTCATCGTGTAATACGCTTGTGAACTTGCAGCGCCGCTTAAGCCTGTTTTAGCTTCGCCATCTGTCAGTTCGCTATCGCCACCGGTAGGAGGTGTTGTACCGCCACTTGCTGCGGCTACAGCGGCTGCTGCATCAACAATACCTGTACCACAACTTGTACACGTTGCTGGGAATGAGCGGGTGGTCGATTTTAAAATGCTTTCTATTTCATCTGGGGTAGCATTTGGTTTAGCTTGCTTTATCAGGGCTGCAACACCGGCAACATGAGGCGCCGCCATTGATGTACCTTGAGAGAACGCATAGTTATCGCTTGAAGGTGTAGACGAGCCTGAATTATAGGTTGATAAAACGCCTTCAGAGTCGTTTGCAAAGCTTTGTGCGCCGCCCGGCGCTGCAACATCAATATTGCTACCATAGTTTGAATAATATGCTCGTCCGCCGTTACGTCCAACAGAGGCAACATTAACAACGCCACTACAGTTACCTGGGTTATAGTTTGCTGAGTTATCGTTATCATTACCGGCAGCAATAACCACGACTGCACCGTTGCTGCGTGCCGTGTTAATTGCGTTTTGTGTGGTAGAGCTACACGAGCCGCTGCCACCTAAGCTCATGTTAATTACATCAGCAGGGTTTGAGTTGGCAGGAATGCCCGATACACTTCCGCCAGATGCCCAAATAATGCCGTCAGCAATGTCTGACGTTAAACCACCACACTTACCAAGTACACGTACAGGCACAACTTTAGCGCCATAAGCCACACCGGCAACACCTTCACCGTTATTAGTAACAGCCGCAACCGTACCTGCTACGTGCGTACCGTGCCAGCTTGAGCCTTGTGCGCCGTTATTTCCACATTCGCCAGCAGCTACAGCATCGCCCGGATCGCGTGCGTCACTGTCGCGACCGCCGCCATCATTAGCTACCGATAGGTTAGAGATCATATCGTAACCCGGTAAAATGTTAGCATTTAAATCAACATGAGGGCGGTAGCCAGTATCAAGTACCGCAACCACTACGCCACTGCCTGTTGCAGTATCCCATGCGGTTGGTAAGTTTAGGCCGCCAGCTTGCTCATAGTAGTGCCATTGGTCGCCGTAACGAGGGTCGTTAGGCGTTGCAAATGGTTTTAACATTTGATCCACTTCAATGTATTCAACATTGCCAGAATCAATCATTTCTTGCATAAATTCTTGTGCTTCTGCAGCGCTCAGTTTTTTATCTGCGCGCATAACATGGTGGTTATTAAGCGCCATTGCACGGATGTACTTCGCTTTTACTTTACCTTTTTTAGAAGCGAAATTTTTTACAAAGCGTTGAGCACGCTTTTTCATATTTGCAGGGCTTGCGTCAGCAGACGAAATGCTTAGCATATCGTTCGCGCTATTTTTGTACTTAATAATAAACTGAGTTTCAAAACCCGATTGGCTTTGTAGTTTGGCTGTGGTTTCTGCCATAGAGGTAGACACATCTTGGGCAACACTTGCAGATGCTGCAAATACCGTACTAATAGTGAGCGCGATAGCGCAACGCTTAAATGATTTACTTGTTGTCATAATTATCCCTAGTTGTTATTAGTTAGTTCGTAATATTAAATTACGAAACAGAAACAAAGGTAAATGATCTGTTAATTTCTTTAAAATAATAATTGCTTATGTACCTATTTCTTTTAGTTATAACCTAGGTGTACGGTGCCTTTGTCGTTGTTTAGTATTTATCATATAAAACAAAAATAAGTATAAAGGATTGTTATTTTTACACTGTTTAGAAAAGCCCATGACTAGTCCCAGTTACATTTGTTGCTATAAATTTAATAATAAATTCTATTCAGAGTGTTTAAACAAACTTTGCTATAATCGGGCAAATTTTTGAGTAGGGCGAAGTAATGAATCAAGTAGATGTAATTGTGATTGGCGCAGGTGCAGCCGGATTAATGAGTGCAGCACAAGCAGGTTATCGCGGGCGTAGCGTTACAGTGCTTGATATGGGCAAAAAGCCTGGTCGAAAAATTTTAATAAGTGGTGGTGGGCGTTGTAATTTTACCAATGAAAATGCCAGTCCAGAAAACTACTTATGCAGTAACCCTCACTTTGTTAAATCGTGCTTAAGCCGCTATACCCAACACGATTTTATTGAGCTGGTGGACCGCCACGGCTTGGCATACCATCATAAAACCTTAGGCCAATTGTTTTGCGATAACAGCGCGCAAGATATAGTTGATATACTACTTACCGAATGCGAGTGGGCTGGTGTTAATATTAAATTGCGCAGCGAAGTGTTAAATGTGGCTAAAACCGATATTGGCTACCGTGTTACCACTGAGCAAGAAACACTTACTTGTGAATCGCTAGTTATCGCATCGGGCGGTTTAACAATGCCCAAGCTTGGCGCCACTCCTATAGGCTATAAAATTGCAGAGCAGTTTGGCTTAAACGTACTACCTACCATGGCGGCGCTTGTGCCATTTACTTTGCATCAACACGATAAAGAGCGCTTTGAAGGGCTTTCAGGAATTAGTATACCGTGCGAAGTGTCTAGCGAAGACGGCACTGTATTTAAAGAGAATATTTTGTTTACTCACCGAGGTTTATCGGGGCCTGCCATATTGCAAATAAGCTCATTTTGGCGAGCAGGGCAGGCAGTAAGCATAAACTTGCTCCCTGATCTCGATTTAAAACAGCAGCTGGCTGATTGGCGAGAAACACAAGCCCAAAAATCATTAAAAAACAGCCTTGCGACTATTTTACCCAAACGCTTTATAGACATACTGCACGACAGTAAAGCTATTCCAGATTGTAATATTAATCAGCTTACCCATGCTCAAATAGATGAGTTAGCAAGCTATATTCACGCATGGCAAATAAAACCTAATGGCACAGAGGGCTATCGTACCGCCGAGGTAACTTTGGGCGGCGTTGATACCGATGAGCTGAGCTCTAAAACCTTTGAAGCTAAAAAAGCCAAAGGCTTATATTTTATAGGCGAAGTAACCGATGTAACGGGCTGGCTTGGGGGCTACAACTTCCAGTATGCGTGGAGCTGTGGGTTTGCATGTGGGCAATATGCATAAGTATTTCAGCGTATTGTGATAGATGAGATAAAAATATTACACTCTTAATTAAGGTGATTTTAAAGAGTGTAATATTGGTGCGTATATTTTTGCTGTTAAGTATTGTCGCTACAAGTTTTAATGCATTAGCATCAGAAAACTACAGCGATCATGAAGCGTTTTGCTTGCAACAGCCCAAAACGCACTGTTTAACTTATATTGAAACGCGCCTTAATGAAGTCAAAGACAGCCCTGCACAGTGGTACAAAATAAAAACCTACCAATTTGATTACTACTACGACTACCAACAGTTCGAAAACTTACTCAACGCTATTACTCCTTTTTTAGAGCAAGATAAGCTGCCCGATGTATTTAAGCTACAAATGTATTTTTATTACGCGAAAGCACTTAACTATATTGGCAAAAAAGCAGAAGCTAAAACGTATGCCGCTAAAGCGTTTACCCAGTTAGACGGGATATATAATGCTTTTGGTGACCCTTTAAGATTAGTGGAGTTGGCTAACCTACACTATGTGTTTGGTAGTAAAAAAGCAGCGATGCGATTACTAAGAGATGCCGAGCAGCGCTTTGCAAAAAATAACGATCCTATTTTTCATTTAGAGCTGCACATTAACAAAGCGCATATTTACTTAAAGTGGCAGCAATACGAGCACGCAGTAAAAAGTAATTTAATGGCCTATAACGCCATAAAAAACACCAACCACGCTGCTAAAATAGTGCTTGCTAGCGGTAACTTAGCGTACAGTTATCAGCAAAATAAAGAGTATTTAGAAGCTATAAATTATTATAAAACCGCATTCAAATTTACTGAGCCCTCAAGCATTTACCATGCTATTTATAGCTTACGTTTAGCGCAGGTATATTTACAAATAGGTAAAAAGGTACAAGCGAAAGAATGGCTTAGTCGCATTGATAGAAACGCCACCGAGTTTGGTAAAGGCCATGCTGCATTGTATAGCAAGCTGCAGCACGCCCTTAGCAATAATTAATTTGCAATCGCTGCTTTATATGGGGTGTTAACGCCTGCGTAACGCGGGCCAAATATTTCTAAACCTTTAGGGCCTGTAAATTCCTTTGGCGCTGGTAAAATTACAACGGCTACTTTCATGCCTACCTCGTAATTAGGATTAGTAATGGGTGTGCCTGTTTGGCTGTTAATACAGCATATTAAATCAGGAATGGTTACGTGCACTTCGTCATTTAAAAACGCGGCCATGTTTTCGTTTTTAACCGTTATTTTGTAGTTGTTATTTACAAACTCGCCTAACCCTTTAAGTGTTACTTCGCCTAACGTAAACCCCTCTACGGTGTTAAATTCAAATGTGCTTACCTCGCCTTCAAAGGCAACAAAGCCGCCGCCGTGCTTGGCAATTATGTGTGCGGTGTTAGCGTGCTGCTCGTTGGCTTCACGCATTGCTTTACCAAGTTTAAGGGCTTTACTAATGGTGCCATGAATAACCGCGTTTTTCATTTGCTCAATAGGTAAAATATGATCAATGGCTGCTATGTCGTTACGGCTAATTTTAGCCAGTGCTCGCACGACTGTTTCGGCGCGTAAGTCGTCCATTACATTTTCGCAAATAAAGCACTCACCAAATTCATTCGCGGTAATAATGGGCGCTGCGGGTAAGTTATTTAAATAATAGGTTGAATGGGTGATCTCCGGTACTGCGCGCCCAGCGGGGTCGGCATCAATAATGTAGCCGTCAAACATTGCAGCTAAGTAAAACGATACTGCGGTGTTTGAGCCGCCAAGCTCACAACAAATAGTGCCATAAATAGCATCGTTACCTGTGTATTCAAGGGTGCGCTGGTAAGCAGCTAAAATAGCGTGCTTAGTGCTGCGGGGCAGGTTTGCATACGCGCGTTCTTCTTGTTCACTTAAAGCAGAAATAGCGCCTAACATGTAAGGCGTACAAACAAGCTCACCCGCGGGGACTTCATCGGCACTAATTAGTTTAAAGGTTTTACCCTGTGCGAGTGCTTCGTCAATATAGGCAATGCCTTCACTTAACTCACCGCCGCCGCCAGTGCCTAAAATGGCGCAGCCGTATAAAATATCAATAAGTTGGTCACGATTAAGAATTTGCATGTGTGTATCGCTATTGGTTAACTCATACCCATCCCCAAAATAGATCACTTAATTAAGCGGATTGGTATAAAAACAGCAGGCATTAAAAAAATACCTGCTGTAAAGGTGAAAAAATTAAAATTGGTAGCTGAGCTCTATACCGTAACTACGAGGCTTATTAGGTTGGCGCACTAGGTCTGTAACCCCATCGGCCAGTAGAAAAATATCTTCAATAGCGCGCTCATCCGTAAGGTTGTCTACGTAAACTTGAACGCTCCACTGCTCTGATTTGAGCCCTACACCGGCATTTAGGTAGGTATAACGCGACGACTCAACATCAGGAATATCAATACTGAATGTTTTAGGGCCTTCAATTAATAGCTCAGCGCGCGAGAACAATGACCACTCACCGTTTAGTGCTAAGTTATGATTTGCCGACAGCCCGTAGTTATACTCAGGCACCCAAAATTGTGGCCTGCCAGCCAGTTCGGGGCGCAGTGCAAAGCGTTTAATTTCTGAATCAACAATACCTGCACTGAGGTTAATACTTAAATTGCTGGTGGCAGCAAAGGCGGCTTCTAGCTCTAAGCCTTTGGTTTGTACTTCGTCAATAGAGAGATTTTCAAGGGTGAAGGTATCTATATTAAATTGGGTAAATTGCGCATCGTCTTGCTCAATAATAAACGCGGCGCCATTAAGGGTAACTTTGTTATTAAACAAAGCGGTTTTAAAGCCTATTTCGTAGCTGTCAGAAATTTCTTTATCAAAGGTGCGGCTAATACCGTCGGCCGGCTCGTTAAAGCCCCCACTTCTAAAACCACGCGAGTAGCCGGTGTAAAGCAGTAGGTCGTCATTCATTTGGTACGCCAAGGTAACTTTAGGTTGTAATTGGCTAAACGATTTTTTAGCGTAAGTGGCGTCTTTATTGGTTGGGTCGAACGACTCGCGAGTATCGTGATCGTAGCGCATCGCACCGGTAAGCTCTAACTGCTCGTTTATATCGTAGTTAAACTGCCCAGCAAGTGCCCATGCATCGCTGCTGTTATTATCGATAATTGAAAGGTAGGGCTCGTCGTTGGCAAAATCTGCACGCGTTAAAATTTCGGCATCGGTAAAATCATCGTAAAATAATACCGCAGTATCGCGGTCGCGCTGTTGATAAAACGCCGACACCGACCATCTAAAAATCTGATCCGACTGGGATATAAACCGCGACTCTAGCGTTAACGATTCAATATCGTATAACCCTTCAGTACCAAATGGGGCTCTAAAAAAGCCATCTTCGTCAATAAAGGTGGCATCGGCAGAGTAGTCGCCATCGTAAAAGTGCTCGTTTTCTGAATTGCTGTACGCGGTTACAAACTCAAATTTACCTAAATCGTAATGTTGGGTTAGCTTGGCGCTTAGCTCATACACATCACGCTCATCTTGGTTAATAATATTTTGTGAGGTATTAATTGAAAAGTCTTCAATGGTGTCATCGCTCACCCCTTGGTAGTAAGCAAACCCAGCTTCGCTTGAGGTGTATTTACCTTTAAGATTTATTGAGGTGTCTTCGCTTAGCTCAAACTCTAACTGAGAGAAAACCGATTGCTCTTTTAACGGGTCGGCGTAATCGCCTGTGTAGGTATTTTTAATCAGCCCGTCGGTATCTTTAATGTAACCACCGGCTCTAAAATAAGCGGTGTTTTCATCGTTAAGCGAACCCGATACAACCGCATTCAAATTATACGTGTTGCCATTACCTACAGAGCCTTTAATTTTACCTTCAAAGTCTTCAATAGGTTTTTTAGTTGTCACAATAACCGCACCACCAATGGCGCCGCGGCCATACAGTGCGCCTTGTGCACCACGCATAACTTCAATACGTTCAATATCAACTAGGTCTTGGTTTATAAACTCTAAATCGGGGGCGGTAACACCATCAACTACAAACGCTAATGGCGGATCGCCCACCTGCGGTGTAATTAAGCCACGAATAGTAATACGGGCAAGGCCGGGCCTAAAATTATCAAGCTGCGATAGGTTGGGAGTTAAATTAGCAACATCACGAAAGTTAGTAATACGTGAATTTTCGATTGTCTCGGCGCTAAATGCGGTAACAGAGTCGGGCACGTTTTGTATCGACTCAACACGCCCGCGCGATATCACCGAAATTTTTTCTATAGTGTCAGTTACTGTTTGTTGTTGTTCTTGCGCATGCACATAGTTTATGCACGACAGGGTAACTGCCGATGCTAATAGTGTTTTACGAAAGCGTATTTTGTTGTATCTGCTCATGTTCTATGTCCTAATGTGACTATCTTGGTGATGTTACTTAGTGATAAACATTGTCGCTTTTTCAGACAAAATAATATTTTGTAAACCCTTAATACAGCACACACAAATTGCTGAAAATAACGCTTAAGCGCGTAATTTTATGTATTTGTTGACCTTAAATTTACAAAATTAATTATTATTAAATGTGAAACCGGTTATGAAAAAAACGATAAAAATAGACAGGTATAATCAAAAAATACTGGCAATTCTGCACCTAACTGCCGATTTAACAAACGTTGAATTGGCCGAGCAAGTTAACTTGTCGCCCAGTGCATGTTTTCAGCGAGTAAAAGCATTAAAAGAGGCGGGATATTTTAGAACCTTTCATGCTGATATAAATTTAGAGCAAATTTGTGAGCACGTGTTTGCCTATATGGAATTTACCCTAGAGGACAATAACCTAGCAGCGCGGCGTAAGTTTTTAGCTGACATACACAACATTCCCGAAATAATGGATTGCATGCAATTAAGTGGTGATATTGATTATATTTCTTTTTGTTGTTTTGCCGATATTCAAGCGCTTAATGCAATGTGCGACAGGCTAACCGGCAGCTCACAGTATGCAATTAAAAAGCTGACTACACGCATAGTGCTTGAGCGCGCTAAGTTCTTTTTAGGCTACCCGCTGGAAAAACTTAAATGGCGAGACGAAATGAAAGTAGACGACGAAGAGTAGCTCCCTAATTTAGATTAATAAAAAGGCGCTTTATGCGCCTTTTTATTGTTTAAAGTTATTGCTGGATAACCGGTTTGGGCGCAATGGCTTTTGCAAACAGGGTATAAATAACGGCCGTTAATATAATGGCGTCAATCACGGTAATACCACTCATTGATACGTTAAATAAAGCGCCATTACACACCGCATATGCCGCGCCTACAAACCACGCGCTAAACGCGGGGAGAGAGAAGTTAGCGTTATTTACCAAAGCCGCTGCGTTATAAGCATGGGGTTTAATAAACAGTGCATCAACAATAATTACGCCCGCTACCGGTACAAAAATATCAGACAAAAACACTAAAAAGCTTATAAACATATCTAAAATATTTATAAAGGCTGCGCCAATTCCCACCAAACCTAATAACACAATAACCCACTTTTTATGCCAATGCGGGAAGGTAGCCTCCACGCTAAGTGCGGTACTGTAAAGGTTTAACGAATTTAAAATCCAGCTGCCTGCTATCACAATAAAAAACGCTGAAAACCCTAAATTAAGCGCAAGCATTAAGCTTAATATTTCGGTTTCTTGCATGGCGGCTGCGGCAAATACAGCCACAAAAATAACCAAAAGCTCAATAACCATATACGCAATAAATGAGGTGTACACGCCGCCACGTTTTTGCTTAGAAAAACGGGTTATGTCGGGCAATATTATTGCGCCAATAATAACGCCGCCAACAATGGCAGCTACACCATCTTCAAGAGAAAGCGCTGCTGATTTTTCTAAATTAATAAAATCAACCAGTGGCATACTATCGAGCGCGCCAAAAAGCATCATAGCGGTGACCGCAGCCAAAATAGGGATCATGATAGAGGCCAGCACATTAATGGCTTTAAACCCATACAGTGTGGTTATGAGCATGGCGCAACCTGCGACTATATCGATGGGCCATTCGGGCATAATAATATTAAATTCTGCACTGAGTAAGCGCACCACGGCATTAGAAAACAAATCAATATTTACGCCAAACCAGCCAATTAATGATAAAGCAAAGGCAATATTAACAATGCCCGCGCCAGCATTACCAAACGCTATTTTTACCAATAAATAAGAGCTTAAGCGGCTTTTTACACCTATGGTGCCCATAGCCCCACCAATAAGGGTTAATATAAGTGAGCCAATAACTAACGCCCACAGTGTATTACTCACACTTGAACTTTGATGTATTTCTAGGCCGGTGATAAAAGTGGGCAGCGAAAAGCTGAGCATAGCGGCTATGGCTGCAATGCGCGGCCAGGCAACAAGTTCGTTGCTATTAATAGTGTGGGGGTCGTTCCCGTTTGGCATTGCCTGTTTCTCTTTTTTATTATCTTTTATATTACTATACGCCGCTGGCGTGCAAAATTTTTTATTATTAGGTGTTTATTCAAAATATGAGGTTTAAAAAGTAGGGGGCGCACAAAATTATATTTTGTGGTGATTATTTTTAGGGTGTTAAAGGCGTAATCATTTAGGCAAAAAAAACCGCCAAAAAGGCGGTTTAAAGGTCTACACAACACAATTAAATGTTTTACCTTATTGGGTTATTTTAATAACGCCAACACATCAAAGCAGGCACCCATAGTATGGTAATCCGTTTTACCAATTGGGCTTTTCATGGTATCTATTTTTTTGTTATCTACGGTTAAAATTCTAAACCACGCACCGTATTGATGATCAACTAAGTGCTGCCACGAGTACTGCCAAATTTTGTCATACCACTGCTGGTATTTTTCATCTCCTGTGGTTTCATAAAGGTAGGCCGCACAGCACAGTGTTTCGGCTTGCACCCAAAAGTACTTGTCGTCATCGCATATGCTTTTATCTGGCGCAAAGCCGTAACAAATACCGCCATGTTGTCTATCCCACGCAACGTCTATTGAATTATCAAATAACGCTTGAGCGCGCTCTACAAGCCAAGTTTGTGGCTTATGCTTATTTAAAAACATTAATAGTTTTGACCACTCAGTTTGGTGACCTGGCTGAAAACCCCACGGGCGAAACAAATTTTTAGGATCGTCTTTGTTGTACTCTAAATCAACCTGCCAATTTATATCGTAGTGCTCCCAAATAAGCCCACCCATTAAATTAGCTTGGCGATTAACCATGTTATCAGCCAGTGTGAGCGCGCGATTTAAAAATAGCTCATCTTGAGTTGCTTCATAAGCGGCAATAAGTGCTTCGCACGTATGCATATTGGCGTTTTGCCCGCGATACGGATCGCACTTAGTAAAGTCACTGTTGTGCTGATCTTTATATAAACCCGCTTTTGCATCCCAAAAATGCGTTTCCATTGTTTGAAATGTATCGTTTAGGTATTCGCGCGCCTCTGTAACACCTACGCGGTATGCCCAGCTGTAGGCTAAAATCACGAACGCAAAGCCATAGCAGTGGTTGGTATCATCAAGTACAGTGGCGTTACCTTGCTCAACACTCAATAACCAATTGTAACCGCCTGTTTGCTCAACAAAGTGGTGCTTACGAATAAACTCAATACCCGATTTAACACGGTTTAGGTACTTTTCATCATTAAAGGTTTGGTACGCACGTGCATAGTTAAATACAAACCGAGTAGAGCTTACTAGGTGGCGAGTTTGCTTATCAAATACCTCACCATTATCCGAAAAGTTTTGGTAAAAACCGCCGTGTTCGTCGTCTATGTTTGGCTCGTAAAACGCCAGCGTATCGGCAATATGTTGTGTTAAAAATTCGCGGCTTTTAAAGTTATCAGGTGTGTGGCTCATAGTGCGCTCCTAAAATCGTTAAGCGATTTTTCGTTAGGAAGAGACGTAAATGCCCCTTTGTAAGATGCTGCATGAGCACCACATAACGAAGCAAATTCAAAAATAGTTGTTAGTGTTTCGGGGTTGTCGCAAAGCTTACTAAAAGAGCTAGGTGTGAGGTTTTGTAAGCCTAGTTGATACAGCAATCCACCTACAAACGCATCTCCTGCGGCGGTAGCATCAACCATAGTAACCTTTTTAGGGTGAAGCGTTTGCTTGGCATTTTTGGTATACCAATGCATCGGGTTGCCTGCATCGGTAACCACAAATAACTCACAGCCATTATTGAGAGTGTCGGCTATAAATACTTCACCCGTTTGCTCACCCGCTAAGTATTCAAGCTCTTCTTTAGAGGCCTTAATAATAGAGCAGTGCTTTAGTAAGGGTAAAATGTGTTCACGCGGGTTAGCATTACTAGGCCATAAGTTGAGGCGTAAGTTAATATCAAAACTGACAATTGAGTTATTTTGCTTGGCAAACTCAACGCCATACGCGGTGGTTTTACGTATGCGCTCATCGGTTAAGGTATTTGAGCAAATATGAAAAATATCGCATTGCTCAAACCATTCACTGCTAAAGTCACTATTAGTAAAGTGCAGATCGGCCGTGTTATCACGGTAAAACTCAAACGTACGGTCGCCGTCCTTATCAAGTGATACAAACGCAAGGGCGGTTTTTGCTTGGTCGGTAAAGCGCATAAAGTCGGTTTTTACGCCTTGCTCTTTTAAGGCGTTATGTAAAAAATCACCAAAGCTGTCGGTGCTTAGCATGCCAGCAAAGTAGGCGTTACCACCTAGCTTTGCAATAGCTACGCTTACGTTTGCAGGCGCACCGCCTGCAAACTTAGTAAACGCTTCGTGCTCGCTGTTGTTTTGGCTTAATTTATCAGAGAGTAAATCAACCAATACTTCACCAAAACATATTGTGTGTTTCATAATGCTGCCTTAGTTATTAATCAAGTAGCCAATGCAGCGCAATAGCGGCTGTCCATGAGAAATCTTTACCACCACAGCCAGCGCCTGTTTCTGGGTTAAAATATTCGTAGTAACCCGATTTAAGCACTAAATCGCGCGTGTCGTCCTGAATTTTATCTGCCGTGGTCACAAACCCTGCTTCTTTAAGGCCGATGGCTATCATCCAGTTAATGTGTAACCAAATAGGGCCGCGCCAGTAACGCTGTGGCTCGTATTTTTCTTCTTTAGGGTGGGTAGATGCCACACTAAATTGACTCGACTCAATAAAATCTTCTGTTGCGGTATTAATAATACGCGTTTGCTCGTCAGTTGTTAAACCAGCATAAACGGTTAGTAGTGCCGCTGATGTTTTAACTTTCGCTAGGCTGTTGGTTAACACGTTTTTACAGTAAAAGTATTCGCTTTGCTCACACCATAACGTGTTAATTGCTGTTTGAGTTAGTTCTAGACGCTGTGCTAAATAATCGGTACGTGCATCGTTTAAACCGAGTTGTTCACCCATTTTGAGTAAATCTTTTGTCGCACGGTGCAAAATAGCAATAATACCTAGGTCGTTCATTTTGTACGGGCAGGTTTCGTAAATTACTTTGCTATCAAAATTGTTACGTTTAAAAAAGTCTACTAGGTATAAGAAACGGTCGTACTCGCTTTTATGCGGGCGCTGCGACGAATCAACATGGCTGGTGTCGCGGCGGGTGTATTCCCAATCAACACCAGGTACAGCTTCAAGGGCATCATCCCACGATGGGCTGTTATCCATACCCGATTCCCACGGATGATAAGTGACCACTAAGCCTGTGTTTTCAGGATCGCGGTCGTTGTACCACCATAAATGGTAATCAACAACTTGAGAAAATAATGCTTTAACTTTTTGCTCTGCAAGGGTTTTATCTTGTGCGCTAGCAAGCATTTCTTTCATTACTGTTGCCACAACCGGTGGCTGCGAAATAGACGTACTTTTAATTTTTTTATCAGAGCCCCACACATCTGGACCAGGAAAGTAGGTAGTTGAATCTTTATGAAATAAGATATGTGGCACCATGCCGTCATCCCACTGGCCTGAAAATAACACATCAATTTCTTGCCACGCACGGCTCTCGTCAGACTTCATCCACCCTAGGGCTGTAATCGCTGAATCCCAGTTCCACTGAAACGGGTAAAGGCCATGCGTAGGGACGGTATAGCCACCTAAATCGTTTGCTATAAGTGTTTTAGTAGCAAGTTCTGTAAGCGATGCCGCTGTGGCTGCATCAAGTTTACCGTTGATTGTAGTAGTCATATTGGGTGCTCTTTGAGTGTTATTTTCGATTTGGATAATATTAAAGCACTCATTATGGGTTGTAAATGTTTTTTTTCTGTGCTTAAATCCTGTTCGAAGTAACAAAAAACTAACATGTATACTTGATTATTTCGCACTTACTTAGCCACACTCTAAGTAATTACACACAGACAACTAGCACAATTGGAGAATACCCGTGAATAAAACTACGATCGCCTCTATTGTATCTTTATGCCTCACACAAGGCGCGTTTGCCGCAGAAGAGACTGCGCCAGATACAGCAAAAAAAGAAAATAACGTTGAACGTATTATCGTCTCTGGTACCAGCAAAGGACGCGTTATTTCAGATACCCCACAGTCAGTAACCTCTATTAGCGAAGATGAGTTAATAAAGCTTTCATCAAGCAGCCAAGCAGATGTATTACGTTATATCCCAGGTATTAAAGTAGAAGGGGGCGGTGGTGAGGTTGGAACAAACCTACAAGTAAGAGGCTTACCTTCATCGGGTCAGTTTCAGTTTACGCCACTGTCGTATGACGGTTCACCTAGTTTGAGTGTTTTTGGCTTAAACTCATCGGCGTTTGATGTGTACTACCGAAACGACTTAGGTATTGAGCGTGTAGAATTTGTGCGTGGCGGTGTGTCTAACTTATTTGGCCAAGGCTCTGTAGCGGGTATTATTAACTATATTTCTAAAACAGGCAGCGATGATCCGCAAAGTACTGTGCAAATGGAGCTTTCTGATCAGGGCCGTACCCGTTTAGATTTTGCTACAAGCGGGCCGCTTAACGAAGATGGCCTTTATTATGCGCTGTCGGGCTTTTACCGTTACGATGAGGGTCCGTTAGATACAGGGCTTGAGACTAAAGGCACTCAGCTGCGCGGTAATATTCGTAAAGAATTTGATGACGGCTCTGGCTCATTTACTGTGTATGGCCAATACATTGACGACCAAGCGCAGTTTTACCTGCCTATTCCGCTTGATGGCGACAGCCGCGAACGTTTAACTGGTAACGATGGACGCGAAGTGGAGTCATTGCAAACTGCTAATGTGTCTAACCTGTCCTACGATACTGCTAATGGTCGTTATGAATCGCCAATTAGTGATGGGGTGGTAACTAAAGGCGGCTCAATCTCGGTCGTATTTGAAAAAGAGCTCGCTAACGATTTTGCTATTAACATGCGCAGTAAATACGCAAAGTACCAACACGAATTTAATCTATTTTTAGATGGCGACGGTATTATTAATGTACCTGAGAGCCAGGAAGAGTTTTTAGCTAACCGTGGCTTAGGTGATGTAAGCGATGCAGCGTTTACTTACACTGCATCGGGGCAGGCACTGGCAAGCGATGACTTATTATTTGCTAATCGTATTTTAGATAGAGACCGCCCAGCAGAGGATTTTTCTGCCGAATTTAATATTGTTAAAAGTATTTTTGTTGGCGATTTTAGCCACGATATTACCGTAGGTACGTTTTTCTCTCACAGTGAAGCCGATGACGATAACGTTATTACGACCTACTTAGGGGAATTTAACAATAACCCAGAACTGGTTGATTTAACGTACACTAATGCCGATGGTGATGTTGTTCAGTACACACAAAATGGTATTAGTGGCCCAGGTATTTCTTACACCAACCAAACAATAAGCGCTACCCGTCGTGCGCTTTATATAGCGGACCAAATGGAAAGCGATGACTGGATTATCGACTTTGGTGTACGTTATGAAGAAATTGACGGCAAAATTAGCCGTGAAGGCAGCCAAGTTGTACAAATTTCTGATGATCCATCACTTGCGCCTAATTTACAGGTAAACACCACAGGCAGTGGTGTAATGACCTACGGCGAAGTAGACACCTCTGAATTTGCCGTATCGGGTGCAGCGTTATACCGATTAACCGATAACTTAAACGTATACGCGAATGCATCTCGCGGGTTTTTCTTCCCTGAAATTAGAGGGATTCAGTTTAATGATTTAGGTGAGCCTGCCAGCTACGAAGCCGAAATTGTTGAACAAGGCGAGCTTGGTGTTAAGTTTTTTGATAACGACTTTAGCGGTAGCATTGCGTTATTTAGAACCGACCTAAAAGACAGACGCAGCGTAGACTTTGTTAACGATGGCAACGGTGGGGTATTAGAGCTGCCTGTTATGCAATCAACCAAAGCTACGGGTGTGGAGCTTACTGGTCGTTACGATATTACCGACGAGTGGGCGGTTGATGCCAACATGACCTACACTGACCACGAATTTACTGAGTTTGACTCAGACCCTTCTATTATTGGTAACGAGTTACGTCGTAAACCAAAAGTATTATTTAACTCTTCTATAAGCTACACCGCAGATAATTGGGATGCTGCTTTATATCATAACTTTACAGGTAAAAACTTTGCTAACGATGCTAACTCTGTAGAGCTTGATTCATTCCACTTGTTTAGATTTGATGCGGGTTATAACTGGCAAATCGCCCCAGAGCAAACCGTACGTTTAAGCGTAGGGGTATTTAATTTGTTTGACTCTGATGGTGTTACCGAAGGCTCGCCGCGTTTAGGCAACAGCCAAACGTCAGACAATCCTTACTTTGTAGGCCGCCCAATTCTCCCACGACGCGTTACATTTAGAGTCAAATACGACTTTTAAATAAATGCTTTACGCCTATTAACCTGTTTTGTGGTTAATAGGCTTTTTGCATTGTGATGCATTTTTCAGCTAAGTTAGCGATAGGCTTGTTTTTAGGGACTGTTTTAGAAGTAAGCATATAGCTGTTTAGTTTTTTATTTTTGAGAAGGCGCTGTGTTTTCTTAATGTGAATACGCGAAATAATTATGAATATATTAGATTTTTCAATAGTTGCTCTTTACCTTGGTGCCTTATTGGTAATGGGGTTTATGCTACGCGGACAAACCAATAAAAGTGATTACTTTTTAGGAGGCAAAAGCTTAGGGTGGAAACCTTTAGCTTTGTCGGTAATGGCCACTCAGCTTTCGGCTATTAGCTTTATTTCGGCTCCTGCATTTGTTGGTTTGCGTGAAGGCGGTGGTATGCAATGGCTCTCGTATGAGTTAGGTGTGCCGCTGGCGATGATTTTAATTTTAGCGACTATTTTACCTAAGCTTTATAAAAGCGGCATTGTAAGTATTTATGATTACTTAGAAATGCGTTTTGGTCGTTCTACCCGTGTGCTTATTAGTGTGGTGTTTCAGTTTAGCCGCGCATTTGCCACCGGTATTATGATTTATGCGGTATCGCTTATTCTCCAAGGCACCATGGGCATAGAAGCATGGCAGGCCATTGTGCTTACCGGCGTGATCACGGTGTTATATTCACTGCAAGGCGGTATGAAAGCCGTGGTGTATGGTGATGCAATTCAAATGATCATCATTGTACTAGGTACTATTGCTTGTATTGGCTTTGGACTTTATCACTTAGGTGGGGTTGATACCTTTATTGCTAATGTTGATTCGAGCCGATTAGAAGCCATAAAATTTGATTCGTTTGGATTTAGTGGCGATGGTTTTGGCTTTTTACCTATGATTTTTGGTGGTGTGGTGCTTTACGCCTCTTACTATGGGTGTGACCAAACACAAGCGCAACGTGCACTTAGTGCAAAAGATCCTAAAAACTTACGCTATATGATTTTAGCCAACGGCGTAGTGCGTTTTCCTATTACTATTTTATATTGTGTGTCGGGCTTAATTGTAGGCACACTGGCTATGAGCAATCCTGAGTTTTTAGCCAAAATTCCAGCCGATAACCCAGATTGGATGATGCCAATCTTTATTTTAGATTACTTACCACATGGCTTAATTGGTTTATTAGTGGTGGCTATTTTATCTGCGGCTATGTCATCACTTAGCTCAGCTATTAACTCGCTTTCGGCGGTAAGTATTGAAGACTACAGCCGTATTTCAAATAAAGAGCTAGACCAACCAACGTACTTAAAACTGGCTAAATACTTAGGGCTTATTTGGGGTGCAATTACGTTAATTTTATCGCTTTATGCTGGTGATATCGCACCTACTATTATTGAAGCCATTAACAAAGTAGGCTCGTTATTTTATGGCCCAATACTGGCGGTATTTTTAATTGCCGTAGTTAGTAAGCGCAGTGCTGCGCTGCATGCAAACATAGGCTTAATTAGTGGTGTGTTAATTAACTTGTTGGTGTCGGTATTTGCGCCAGACGTATTTTGGTTTTGGTGGAACTTTATTGGCTTTGTGGCCACTGCCGTGATTACCCTTACGACAAGCATTGCGATTCCACGCGAAGTAAACGAGGTTGCTAAAGCGCAAAACGCTGAGACTATCTCAAACTCAATTTTAACCGGTAAAGATATCGTTATGCTGCTTAGCATGTTTGTTGTGATGGTATTAATTTGCCTTGCTATTCCATCAATTTTTTCGTGAGCGTTAACCCATGGATTCTAAAAAGTCATTTTTAATCGATTTATTTACCACGGCGGTAAATGCCTGTAAACCCAGTGCGTGTATGAGCAAGTACTTGGAAAATATAGATGCCAGTAATGGTTTATGTGTGGTGGGCGCCGGTAAGGCCGCCGCAGAAATGGCCGCAGAGGTTAACCGTTTTTATGGTGATAAATGCTTTGGTGCGGTAGTGACACGTTACGGTTACGAAAGTGTCGGCGATACTGGGCGCATTAAAGTACTTAGTGCTAATCACCCAACGCCTGATGATAACAGCTTAGCAGCAGGTAAAGAGTTATTGGCGCTTGTAAAAAATAACCCGGCCGATATTCCTATTTTGTTTATTATATCAGGCGGCGGCTCGTCGCTTATGTGTTTGCCGGTAGATGATGTACCGTTTGAGCAAAAGCAGGCGCTTAATCAGTTTTTACTTAAAAGCGGTGCAAGCGTTGATGAAATTAACGTTGTGCGCAAACAGCTCTCGCTTGTTAAAGGCGGTAAGTTAGCACAAGCGGCTAAGTCGGATTATGTCACGCTGATTATTTCGGATGTAGTAGGGGATAAGCCAAGTGACATTGCATCAGGCCCCACAATTAGCGATAACAGCACTAAAGCTGATGCGCTGGCTATTTTACAAAAGTACAACTGGCCGGTTATTAACGAAATTGAAGCGTATTTATTAAAGCCTGAGCAACCACGCGCGGCTGATACTCAAGGCAAACACTTTATTGTGGCTAATGCCCAGCACGCGATTGACAGTGCTATTGATGTAGCGCAGCACCAAGGCTGGGATACGCAAGTACTTGGGTACGACATTCAAGGTGAGGCAAAAGAGGTTGCCCGCGCACATGCTAAAATTGCCCTTGAGCAAAAAGCGCAAGGTAAGCGCGTTATGTTGTTCTCTGGCGGTGAGCTTACAGTAACGGTAGCCGATGTTTATGGTGATGGCGGCCCTAATCAAGAGTACTTAATGGCATTGGCTGAGGCGCTTAACGCCGAGGCGGGTATTTATGCCATAGCGTGTGATACCGATGGTGTAGATGGCAGTAAAGACGTTGCCGGTGCGTATATAAATAGCAGCACGATTGCGCGCGCACTTGATGCTGGCGAAAACTTACACGCTCAGTTAGAAGGTCATAATAGCCATCAGTTTTTTAAAGCCATTGATGATTTAATTATTACTGGGCCAACCAATACTAACGTTAACGATTTTAGAGTGATAGTGGTTGAGTAGGCGCGCTCGCCTACTTGTTCTTTAAAGTGGTTTAACGTAACCTTGTGCTCCAATTTTATTAGGGTTAATAGCTATGTTTTCGCTAAATAACAGTAACTTATTACGCTCAGGATTTGAGCTTGGAAAAGGCGATAAACTTTTTCAAGACATTGAACGTGATATTATTAAGGTGGTGTTTTGGGAGCAATGCGTAACACAAAGCCATATTGTGAGCGCCACCCGAATTCCGCAGCAAACTGTCTCGCGTTTACTTAAATCGTTAACTCAGCATGGCGTAATAATGCAAACCGATACGCTTATCCCTAATAAAAAGGGTAAGCCTGGGTTTGGTATTGCGCTTAACCCCGAATACGGCTTTACCTTTGGCTTAGCTATTTTGCTTGATGCTATTTCTGTAGCAGTCATGGATTTTACCGGCAAAGTTATTTACACCCATATGCAGCTTATGTCAGACATGAGTATTAATAACGTACTTAAAAGTGCGCAAAAGCTGGTGGACGATATAAGCGCAGAGCATAACATTGCGAGCGAAAAAGTGCTGGGAATGGGCGTGGGTATATCGGGCTTTTTTAGTTCTATGGACGGGAAAATGAATACCCACCATATGCTAGAGGAGTGGTCGCAGGTTGATATTATCGATATTGTCTCTAAGCATTTTCAACTCCCTACGTGGGTGGTGAATGACGCTACAGGCGCCGCCGCTGGCGAAGGGGTTGCAGGTATAGGCCGCGAGTATAAAAACTTTGTGTATATGTTTGTCTCGGCTGCATTTGGTGGCGGAATCGTAAATAACGGCGATGTACTGCGTGGTACTTACGGTAATGCTGGCGAGCTTGGCGATATGTTACCGCCAAAGTTATACGCTCATCCCAATTTAGAGTTACTAAAGCGCATTTTGAAAAAAAATGGTGTAGCGGTTGATTCAATTTACGACCTGCACGATAACTTTGACCCAGAATGGCCAGGCGTTGAAGAGTGGCTATTTAAAGTTCAAGACTCGTTTGATTTAGTAGCAACTTGTTGCTCGGCGCTATTAGATGCAGAAGCCATTATTATTGGCGGCCATATACCTAAAGAGCTGGCCGAAAAAGTAATAGCGCGTACTGAGGTTTACGCACAATTTAGACGCGGTGCTAAACGCCCAATGCCTAAGCTGGTGGTCTCAAACATTAATAACTTTCCGGTCTCCATTGGTGCAGCCACTTTGCCATTTAGAGAGCTGTGTTTGTAGCTTAATAATAGAAACGTTAAAACAAAAAGCCGATATTGATTTATACAATATCGGCTTTTTTAGTATTTAAACCGACTCCTTAACTAAGTGTTATTGCGAATGGGTTTTACTCTTCAACGTACGGTTCACCTTCTGTCATCCACTTAGCTGCTGGCTTGCCTTTTAAGTAATGGTCAAAGTACTGCATCATACGCACTGAAAAATCGACCTGATTAGGAAACTTTTTCAAATGATGTGGTTCACCTTCGTATTGTAAAAAGGTGGCCTCTTTACCCGCACGGCGCAGGGCTAAGTAATATTGCACGCCTTCGTGCCAAGGCACTGCGTCGTCTTTATCCCCAAACATAATTAAAATAGGGGTATTTACTTTATCGGCAAAAAACACTGGTGAGTTTTCGATGTATAGCTCGGGAGCTTCAAATAAATTTTTACCTATGCGGCTTTGCCCTGTTTCGTATTGAAATTGACGCGCAAGACCCGACTTTAAACGTATGCCGCTGTAGGCGCTGGTCATGTTTGATACCGGCGCGCCCGATACAACCGCTTTAAACATATCTGTTTGGGTGATCATAAACGCACTTTGATAACCTGCCCATGAATGCCCTTGTAGGCCTATTTTATCTGGGTCGGCTATGCCTAGGTCTATAAGCTTTTGCGTGGCGTTGATCATGGTTTGCGTTGACGATTTACCTGGGTGGCCTATTTCAAAGCGGATGTCAGGTAAAAAGATTGCATAACCATTTGAGGTAAACATAGGGAAGTTAGGTCGATGATTTAGCTCCATTTTAGGAAAATCATACATGCGCTGGCTCATGTAGCGGTAAAAATATACAACAACGGGCACTTTAACGCCTTTTTTGTAGCCTGCAGGTTTAATTAATACCCCTTGTAGGTTTTCGCCGTCAAAGCCTTTGTAGCTAATTAGCTCTGGCTTTTCGCCCCAGGTAAAATCCGCCATTTGTGGATTTAAGTTGGTAACTTTTTTAGGCGCTGTAAAGCTAAAGTCGCTTTGGTAGTAATCAGGAAACTGATGATAGGTTTGCTCGGTAAAGAGGTATTTATCGGCATGTTTTGCCTTTTTGACTACATCAATACGTTTTTTTCCACTCAGTACGTTAGTAACCGTTTGTGAGGCTAAATCAAGCTTGGCTACTTCACGTTGCTTTGATTGTAAGTTAACGGCTGATACAAGTAATGTATCGTTTTGGGCAAAGCCTACGTGGTTTTTATCAAGCTTAATAACGCGATATTGCGTTTTGCTTGGTTTACCATTAGTTAAGCGCTCAGCGCGTTGAGTGTTGACATCAAACGCCCAAATATCGTATTTGCTATAAACCAATACTTGGCTGCTGTTATTTAACCAACCAGCAAACCCATAACCAGGTTGCGGTGATGGATAGTCGTGTTTATCATCGGCAAACGTGGCATTAATAGCTTTGCTAAGGGTGGTAACTTTGTTGGTTTTTAAATCTTTAAGTTGCACTTGGCTTTGTGCAAAGTAGGCTGCGTAGCGCCCATTAGGCGCAAGGCTTGGTGTAAACGGTGAGTTTTTAATAATGGGAGTTTGCTCACCGGTATTAATGTTTATGCTGTAGTAGTCGGCAAAAAAGCCACCGTACATAATTTTTTCTAGGTGGGCTTGGTCAGAATAGCCTAATACACTTTGGCTACGGTTAGTGTTAAGTGCTAAATCGCTGACTTTTTCATTGCTTAGTTGTACTGCTTTTTGGCTTTTTAAATGAAAAACTGCGCTGTAATGGCGGTTTTTATTAACCTTGTTCCACTGTTGCTCTTCTCGTGGTTTTATTTGGGCATCGTTGTTGTGCCACACGTTTAGCGCTTTATGTTCACGAATCGTGTCAAAGTCGTACAGTGATGCTTGGTCGGTGTACTCTTTTGCTTTTATTTTAGCGGCCAGCTTTGGGTGGTTTTCAAAATATAAGCGCTCGCCATTTTCAGACCAGCTAATCGATGCTGTTTTACCTATTACCCACTCTTTATTAGGGGAGTCGATAGTGCTAAGGGTGTTATTTTGCCAAAGCTTTAGAGAGTATTGTCTGCGACGCTCATCATCGTTTACGTAGTTACCGAGGTTAAATGCGGCTATTTCTTTATCAGGGTGCCAACTAATTGATTGTGCAACCACGCCTGGCTCATCAATTAATACGCTTTGCGCAAAGTTATTATTAAGTTCAAGCAGTACAAGCTGATTGTTGTTGCCATCGCTAAAGCTTTGGCTGGCAAGTAGCTGAGCGCCACTTGGGCTTAGCGCATAACTAAATACATTATTTAAGCTGTGGGTGGTGCTGTTTTTTAAATTTATTATTACTAGCTCAAAGCTTTTATCTTTTTTATCTGGTGTGATCGCGCTTTTTTCTTCGCTGTTATCTTCAGTGGGTGTGTCTTTTTCTGCTTTTTTATCAACTCGATAAGCAAGCCACTGGCCATTGTTACCTAAAACATAGTCTTTTACGTCGGCAAATTGCTGTTTTTCGCCGGTTTGGGTATTGACTAAAATGAGATTGTTTTTAAGTGCTGACTTTTTCTCGCTGGTCTCTTGCTCAAGCAGGGTGGGTACTTGTGTAAATGCCACCCAATTAGCCGCTTTGTTAATAACGGGCTTGGTGCCGCGCGCCACGGTGCTAATGAGGGTGTTTGTTGTTAAGTCATAAACTTGCCCATTTGCATTGCCACGGTAAGGCTTAGCGCTAAAGCTGAGGATTTTACCATCATCTGAAAGTTGAGTGTTTTTTGCGTACTTAAAATCGAATACGTCTTTAAATTCTAACGGCTTTTGAGCCCAAGCAGCTGGGCTTGCTAAGCTTGCAAGCAGTGCTGAGCTTAAAAAGGTGAGCGTTGTTTTCATTATTGATTCTCGTTTTTCACAGTACTTTTAATGTAATAAGTATTGTAGCGAGTTTGGTTTATATTTCGAGCGGATCAGATAAGCGGTATAAGAAAAGGGATGAAAGGGTAAACGTTAGCGCGATTAACTAGCGCTAACGGTAAAATAATAAAGTAAGGTTATAACCAAATTTTTTGTAGTTCTGGCCATTGTTTTTCAAATTGCGAACTTGGTTTTACTTTAAAGTCGCTGCGCACAAACTGGTTCATTTTACCTTCAACATAAGCTAGTAAAAAGTTAGCAAGGGTGAGTTCGTCACTTTGAAAGGTTTTACCTTCACGAAGTTTTCGCTCGCGCAGTACTTGTTTAAATTGCGTTTCTAGCTTTTCAAATAGCCCTTGTACACGTTCGCGTAAACGCTCTTGCTCGCCTTGTAGGGCGTCGCCGGTAAGTATGCGTGTAATACCTGGGTTTTTTTCTGCAAACGTTAGTAGCAACAACAAAATATTATAAACGCGTGTTTGGCTTTCTTTTTCGTTTTCTAAAATAAGGTTAATGCGCGATAAAAGCGTGTCTTCGATAAACTCTATTAGGCCTTCAAACATACGTGCTTTACTTGGAAAGTGACGGTAAAGCGCAGCTTCAGACACACCCACTTCAGCAGCAAGCTTTGCAGTTGTAATCCGTTGTCCTGGGCTGGTTTCTAACATTTGCGCGAGGGCTTGCAGTATTTGCTCTTTGCGATTACTTCTTTTTGTCGCAGGCATGAACCTTCCTTTTTTATTTGTTATTTTTAGCTGCTAATCATTTTTTGTTCAAATGAGTGGCTTATGTTAATGTTTTATTCAGTTTGTTTCCAGCACTTTATAGTTGCTTGGCAAGTTGTTTAATTACCTCAAGAGCAATGCGTGTTTTACTATTTACCGCAAGTGCTAACTGCTCATTTTGCCAGTAAAGTGTTAAAGCATTGTGATCGGAATTAAACCCTAAACCACTTTGCGATACATCGTTAGCGCAGATCATATCGAGATTTTTATTTTTAAGTTTACCCTTTGCATAGCTCTCTACATTTTGCGTTTCAGCAGCAAAACCCACAGTGTAAGGGCGGTTTTGCGTTAAGTTTGCCACGGCGGCTATTACATCGGGGTTTTTAACAAGGGTGAGGGTAAGCTCATCGCCTTGTTTTTTCATTTTTTGAGTTGCTACATTAGCCGCTCTATAATCGGCTACGGCTGCACAGCCAATAAAAGCATCAGAGAGTGGGGCATAGGTTAATGACTCATTTAATAGCTGCTCAGCGCTTTCAATGTTTATTAAATTAACGCCAACAGGGGCTTTAATAGTGACAGGCCCTGAAATTAAATTGACATGAGCACCAAGCTTTAAAGCGGCCTCAGCCAGGGCAAAGCCCATTTTTCCAGAGCTGTGATTAGAGATAAAACGTACAGGGTCAAGCGGTTCGCGGGTTGGCCCTGCCGTAATTGTAATGGTTTTACCTGCTAATAATTGCGGCTGCTCTGTGGCAGTGCACAAAGCCACAAGCTCATGCGGCTCTAGCATGCGCCCAGCTCCTACATCGCCACAGGCTTGCTCGCCTTTGCCTGGGCCCCAAATAAGTACGTCACGTGCTTTTAAAGTGGCTAAATTTGCTTGTGTTGCAGGGTGTGCATACATTTGCTGGTTCATTGCTGGGGCTATTGCCACTTTAGCAGGGGTTGCCAGTAATAGTGTGGTAAGTAAATCATCGGCTATGCCTGCGGCCATTTTGGCAATGGTATTACTCGTTGCAGGCGCGACCAAAATTAAATCAGCCCATTTGGCAAATTCTATATGGCCCATTGCGGCCTCTGCTGAGGGGTCAAGTAATGAATCAGACACCATTTCACCACTCACCGCTTGCATGGTTAATGGGGTTATAAAATGCTTAGCTGACTCGCTCATAACTACTTTTACTTCGCAACCTGCCTCTTTTAAGCGCCTAACGAGCTCGGCACATTTATAGGCCGCGATGCCGCCGGTGATACCAAGTACGATTTTTTTGTTTGTTAAGTTAGTCATGAGTGTTTTTTGCTTGAGTGTATATGCAGGCTAAAATAACAAATCTTTGTGCTTTGAGCTAAGTTTTTAGGATTAAATAATCAGGCTAATTTTAAAAATTGCATTACAGTTATAAGACTGTTTTTTAATCATCAAGGATGAATAATGCAATTAACATCGTTACCTAACTCACTTCGCCCACGCGAAAAACTCATTGCAAAAGGCCCTAAAGCATTGACCGATGCTGAGTTATTAGCGATATTTTTGCGTACGGGCTTACCCGGTATGAATGTGATTGAGCTTGCACAGCACCTGCTTAACGAAAACAAAACATTGCATAATTTATTTAACGCCAGCCAAGATGAGTTTTGCGCACAAAAAGGGTTAGGGATGGCAAAATATGTGCAATTGCAAGCGGTGCTCGAGCTGAGTCAGCGTTACATGCAGGAGCGTTGCCAGCGCGATGCGGTGTTTAATTCGCCAAATGCGGTGTATGAATATTTAACGCTGCAAATGCGCGGGCTACAGCAAGAAGTGTTTATGGTGCTTTATCTCGATAGCCAAAACCGTTTAGTAAAAGACGAAATTTTGTTTTATGGCACGATAAACTCAGCCAGCGTTTACCCCAGAGAAGTTCTAAAAGCGGCCTTAAAAAATAATGCTGCGGCCATTATTTTGGCACACAATCACCCAAGCGGGATTGCCGAACCAAGCCAAGCAGACAAACTTATCACTAATAAATTACAACAAGCACTGCAATTAGTAGACATAAATGTGCTTGATCACATCATTGTAGGAGGAGAAACCTGTGTTTCTTTTGCACAGCGAGGCTTGATTTAAGGTTGCTTGATGAATAAGTGTGTTAAAAATGAGCGGTTTGGACGGTTTTAGCAAATTAGTTTAATTTAAATGCAGTTTTTACTTTCCCTAAGGGCATTCGATCTTTATAATTAGCCGCTATCAAATTTACATATGAGCTGGTTGGATAGATCAGTATTTGATCTTTGCCTGTAAAAGCTGTATAAAGAGCGCCCTTCGATTTATCTAGGGCACAAATACATGGCCTTAGGTTAAATTAAGCTCGAGCGAAGTTATTGGAGATATATAGACATGTCTAAAGTATGTCAAGTTACAGGTAAGCGTCCAACGGTTGGTAATCACCGTTCACACGCGAGAAACGCGACTAGACGTCGTTTCCTACCTAACCTACAAACACACCGTTTTTGGGTTGAAAGTGAAAAACGTTTTGTAACACTACGCACTACTACTAAAGGTATGCGTATTATCGATAAAAAAGGCATCGACGCGGTACTTACAGATATCCGTGCTCGCGGCGAAAAAGTTTAAGGAACTGAATCATGCGCGATAAAATCCGTTTAGTTTCAACTGCTGGTACTGGTTTTTTCTACACTACCGACAAAAACAAGCGTAACATGCCTGAAAAGATGGAAATCAAAAAGTTCGATCCTAAGGCTCGTAAACATGTGATTTTCAAAGAAGCTAAAATCAAGTAATTTAGTTTTCTTTCAGAATTGTAAAAACCCAGCTTATGCTGGGTTTTTTGTTTTTAGCACTTATCAATATTAAACAGCCCCTAAAATATTTTATTAAATCAACAGATATAATTTAGGCATAAAAAAACCTTGCAGGTAAAACCCACAAGGTCATTATTTTTACAGCTTACAGCTTACAGCTTACAGCTTACAGCTTACAGCTTACAGCTTACAGCTTGGCAAACACGTCTTGTAGTGGTGGCACTACTTGCTTTTTACGGCTTAATACGCCATCTAGCCATACTTTATCTTCGCTCGGCTTTTCACCGTAAGCTTGCTCTACAAGGTTTGCATCATCTGAAGCGATCAGCATTTGTGAGCCTTCTTTCATGATGTCGGTAAGCAGTAAAAATACTGAGTGGCGGTTGCCTTCAATTTTTAGCTTAGCAATATCGGCCTCTAAGTCTGCTTTGATTTCGTCAAACACTGCAAGGTCAATAACCTCTAGCTGGCCAATGCCCACTAGGTGACCGTTCATGTTGAAGTCTTTAAAGTCACGCATTACTAAGTCACGCACAGGGGTGTCTTCAACAGCTGACTTAACACGGAACATGTCCATGCCTAGTTCTTTAAAGTCTTCAATGCCGGCAATTTCTGCTAGTGCTTCTACACATTTAATATCAGCCGTTGTACAGGTCGGCGATTTAAAAATAACGGTATCGCTTAAAATTGCACATAGCATGATGCCAGCAATATCTTTAGGGATTTCTACGTTGTAGAAGTCATACATCATTTTAATAATGGTGTTTGAACAGCCTACCGGACGGATCCAACACTCAAGCGGTGTAGATGACGTTAAATCGCCTAGTTTATGGTGATCGACTACGCCAACAACACGTGCTTGGTCGATATCATCTGGTGCTTGTGTTTTTTCTGTGTGGTCAACAATATATACATCTTCGCCAGCGTAGCTTAATTTAAGCTCAGGTGCTTCGAAGCCAAATTTATCTAGGATAAATTGAGTTTCTGGTGACACTTCACCAAGGCGTGTTGGAATTGCTGGCTCATCGATTTGGTTTTTTAAATAAGCAAGTGCAATTGCACCACAAATAGAATCTGAATCTGGGATTTTATGGCCCACTACATACATAGACATTGACGGAACTCCTTTAAATTTGCCGATATTCTACCAAAGTCTGTGGCCTTTAACATATAGACAGTGCAATTAAGTTTTAGTTACACTTTAAAATCTTGAATTTACTGGGTGTATAAATATGCGACTGGGCCGCAAAGGTTGGAACAACGTTATTATTTTTTCGATGTTGATTATGATCTTCTTTTTAAATGGCTGGCATAAGCAGTTTTTAGGGGGCGAAGACGAGCCTACATTACAACCGGTGCTGCCATTACAAAGTTTTGTGTTAACACTGAGCTTTGTTGAACAGAAAATTGAACGTATTGGTACAAGTTGGCGTACAACCGCATTAAAAGAAAATACGCCCGTGAGGTGGGATGCATCACAGCAGCAATTAGCTGAGCTAATTAACCATTGGCAAACGGCTGCGTTGATGCAGGTAAATGAGTCTGTTGTATTTAATCCAAACTCACCATTGTACGTGGCCACCTTTGAGTTGGCTGGCGAGCGCTTACCTTGGGTTTATTTACTGTACAAAGGTAACGGTAAGTATTATTTGTTGGAAAAAAATAGCCAGCGCGTGATGGGGCTTGATTTAGCGACTGCAAAGCAGTTATTTCCAAGTGTTGATTTTTCAAAAAGTGAGTTGCATTAATGCCTGAATTACCAGAGGTAGAAGTAAGTAGACTGGGGATCACCCCGCATGTAGAAAACCAGGTGGTGACGAAGGTAAATATTTATAATGCCAGCATGCGATGGCCTGTGCCTGATGATGTTTATCAGTTAGAAGGGCAGAGGGTAGAGCGAATTGAGCGCCGTGCAAAGTATTTATTGCTGCACTGCGAATTAGGGAGTGCTATTTTACATCTGGGAATGTCGGGCAATTTGCGCGTTGTGGATAAACGCGAGCCGCTTAAAAAGCATGATCATGTTGAGTTTGTTCTTAGTAATGACAAGGCACTGCGATTAAACGACCCACGCCGGTTTGGTTGCTGTTTATGGCAAGCACCGGGGGATGTTCATAAGTTACTTTCAAAACTTGGCCCTGAGCCGCTTACGGATGATTTTTTTGCAAAGCGTGTATACGAGCAGTCGCGAAATAAAAAAGTCCCCGTGAAGCAATTTATCATGGATAACGCGGTGGTAGTGGGCGTAGGTAATATTTATGCCAATGAGTCGTTATTTAAGGCGGGAATACACCCAAGACGCGAAGCAGGCAAAGTATCGCTAAAGCGATATCAAACCCTGATCCCTATTATTAAAGACACTCTAGCAGCGGCAATAACACAAGGCGGTACAACCCTTAAAGACTTTGCCCAAAGTGATGGCAAACCAGGTTATTTTGCACAGCAGTTGTTAGTGTACGGGCGAAAAGGAGAGCCGTGCGTAACGTGTAAAACGCCACTTGAAGAAATTAGGCTAGGGCAGCGCAGTACGGTGTTTTGTAAGCACTGCCAAAAATAGCCGTGTTATAGCTCAAACGGTGCCACACCGACGGCTTTCATCTTATAGCCCACTTGGGCTATTTCACCAGACCAGGTTTCGGTACTGATAACGCCGGTAACTACAATCGCATCATACAGGCTCTCTATGGGTACGCCGCCTTTTACTGTTACATGAACGATTTGATTTGGCGGCGGGGGCGGTACGTGAATACACGCGCCAAAGTATGGCACAAGCAAAAACTCAGTAATAACTTCACTGTCGCCCTCAAGTGGGACAACAAACCCCGGTAAGCTCACTGATTGGCCATTTAATGCTTCAACCACAGGAGCATCTAGCTCTGGTTGCACCCAGTTTTGTTCACTGCCTTCGTGGTTAGCCTGTGCTTGGGTATCTATTTGTACATGCCCTTGCGGGATTAAGTCTTCCCAAAAAATTTCTTTCGGCGGGTTTGCACTACTGACAAAGCTAATAAGTAGGCAGCTTACTAGCGTGCAGTAATAAAGCGCGGATTTAAAAAGTATCATGAAATTCCTAAAGTTAAGTTTTTATACTCATACCATCGCTAAGCGAATAAAAGTAAGCGCGGGTAGCTGGTATTAAGCCAATTATAAACCCAGCGGCCATAATAACGCCTATTAAAGTGAGTTCATAGTAAGAGAGCATGGCAATATTAACGCTTATGCCTGCATGGCTTTGCAAATAGCTGCTACTGATAAGCATAACGCCATAATACAAACCACAGCCAACTAGGCAGCCTAATAATGTTGTAAATAACGATTCCATGCTTATTAGTGTAAATAGCTGCCATGGCCGTGCGCCGACTGAGCGCAATATAGCAAGTTCTCTTCGGCGTTGATTTAAATTGGCCAGTAGTGTGGTCAACATACCCAATAAACTGACTAATATAACAACGCCTGAAAACAGTAAGAGTACTTTTTCGACAATGGCGAGCATTTGCCACAGCTCTTTTAGAGTAACTGTGGGCATAATGGCTAGAAGTGGCTCTTTTTTGTATTGGTTGATATTACGCCTAATTTGCAATGTGTATAAAGGCGAGTCGAATCCCATTAAAAACGCAGTAATTTGACTTGGCTCACCGATTAGGTTGTTATGCTCATCGTGCTCATTATTCGCAGAATGTGAACCACCATGTATTAAATCAATAGCTGCTAGAGGTATGTGTAAGGTTTTATCTACTGGCGTGCCAGTGGCGTTTAAAATACCGATAACAGTAAACGGGTTGTCTTTATGATGATGAAAGCTCGTATTACCCATGCCGTGTGAAATTACTATGTTATCACCTAGCGTATACCCTAAACGGCTCGCTACATCGCTGCCAAGTACCACCTGGTTTAAATGCTCAAACGCGTGGCCTTGTTGAAAACTTAACGTTTGTTTTTTACCAAAGCGATAGTGGGTAAAGTAATCACGGCTTGTACCTAGTACAGCTTGGCCTTTGTGGCTGTCGCCTAAACTAATAGGAATGCTCCATTTAACACCACGTTGAGCTGCGATGTACTGATAACTTTGCCAGCTCACCCCATTATTGGCATAACCTATTCTAAATACAGAGGAAAGCAGTAATTGAATATCGCCGGTGCGGGCGCCTACAATTAGGTCTGTCCCAGAGATGGTATTACTAAAACTGGTTTTTGCATCCACGCGAATTCGCTCAATACTTAGTAAAAGCATCACGCTAATGGCAATGGTAAACAATGTGAGCAGTACACTTGCTCGGCGATTTAGCAAACTTTTATAAGCTAACTTAGTCAGGATCATAACTGCTCCTGTAAGCTAACTAGGCTAATTGCACGATTAAATAGCGGTTTTAATGTTTCGTCATGGCTTACAAAAACTAACGTACTGTTGGCGCGCTTAGCCTGTTCGAATAACAGCTTTATAAAGCTTTCTCTATTTGCGGTATCGAGTGCCGAGGTAGGCTCATCAGCAATTATAAGCTCTGGGCTGCCAATAAATGCGCGAGCGGCGGCAACCCGCTGTTGCTGACCAATGCTGAGCGAGGCAACATCTTTACTATGATAAGACTCACTTAAGCCTAATGCTGTTAATAAGCGTATCGCTTCTTTTTGTAAGCTTGGCTTGGGCTCTGTTGTTTGCTGTAAGGCTTTTTGTTTTCTGCTTTTTGAAAATTCACAGCCAAGCGTGACATTCTCAATGGGTGTTAAATACGGTAATAAATTAAAGTTTTGAAAAATATAGCCAATATTCTCCGCTCTAAATACATCTCTTTGCGTATTGCTAAGTGTATTTAAATCACGATTTAAAATACGTATGTTGCCACTACTTGGTGTGTTTATACCTGCCAGTAGCGCAAGCAGGGTTGATTTACCGGCGCCGCTGGGACCATGTAAAAAAATATGCTCGCCTTTATCAATTCTAAGGGTTGGGATATTTAGCGTAGGCTTGGCATCATTTTTATGCCATTTAAAGGTTACATTATCAAGCTCAATCATACAGTGTGGTGTTACCAACCCCAAAAGTTGAATTCTTTACGCATTTTAAGATTTCTAAATAGGTTAAGCGGTTTAGGTTTTAGCTTTTCTTTTATGTGCAAAAATTCATTTGCAGCATTAAGCACGCGTTGGCTAGATTTACCATCAGTATATGGGTGGAGCTCTAGGCAATAGTCTTCAATACTTTGCATTAATTTATTAGGTTTAGTTAACGCATGTTCTATTGCTGCTTCTACTTTATCGGCTTCAGTTACATCAAGTAAGTGAGGGAGTGGTTTTTGATTGCAAAACGTAACAACTGGCTTTCTAAGTAATAAAAACATCAATAATACCGAGGATGTATCACACAGCATTACATCTGCAGCTTTAAGCAAAGGGAGTACGTTGTCGGTTTCTATAAAGGTTAAGTTTTCATTATTTAATGCTTTATATCTCTCAACCCATTCTTGGGGCATTTTAGGATGAAACTGCATTAAAATACGCCACTTCCCTTGTCGGCTAAAATGCTTTATTTGCTCATATAATTTGGGAGCAAGTGATAATTTTTTTGAAAAAGTAGAGCAAATAAGCAATGTTGGACGTGGGTCGTCGCTTTCGAATGGGTTAGTTTGTGTATCGGTAAATAGGGGGTCGAGCGTTGGCCAGCCGGTTTCTACTACTTTAAAAAAACCATGTTGTTGCGCCAACTCTTTAAATCGGGTGGTTGTATTAGGGCCCTGTGTACAATATAGGTCGTAGCAGCCTCGTATTGCAAAGTGGCCATGATTGCCCTCTGAGCTGCGCTTCTCAGAATTAAAACCATGAAAAACAGCAACTTTTTTACCAGGAATAAAGCTTGGAACAATATTGCCTGGAATATAAGTTATATCAGGGTGCCAACTTCTCACATCAGATATTGTATGCAAGCGCTGCTCATCATCATCTAAAAAGTCGGGGTTTACTTCATTACCCGCTAAAAACCACCGAACTTCTCCACCATGGGCTAAAATTTGCGCCTGAAGCGGCCTTAAAATAGCGTATGAATAATTTTGCGAAATATACATTAGGTATTTTTTATTTGCGGTCGCAGTTAGGTAGTCCAAGCGTTACTCCTCTAGTTAGCACGCTAAGTTTACCGCATTATTACAGCCATATAAATATTGCGTGGTTATTTAAACTGAGCTCTGGGTAATAAACCTATTTCTAGCAGCTATTTTCAGCGCTAACTGCGTTGATTTTACTTGCAATAGGCCAGCTATTGACGCGTAAATTCGCCTTGCTTTCATTGAAAATCTTTGGCTAGAGAAAATAAATTTAAATATCAGCATATTACAACACGCCCTAGTCAGTCACTTAACCAGATTCAGGTTATTTAGTTTTCAGTGCTGATTGAGCTTTAGGGTAGGCTGATTTATTATATAGCGCTTATAACCCCATACCATACTTTGCTCTATGAGCATCCCTAACCCCGGAGATAGCATGACTAGCTATAAAGTTTTAGACGTAAACGATGACTTACCTATTCGCACTAAAGGTGCCGTACACAGCGGTAAAGTTCGTTCGGTTTATTGGCTAACAGATGAAGACAGCGCACGCCTCATTAAAGAAAAAAACTATAAAGTTCCGCAAGGAACTGAGCTGGCAATTATGGTTATTTCAGACCGTATTTCTGCTTTTGATTGTATTTGGCAAGGCGAAAATGGCTTAAACGGCGTGCCGGGTAAAGGTATTGCGCTTAACTCTGTTGCATCTCATTGGTTTAAGTTATTTGATAAAGCTGGCCTTGCGGGTAACCACATTGTTGATATTCCACATCCTTATGTATGGATTGTGCGCAAAGCAAGCACCGTAAAAGTAGAAGCGATTGCGCGTCAATATATAACCGGCAGCATGTGGCGTGATTACAGTAAAGGGGTTCGCAGCTTTTGTGGCATAGATTTACCTGAGGGCTTAACGGCAAACCAAAAGCTTGAAAACGTACTAATAACCCCTTCTACAAAAGGTATTATCGAAGGCGTGGCTGATATTCCACCTGTTGATGATGTGAATATTACGCGCGCTAATATCACTGATAATTTAGACGTATTTAATTTTAAATCGGCAGAGGATGTGACTAAATACGAAAAGCTATTGGTTGAGGGCTTTAAGCTAATTAGTGAAGAGCTGGCAAAGCTTGACCAAATATTTGTAGATACAAAATTTGAGTTTGGTTATGTAGAGGATTTAGACGGTAACCAACAGCTTATTTATATTGATGAAGTAGGCACCCCAGATTCTTCGCGCATATGGGATGGCGCGGCTTACCGCGATGGTAAAATAATCGAAAACTCTAAAGAAGGGTTCCGCCAGTTATTAATTTCTACTGTGCCAGAAAGTGACGTGCTGTTAAATAAAGACCGCATGGGTGAGCGTGAGCAGCTTGCTAAAGACTTTATTTTACCAGAATCGGTCATGCTTGAGGTGTCTAACACTTATGTAGGCATTGCCAGTAAAATCATTGGTAAAGAGATTGTAATTCCTGAAGATCCTCGCCAAGAAGTAATTAATATTTTAGATACTGATTACGGTCTTATTGTAAAATAGTACAACTAAAGTATTAAAACAAACAAAGCCCAGTCTTTATTTTTAGTTACTGGGCTATATTCCTTGCAATTAGTGCTGGTCTCTAATTAACTTAACCTAAGATTAACTTTTAGGTATTGATATGTTTAGGCAAGTGCAGCAAGTTTTTAATAAAAGAGGTTATTTACTCGCCGCTACTTTATTTTTTAGCCAAGGCGTACTGGGTGCAAATATTGATTTAGTCATTCAAGACCAGCATGGTCAGCCACTAAAAGGTGCAGTCGTTGAGCTTTATAAGGCGGCAAAGTCAGAGCGCACTACGTTACCCGTTGCGGTAATGGACCAAGTACATAAAGCGTTTTTGCCTGATTTACTGGTGGTGCAAAAAGGCCAGCAGGTTAACTTTCCTAACAGCGATAATATTCGCCATCATGTTTACTCTTTTTCTCAGGCTAAGCCCTTTCAGCTAAAACTCTATTCAGGCCAACCTAAAGAGCCTGTGACTTTTGATCAACAAGGTGTTGTTGTACTAGGCTGTAATATTCATGACTCTATGGTTGGCTATATTTATGTAGCCAATAGTGAATACGTTTATAAAACTAATAATACGGGTAAGTTAACCTTAGACATAACGCCGTTACCGACTACGCTGAGTGTGTGGCATGCGCTACAAACTGCACCGTTGGAAAATAAAAAAATGATAACAATAAACAATAACAATGAGTTACTAATTAAGGTTAATACCTCCACCCCAGCACCGCGAAATACTTTTGGCAGTAAGTTTAAGGGCGGTAATGACTAACAGTTTAAAAAACCGCATTATTGTTTTATGTGTAGGCTTAGTGTTACTGACCACTATGGTGAGCATTGTTAGCTTTTGGTGGTCTACAAGTAAATTTCAAGAAGAAAAAGTAAATCAAGATATTAGCGTAGCGCAAAATGTATATAAGCAATATCTGAGCGCAAAAGAAAGCCTACTGCTTACTGCTGCTAAAGTACTCACTGCCGACTTTGGCTTTAAGCAAGCGGTTGCCACTCGCGATGCAGGCACCATAAGTAGTGTGTTGTTTAACCACAGCCAGCGTATTGATGCAGAGCTTATGCTACTGATTGATTTATCAGGTAAATTAATTTCAGCCAATACTAATGCAGATTTGTACCCTCAAAATTTAAAGCCGTTACTGGATGAGTTATTAACTTCGCCAGAGCAATCGAGCTTTGTTGTTCTTAATAATCAGTTATATCAAGTTATTTTACTACCTGTAAGGGCGCCTAGAACGGTCGCATACAGCTTAGTGGGTTTTAAAATTGATGACGAAGTCGCCCTAGAACTTAAAAACCTAACAGGAATGGATGTCAGCTTTATTGCTGAGCAGGACAACCTCGTAAGAAGCTCGTTGCTTAATCGCCCAGAGTTTTTTTCACCTAAAAACTACTTTAACACCACCACAACAACGCGTTTGTTTGGTGATTATCCTGTATATAAAAACCAAGATATTATGTTGCCCTCCCTACAAGGGGATGCGGTAACAATTTTACTCAGTGCTGATTTAACGCAAAGCTATAACGATTTTGAAAACTTATTGTTTACGCTAATTATTATGGCCATTTTAACTATGCTGGTGGGGGTTATTACCAGTAGTTTACTGGCAAATAACTTAACAACTCCACTCTCTCAGCTTGCAGTTATTGCTAGGCAGTTTGCACAAGGTAATTACGCGTTTGAATTTAATGCATCTAAACAAAGTACTGAAATAGCAACCCTTGCTAACGCCTTTGATAACATGGGTAACGATATTAACGAGCGTGAACAAAAAATTAGTTTTCAGGCACGCCATGACTCGCTTACAGGCTTTTATAACCGCTCGGCTATGCTTGAAGTGCTTGATGATGAGCTGACTCCCTCTACACAATACACTCTGGTTGCTATTGATATAAAAGGTTTACGGCATATAAACGATAAGCTTGGTCCACGCGTAGGCGATGAATGTTTAAAAGCGGTTGCCAATCGAATTAGTGGCTTTTCAGACGAGCTTGGCGGCTTTCATGCGCGTATTGGTGGCGATGAGTTTTTAACTGTGTTTCCAAGCGCCGCTGCCAGAGAGAGAAAAAGCGGTATTGTTGGTTTAATGGCACAGCTATTAGCGTGTTATACCATTAAAACGTTAAAAATTAACTTACGCTTTAGCGCTGGGGTTGTCGAGTATCCTATGCAAGGTCTTGCCAGCGATGATTTAATGCGACGCGTACTTATTGCCGTAGACAATGCAACAGATAGCCAAGACAGTATTCATTATTACCAAAATGGTGAAGACGAAGCGCATTTAGATCGTCTTAAAATGTTAGATGAGCTTAAACAAGCCATTAGCGATGATGATGGGCAATTATTTATGACCTATCAGCCTAAACTGCATTTACACACACAAAAAATAAATAAAGTCGAATCACTGATCCGCTGGCAACGTAAAGATGGCAGCTGGGTAAACCCAGAGCTGTTTATTGATTTAGCTGAGCAATCGGGGCTTATTGTTGAGCTTACATCATGGGTTGTTAACACGGTGGTTTCTCAGGTGGCTGATTGGCAGGCTAAAGGGATTGAAATGCAGGCAGCAATTAATGTATCAGCACAAGATATTGCCTCACCGAGCTTTCATTCAGCGTTAGTGCGTACTCTAAAAAAATACAATGTTGAACCAACCCTCATTACTGTTGAATTAACTGAGCGCGACATGATTGAAAATGAAGAAAAAGGCATAAAAGCATTACAAAACTTAAAAGCCATCGGTGTAAAAATTTCATTGGATGACTATGGCGTAGGGCAAACATCACTGGGGAGATTAAAAATGCTGCCTATTGATGAGCTAAAGTTAGATAAGTGCTTTATTTTAAAGTTAGATGAGTCGCGCAAGGATCAATACATAGTGCAGTCGTCGATTACCTTAGGGCATCAACTAGGCTTTAGCGTTGTTGCAGAGGGCGTTGAAAACAGGGATTCGTTAGACTTACTTAAACTTATGAATTGTGACCATGCTCAGGGTTACTACCTAAGTAGGCCTTTAAAAGCAGAATTATTAGAACAGTGGCTAAAGGAATATTATGAAAAAAGTTAAGTGTTTATTACTTGGGTTATTACTTAGCTCGAGTTTTTCTGGTTTAGCAAGTGATGGTAAATTATTAGCGACCCCCGGGGTTTCGCAAATAGAAGGCAGTGGGGGCGGCGGTATTGTGCCTTGGGCACAACTTGCAGGTTACGCCAGCGAAGACGAGTTCTCTGTGAATGGCTTTTGTAGCCGTGCAGATGTAACAGACTACACTTTAGATGTATGTGGAGCACAAGTTAACCTATTTAATCGTGTGGAACTTAGCTACGCTCAACAACGTTTTGACGTGCCTGCACTTGATACCGAAATAGAGCAATCTATCACGGGCGCTAAAGTTCGTTTATACGGCGACATAGTTTACAGTGACTGGCCGCAATTGAGTGTGGGTATACAGCATAAATCTCTTGATGATGGCGCTGTTGCGACCCTAGTAGGTGCACAAGATACTAGTGGCACTGATTACTACCTCGCAGCGAGTAAACTCCACTTAGGCGCTGTAGGGGGGCTTAACTGGTTTTGGAACGTCACAACTCGCTACAGTGAGGCTAATCAACTCGGTTTGCTTGGTTATGGTGGGGCAAATAATGATGCAAAAATTTTATTTGAAGGCAGCACGGCTGTGTTTTTGAGCCGAAGTGTTGCCGTAGGTATAGAGTATAGGCAAAAGTCTAATAACCTTAATTTGGGTGAACAAGACTGGAAAGATTTATTTGTTGCTTGGATGCCAAACAAACACGTGAGTGTCACCGCTGCTTACTTAGATTTAGGTAGCATTGCAGGTACGAGCGATCAAACAGGGTGGTACTTATCGGTAACAGGGTATTGGTAATGAAAAACGTTGTCATTTTATGGTTGTGTTTAAGTGCCCTGGCAGGGTGCGCAAGCTCAACAAATTTATCGCTTTATCAACAGCTTGATGGCCGTGCGGGGCTTACGCGTATTGTAGACAGTTTTATTTACCAAATAGGTAATGATGAACAAGTACTGCATTATTTTGAACACAGCGACATAAGCCACTTTAGAGAAGGCTTTATTATGCATATGTGTATGCTAGTTGATGGCCCATGCAAGTATAAAGGTGACTCTATGGTAGATATTCATACTGGGATGCACATAACTGAGAAAGATTTTAACCATGTGGTGGACTTACTTGTAAATGCGATGGAAGAGCAAAATATTAGCCATAGCATACAAAATGAGATTCTATCTAGGATGGCACCGCTGCGTAGTAAAATAATAAGAATTTAGGTAACATCTGTAAATTATTTACTCGTAGCAGTGAACCTTACTTTTGTAATAGTGTCCACTTAGTATTATTTCCTATAAACAATAATTGGCGCGCACAGCTTGTATGTCTTACCTATTTATATCCCGCAAAAATGTACACGCAAAGTACTATAAAAAAATAATCAAAAAGCTGAGTATGGATTGCCAACTGCATGTTATGGGGGCGCCAAAGCTTTCAGCTATACACTATTTAAGTAAAGCGTTTAAAGTTGATTTTAACGATGTTATTAATGCACAACTAAAACGTAAGCGCGCCCGTAATAACCTTTGGAACAATGCTTTAGTATCGGCGGTTTACAAAGTGGGGCTGCGCTTTTTTGAGCGTTTGCGTTACGCAAAATATTTAGCTTTATTAACTGAAGTTAACCCTGATGTAATGGTGATATGGAATGGTAATAAACTGCCTAATACTACCGTTGCTATGGCTGCCAAGGCACTGGGTATTAAGCAATTTTATTATGAAAATGGTTTGCTTCCGGGTACCACCAGTTTAGACCCTCAAGGGATTAACTTTAATGCATCGCTAAGTCGAGATCCTGATTTTTATTTAAGTTTTAATGCAAATAATGCCTTAAACTTTGATGCACCGGCGCTTGTCCCACGAGAAAACCATAAGAAACGCTGTGATTTTGCAGCTGAAAATATACCTGAACGCTACATATTTGTGCCTTTTCAAGTGCCTCACGATACGCAATTAGCGAGCTTTTCGCCATGGATTGACTCAATGGAAATGCTATACGATGAAGTTGTAAGCGCAGTGAAAGCATTGAACAACCCTAGTTTAAAGATCGTTTTTAAAGAACACCCGTCGTGGCACAAGCATTACACCCATTTATACGATAAAGACCCAATTGCACTATTTGCAAACGGCAATAAAACCTGTGAACTTATTGAATGCGCAGAAGCGGTGATCACTATCAACTCTACAGTAGGTTTAGAAGCACTGTTACTAAATAAGCGCGTAATTACTGTAGGGCAGGCTTGTTATAATATAGAAGGCTTAGTTAAGCATGCTGATACTCGTGAGGGCTTAGTTGCCCAAGTAGCAGATGTAGCTCAAGGATGGCAGTTTAATCCGCAACTACGCGATAAATTTTTTTGCTATTTAAAGCATGTGTATAGTGTGCCGGGCGTTTGGAAACACGCCGAAGAAGAGCATATCAAAGCAATTGAGTTACGTTTTAAAGGGGCGGATAAATTTGCACAATACAGCAACGATGTGTCCAACGAACTTATTTAACCGCGTATTGTATATCAACATGTTGTGATTTAGCTGTAAGGACAATTTTTACAGCCATTTTTACAGCATGTACCTCGCTTTAAAAAAAACCATTTACTAAACACCATGTAGCCATTTTGCATGGTGTAGTCTAGCCCTTCAATTAAATTGTCATTACCTCTAAATTTTTTAGCAAACTCAATTTGTGCTTTGATTGGCTGAGTATAAATATGCGCTAAATAAGCGTTTATTTTATAAAGCGTACATTGCGGGCATAAACAGCTTGTTGCTGACTCTTCAAGCGGTAAAATAGCAGGTAATTGGTTACACCAGCATGCGTTTATATCGTTTACATTACAACTAAGCGCAGTGTGGCATTGTGAGCAGTTTAATCTCGTCATTTTAAGTCTTATCAGCAGTAGAGCAGCAAGAATAACAAATATTATGAATATACAAAAAGCATTGGCCGAATTTATTACCTTTGGTGAGCAAAGAGATGATGCTATTAGCGTAATTATTTCTACCCCAGCAGAAGAAAGTACCCCCTGTTATACACTCACAAAGCCGGTATTGATTGAGGTGCTAACACGTTGTGTAAACCACGAAATAGAGATAGATGATTTAGAGTTATGGGCAAATGTGGTTGAATCGCGAGATGATATAAATTGCGCCGAACACGAAGGGGTTATTTTTGCGCTCAGTAATAGTGAGCAAATGGGAGAGCTTGATAGCCAAAAGCTTGAACAATTACTGACATTATTGAAGGACTAGATATTTAGGCTGACTCTTATTTTAGATGCCAACTTACTGCGGTTATATGTAACGAATAAATAAAAAAGCCGTATTTAAATTAAATGCGGCTTAGTATTTTTTTACAACTGACAATTAATTTACTTATGATATCCCAAGCACGTTTCTACTTCGTTTTTAGAGCCTAATATTACCGCCACACGCTGGTGGATTGCATCGGGTTGAATATCCATAATACGCTCAGTACCCGTAGAGGCGATACCACCTGCTTGCTCAACTAGCATAGCCATGGGGTTGGCTTCGTACAGTAAACGTAGCTTATTAGGTTTATTTGCATCTTTGGTGTCGGTTGGGTAGGTAAATAAACCACCACGGCTAAGTACACGGTGCACATCGCCAACCATAGCGGCAATCCAGCGCATGTTAAAGTTTTTAGCACGTGGGCCGGTATCGCCAGCGAGTAAGTCATTAATATAGTTTTGCATTGCTGGCTGCCAATGACGCTGGTTTGACGCATTAATGGCAAATTCGTTTGTATCAGCAGGGATAGTGGCAAAGTCTTGTGTTAGTAAAAAGCTACCTTGGGTTTTATCTAGCGTAAACATGCGTGTGCCTTTACCTGTAGTAAGTGCAAGCATAGTTGATGGGCCGTAAAGCACGTAACCTGCAGCAACTTGTTTGTGGCCTGGCTGCATAAATATACTTTGATCGGCGGCATCTGAGCCTTCTGGGGCTTCCATAATTGAAAATATAGTACCCACTAGCGAGTTAATATCGGTATTTGATGAGCCATCAAGCGGGTCAAACGCCACAATGTATTTAGTGTCTTGGTTGCCAGCTACTGTGTAATCTTCTTCTTCTGAGGCGATGGCTTTAACTGACCCAGACTCCAGTAAAATATCTTTTAAAAGCTGATTAGAGAGTACATCGAGCTTTTTTTGGGTTTCGCCTTGAATGTTTTCATCAAGCGTTGAGCCTAATACGCCAGAAAGCGCACCTTGGCCAACACGAAACGAAATTTCTTTACATGCTGCTAAAATGGTTCTAATTAACGATAAAAGTTCTCTAGGACAACCGTCTTCTAGTAATACTGGTGGGAGTCTACGCATTCTATTTTCCTGATAACGTGTACTAGCTAATCTAAATGTGAGAGAGATTAACTTAGTGCGCTGAATTTCGTCTTAAATACCTGTATTGTTTAAATAGCACTGTAATAATGGTGCCACCTAATCGTACTTAAAACGCCAATAACAAAGATAAGATTATGAAAAAAATACCACTAATAAGTTACATATTCTTTACTGTGCTGTGCTCTATGATAACCCAAGCGCACGCAGCAATTAAGCCTATAGATGAATTTACTGCGCAAATGAATCACTTTCCTGGGTACTTTTCGTTTTATTACGATACTCAAAACGGCAAAGTATTTTTAAAAGTAGATAAATTAGAGCAGCAATTTTTGCTTCAGCAAAGCTTACCCTATGGTGTTGGCTCTAACGATATAGGCTTAGATAGAGGCCAACTTGGTAACACGCATTTAGTTCAGTTTGAGCGTTTTGGTGATAAAGTAATGTTGCGCGCGCTAAATACATATTATCGCGCTAATACCACTAACAAAGCTGAGCAGCAAAGTATTAAAGAGGCTTTTTCATCCAGTATTTTAGCGGGCTTTAAAGTGGTAGCGCAAAGCGAAAAAACGCTCCTGATTGATTACACACCCTATTTATTAAGCGATGTACACGGGGTAAGCCGTACCCTTGCAGCGCGCAAGCAAGGCAGCTTTAGCCTTGATGAATCACGCAGCGCTGTGTATATGAATCGCTCAAAAGCGTTTGTAAAAAATACCGAGCTTGAAGCAGTATTAACGTTTAAGGGTACTAAACCAGGTAAATTTGTGCGCCAAGTAAGCGCCGATGCATACGCACTTACTGTACATATGCACCACTCACTTATTAAATTACCTGATGATAAATACACGCCGCGCAAATTTGACCCGCAATCAGGGTATTGGAGCATTGAGCATAAAGACTATGCAGCCCCCCTTGGTGAATCTATGTTTGTGCGCTATATACCGCGTCATCGCTTAGCTAAAAAAGATCCAAGTTTACCGATTAGTGAACCCGTAGAGCCCATTACTTATTACCTAGACCCTGGCGTGCCTGAGCCGGTTAAAAGCGCGTTACTTGAAGGCGGTAAGTGGTGGAATGATGCCTTTAGCGCAGCAGGCTATAAAAACGCATTTATAGTCAAAGTACTGCCGAGCAATGCTGATCCTATGGATATTCGCTATAACGTTATTCAGTGGGTGCATCGTGCTACACGTGGATGGTCTTACGGAAGCTCTGTTATAGACCCTCGTACCGGCGAAATACTCAAAGGGCATGTAACACTAGGTTCATTGCGTGTACGCCAAGATATTTTAATTGCAGAAGCCCTCGGTGCGCCTTATTTAAAAGGTAACGAGGTGGCTAAAAACTTACAGGCAATGGCACTTGATAGGATTCGCCAGTTAAGTGCACACGAAATTGGCCATACGCTGGGCATTGCACATAACTTTGCAGCCTCGGTGGGGGATAGAGCGTCGGTTATGGATTACCCGCACCCACTACTTAGCTTTAACGAGCAAGGCGAGCTTGATGTAACCCGCGGCTATGCAAGCGGTATGGGAGTATGGGATACCCAAGTTATTAAATATGGTTACAGCGACTTCACTAATCAAGATGAAAGTGCTGAGCTTGCAACAATATTAAAAGAGAACAAAACAAAGGGCCTTGAGTTTATATCTGATAGCGACGCACGCGCAAAGGGCGGGGCACACCCTACAGCGCACTTATGGGATAACGGTACTAACCCAGCGCAAGAGTTACTTAGAGTGCTTGATGTACGTAAAAAAGCGCTTTCGCAATTTGGTATTAACAACATTAAAACGGGCGATGCACTCTCGCAGTTAGAAGAAAAACTCGTGCCGCTTTATTTATTTCATCGCTATCAAGTCGAGGCTGCAGTTAAGTTAATTGCGGGGGTTAACTACGAATACGAAACACGTAACGACTCACCTGCTAAGGGCGCACAAGTGGTTGCAAAAGCGCAGCAGCAAGCGGCGCTTAGTGCTATTTTAACAACATTAAAACCGGCTAATTTAATTTTGCCTGAGTCGGTGTTAGCGCTTATTCCGCCAAAAGCATATGGCGAGTCTAAATCGCGTGAAAGCATAACAGGGCGTACGGGTATAACACTTGATGCGATGGCCTTGCCAGAAGTAGCTGCGCAGCATAGTTTATCGTTATTATTAAACCCACAGCGTTTAAATCGTTTAGCTCAACAACAAGTACGTAATTATAATTTTTACAGCTTAGATGAGTTGTTAGAGCAGCTTTACAGCCAAGTGTTTAATGTGTCATCACCTAATACAATGAAAGGCAAAATCACCCAGCGGGTGCAGTTTTTAACTGCAAAAAATATGGCTGATTTAGTCACTAGTGACAAGGTAAGCCCAGAGGTGCAGGCGCAGCTACGTTTCTACTTGGTAAAATTAAGTAAAGAGTACAATCAAAACTCAATGTTAAGTAATACCAGTGTAGGAGAAAGCGCATTTAAACAGTATTTAGCAGAGCAAATAAAACAGTTTTTAAAAGTAGGTAAGTGGCCTGAAAACTTCAGTGGTTTACCAATGCCACCGGGCTCACCAATTTAATTATATGTTTTAGTGTGTAGTGGCTACTTAACCTGAGCTCAGGTTGCTAAATAAGTAGCCACGTTGCGGTGCCTAAAAAGGCAAAAATACCGACAATATCAGTCACCGTTGTAAGTACAACACTACCGGCAAGTGCAGGGTCTATATTCATTTTTTTCAATAAAATAGGAATACATGCGCCAGCAACACCAGCCACTACTAGGTTCATAAACATCGCAAATGCTAGCACGCCGCCAAGCATAAAATCCCATTGCCAAAGCGCAATTACACTGGCTATAAGTATTGACCAAGTAACCCCGTTTAATGCGCCTATCGCCAGCTCTTTAGCCATTAAAAATCGTTGGTTAGTTTGGTTAATATGGCCTACGGCAATACCGCGAATAACCAGAGTTAAAGACTGGCTACCTGCTACACCACCCATTGAGGGAACAATGCCATTGAGTACAGCTAAAATAGGTAATATATCTAAGGTGCTTTCAAAAAAGCTGGCCACAAAGGCGGCAGCTAAGGCTGTGAGTAAGTTAACGCCAAGCCATACTGAGCGTTTTTTCGAGCTTTTTAAAACAGGTGCAAAGGTGTCTTCTTCATCATCAAGACCGGCAAGGCTTAACAAGCTGTGCTCAGCATCTTCACGAATAACATCAACAATATCATCAATGGTGACACGTCCAAGTAAGTGGGCGTTATCATCGACTACAGGGGCCGATATCCAGTTGTGGCGCTCAAATAACTGAGCAACTTCACTTTCATCCATCGAAATAGGGATAGACTCACAGTCTTCATCCATTAAATCTTGAACAATTTTTTCAGGCGGATTAGTTAACAGTGTACTAAGTGATAATGCACCTAAAAAACAGTTATGTTTATCAACAACGTATAAATCATCGGTGCCCTCTGGCAGCTCGCCGCGTAGCCTTATATAACGCAGTACAACATCAAGCGTAACGTCTGGGCGAATGGTCACCGTATCGGTGTTCATTAGCGCGCCTGCAGAGCGCTCTTGGTATGATAAAGCCTGTGTAGCGCGTTCGCGGTCTTGCGTATCCATAGCGCTAACCACATCTTTGTACACGGTATCAGGTAGGCTACGTAGGACTTCACCTAAATCATCGTGGCCCATATCCTCAGTGGCCGCGGCAATATGCTCAGGTTCCATTTGTGCAATGATACCTAAGCGTACATCTTCAGAGAGCTCTTCTAGCACATCCCCTTGCACATCTGGGTCAACCAGTTGCCAAAGCATGCGTCTAATTTTATGCGGAGAGGATTCAAGCAGCAGTGCTGTATCACAAGGTGCTGTTTTTGCTAGCATGCGTCTTACTTGAACAAATTGCCCACTATTAAGTGATTTAGTCACTTGTTTTAGTTGCTGTAGTGGATAGTCTTGTTCAAACGCTTCTGGCATTGGCATCCTAAATATTTTTGTGTAATGGAAAGGTGTTTAGTAAGTGGAGTTGCCCACTGTTATTTTCTTTATTTTTTGTGCTAAACCCAATGCTGGGACTAAATTAGTGTTTAAAATTAAGTAACCAAATTTAGCAGGGGCATGGCTTTATTATCCTAAATTAAAGCACTAAATTAGGCGAGTCGGAATACCCTAATTTACTAAATCTTTATAATTTGGCCAGATAAGTCTTTAACTTATAAGGCTATGGTGCTTTAAATTATTCTTGCTCGTTAAATCGTTGGGCAATTAATTGCCCAACCGCATGCAAAGCTTGCTCTGAATCAGGGCCTTCACAGACTACTTTAACTTCTTTACCTTTACTGCTTTCAAGTAGCATTAAAGCTAATACGCTGTCGCCTGCGGCTTCTTTATCATCTTGGTGTAAGGTGATTTTAGCATCAAACTGCACAGCTAATTGCGCAAGGACCGTTGCCGCTCTGGCGTGTAAGCCTAATTTATTTTTTATTAAAAATGTGTCTTCACAGCGCATAAATTACTATACCTAAACTGAACAGGTTATTATTTTAAGGTTACTTTTCTTGCTCACGATGACGAATTTTGACATTCGGATGCGTCATAGCAAAGCTCTCACCAATGGCTTGCGCTAAATAAACCGAGCGGTGTTGACCACCAGTACAGCCAATTGCAATAGTGAGGTAACTACGGTTATTACGCTCTAAGTGTGGCAACCAAGTTTGTACAAAGGTTTGAATTTGCCAAGTGAATTTTTGCACTATGCTGTGATTTGCCAAAAAATCTTTTACTGGTTGATCAAGGCCCGTAAGCGGTTTGAGTTCAGGCTCCCAGTGGGGGTTTGGCAAAAAGCGAGCATCAAAAACATAATCAGCTTCTTTAGGTATGCCGTGTTTAAAGCCAAACGATTCAAACGTTACAATAAGTTGCTTATCTTTTTTACCCAGTATTTTTTCGCGAATTGACTCTGCTAATTGGTGCACACTTAAATCGGTGGTATCTAGCATAAAGTCAGCGCGCGTTACGAGTACATCAAGCAGTTCTTTTTCTTTTTTTATTGCTAAATCAAGCGGCAGCGAATCGATGGATAAAGGGTGTAATCTGCGTGTTTCTGAAAAACGTTTGATCAGTGTTTGATCATCACTATCTAAATAAAACAGTGTGGGTTTAGCAAAGTCAGGAAGGTACTCGAGAATATCGTTAAATTCGTCTTGTTCTTTGGGGATATTACGAACATCTATACTAACGGCTATTTTGTCATAGTTATCTGAAACACTTCGCACTAAAGAGGGCAGTAAGTTGACCGGAATATTATCTACGCAATAATAGCCTAAATCTTCAACCACGCGTAAAGCAACCGACTTACCTGAACCAGAACGGCCGCTTATGATAATTAACTCCATTTATAGCCCTTAGTATTTACTACGATTGATCAACAATTACTTGATACAGCTCTGCATCGGTTTTAGCACTACGCAGCTGTTTACAAAATTCTTTATTGCTCAGTTTATCAGCTATGGTTGCCAGAGTCTTTAGGTGCTGTTGGTTATCGCCATCTGGTACGATGAGTGCAACAAAAATATCAACAGGGCAGTTATCAATAGCATCAAAGTTAACAGGCGTGTCGCTAACAAGTACTAAAGCCAGCGGCTCTTCTACGCCACCCATTCTGCCATGAGGAATGGCGATACCCCGGCCAATACCAGTACTGCCTAGCTTTTCTCTGCTTGCCAGCGCATTAAGAATATCTTGTTGTGGTAAGTAGGGGAGCTTTTCATGAGCAAGCTCACTGATAAACTCTAAAATTCTTTTTTTACTACTAAAAAGGACCGCAGCTTTGCTGCAGTCCTGGCATACTAATGTACTTAATTTCATAATATTAGTGTCTAGCAAGCTTCTCTTTATGTTTTATGACTTGACGATCGAGCTTGTCAATCAACGAGTCTATAGCGGCATACATATCTTGGTGCTCTGTTGAGGCAAATAAATCTGCGCCACTTACATGAATAGTCGCTTCTGCTTTTTGGTTGAGTTTTTCTACATCGAGAATGACATGCACATTGCTAATATGATCTGAGTGCCTTTCTAGCTTTGCAAATTTATTATTTACATAGTCTCTAAGTGAATCAGTTACTTCTACGTGACGACCAGTTAGGTTTAGTTGCATAAGCATTTCCTCTTTGTTTTTTACGTCTTATATCAAACTCTTTCTCTGATTTGACGGTGGAATAGCTAGCGATTCACGGTATTTTGCTATTGTGCGTCTAGCTACTTTAATTCCTTGCTCTGCCAATATATCCGCAATTTTACTATCACTCAATGGTTTAGCTGAGTTTTCCGCGGCAATTAGCTTTTTAATTAGGGCACGTATTGCGGTTGATGAACACTCTCCGCCGTTTTCAGTGCTTACGTGGCTTGAGAAAAAATACTTAAGCTCAAAAATACCACGTGGCGTATGCATATATTTTTGCGTAGTAACACGCGAAATTGTCGATTCATGCATTTCTACCATTTCAGCAACATCGTTTAAAACCATTGGCTTCATGGCTTCTGGGCCATGTTCAAAAAATGCTTGTTGCTGTTTTACAATACAGTTTGTTACTTTGAGCAGCGTGTCGTTTCTGCTTTCAAGGCTTTTTATAAACCATTTAGCTTCTTGTAAGTGAGAGCGAATAAATTGGCTATCACCACTTGATTTTACGGTACGTGACATAGCCGCGTACTGACTATTTACGCGTATTTTTGGCATGCTATCTGGGTTTAGCTCTACCACCCAGCGGCCTTTTATTTTTTTAACCGACACATCCGGTATTACATACTCCGACTCTTCCCTTACTATGGTATCTGCAGGTTTTGGGTTGAGGGTATGTATTAGGGTCATGACCTCTTTAAGCTCGTCTTCTTTAAGCTTAGTCTTTTTCATTAATGTACGATAGTCGCGTGCCGCTAATAGATCAATGTGATCGGTTAAGATCATTTTAGTTTGTTCTATAAAAGGGGTGTCTTTATCAAACTGGTTTAGCTGAATACACAAGCACTCTTGTAAACTGCGCGCGGCTATACCTACAGGGTCAAATAACTGAATACGCTTTAAAACGGCTTCTATTTCATCAAGTTCAACTTCAACTTCGTCATCGTTTTCTTGGTTAAAGCTCTCTAAAATTTCTTCGCAACTTAGCGTTAAAATACCCGAGTCATCTACAGCTTCTACAATGGCAATAGCAATGGCTTCGTCAGTTGGGCTAAAAGGAGTAAGCTGAAGCTGCCACATTAAATACTCATGTAGCGTTTCAGTAGAGGCACCTTGATAAATAGACTCATCTTCCGGCATTGGGCCTGAGGATGCAGCAGGGGCTGCGCTCATGTACTCATCCCAGGTTACATCCATTGCCATATCATCGCTAACGGTGTCTTTATTTAAAGCTTCGCCACTGTCTTGCTCGTACTCGCTGGTTGTATCGTCAGCCGATGCGCTTACGGTTACATCATCCGTATCTGCTTTTTGCTCATTTTTTCCAGCCGACTCTTCCGTGTAATCTTGCTCTTCTACTTCTAATAGCGGGTTGCTATCAAGTGCTTCTTGTATTTCTTGCTGGAGATCCAATGTACTGAGCTGCAGCAAGCGAATCGCTTGTTGCAATTGTGGAGTCATTGTAAGTTGCTGGCCCATGCGCAGCTGTAATGATTGCCTCATGTATCTCTAACAATCCTTTTATGTTGTTATAATTAATATTAGCAGATGCTTGTAGGTGTGGCTTAAATGTTACAGCCTAAATTGCTCGCCTAAATAAACATCGCGTACAGTTTTGTCATTTAATACGTGTTCTGGGGTGCCAGATGCAATTAGCTCCCCATGAGAAACAATGTAGGCTTTTTCACAAACATCAAGGGTTTCTCTTACATTGTGATCGGTAATTAATACGCCAATGCCACGGTTTTTAAGATGTTCTATTATTTTCTTTATATCTAACACTGAAATCGGATCAACACCAGCAAAAGGCTCATCCAATAAAATAAATTTAGGGTTTGCTGCCAGTGCTCTGGCAATTTCTACACGGCGGCGTTCACCACCAGAAAGCGCCATACCTTGGCTATCGCGAATATGCTGAATACTAAATTCATCAAGTAAGTTGTTAAGCGTTTCTTCTCGCGCGGCTTTATTGAGCTCTTTACGCGTTTCTAAAATAGCCATTAGGTTTTGATAAACTGTTAGCTTTCTAAATATTGATGACTCTTGCGGCAAATAGCCAATGCCTAAGCGGGCGCGGCTGTGCATAGGTAATAACGTAATGTCGTTATCATCAATAGAAATTTTACCTTTGTCGCTAGGTACTAACCCTACAATCATGTAAAAGGTGGTGGTTTTACCTGCGCCATTAGGGCCCAATAAGCCAACAATGCTGCCGGCTTCTACTTCAAGGCCTACATTTTTTACAACTTGGCGGCCTTTATAGCTTTTTGCTAATAGTTCTGCTTTTAAGGTGCTCATGGTTGACCTTCGTTACCTGTTTTTTCTTTAATTTTTGCTTCAACAGGCACTAAAATTGTGTGGACACGATCCGTGGAGTTTTCGTCTTTTTCTGCGCTAATAAGCTGCTGCTGCATGTCGTAGGTAATACTTTTAGCATTAATTTTTTGACCGGCTTGTGCGACTTCAGCATCGCCAACAAGCGTTAAAAAGCGCTTTGCTACGTCGTAACGTACTTCGTTTGCACTGGCGCTCATTACGGTACCATCGTCTTGTTTTTCTTCGAAGTAGGCTGGGCTGCCAGTGGCAATAAGGAGTTGTTTGTTATCCCCTAAGTCTTCACGTTTATGTACTTCGAGTCGGTCGGCTGTAATTTTGCGATTGCCATGCACAATTTCGACGTTCTTTTCAAAAATACCTACGTTTTCTTTAAGTTGGCCTTCTTGACGGTCTGCACTAATAGAAATTTGATTTGCTGGCGGTTGAGCAGCAGGCTCAGCAGCAGAGGCGCTAAATGCAAGCATTAGCGATGGGATAATAAGTATTTTAGTGAGTTTATTGGTCATAATATATTGTTCGCGTATGGTTAATTAGTTTTATTACTTCGGTTTTTAAATCGGCTTCAAGGCCTTTACCGACAATTTTTAAATTAGGCCCAGTGACAACCACTGGCTGCTCAGAGCGCATTGTTAGCGCTTTAATGTCGACTTCGATGTTATCGGCATCGATGTTATCTATCATGGCGTTATCAACTAAATTTTTAGCAACCACATTGCCTTCTAAAATAAGTTGTTTATCTTCGTAAAGCGTTGCTTCGTCTGCATTTATTCGCCATGTTTGCTTTTCGTTATACAAGGTGAAAATAGGTTTTTCAAAAAACGTAAAACCAAGCTGTTGGTACAGCTCCATTTTAGCCGCTGTGACTTTATGGCTTATTTTGCCTTGCTCGTCATAGGCTGTTTGCTTAAGCTCTATAGCGGTGTAATCGGGCTTTGCAATTACTTCAGGTTCTTGCTCTGGCGCTACATTGGTTTGGGTAAAATAAGGGTACCAAAGCCAAACCATACAGCCGATGAATAACGCACTGAGTATAACGCGTGCTGCATTCATGAACTGGTGCCTTGTGTTGTAAGCGCTATGCCATTCTCTAGCATAAGTAAGTCTGTGAGTTCTCTAACGGCGCCAAAGCCGCCAGGCATTTGCGTAGTGTAATGCGATAAGCGCTTAATAAGCGGGTGTGCATCGTTTACTGCAACGGCAAAGCCAACGCGCTCCATTACTGGCATGTCAGGACCATCGTCGCCAATATAGGCTATTTGTTCATCAGTTAACTTTAAAGTGTTTTTGAGTTCTTGATAAGCAATAAGTTTGTCTTCTTGGCCTTGATAAATGTGCTGCACGGTTAAGCTGCTCATGCGAGTTTGTACTATTTCTGAGTGACGCCCCGTAATGACCGCAACTTCAAAGCCGCTATTGATCAGCGCTTTAATGCCAAAACCATCTTTTGTATTAAATGCTTTTAATTCTTCGCCTTGGTTACCGAGGTAAATTCGGCCATCAGAAAATACACCATCAATGTCGCATATGAGTAGTTTTACTTTTTTGGCGCGTGCTTTGGCATCATCGCTTAGCGGTTGATAGAGATCTTCAAATTGCATTTATAATACTCCTGCTTTTAAGAGGTCTTGCATATTTAAGGCGCCTATTGGCTGGTTTTTATCATTGACAACAATTAAACCATTAATACGTTTATTTTCCATTATGTTTAGGGCTTCAGCTGCAAGTATATCGGCCGTGGCGGTTGTGCATGACTTAGTCATAACCTGGCTAATAGTGGTGCTATGTATATCAACTCTTTGCTCTAAAATACGGCGTAAGTCACCGTCGGTAAAAAGGCCGGCAAGCTGTTGATTGTTATCTACAATAGCGGTCATGCCCAGCCCTTTGGCTGACATTTCTATTAACGCGTCTTTAATTGTTTGCGTTACACCTATAATAGGGGTGTTTGTGCCGCTGTGCATTACATCTTTTAAAGTGAGCAACAATCGCTTACCTAAACTGCCGCCAGGGTGAGAGAGTGCAAAGTCATCGGCGGTAAAGCCGCGTGCTTCTAAAAGCGCAACCGCCATTGCATCACCCATCGCTAAAGTAGCTGTGGTGCTTGCTGTAGGCGCTAAACCTAATAAACAGGCTTCTTGTTCTACTTTTATGCATACGTGCACATCGGCAAGTGTTGCCATAGTAGAGAGCGGGTTGCCCGTCATCGATATTATTTTTGCACCAAGGCGTTTAAGCACCGGAATAATATTAAGTACTTCGCTGGTTTCGCCCGAGTTTGATATAAGCATAACCACGTCATTTTTGGTTATCATGCCTAAATCACCATGGCTTGCTTCGCCTGGGTGAACAAAAAAAGCAGGGCTGCCTGTACTTGCAAGGGTAGCTGCAATTTTATTACCAATATGGCCTGATTTACCCATGCCAATAACAATAATGCGGCCTTGGCAATCAAACATGAGCTGACACGCACTATGAAAGTTTTCGTCAACGTATTGTGTAATATCAGCAAGCGCTTGGCGTTCAATGTTTAATACGCGTAAACCTTGCTCTATAAAATTTAGTTGTGCCATTGTTACCCTACTTGACTAAAAATATAACCTTGGTACGCCAAAAATGCGATGAGTAATAGGCCACCTTCTACTCTATTGATACGCTGAGAACCTCTAAAGTTCAATGACATAATAATAAGCGCAAGCGTAGCACCTAACATAATAAGTATGTCGCGGTTTGCAAGTGACGGGTCAACTACTGATGGGTTAATAATACCTGCAAGCGGTAATACCGCTAAAATATTAAATATATTTGAGCCCACAATATTACCTAGGGCTAAATCATCTTCGTTTTTAAGTACACCCGCTACAGAAGCTGCAAGTTCAGGCAAGCTTGTGCCAATGGCGATAATGGTTAAGCCAATAACTAAGTCGCTTAAACCAAAGTATTTAGCAATATCGACTGCTGAACTAACTAAAAAGTGTGAGCTAACAGGTAATAAAACCATGCCGACAATTAGCCATAAAACGGCTTTCTTAGTTGGTACATCGTTAGGAACCTCATCGCAGGCTTCTGAAACGAAAGGGTCATCTTGATTTTTTGCGCGCAAAGAAACCACAATCAAGCCACCAATAAACACAGCAAATGCGACTAGCAACGCCACCCCTTCGGTGAGCGAGAAGTAGTTGTCTGAAAATACATACCACGTAGCCAAGGATACCAGCATAACAAGCGGCATTTCGCGTTTTAAAGTGCTTGATGACACACTCAAAGGGCGTAGCAGCGCAGTAATACCTAACACAAGTAAGATGTTTGTTATATTTGAACCTACCGCGTTACCGACCGCTGTGTCGGTTTTATTTGCCAAAGCAGCCGAGGCCGATACCATCATTTCAGGGGCCGAAGAACCCATAGCAACAACCGTTAAGCCAACAATTAAAGTAGGGACTCCAAAGTTTTTAGCAAGCGCTGCCGCACCGTATACAAATCGGTCGGCGCTCCACACAAGTGCAGCAAAACCAAGAATTAAAATAACAAACGAGGTAACCATTATGTTAAGCCAGATGTTCAAAATACAGATGGCGCGAATAGTAACAAAAGCCAACATGAAAGTATAAGCAAAAGAGCAGGGTCTACTATTGCAGTGCGTGAATTTTATGCGCTTAAGCAAAGGTTAAGGCAATTTACTTCAGCCTTAGAGCGCTTTTTGTAGGCGTATTACAAAATCTTACGAATTGTTTTTTCCATCTTGGCTAAAAAACCCTTAAAATAGGAGCACGAGTGAACATTGTTACGGAGAGCGACTTGTCGCAATCAATAGTAGAAGTCAAGGATGTTAGCTTTTCGCGAGGCGATAGAACCATATATAAAAATATGAGTTTTAGTGTTCCTAAAGGTAAGATAACAGCGATTATGGGGCCAAGCGGAATTGGCAAAACCACAATGCTACGCTTAATTGGTGGGCAGCTTAAGCCTGACGCCGGCGATATTTTATTCGAAGGTGGCAGTATTCCTAGTATGTCGCGCAAAGAGTTATATGCGGCACGAACCAAAATGAGCATGCTGTTTCAAAGCGGTGCGTTATTTACTGATATGTCGGTATTTGACAACATTGCATTTCCTCTGCGAGAGCACACCAAGTTAAGTGAAGCGTTAATTAAACTAGTCGTATTAATGAAACTGCAAGCGGTGGGTTTACGCGGTGCTAAAGATTTAATGCCTTCTGAGCTTTCTGGCGGTATGGCCAGACGAGCAGCACTTGCACGTGCTATTGCACTGGACCCAGAACTTATTATGTATGATGAGCCTTTTGCCGGCCAAGACCCAATATCTATGGGCGTATTGGTAAAGCTTATTAAGTCGTTAAATGAAGTGCTAGGTTTATCATCCCTTATTGTAACCCACGATGTGACGGAGGTAATGAGTATTGCCGATCACGTTATTATTATTGCCGATCAAGGCGTAATAGGGGCTGGGACACCGGATGAAATGCGTAATCATGAATCTCCATTAGTACAGCAGTTTTTAAAAGGGTTATCGGATGGGCCTGTGCCATTTCATTATCCTGCACAAACGTATGCTGATGAGCTGTTAGGAGAAAACGCTTAATGTTGGATTTATTTCAAAAGCTAGGTCATAAAACGCTGGGGCGTTTTGCTGCATTAGGGCGCTCTGCCAACATGCTTTTTAATGCATTGTGGAATGTACCTAACTTTAAAAAAGGCACACCGCTGTTAGTGCGCCAACTTTATATGGTTGGTTCGCAATCATTATTAATTATTATGGTGTCGGGTTTGTTTATTGGTATGGTGCTTGCGCTGCAAGGTTACACTGTATTGGTTGGCTATGGCGCCGAAGACAGCCTAGGCCCATTAGTTGCGCTTAGTTTATTACGCGAACTAGGCCCTGTGGTTACAGCGCTATTATTTGCTGGTCGCGCTGGAAGTGCGCTAACGGCAGAAATAGGCTTAATGAAAGCCACCGAGCAACTCTCTTCACTAGAAATGATGGCCATTGATCCTCTCAAGCGCATTATTGCACCGCGTTTTTGGGCAGGTTTTATTAGTATGCCATTGCTTGCACTTATTTTTTCTGCGGTTGCTATTATCGGTGCTCATTTAGTTGGGGTTGATTGGTTAGGCGTAGATACCGGCAGCTTTTGGTCGATAATGCAATCGCAAGTATCGTTTCAAGAAGATGTATTAAACGGCATGATAAAAAGTTTTGTATTTGCCATGGTAGTGACCTGGATTGCGCTTTATAAGGGCTACGACTGTATCCCAACATCAGAAGGGATCAGTAAAGCAACAACAGAAACAGTCGTTCACTCATCACTGGCAGTATTAGGGTTTGACTTTATTTTGACAGCGGTAATGTTTACCAGCTAATAGGGTATAGATAATGAATTCACGGAAATTAGAGATTTTAGTTGGCTTTTTTGTCGCATTAGGCATTTTAGCGTTTGCAATGTTAGCACTTAAAGTGGCTAATTCGGGTATTAGCGGGTCGGGCGAAACCTACACGCTAAATGCAAAGTTTGAAAATATCGGCTCACTTAAAGCGCGTGCACCGGTAAAAGTAGGCGGTGTAGTGATTGGCCGTGTTGAATCTATTTATGTACACCCACAGGAGTTTTTGCCTGTGGTAAATATGACGATAGATGCACAGTATTTATGTCGTTTTTCAGACACTAGCTCAATCTCAATTTTAACATCGGGTATTTTAGGGGAGCAGTACTTAGGTATTCACCCTGTTATTTCTCCTAATGCAGCAGAGCAGCGCTGTTTAGGTGAGACAGTGACCGAAAACGCACAAGATCAAGCAATCGATGAGTTATTTGGCGTAGAGAGCAAAGCGTTAGGTGATGGTGATTCAATCACAGATACTAAGTCTGCACTTGTTTTAGAAGAGTTAATAGGGCAGTTTTTATTCAACCAAGGTAGTGAGTAATTATTATGTTGAAACAGTTTTTAGCCGTTATTGCACTTAGTGCAACCCTAGCTGTGCAAAGTGTTAGCGCAGCCGAAGTTAAACTGACAGATCCTAACAAAATGGTGCGTCAGGTAGCAGAGCATACATTTGAGCGCATTAAAAAAGATCAACCGCTTATCACTAAAGATAAAGAGCACCTTCGTGTTATTGTAGAAGAAGAGCTGATGCCATACATAGACTACAAATATGCAGCACTTCGTGTATTGGGTAGTGAAGTGTCTAAAGTGCGTGCAATTACCGATGAAGCCGAAAAAGCCGAAGCAATTAAAGGCATCCAAGAATTTATTGGGGCGTTTAGAGGCTATTTAGTTGCTACTTACGCGGGGGTATTTACTCAATACACTGACCAACATGTAGAATTTGGCGCAGAGCAGCCATTTAAAGGCAAAGATGTAGTTGTAGTAAAAACTAAAATTATAGAAGATGGCAAACCTGACATAAAAATTGATTTTAAAGTGCGTGAAGATCGCAGCGGCGAGTGGCGCGCATACGATATGATTGCAGAAGGAATTAGCTTACTCGATGCAAAACAAAGTGAGCTACAAGGTATTTTACGCCAGCAAGGTATTGCACACGTAAGTAAATTACTAGAGCAAAAGAGCCAGTTACCTGTGCAATTTAGAGGCAACAACAGCAATGACTAAATTGGCAATTAGCCAAGTAGATGAGCAGCACTATAGGGTAAGTGGTGAACTTACCCGCAGCTCAATTGGCAATGAACAGCTTCTGAACGCCAAGTCATTAAGCAAGCATAAAACCATCTATTTTGACCTTTGTGAGGTAATGAGGGTTGACACAGCGGGCTTAGCTTGGTTAATTCACTCTTTTGCTGAATTTAAGCAACAAGGCACACGCCTTGAATTGCAAAATCCACCTGAGCAATTGCAAAATTTAATGCAGTTGGGTCAGGTAACAACTTTATTTGAGTGAGAGTTATGGAAACTAGCCAAGTCGAAACATTATTACGCGACGAACTTCAATTATCTGAAGTAAAAGTAAAAGCCAATGGTAGCCATTATGAAGTAATTGCAGTAGGTGAGTGCTTTGACGGTTTAAGCCGCGTTAAAAAGCAACAGCTAGTTTATGGCCCATTAATGAATACTATTTCAGACGGTACAATTCACGCTGTATCAATTCGTGCATTTACGCCAACTGAGTGGAAGCGTGAACAAAAATTTATTTTACCTCAATAGTTAAGGCCTCTTAATGGATCAGTTTGTAATTCAAGGTGGCACTTCACTTGCGGGTGAAGTAACTATTTCTGGCGCTAAAAATGCCGCATTACCAATTTTGTTTGCCGCACTGCTTGCCGATGGTAAAAGTACATTTACGAATGTTCCTCGCCTTCGCGATATTGTGACCACTGAGGCGCTTTTAAGCACCTTAGGCGCAACTGTAAATTGGCAAGGCGATACACTGTATATCGATGGCGCAACCGTTAATAAAACGCTTGCTCCTTATGATTTAGTTAAGCAAATGCGTGCCTCTGTTTTGGCACTTGGGCCTTTAGTGGCGCGTTTTGGTGAGGCGCAGGTATCGCTACCTGGTGGCTGTGCTATAGGCGCACGCCCGGTTGATATACATATTCAAGGTTTAGAGCGCATGGGCGCACAAATAAACGTTGAAAATGGCTATATCAATGCAAAGGTAGAAGGTCGCCTTAAAGGCGCTGAAATTTTCATGGAAATGGTCAGTGTTGGCGCAACCGAAAACTTACTAATGGCCGCAGCACTTGCTGATGGTAAAACGGTGCTTGAAAACGCAGCACGCGAGCCCGAAATTATTGACCTGGCCAATTGCCTAATTGCTATGGGTGCAAAAATTACTGGTGCGGGTACAAGCCGTATAGAAATTGATGGCGTAGAGCGTTTAGGCGGCTGTGAGCACAGCATTTTACCTGACCGCATTGAAACGGGCACTTTTTTAGTTGCAGCAGCGATGGCTGCAGGTGAAGTACTTTGTAAAAAAACAGATTTTCATTCACTTGAGCCTGTTATTGAAAAATTACGTGCCGCGAATGCATTAGTTGAAGTAAACGATGACAGCATTTATTTAGATATGCGTAATCGTGAGCTCAAAGCCGTTAATATTAAAACCATGCCACACCCTGGTTTTCCAACCGACATGCAAGCGCAGTTCACCGCGTTAAATGTAGTGGCTAATGGTAGTGCAACAATTACCGAAACCATTTTTGAAAACCGCTTTATGCACGTACCAGAGTTACAACGCATGGGCGCTAATATTCGTTTAGAAGGGCACACCGCTATTTGTGGTGAAACGCAAAGTTTAAGTGGCGCACAAGTAATGGCAACCGATTTACGCGCCTCTGCAAGCTTAATTTTAACCGGTATTGTGGCGCAAGGTGAAACGGTAGTCGATCGTATTTACCACGTAGACCGAGGCTATCAACGCATTGAAGATAAACTCAGTGGCTTAGGTGCCAATATTAAGCGCAGAAGTAGCTAATACCCATTCGCAATAATATTTATTTGTTTTGAGGTGAGAGCACACTTGCTTCTTAATTAAGTGCGCTGAGTTAAACACAGTTTACTTTAGACATAAAAAAGGTCGGATACGCGTATTGCTATCCGACCTTTTTATTGCCATTTTGGTTAGAGTTTAGTTTCGAGCTCTGCAACTCTAACCATTATTTTTTCTACTTTACCGTTACGGTACAGCTCAAATTCTATTTCTTTACCGGGCTGTGTATTGCCTATTTTTTCGAGTACTTTTTGCGGGTTGGCGACACTTAACCCTGCAATTTTAATAACGATGTCTTGCTCTTCAATGCCAGCTTGCCATGCAGGACCTAATGGGTCTAAATTGGTGATGCGCATACCTGCAACCTCAGTAAGGCTGTCGTTTACCTCTTTGCCCGTGCTATCAACCGCAGTGCCTTCAAAGCCTAAATAGCCACGTACTACACGGCCATGGCGTATTAGCTTTGCCATTACTTCTTTAGCGAGTGAATAGGGAACAGCAAAAAATATTCCTTGGATATTTAGGTTTTCACGGGTTTTAAACTGCGCAGACGTGATCCCTACTAAGTCCCCATTTGAATTAACCAAAGCACCGCCAGAGTTACCTACATTTATAGCAGCATCCATTTGCAATAAGTTGTTATAAGGACTATCGGTAATTTTTTGTTTACCGGTGGCACTAATTATACCTTGGGTGATGGTTTGCCCTAAATTGAGTGGGTTACCAATGGCCAGCACTACATCACCTACACTGGTGGTGTAATTATCGTTTACGGGGATCACCGGCAGGTGGTCGGCGTTAATTTTCAATAGGGCTAAATCGGTAATGGTGTCAAAGCCAATTAACTGCACATCAAAAAAGCGTCGGCCATCGGTTAATATAACCAAGATTTGATCTGCATTATTTATAACGTGGTAGTTAGTTAATATGTAGCCGTCTTGCGCCATAATTACGCCAGAGCCAAGCTCTTGAACGGTGTTTTGTTGCTTATAGCGAGGCTCTTTAGAAATGCTTTCTGAAAAAATAGTTACTACCGACGGTGCAGCACGTTTAACCGCGTCAGCAAAACTAAGGTGATTTGAGCTCATAGCACTGGGCAAGGGAACATTAGGGAGTAAAGAGGCGCGCATATTAGGGCTGAAAAAAACCACTAAAAAAGCGATACCTAAACCGACAAACAAAGGGGGAAGTACAAATTTTAGTAATTTCAGCACGAGATTCTTATTGTTAGTGAGCAATTCTTTATGATGGCACAAAAAAAATAACAGCGGCAAGTGCTGCTGTTATTTTTATTGCTTATTTATAACGTGTTACTTATTGGATAAGTACAAAGATAGACTCTCTGCCACGTTTAACGCCAAGTACGATATTACCTTGGGTATCTTCGATAATTTTGTTCATTTGACGAATGTTTTCTACACGTTGGCGGTTAACTTGAACAATCACATCACCTTCTTCAAGACCAACACGTGCAGAAGGAGAGCGCGGATCTACTGTGGCGACTTCAATACCTTTAGTGCCATTTTTTTGCACGTTTTCAAGCGTTGCACCTTGGAATGCAGGATGCAGTTCATCGCCTGCGGCGGTTACACCCGATGCACCATCAAGCGTTACTTTAATGGTTTTTACTTTGCCATCGCGGTAAATACCTAATTTAACTTCGCGTCCTTCACCTAACGTTGCTATTTTACTGCGCAGCTCGTGGAAGCCACTAATGTCGCTGCCATTAATACTAATAATAACATCGCCGGCTTTAATACCTGCTTTGCTTGCTGCGGTATCATCCATTACTTGCATAACGTAAGCACCTTGTTTAACGTCAAGTTGCTGTGCTTTTGCAAGGCCTGCATCAAGTGGACGGCCAGAAATACCCAGTGAGCCACGGCGTACTTCGCCATGTTCAATAATTTGGTCGACTAAGTTTTTCATCATATTTGATGGAATGGCAAAGCCAATACCAACATTTCCACCCGAGGCACCTAAAATAGCAGTATTAATACCAATGAGTTCGCCATTTAGGTTAACTAAAGCGCCTCCTGAATTACCTTGGTTAATAGCTGCATCGGTTTGAATAAAGTCTTCGTAGCCTTCAATATTTAAACCACTACGCCCTAATGCACTTACAATGCCCGAGGTTACTGTATGGCTTAAACCAAATGGATTACCAATTGCAACTGCAAAGTCGCCGACACGCAATTTATCTGAATTTGCCAGTTTAACTTCGGTTAAGTCATCTGCATCTATTTGTAATAGCGCAATATCAGACTCTTTATCGGTACCAATTTTGGTGGCTTCAAATTCACGCCCATCTTCTAGCGTTACCACCATTTTTTCGGCATCTTGAATTACGTGGTTATTTGTTACTACATAGCCTTCGTCGGCATCTATAATAACCCCTGAGCCTAAACCGCTAAATTGGCGCTTTTGACTACGTGGTTGAGGGTTACCAAAAAAGTATTCAAGCGGGTCTGCACGGCGGCGTACTTCTTTTGAGCCAGAAACCTGAATGCTCACAACGCCAGGGGTAATTTGCTCAAGCATAGGCGCAAGTGTGGGTAATTGTTGGCCGTTAACTGCAATAGGCAGTTTTGCATAAGAGGCCATAGGGCTTAGTAATAAGCTTGTAGATAAGATTGCAGCACTAATAAGTGATAATTTCATTTTCATAGTCAGGGTGTACTCCACATCACAGGAAAAGCAAAAAGGCTGCATAAGCAGCCTTTTCGAATTTAAATATAAAGCTGTTACATTTAAAGACTATGGGGTCAAAAAAAAGTTCCTCAAGATAGCACTAACATTTTAGCGTGCTCAGTGTGTTAAGAGGCTTTTGCAGGTTTTGTATCACCATTTTGCCCTGCAAATAAACCAGACTCACCCGAGACGTAATCGGCAGGTTGTGCTTGTGCAGATGAACGGTCAACCTCGCGCTCTTTTAAAGACGCTTGTAATTGCTCTGTTGTTTCTTTAGAGAAAAACGGCTCGCTAGGTGCTTTGTTTTTATCATCAAGTAATAGTTGATTGGTTTCTTCAACATGGCTGAGTAGTTGATCGTAGTTTTCTTTCATTTTATTCACAAGCTTACCTGTGCTTGCTAAATGATCGGCCACATCTTGGCGATACTGCTCAAGCGCGTTTTGTGCTTGCTCGGCTTGTTCTTTTAATTCATCTTGCTTAAATTGCTTTTTAGTAACGAATGCACCAACAAAAAATGCCACTACAGCAGTAATAATAATTAAACCTACCCACGTAACTGTGCCCATAACTTTACCCCTTTGGGAAAAAATATCTAATAATGCCTGATTCAAATATAAATCATCCTGTGGGTAATATACCCCGAGTTAAGATGCGTGTTAATATGTTGTGCAAATTAAACTGTGTTTAAAATGTAATTAGATATGACTCCTTGGCAAACTTACCAGCAAGATCTCAAGCGCGATGACTTTGTACATGACCAAGCACAAGAAAATGCAGTGCGCCATTTACAACGTTTATACGATGACCTCACAAATAAAAAACCACAGCAACAAGGCTTTTTTGCAAAGTTGTTTAATAAAAGCGAACCTGAGCCAATTAAAGGGCTTTATTTTTGGGGTGGTGTAGGGCGTGGTAAAACCTATTTAGTAGATACCTTTTACGAAGCGCTGCCAGGTGAGCGTAAAATGCGTGTGCATTTTCATCGCTTTATGCACCGAGTTCACGATGAACTAAAAAAGCTAAATAATAAAAGCAATCCACTGGAAATTGTTGCCGACATATTTAAAGCCGAAACCGATATCATCTGTTTTGATGAATTCTTTGTTCAAGATATTACAGATGCCATGTTACTCGGCGGCTTAATGCAGGCATTATTTGCACGCAATATAGTATTAGTCGCCACCTCTAATATAGTGCCTGATGATTTATATAAAAACGGCTTACAGCGTGCGCGTTTTGTTCCGGCCATTGAACTGGTAAAAGCGAACACAGAAATAGTAAATGTAGACTCTGGTATTGATTATCGCTTGCGTACACTTGAGCAAGCCGAAATATTTCACAGCCCGTTAGATGAGCAAGCCGATAAAAACTTATTTGAATATTTTGATAAGCTCTCGCCAGAGGCGGGGGAGCTTGATCAACCCATAGAAATAGAAGGGCGCTTAATCAACACACGCAAAGTGGCTAAGTGTGTAGTGATGTTTGAATTTAGCGAATTGTGCGAAACCGCACGTAGCCAAGTCGACTACATGGAAATTAGCCGCTTATATAACACTGTTATTATTTCTAATGTTAAACAGCTTGGACAAAATAACGATGATGCAGCTAGGCGCTTTATCGCTTTAGTGGATGAGTTTTACGAGCGACATGTAACATTAATTATTTCGGCTGAAAAACCGATCACGCAGCTTTATACCCAAGGTAATCTTAACTTTGAATTTAAGCGCTGCATTAGCCGCCTGCAAGAAATGCAGTCTTTAGAGTATTTAGCAAAAGAGCATTTAGCATAGCGCTAATACGACTGTATCGACTCTTTAAAGTGGCCTTATTGTTGTTTTTATATAAATGCATAAATTTTTGTAATTTTCTTGTGGAAAAAACAACCGCTCGGTAGCAATGTGTTTTAAGTGCTGGTATACTCCCGCGTCTGCCACGTTGCGTTCTATGTCCTCATATAGTTTAGCCACTTGTGAGCGGCGCTAAAGTCTAAAACTCGAAGGGGTTATAGCATACTTAGAGCGGTAGTTAATAATAACTGCCTGTGGTTTTAATTGAAAAACATTGGATTTTTATAAATGAAAACGTTTGTTGCTAAACCAGAAACAGTAAAACGTGACTGGTACGTAGTTGACGCTGAAGGTAAAACTTTAGGTCGCATCGCTACTGAAATCGCTCATCGCCTACGCGGTAAGCACAAAGCTGAATACACTCCACACGTAGATACTGGTGATTACATCATCGTTATCAACGCTGAGAAAGTTACTGTAACTGGTAACAAATTCAAAGATAAAGTGTACTACGCTCATACTGGTTTCCCAGGTGGTCTTAAGTCTACTACTTTTGATAAACTTCAAGCTGCAAAGCCTGAAATGATCATCGAAAAAGCTGTTAAAGGCATGTTGCCACGTGGTCCTTTAGGCCGCGCTATGTACCGTAAACTTAAAGTTTACGCAGGTACTGAGCACAACCATGCTGCACAACAGCCTCAGGTTCTAGACATTTAAGGAGCACTATCATGGCAAATCAATACTACGGTACAGGTCGTCGTAAAAGTTCAAGTGCTCGCGTATTCTTACGCCCAGGCACTGGTAACATCGTAATCAACAAGCGCTCTTTAGAAGAGTACTTTGGTCGCGAAACAGCACGCATGGTTGTTCGTCAAGCTCTTGAGCTTGTTGACATGACTGAAAAATTTGACCTTCACATCACCGTTGCCGGTGGTGGTACAACTGGTCAAGCTGGTGCTATCCGTCACGGTATCACTCGTGCACTTATGGAGTTTGACGAGTCATTACGTCCACAACTTCGTAAAGCAGGTTTTGTTACACGTGATGCACGTAAAGTTGAACGTAAGAAAGTGGGTCTTAAGAAAGCGCGTAAGCGTCCACAGTTCTCAAAACGTTAATTTTTACGTTATCAAGAATTCAAAAACCCAGCTTATGCTGGGTTTTTTGTTTTTGGCATTAAAATTTAAGTACTTACCTGCCTCAAGCCCGCTTTTTTAAGGCTAGGCGCTGATCATATTTTATAAATACTGCGTATTTAATGTACGAAAGCTTTAAAATACCCATTTCGCTGCAAAAAAGTTAAATAATTATCGCAATTAGTGTAAATCCATCAGTTAATTGGTGGAATTTTTTGCTACAATTGGCTGGCAAGTAGTATGAGCAAGTTCAACATCACCATGTACAGTTTATCTGTTTCCTCGTAGTGGGGTTGATCTTGGTCAGTATATTGTTTTTACAGAAGCGCTATTATAGTCATTCGGCTTTATTCTCGAGCTTACTTTATCAAACTATTGATCAAGTCGGGTTATTCGAGCGTGAGGCTGTGAATAACCTTGTTTTAATCAAGGGTTTTAATTATGATCGCTTCTATTTTAAAAATTTCGAAAAATTAACCTGCTGTAACTGATGTTCTCAATATAGCAAGTGTTGAGAATCATAGTGGAGATAAGTGGATGAGCAATGCGCCTGTAGACAATGGCCGACGTCGCTTTTTAACCATAGCTACCTCTGTTGTAGGTGGTGTTGGTGCGGCTGGGGCTGCTGTTCCTTTTATTGCGTCTTGGAATCCAAGTGAGCGAGCTAAATCTGCGGGTGCGCCTGTAGAAGTAGATATCAGCAAACTTGAGCCAGGACAATTAATACGTGTAGAGTGGCGTGGTAAACCTGTATGGGTTGTATCACGTACCCCTAAAATGCTTGAGCAGATGAAAGAACATGAAGGTCAACTTCGTGATCCGCAATCGCAAGAGCCACAACAACTAGAATCATCAACAAATGATTACCGTTCATTACGCCCAGAGATTTTTGTCGCTGTTGGTATTTGTACGCATTTAGGGTGTTCTCCAGGCTTTTTCCAAGGTAACTTTAGTGAAAAAGTTGAAGGGACAGATGATGGTTTTTACTGTCCATGTCACGGTTCTAAATTTGATATGGCTGGGCGAGTATTTCAATCAGTTCCTGCACCATTGAACTTAGAAGTACCACCTTATACTTTTCTTGATGAAACCACTATTTTAGTGGGCGAAGAAAAAGGGGTAGCCTAATGTTTGGTAAAATTGTTAGTTGGATTGACGACCGTATCCCAATGACACGTGTTTGGAACATGCACATTGCACAGTATCCAGCACCTAAAAACTTTAACTTCTGGTACTTTTTTGGCTCGCTAGCCATGTTAGTACTAGTAAACCAAATACTTACTGGTATTTGGTTAACGATGAACTTTGTTCCCTCTTCTGAAGGCGCTTTCGCATCAGTAGAGTACATCATGCGTGATGTTGAATACGGTTGGTTATTACGTTATTTACACTCAACGGGTGCATCTGCGTTTTTCATCGTTGTTTATATGCATATGTTCCGTGGCATGATCTACGGCTCTTACCAAAAACCACGTGAATTACTGTGGTTGTTCGGTATGTTTATTTTCTTAGCATTAATGGCTGAAGCCTTCATGGGTTACTTACTACCATGGGGTCAAATGTCGTTCTGGGGTGCGCAGGTAATCATTTCGTTATTCGGGGCTATTCCGGTAATTGGTGACGACTTAACACTTTGGATCCGTGGTGACTACGTAATATCGGGTGCAACGCTTAACCGCTTCTTTGCATTACACGTTATTGCACTACCATTGGTTATTGTAATTTTAGTGTTCTTACACATTGTTGCGCTACACGAAGTGGGCTCTAACAACCCTGACGGTGTTGAAATAAAACGCAAAAAAGGCACTGTGGCTGAAGAAGATAAGTCTAAATTTAAATTCCATGAGTATTACACCGACAAAAAAGACATTGTTGATGCGATACCGTTCCACCCGTACTACACAGTAAAAGATATTGTGGGCGTGGTTGGTTTCTTAATCTTGTTCTGTTGGGTTGTATTCTTTATGCCTGCGATGAATGGTTTCTTCCTAGAAGCGCCAAACTTTGAAGCAGCAAACCCACTTAAAACACCAGAGCACATTTTCCCAGTTTGGTACTTTACGCCATTCTATGCAATCTTACGTGCAATCCCTGATAAGCTTATCGGTGTTGCGGCAATGGGTGCGTCAATTGTGGTACTCGCATTGTTACCGTGGATTGACCGTGGTCGTGTTAAATCGGTTCGTTACCGTTGTGGTTTCCACAAATGGAACATTGCAGGTTTCGTTGTAACTTTCGTTCTTTTAGGTTGGGTGGGTGCAACTCCACAAACTGATATGAAAACGATAATTTCTCAAATCTGTACTGTGACTTACTTTATGTTCTTCGTACTGTTATTTATATACAGTAAGAATGAAAAAACTAAGCCATTGCCTGAGAGGTTAACGAAATGATGAAAAAGCTACTTATTGGTGTATTTGCTTTATCAGTAAACTTGCTGCCTAACATGGTTATGGCTGCGGGACCTTCGGTTCCTCTTATGGAAGCGGGTAACGATATATCTGATCAGCCTTCTTTGCAGCGCGGCGCAAAGTTGTTCATGAACTACTGTCTTGGTTGTCACCAAATGCAGTATCAACGTTATGAACGTACTTTCCGTGATATTGGTATTCCAACCGAGCTTGGCAAAGAGCAATTGATTTTTGATGGTTCAAAAGTAGGTGGCCATATTCTTAACGCTATCGCAAAAGAAGATGCTGCTAAATGGTTTGGTGCGGCTCCGCCGGATCTAACCAATGTGGCGCGTGTGCGTGGCAGTGATTGGATTTACACTTACTTAAAATCGTTTTATAAAGATGAATCTCGTCCGTTTGGCGTAAATAATACGTTATTCCCATCGGTGGGTATGCCGCATGTTCTTCAAGAACTACAAGGTTTACCAACACCTATCATTGAAGAAGTTGAACAACATGGTCAAACAGTGACTAAAGTTGTTGGTACTGAAACAGATGGTAAGGGCGAATTAAGCGTTGATGAATACGATCAAGCGGTTCGTGATTTAACGAATTTCTTAGAGTATGTAGGTGAACCTACACGCCTTGAGTCAGAAGCGTTAGGTATTAAGGTAATTGGATTTTTAGTTATCCTGTTTATCTTGGCATTTATGCTTAAGAAAGAATACTGGAGAGATGTTCATTAATTTGAGCATTTTACAAGGTAATTTTGCAATAGGGGCTTAAGCCCCTATTGCTGTTTTAGTTATTTAATGGAGGTATAGGCATGGCCGTAGCTGCCAATAAGCGCCCTGTAATGACCCTTTTTTCTGGTGCTAACTGTATGTATAGCCACCAAGTACGTATTGTACTTGCAGAAAAAGGTGTAAGTGTAGATATTCATTTGGCTGAAAAGGATAACTTGCCAGAGGCACTTCACGAAATTAACCCTTACGGTACAGTACCCACACTGATTGACCGTGAGCTTGGCTTATATCAGGCAAACATCATCATGGAATACCTTGATGAACGTTTCCCTCATCCTCCACTAATGCCTGTGTATCCGGTAATGCGTGGTCGTAGCCGTTTAATGATGCACCGTATTGATACTGATTGGTACAGCCTTGCTGAAAAAATCATTAACAATACAGCAGATGCTGCACAAGCTCGTAAAGAGTTAACTGAAGCGTTACTTGCAATTGCACCAATCTTTAACGAAGCTCCATACTTTATGAGTGAAGAGTTTAGCTTAGTAGATTGTTATTTAGCACCACTATTATGGCGTTTACCAGAGTTTGGTATTGAGCTTAATGGCTCTGGCGCTAAAGAGCTAAAAGAGTACATGATCCGCTTATTTGAGCGTGAGTCATTCCAAGCTTCTTTAACTGAAGCAGAGCGTGAGATCCGTTTATAATGACGCCTAATCGTCCTTATTTACTACGTGCTTTTTTTGATTGGATCGTAGATAACGACTGCACACCACATTTAGTGGTTGATGCGCAGTACCCAGCAGTACAAGTGCCTACGCAGTTTGTACAAGATGGCCAAATAGTGCTTAATATTAGCCCTTCTGCCGTTACTGGATTTTCGTTAGATATGGAACAACTAAGCTTTAATGCGCGCTTTGGCGGACAGCCAATGCAAGTATATGTGCCTTTAGGTGCGGTGCTTGCTATTTATGCGCGTGAAAATGGCGAAGGAACAGTCTTTACTGCAGATGAGTTTTTAGAGGACGAAGACGATTTTGCACCTGACCTTGAAAGTGTGGAAACATCAGATGAGATTATTGATGAGACCCCGCCAGAAAAGCCAGAAAAGAAAAAAGGCTCACATTTACGCGTTATCAAGTAACGCTTAAATACAAAAAAACCGCTAATTAAGCGGTTTTTTTATGTGCCTCATAAACGGCTTTTTATGTATTTTATAAATATTCAAACACTTTAATAACGCGCTCTACACCCGATACATTGCGTGCAATGTTAACCGCTTGGTTAGACTCAGATTCAGATACTAATCCCATTAAAAATACTTCGGCGTTTTCGGTCACTACTTTAATATTATTGCTCGGTATATCTTTAGCTGTTAAAAGCTGTGCTTTTACTTTAGAGGTTAGCCACGAGTCGTGCGTTTGTGTGGTAATTCCAATATTTGAGCCAATTCTAATTTGGTTATGTATTTTACGTATACCTGAGAGCCCCTCAATGCTCTGCTGAGCTTGGTTTTTCATTTCTTGATTGGCAACCTGACCTACCAGTAAAACAATGCCATTAACGCTTATAGCGTCTACATTGGCGAACTTTTCTAGTCGTTCAACTTCACTAAGCGCAATACTGGCTTTAATTTCTATATTATTGTCGTCTATTTGTGAGCCAATGGTGCGGCGATCATTTGCTGCTGTTACTGCACCAGCTGTTCCTGCAACCACTGCAGCTGCACAGCCTTGCAGTAAAACAACAGTACCTAAAACAATAAGAGAGCGTTTAAACATAATTTTCATCCTGCGGGAAAAGAGTTAAATCAACCAGCTCACTTAAACAATGTAAGTTAACTAAGTGAGATTCAATAATGCGGCTAGGACGCTTAGAAGGCGTACGAATTTCTACATCATTAGGGCCTAATAAGCCAACGAGTTCTCCACCATCGTCACCTACCATCACTATGACCTTCATATCTTTAGTAAGTGCCGCTTCTACAGCAGAAATAATATGTTTTTCATTGCCATTAATTGCTAACGCAAGCAGTAAGTCGCCTTGTTGTGCAAAGGCACGTACTTGGCGAGCAAAGGTATCATGTTCATCTACTTGGCTACTTTGCCCTAAATTGATGTTTTCTTGAGATAGCGCAATAGCAGGTAAACAGGGGCGCTCTGTTTCGTAGTGATTAACTAATACGCCGGCCATGTGCTGCGCTAGCATATGGCAGTTTGCCGTGCCACAGCAAAGGAGTTTGTTACCATTAATTAAACTTTGTGCAATGGTAAATGCCGCAGACTCTAGTGCGCTTGGCAGTACTTCGCCTGCTGCTATTTGTACTTGAATGCTTTCTGTAAAAATTTCTTTAATTGTATCTTGCATAGACTACCAATAATTTATTCGTCATTTTTGTTTGTTGCTGGGCGTTTTACTAATCTGTTTGCGTGGTGTTAAAGTACGCTTTTGATCCAATTTATATTGCCAGAGCCTTCACCTGTAATGGCAACATAGTCGACTCTTATAGGCTGATTAGTTAAGTTTTTTGCTGCCAAGTAGTGATAAATAGTGCGTTTTAATCGTGCTTGTTTTTGTGCGCCAAGGGCATAATTTGCACCGCCTCTCGCATTGTTTTTACGAAACTTAACTTCTACAAATACAAGCGTATCGCCGTGTTTCATAATTACATCAAGCTCACCAAAGGGGCAATAATAATTACGCTCAATAGGCGTAAGCCCTTCACGGGTTAAGTATTTCTCTGCTTGGCGTTCATAGTACTGGCCTTTTTCTCGGCTATTTTGCCACAGCTCTTTAAACCACGACATAGCCGCTCCAGATTAATCAAACGTAAGCGTATTGCTTTCGTTGGCTGATTGCATAAATAAAGGCACGGGCTGCTTTGTTTCTAGCTGTACGGCTTTTATGCGTCTATTTGTGTATTGTGCCCAATCAAGCGTACGCTCTATGTGTCCGCTTGTATTCACCGAAAGCTTCCCACTTAAACCTGTAAACTTATTACCGGACATTACACTCAATTGCCTAATGTCGCTTAGCACCGATACGGCATCGTAAGCCATGGCAAATAGGCGTTGGCTTATATCGGCATTTTCAGGCCACAGCGTGTTGTATTGATTGCGTAAGTTATGTTGTTTAACTGTCGCATTAAGCATCCACGGAAGCTCTGTAAAGTAAAGCCCTTCTAAATCGCCTTTATCAGTGCGATCTATTTGCTTACTATGGCTTTTAGAGCTGGCATAAAGCGGGATACGCTGTGCAAAAGTACTTACATTTACATCTAAATAAGGTTTTATCAGGCGTGTTTCTATAGCGTCGCCTAAAATGTAAATCGCATCAATATCGCTACGAGAGCGGGTTTCACTTTCTACTTCTTGTTTAAATAAAGACTTAACCGTTTTAATGCGCTGCTTAGATTTATCAACCTCTAACAAGCTTGTAATTGTGTTTGGCATGTCTTTGTTATCGTTATAAAACCCAATTTGCGGTTTTGTTTCGCTATAGCGCTGCCACTGAATATTAAAGTAATCAACCAAACGCTGACCATTGGCATTATTAGGCGCTAATAACATAGGCTTTTGATAACCTTTAGCTAAAAAGTGCTCCAGCGCTTGCTGCACTTCATGCTCAGGGTTTAAAGCAAAAAAGTAATGCTGCAGCGAAAGTCGCTCACCATCAAATGTATTTAAGTGTAATGTTGGGGTATCAATAAGTGTTTTAGCTTGCGCAAGTTTATCTATATTCGCTTTTAATAATGGCCCAATCACAAAGTCTGGATTAAATTGGCTCAGCTGCTCGCTTAGCACTTGGGTTGAAAGGTTCTCATCTATAAAAACAGTGTCGCTAATAGTTTGCTTATCAAGCCCTGCCAAAATGCCGGCTTTTAGGGCGTCACCTAAACGCTCATTTGCGCCTGATTGCGGTAAAAGTACAGCTAAACGCTCTATATTAACTGGTGCTAGGTCGGCTAGGGCTTCATCTTGCTCGGGTAAAATAGCTACGGCAGGGTGCCCAGGGTAGCGACGGCGCCAATTATTAATGGCTTGGTCAAGCTCTACACCGCTATTTGCATATACTTGGTGGTATAAAGCTAAGTTAGTCCAACCTTGTTGAATAACAGAGCCACGATTAAAGCGCTCCAGCGCATAAGAAGACAGCTTTGTTAAGTTATCCCACAGCGCACTTTGCAGAGCAGGGATCTCAATATTATTTTTATTCGCAGTTTCTGAGGCTCTAAAAAAATAAGGTGCGGCGCGCTTAGGAAAGTTTTGCGATGCATATATGCTAGCAGTTAAATATTGATGCCAAGCAAAGTGTTCAGGCTGTTTAAGTTGGCCATCGAGCGATTGCAAAATAACGAGCGCTTGGTCGTTTTTATTTTGCTGCTTTTGTGCATAAGCAATGTATAAGCGGTTTTGAATCTTATCTACACTTGGGGTTTGCTCAAGCTCATTACAAATATTTTCAAGTAACGGCCAGCTTTGCTCCGAAATAGCCGCATCACGCGCACTATAAAGTAATTGAATTTTGTCTGCACCGGTACGATTAAGCGCTAATTTATAAATAGCATCGGCACTGGTTGCTTGATTTTGCAGCGCATTCGCACTGGTGTTAATGCTATCGCTATTTTTAGTTGGTTTTTCGGTTGTGCTACAGGCCGATAACCCTGACAATATAATTAATAGACTAACAAGTTTAAGTCGCACAATGATTTCCCAATACGTTAACGCGATTTGCTTATATTACTGACTGACGCAGGAGACCTCAATGTTAAATGAGGAGAATTCACAGAAAATTGGCACTCTTTACATTGTTGCCACCCCAATTGGCAATTTTGACGACTTAAGCCAGCGTGCCATCGCGACATTATCGCAAGTTGACTTAATCGCTGCTGAAGACACGCGCCACACCGGTAAGCTACTAAGCCACTTTGGTATAAAGGCTAAAACCTTTGCATTACATGACCATAACGAAAAACAAAAAGCGCAGCAGATTATTGATTGGCTAAACGAAGGCAAAAATATCGCGCTAGTCTCAGATGCCGGCACGCCGCTGATAAGCGACCCAGGTTATGCCGTTGTAAACTTGTGCCGCGAGCAAGGCGCGCATGTAACACCCGTGCCCGGTGCGTGTGCTGCTATTACTGCAGTGTGTTGCTCAGGCCTGCCAACAGATCGTTTTCAGTTTATTGGCTTTACACCGGCTAAAAGTAAAGCCCGCCAAGATTTTTTCATAGAAGCTGTAAACTCAAGCATTACCAGCATAATGTACGAAAGCACCCACCGTATTATGGCAAGCCTAGATGATTTAGAAGCGGCCTTAGGTAGTGAGCAACAAGTGGTATTTGCAAAAGAGCTTACCAAAACCTTTGAAACCTTTTTTAATGGTAGCGTAAGTGAGTTAAAGCAGTTTTTAACTGATGACCCAACCAAGCAACGCGGCGAAATAGTGCTCATGTTGCCAGGTAAACCCAAGCAAGTAGATGATATACCGCCAGAGGCGCGTAAAATGCTGGCGCTACTTGAAAGCGAAATGCCGATGAAAAAAGCCTGTGGTATTGTTGCTGAATACTTTGGAATGAAGAAAAACGCCCTGTATAAAACAATTATTGACGAAAAAGAGTAAATCTTTACTGCGTACAAGGCACAGCTCATGTATACTTCGCGCCGAGTTAGCCAAGATAATCGCTGCCTGTGACGAAAATGATCAGGGGGAGGAAAGTCCGGGCTCCACAGGGCAGAGTGCCAGCTAACGGCTGGGGGGCGTGAGCCCACGACAAGTGCAGCAGAGAGGAGACCGCCAACCCTCGGGTTGGTAAGGGTGAAAGGGTGCGGTAAGAGCGCACCGGGCCGCTAGTAATAGTTGGTTGCAAGGTAAACTCCACTCGGAGCAAGACCAAATAGGGTTCCTTATGGCGTGGCCCACGTTGGAACCGGGTAGGTTGCTTGAGCCATAGAGCGATTTATGGCCTAGACGAATGATTATCACTTTCTTCGGAAAGGACAGAACCCGGCTTATATGGCTAACTCACTCATTCAACAAAAAAGCCCGCAGTTAACGCTGCGGGCTTTTTTGTGCCTAAAATTTGATTAAGTACTTTGTTGTTTTTTAAGGCTCAGGCTGTCCTTTTTTAAGTCGCTTACTGAGTGCTGGCTGCGATATACCGAGTAGTTGCGCTGCCATAGATTGATTTGAGTTGCTACGTTTCATCGCTTCTGCCACCAGTAATTCTGCGGCTTGTTTTAAAGTGGGTAGTGTTGATGTTGACTCAAATAACGGCTTTGCAAGCTGGGCTTGCATATCTAATTTAGGCACGGCGCTGCGTACGCTTTCAAACGCTTTCATAGACAGTGCGCCGCTTTGGTGGGTGCTCATTGCATCAAAGGCCATGGCGCGCAGCTCTCTTATATTGCCCGGGAAAGCGTAGTTTTCGAGTAAAATTAATAATTCTTTTGGAATACTTGCCACCGGTTTATTAAATTCTTGTGCGGCAAGCGTTAAAAAGTGCTCGAGTAATAAGGCTATATCTTGCTTGCGCTCTCTAAGCGGCGGAATATTTACATGATGAATTTTTAAACGATAGTATAAGTCGTTTCTAAATTCGCCATTTTCTTTTTTAGTGAGTAAGTTTTGGTGGGTGGCTGCAATAATGCGCGCGTTGATGCGCTTTGGGGTATCGCTGCCTACTGGGTAATATTCGCCTTCTTGCAAAAGCCTTAATAACTTTACTTGCGAGGCCAGGTTTAAATCGCCAATTTCATCAAGAAATAGTATCCCGCCTGATGCGCGTTCTATCATGCCTTTGCGGGCTTGCTCAGCACCTGTAAAAGCGCCTTTTTTATGGCCAAATAAGGTATCCGAAAATAAGTTATCGTCAAGGCCGGCTACGTTTACACACACAAGTTCGCCACTGCAGCTACTGGTTTCGTGAATGGCTCTGGCTATAAGCTCCTTTCCTACGCCGCTTTCTCCGGTTATAAGAATAGGTTGTTGGCTATTTGATATAGACTCAATGTAATTAAACACCGAATGCATTTGATGATCCACACTGATAATTTTAGAAAACGCAGGATGCAGGCTTGTTTGGTTTTCTAGCAGATAGCCGCGCATGGCTTGGTTTTCTAGGTTTAGCTCTTGAAAACGTACCACTTGCATTATGCTATTGCTTAGGCGTTCGGGATCTTCTGTTTTTACATGATAACCATAAGCACCTAACTTTATACATTTTACAGCGGCTTCTACTTGGTTAATGCCGCTGATGATCACCACCGAAATATGCGGAAAAAGCTCTGTAATTTGCGCTATAAGCTCATCGCCACTGATATGTGGCATGTTTAAATCAAGCAATACAACGCGAACATTCCCTTGGTTTAGTTTGGCAATTACATCGCGGCTATCATTACATTGTACAATGTTGTTAATGCCGCAGTAGCGCTCTATTGCAAACGATATGCTTCGTAAAAAGCTGTTATCGTCATCACAAATGAGGACCTCAAAACTAGGATATAAATTAGTATTCATAGTTCACTCTCGTGTTGTAATAAGGGTAGTGATAGCTTTACTTTTGTGCCTTTACCGAGGGTTGATTTAAAGGTGAGTTGGCCTTGGTGATCTGCCACGATCCCCGCTGATACAGAAAGCCCTAAGCCAGTGCCACCAGATTGTCGTTTGGTGGTATAAAACGGGTCGGTGAGCTTAATTAAGTGCTGTTGATCAATGCCTACGCCTTGATCTTCAATGCTCAGCACAACCTGATTGTGTTTAGTATGGAAATAGCTGGTGATAATGATTTTTTGCGTTTTGTCTTCAAGCGCTTGGCAGGCATTTAAAATTAAATTTACGATTACCTGCTCAATGCGACTGCCGCTGCCTTTAAACGCAGGCAGTGAGTTGGCTAAGTTAACCTCTAAGTGGTTTGTCGAGTTTTTAATTTGATTTGTGACTAAGCGAATAGAGCGGTTTGTTAGTAGGTTTAAATCTAGCTGCTCAGTTTTCTCATGCGATGCTTCACCTTTTACGGCAAAGCTTTTTAAATCCTCTACTATGCCCTTTACCTTGTTACTGGCAATGTGCATATCGTCTAAAATTTCTGGCAGCATATGTTTAAAGCGCTGATAGCTTACACCGGCAACAAGAAAGTCGCCTTGGCGTGCTTGATGCTCATCAAGTATGTCTGTTGCATCTTCAAAGGCTTCTTTTATAAACGGAAAATTTAACGTTAAAATACTACATGGATTATTAATTTCGTGAGCTACTCCCGAAACCAACACCCCCAGTGAGGCCATTTTATCTGCATGAAGTAGCTGTAACTGCTGGGCTTGTAGCTCTTTGGTGCGGCTTTCTACTTTTTTGCGCAGGGCTTTGTTCCAAATTATCACCACGGTACTAATTAGTAGCAGCACCACTACACATATACCTGCTATTACGCCAGCTTTTGACCAAGGTGATACGTTTAACGGGCCAAACCATTTGTCGTAAATTTCTTGCTGACGGCCGGTGTTTTTTAAAATAGCTAAGCCTTGAGTAAATTGCGATAACAGCGCTTCATCTGCGGTTTTAGTGGCATAGCCATAAAGCCGGTTTCTTTCTAGGCTAGAAATAGCAGTGATGTTTGATAGCCCCAATTTTTTACTTAAATATAAACCGGGTAAGTTTGAAACCACTGCAAAGTCATAGCGGCCAGAGGCAAGCAAGCGCAGGGCATCGGCATGGGTTTCAACCGGTATAAGGGTAATGTTTAAGCCTGAGTGGTTAAGCATATCAAATGCCGAGCCATTGCTTTGTACAATAACGCGGTAGTTTTCAAGCTCGCTGTAGTGCGTTATTTTAGGGCTATTGTCGCGCGCAAATATAGAGTGGTTAACAAACGTGTGCGGGCTAAAGTTATACAGATCGGTGCGCTCGGGTGTGGCGGCCATGCCTTGTAAAATATCCACATTTCCACGGTCAAACTCGGCTCTTATTTCGGCCCAGGGCATTAGCTTTATTTTTATATTAAGCCCCATTACAGCGGCTATTTCTTGGCTAAGTTCTACGTTGTAACCTGTAAGCTCGCCATCTTCGTTAATAAACTCATAAGGGGGGTAGTTAAAATCTCCGCCCACTATAATTTGTTTAGGCTGCGATAAATTAGCTTGTGCAATGCAGTTTAGGCTATTAATACCCAGTAGGCTTAGTAGCGCTATTTTTAATACATAAAACCAAGCGTTTTGTTTAATAAACAAGTGAGTAAACCTCTGCATTTTTTAGTTGTGGTAGTGCGTTAGTAAATTGTCTAAACAGTACAAATAAAATGGCGTTTATGTTCCTTTTATAGCCGCAAAAAGGTTGTTTTTAGTTGGCAGCAGGGGACTATAGTCTGTATTTTAATTTTATATAAATTAGGTACTAACGAATTTATCATGGTTTTAAGTCTTATCTATTTATACTTTAAACTAAATAAGAATAAATTAATTGTTAATTAAGGTTTTTTGTAAGGCAGTTATGTCTTTTTAAGGCTGTTTAATAAAATAAAAGCGATTTTATATCGGCTATTAAATCGCTTTTATTGGTTGGGCCTATTTAGAGGATGTTGACCTGTGTAGATTAACGTTTTTCAAGCTAGGGCAGTCTAAGCAAGGCGCTTGGCTTTTAAGCGAGTGGGCTTAATAATCGCTTTTGCTAAATACTAAACTCACTACTGTAAATTTAATCACGATTGGTCAACATGCCTTAGTACTAAAACTTCATGTTTAGGTTTACTTGAATGCGATCGCGGCCATTGTTGTTAGTGGGTATATCGTTATTAATATTATCCACGCTAAACCACCTTAAATCGGCATTTAGGTTCTCTGCAATTTTGTAATCTAGCTGTACGCGTGTGCCTTTAATATTGGTATAAGAACCCGGAGTATTAGTTTGCGTAAACGCGCCATTCATAGGCAATGCATAGGCTTCGGTACGTAGCACGTAAAAACGCAGGCCAAACTGTTTATTAATTTGATAACGAGCATGTACAGTAAACGCTGTATTTTCGCTATCGGCTTCACTTGTGTAGTAATCGGCTGCAAAGCGCACTGCGCCATAACGTACATCAAGGTTGTAGGTCATTACGTTGCCTGCTTGGTCATCATCAAGGCCCGACTCAGCACTGGCATAGGCCGTATCTGAGGCGCTAACAAAAATTCCGCCAATACCGGCTTTAACGTTAATGTTATTAAAACTTGTAGCATATACACCTTGTAGCTGTTGCCAGCTAGCATCGCGCTTGCCTTCGCCATTATCGACATTTTCTTCAAGAATAATATGCCCCGCATTAACGCTAAACGTATTGTTACTCCAGTTAGCTTGTACACCTTCTAGCGCTATATCGTCACGAAAAAGCAGCTCTGATGAATGCATATAAACGGGTGCCGCCTTACCAATATATACTTGGGTGTTACTAAGCCCTGTGTACTTCATAAAGGCGCGGTCTAAACCAAAGTCATCGTTATCGCTGGTATCGGTGATACCAAAGGTTTGATGGGTTGAATCGTGTTGGCTTGAGGTTGTTCTAAAGCGCATTTGCGCTGACCAGTTCTCGGTAGCTGCGTATTTAATACCAAATCGGGCACGCAAACGGGCGCGGCTTGTTGAGTCAATTGTATCGCCTTCGGTGCGCTCAAAGCGCATACGCATATCGCCAAATAGCTTAACGGCTTCAAGGCCATTTAAACCTTCAATTGTAATATCTGCGTGGGCAGGCTTAGCTAAGGCAATAACACCTAATGCAACGGGTAAATAGATAAGTTTACTAGTCATGGTTTGTCTCTATAAAATTACTAAATCGAGGGTTATTGCTTAGCGGGTTGAGACGCTGTGTTGTCTTGGTTGTAAAGGGTTTCGTCAAGCTCGCCTTCGCTTTTACCAATTAATAAAGTAACCATTAAATCGCCAGTTACATTTATGGTGGTGCGCGCCATATCTAAAATTCGGTCAATACCGGCAACTATTGCAATGCCTTCAAGTGGTAAGCCAACGGTGGTCAGTACTAGCGAAAGCATAATAAGGCCTGCACCGGGTACACCAGCGGTGCCTACAGAGGCTAAAGTAGCTGTAGCTATAATGGTTAAGTAATCTGTTGTGGTGAGGTCAATACCAAAGGCTTGGGCAATAAACAGTGCTAATACGCCTTGGTATAAAGCGGTGCCATCCATGTTAATAGTGGCGCCTACTGGCAGTACAAAGCTTGATACAGTGCGCGATACACCTAAGTTTTGGGTGGCGCATTTAATGCTGGCAGGTAAAGTACCTGAGCTACTTGTGGTGGTAAAAGCAATAATTTGCGCTTCAATAATACCTTTATAAAAACGCTGTGGATTAAGCTTGCCTAGTAAGCCTACAAAGCCGCCACCCAACACTAAAACGTGAATAATACAGCCTAGGTACACTAAGCCAATTACTTTTATAAGTGGCAGTAAAACATCCAGTCCGTACTTGCCAGATACCCAAGCCATTAATGCAAATACACCGTATGGTGCCAGCTTCATTACAAGCTCAGTTAATTTGTACATTGCATCGGCTAGGCTTTCAAACATTTTGCTAGCGGGTTCGCCTTTTTCACCAATTAGGTTTAAAGCAATGCCTAAGCTCAACGCAAACACTATAATTTGTAAAATATTACCTGAGGCTAATGATCCCACTGGGTTTTTTGGTACTAAACCTACAATGGTGTCTACTAAGGTAGGGCTTGGTTTAGCATCGGCTACTGTGGTTGCAACCATATTTAAGCCTGCGCCAGGTTCAAACAACAACCCAAGACCCAAACCAATCGAAATAGCTACTGCGGTGGTGGCTAAATAAAATACGATTGACTTAACACCAATACGCCCCATTTTAGTGGTGTCTTTCATTGAGGTAACACCAACAATTAATGAGCAAAATATAAGCGGTACAATTAACATTTTAATGGCGCTAATAAATAGCTGGCCAATTGGTTTTATATATTCAGCATTATTGCCTAACAGCATGCCGGCAATAATACCCGCTATCATACCTATGAGTATTTTTAGCCAGAGCGCCATTTTTTTAGGCTCGTTGTTATTAATACTTGTTGTACTGGTCATAGTGTTATTCCAATTATTTATAATATTTAGTGGGAGCTATTTAACTTTTGCTTAGGGCGTTAACGCGCATATTGCACTGGCACGTGCACAGGCCGCACAAGGGGCTTGCAATTTTATGGACAAGCTTTCGTTAGCCTTTTTAGATAGGGGTTGTTTGTACACGTGCATAATTAAGCTCTAAAGTTGTTAGATTATTGTTATTGCATTAATAATGCCAAGCACGGTTTTGTTAATAACGTATTGAATGTTATTGGTTTTATTGTTTTTGGTTGGTGGTTTGTTAATATAACTTTTTGAATAATTATTAATAATTAAAGGCGGGTTAAAGGCGGCTTAAATGATGGTTTATAAATAACTCATTTAAAATCAATTAGTTGATAGGTGTATAACTTTTATTATTGGTATAACAAAAGTTATATTTAATGCATTAATTAATCATATTTTTTGATTTTTTAGGGTTTAAAACATTATTAAGCTGTAAATTGGCTGTATGTGGTTTTATTTTTTCTTATACGTTTAGCTTAGATAATATTTTTACCCTGTTCAGGATCCCGTGATTTTTCAGCTTGATCACGAATTTCGTCGGTATCACTACTTACATCATCAACCGTTTCATTTTGCTGCTGCAGCTGCTTAGAGCTTTGCTGAGTAGTTAAAGGTTGCTCAGCTTTGTTGGTGGGCTTTTGTGTATCACTCTCATCAGGTGCACTGAGTAAAATACGCTCGCGGGCATCATCTGGCATACTGATGTTTTGCGCTGTAAATTCGGTTACTAGCTCACGCATTAACTGCGAGGCCACTTTTAACGGACTATGTTGTTCGCTGTTAACCCAAAAAAACAGATTAAAGTTAATTGTTGAGCTGCCTAAATTATTGATCAGCACTTGTGCTGGTGGCTCAGTAATCACACCCGTTTGCTTGTTTGCAATTTCAAGGGCGAGTGTTTGGCAGTAGCGAATATCGTTATCGTAACCTATGCCAATCACCACCTTGGCACGCATTTTTGGATTTGCAGTTAGGTTTTTAATGGTATTTTTATAAACCGTGGCGTTAGGTATTTGTATATGGTTGCCATCGTAATCAACTAAGGTGGTTGCGCGAGCGGTGACCTTTTTAACCACACCTAAACGGCCATCGACTTCTATTACATCGTCTATTTTAAATGGCCGTTGAACGCTCAACAGCAAACTAGCAATAAAGTTCTCTGCTATGTCTCTAAAGGCAAAGCCCAATATTAAGCCTATTAATCCGGTGCCGCTCATAATGGCAATAGCAAATTCGGTAAGTCCTGCTAAACGTAAAAATAAATACACGCCCAGCAATAAAATTAAAATGCTAATCCCGCGTTTGGCCACTAAGTGCACAAGTTTACTGTCGGTCATATAAATGAGCGGTTTTACTAACAGCTTAGACAAAGGACTGGCGACAAAGTAGCTAATAGTTAAAAGTATAAAACCTAATAAAAGAGTGGGTAATATTTGCGCTGTTGCGTGAAGTAATTGCAAACTTTGGGCGTATAAATACTGCCAACTGAGCACGCTTTCTGGGGTGTTTAAGGCATTCACAGCCGTGGTGTTCACTGCAATTAGCATAGTTATAAGGCTGTTCATGGTGTATTACCTTGGTATTTTAAATAATCTAGCAAGCAGCAAGTTTAATACCAATGCCATAAGCACAGCTTGGCAAACTTTTTGCTCGATAATAGGATAAAAAGGAGCAAACAATGAGCAAACCTAAACGGGGACAACATGCCGAGCAGCCAGTGCACATTCCGGTTATTGGTTGGTGGGACATAGCCAAACGTATTTTTAAGCAAATGAGCCAAGACAACTTATCGCTGGTTGCAGCGGGCGTTGCGTTTTATGCCTTACTTGCTATTTTTCCTGCTATTGCTGCAATGGTTTCTGTGTATGCGTACTTTTCATCGCCCACCGATATTAGTGAACACTTAAGTAAAATAGTTACCTTATTACCGCAAAGTACGAGCGATTTAATTTTATCTCAGGTCTCGAGCTTGGCTCAAACCTCTAACGCCAGTTTAAGCTTAAGTGCAATTGGTACACTTATTCTTACTATTTGGAGTAGCTCTAAAGGCAGCCAAGCGCTTATTACTGCCTGTAATATTAGTTATCATGAATACGAAAAACGCTCTTTTTTTCATGCTCAGTTAGTACGTTTTTTATTTTCGGTAGGGGCTATTTTAGTGGCTATTTTTGCTTTGCTAATTATAGGTATTTTACCCATAGTTCTTAATTTAGTGGGCTTAAAAGAAAGTATAGACTTACTAATAAAGTTAATATCGTGGCCATTACTCGCCTTTATGTTTAATTTTGCATTGGTGCTTTTGTATCGCTATGCACCACACCGAAAACCCGCTAAATGGCGCTGGATCACACTTGGCTCGTGTATTGCGACTGTATTATGGATTTTAGCCTCAATTGGTTTTTCGTTTTATGTGTCTCACTTTGCAAGCTACAACGAAACGTATGGTTCGTTAGGCGGGGTAGTGATTATGCTAATGTGGCTCTATATAAGTGCCTATATTATTACGCTTGGGGCGGTAATAAATGCGGCAACCGAACAACAAACAGCGAAAGATAGTACCAAAGGCCCCGCTAAAGAACGCGGTAAACGCGGAGCCTATGTTGCTGATCACCTTGATGTAGATGAGCCGACAAACTCTTAGCCCGGCTCGTTATTGCACAAGCTTATGAGATGCTGAGTAAATGCTTGGCCAACGGGGCCTAAACGGTCATTGTCGGTGCACATTAAATAAAGCTTTAAGGAGCGGGTTGTACCTTGCTCTAAATTAAGGGGCTTAAGTGTGTTGTTTTTAAGATAAGGTTTAATTTGTGCACTAGGCAGCCATGCATAACCAAAGTTTTGGCTAACCATATCAATAGAGTTACGTAAGTGACTTACTGTCCAGCGCATATCAGCCCCAAGCCAGCCGTCGTCGTGGCTGGTGTGGGTGGCCGAATCGCGAACAACTATTTGCCTGTGTAATTTAAGCTCTCTGTAGGTCAGTGGTTCAGTGCGCTGGTGCAGGGGGTGATCAGGGTGCGCAACGGCAATAAATTCTATGTCGCACAAGCTATGGCAATTAATGCCATAAAGCGCAATAGAGGTAATTGCTAAGTCGACCACTGCATTGGTAAGTAATTCGTTTGCGCCGTTAAGTACGCTTTCTATCAGTTCTATTTTTACCAGTGGGTATTGCTCATTAATATGGCTTAGCGCTTGGTACAATAAATGCTGCGGAAACACTTCATCTACTGCTATTTTTAATGTGCTTTCAATACCTTCGCTTAATGTATTAGCAACCGATTCTATTTTGCTGGCTTCATCTATTAAAAATTCAGCGCGGCGCAATATAAGCTTACCGTTTTCGGTTAAATACGCTTTACGGCCTTTTACTTCAAGCAATTTTACTTGCAGTGCCGACTCTAACTTTTGCACTGCATGGTGCACGGTTGATTGGCTTTTAAATACAGCGCTGCTAGCACCGGCAAACCCACCATGTTCTACAACAGCTTTAAACATTCTCCATTGCTCGAGTGTTGCCTTTGCCATTTTAAACCTTGTTACTACTTACTATTGATTAAACTACCTGACCGTGTAGGCACTCTATTTATTGCGTAACTACTTATTTATTATTGGCAATAACCATTTTTTTGCTGCTCAGCAGCGTCATAAACTCTTTTTTAGGGACTGGCCTTGAAAACAAATAACCTTGCCCGTAGTCGCATCCTGCTTTTAGTAGTAGCTGCATTTGTTGCTGCGTTTCAATTCCTTCGGCAATAACTTTTAGGCCAAGCTGGTGGGCCATTACAATAATGGCTTCACATAAAGCAAGCTCCTGGCTCCCAGCTTTAATATTATCAATAAAGCGTTTATCTATTTTTAGGTAATCGGTATCCATTTCTTGCAGGTACGCGAGCGATGAATAGCCGGTGCCAAAGTCATCTAGCGCTAATTGCACACCTGACTGGACTAATGTTTTTAAGCGACTTTGGGTTAGTGGCTCAGGGTTGACCATAAGCCCTTCTGTGATCTCGGCCACAATAGAGGAGGCGGGTAGTTTGGCTGCTTTTAAAATCTCACACCAATCGTCAATTCCGCTATCGATTGTTGATAACTGCACAGGAGAGACATTTATACTAATTTGAAATTGCTCCCCCATGGTGGTGTTTATTTCTTTTAGGGTGTGTATTGCTTGTGTAAATACAAATTGGCCCAGCGCATTTATTTGCCTAGTTTCCTCAGCAAGCGGTATAAACGTCGCCGGCGAGACTAACCCCTTTTTAGGGTGGTGCCAGCGAATAAGCCCTTCGGCTTTATGAATGTGCAAATCGTTTAATGCCACAATAGGCTGATAAAATAGCTCAAATTGTTCAAGCTCTATGGCGGAGCGTAAATCTTTTAATAGCTGCATACGCGCTTGCGCATGAATACGCATATCTTTTGAAAAAAACTCAAACCCATTACGGCCGTTATTTTTAGCTTTATACATGGCTTGATCGGCAGCTTTTAATAGCAGCTCTGTACTTTGGCCATCGCTAGGTGCGCATGCAATGCCCATACTAGCGCTAATAAATAGCTCCTCGTCTTCAAGCTGTATACTTGATGAAAGGCTTTGCAGTATATTGCTGGCAATTTGGTTTATATGGCGACTGCTTTTAACGTGGTCGTATACAATCACAAACTCATCACCGCCAATACGTGCGACAAAACTGGCGTTTATTGCAGCTTGAATTATCCGTTGAGAAACTAACTTAAGTAGATTATCGCCATAATGATGGCCTAACGTGTCGTTAATATCTTTAAAGTGATCAATATCGAGCAGCATCACAACAAGTTCGCATTTGTCGCCTGTTACTTCATCAAAACGCTTATTTAAACGCTCTTTAAGCTCTAGCCTATTTGGTAAATCAGTTAAGTGGTCGAAGTGAGTTTTTCGCCATATGGTTTCATCGGCTTGTTTTTTTTCTGTTAGGTCGGTAAAAATGGCCACCCGGCGAGTAGGCATATTTTTATCATCGTACACGGTATCTATAATGAGGTATTCGCTATAGGTGTCGCCATTTTTTTTACGATTAATTATCTCACCCTGCCAACGGCCAGTTTCTCTGAGCTCTGCCCACATTTTTTCATAAAATGCTTTTGAGTGTTTGCCAGATGCTAAAATACGGCTGGTTTTACCTATCGCTTCTTCTTTGCTGTATTGGGTTGTTTCGCAAAATGCAGGGTTTACGTCATAAATAATGCCGTCGGGGTCTGTAATCATCATCCCTTCACTACTATTACTGTAAACAAGCGACGCTAAATGAAGTGCTTTTTCGTTGACCTTTTTTTGGCTTATATCTCTAAGAACAATAATGTATTCATTATTAGTGAGTGCATTGATTCTTGCCTCAAAAAAGTGCTCTTTAGATTTTTTAAACAATGTAAACTCAATGGTTTGTGAGCCCTCTAAAGTACCTAATTGAGAAAGCAGTAACTCTGCGTTGGCCTCAGAGAGTACATCCACTAATTTTAAAGCTTTGCCTGTCTCAACATTTAGCACAGGGCTAATATAGCCGCCAATATAAAGGATTTTGCCTTGGGCATTTATACGTATGTAGGTATCGGGTAAAGCATTTAATAAGCTCATTAACTCGTTGTGCTTATTTTTTAATTTAGCCTCTGCAGATAGCCGGGTTTGTGCCATCACAGCAAAACGGTCATAAAGCGCGCGCAGCTCTGGGCTATTGGGCTTTTTAATATGTTTGGGCATAGTGCCATTTGCCAGTTCATCTGTGGCTTTGGTTAAATTAGCGATAGGCTTAAATATACTTTGTTTAATTAAGCGCCTAGCTAGCAGCACCAACAGGGCAATAGCCGATAAAAACGCAAAAATGGTTTTAGCAAAGCTTTCATTAACTTTATTAATAAAATCTTCAACCGAAACGGCTATATAAATATCTAAATTATTATCATGGCCGTCTTTGTATATAACTGAGCGATGAAAAACCTGGTTTTCGCCTTCTGCATTTTTAAACACGGTTAACGAGCTTTTATCGTGAAGTAAATCTATGTCGGTAATTTTTTGGCCTAAATTACGTGGTTGATTAGGGTAGTTGGCCAGTATTAAGCCATTAGAGTCGGCAATAACGGCCTTGGCATTGTTAGGTAATTTTGCTTCGCTTAAGGCGATATTCCACCAATTCAATGCAATAACGGTAACCAGTGTGCCTTTTAGTTGGTTATTACTATCTATAATTGGGTAGGCAAAATTGACACTTTGCGCTTGAATACTTCGGTCGTATTGAAAATACCCCACCGAAAAACTTTTATTACTAATGGCATTTTGAAAATAAGTACGATCGCTAATATTAATATTTTTACTACGACCATTTGTCACGCACTGTAGGTCGCCATTTTTATCAACAATACCTATATTTGCAATATTCTTATAAAGGGCTTTTATTTCGTAAAAGTAATTAGGGCAGGTTGTGGGGAGTGTTTCATTTTTTGCTGTTTTATCGGCTAAATAAATAGTAATACGTTTAACATCATCAACCATTGTTTTTTGATGTTGTGTCAATTGCTTAGCTATATTTACTATTCTTTCTTCACTTTTTTCAATGGCAGCATCACGCTCATACCATAGCGTAAATACCGTCACAGCGGCGCCGGGAATACTAAGTAGGATGAGTAGCCTATACAGCTGACTTTTAAGCGATGAAGTAAAAATAAGTTTTCCTTAAGCTCTGCGTCCCTAAAAAGTGATTGTAGACATAAAAGCCAAAAATAACCATACAAAATATAGGGTTGCACTAAAAAGTTATTAGAAATCAGCTTAAGTCTGTGTTTTTAATCATGAAGCTTATTATGCCAAATAAACGAATTATCAAAATAAGCACTCAACTTTCTAAAAAATAGAATGTTTTGCTCGATTTAAAGACATAGTCGTATTGTTTTATGAATGCTTTAATAAGCTCATTAATTAATCTACTACAGTATTTTAAATATGAACATAGCAAAAGTGTTAACTGCTTACGCCACCCAAGATGGTGATGGTGTAAACATAAGTCGAATACCTGGTTTTGATGGCAAATATCTCGACCCTTTTTTAATGATTGATGAGCTAAAGTCTAACAATGAAAGTGACTATATTGGTGGCTTTCCACCGCACCCTCATCGCGGCATTGAAACCTTTACGTACATTATTAAAGGTGGCTTTGAACACCAAGATCAAATGGGCAACAAAAAAGCGATCCGATCTGGCGATGTACAATGGATGAGTACAGGTAGAGGCGTAATGCACAGTGAAATGCCACTGACTGATGCAAAAGAGGGGCTGCATGGCTTTCAAATTTGGATCAATATGCCCAGTGGCGAAAAAATGCGTGCACCACGTTATCAAGATACTACACAAAATCCAGCACCTGAAGTAACTAACAAGCACGGCGTGAGCTTTAAAGCTCTTGCGGGTAATTGGCAGTTTGAAGATTCTACGTTAACGTCGAGTTTGCAAAGCTTAGCGGCCAATGCTGCACTGGCCAATGTTACTCTCCCCGTTAATACACGCATGCAGTTAGCAGGGCTTAAACAACGTAAAGTGATGATTTATGTTCATACAGGTGAGCTTATTACAGGTGACGAGCAAACATTTAATGCTGGCAAGTTGCTTATATTAAGTGAAAACAGTGACATTGATATATCTTCACAAAAGGGGGCGGGGATACTTATTTTAGCGGGTAACCCACTTGAGCAACCTATTGCACATATGGGCCCATTTGTAATGACCACGCAAGAAGAAATTAAACAAGCGGTGCGTGATTATCAAAACGGTGAATTTGGTAACATTTAATAGTTAATTGAGGAGGTTATTATGGGTTTATTAGTTGATGGCCAATGGCAAGACAAATGGTACGACACCGACTCGAATAATGGTAAATTTAAACGCGAAGCAGCGCAGCTTCGTAATTGGATCACAAAAGATGGCAGCCCTGGACCTACAGGAAGTGGTGGGTTTAAGGCGCAAGCAAATCGCTACCACTTATATGTTGCCTTAGCGTGCCCGTGGGCGCATCGCACACTTATATTCAGACAGCTAAAAGGCCTAAGCGATATTATTAGCGTATCGGTAGTCAGTCCAGATATGTTAGATAAGGGGTGGAGCTTTGATAAAGATAACCTCAGTAGCGGCGATGATTTATTTAATAGTGAATACTTACATCAAATTTATACCAAGCACGATAAAAATTACAGTGGGCGAGTAACTGTGCCTGTGCTTTGGGATAAGCAGCAAAATAAAATTGTTAGTAATGAATCTGCAGATATTATTCGTATGTTTAATACCGCATTTAATGAAATTACGAATAATACGGATGACTATTACCCACAATCACTACAAGCTGATATTGACGAAATTAACGACCTTGTTTATACCAATATTAATAATGGGGTATATAAAGCGGGTTTTGCAACCACACAAACAGCATACGAAGATGCATTTACTGCGTTATTTAAAGCACTTGATAAAGTAGAGGGCATACTAAGTAAAAATCGTTACCTGATGGGGAGCACATTAACTGAAGCGGATTGGCGTTTATTTACCACACTCATTCGGTTCGATAGCGTGTATGTAGGGCATTTTAAGTGTAATTTACGCACCATTGAAAACTACCCAGCGCTGAGTAACTATGTACGTGAGTTATACCAAATAGAGGGAGTAGCCAGTACGGTTAACCTTGAGCATATTAAGCGGCATTACTATTTTAGCCACACAATGATCAACCCAACGCAAATTATTCCAAAAGGGCCGGCGTTAAACTTTAGCCAAAACCATAATAGAGATGAGTTGGGCTAAGAGGTATTAGAAGGCATTAAAGTAAGCGGCAATTGCATTTTTAAAAAAGCTTTTATAAATGCAATTGCTGCTATGCAAATAACTTTACCAGCCAGCCGTATTTTCGCACAAAGCTGGTTTCGCTTTTGCCAGCTTGAACCGTTGCTCCGGCTAAAAAGGCTGATGCCAATCCTACCTTGGTGGCTGCAAAGCGCTTAAAGCGATACTTTATTGCTGCATGGTGCTGGCGTTTTAATGCATGCTGTAAATCCATTTGCTTATTTAACGTGTCAACGTTCTCATTGGGTTCTTTAATTAGAAAATTAACGAGCATGGTTATTTCCTTATAGATTTAAAAGTTGCTTCACACTTTTAATCGTTTTACTAAAGCCAATTTTATTGCTTAGGTATACGGTATTTCGCCAAAGCCAAATTAAACAAATTATTTGCGCGAGTGCAGCAGTAGCAAAGCTAAGCCAAACCGAGCCAAATAAATCATATACACCGTAGCCAATTGCACCTAGTAAGCCGGCCCACAACAAAATCAAACCACTGGCAAAACATCCTAAAAATATAGTGATCAACGCCATTGATCGTAACGACAGCTTCCACTCAGCCTTTGCAAGTTGGTGGGTAAGCTTTCCTTGCGTTTTATAATCCTTCTTGAGCTGGTCAGAGTATTCAATGATCTTTGCTATATGATCCTGCCAATCATCCTTTTGGCTAGGGTCGTCAGTTGTTTGATTTTGAGCATTACCGTCCGTGGTTGCTGTTGTTTGTGAGCTACTCATTATTTATTACTTACGACGAAATAGTGACGTTACAAGCATACCCGCCGCAAAAGCAATACCCGCTGTTGCTAGCGGATTTTCTGAGGCAAAAGCACGCGTTTTTGCGCTGCACTCAGATAGTTTTTCACGAGCAATAAGTTGTTTTTCGCTTAGTGCTTCTGCAGAGCTTGAAGCGCCTTTACGTACGCTTGACTCAGCAACTGATGCCTTGCTTGAAAGTGCATCTACTGCATCGTGTGCTACAGACGTTGCTTTTTCAGTCAACGGTGCCTCACTCTCTTTTTGTTTAAGATCAGGTTTCATGTTTGTTTCAGTATTCGGTTTTGTATTTGTTGCAGTAGCCATAATCAATCCTTAATAAATAAAATAAAAAAATTTAACTGGTGCTATGGCAGATGCAACGATTAAACCAACCATTAAAAATAATTTAACCACTTGATTTTATTGTTTTTATATATTTAAGGTAGGGTGCGGTAGATTAAATAAAAAGCAGCATGAAGTAAGTATTGCTGCTGTGCTAAGTAAATTTTACATGCCTATAAACCTAGGGCCTGTTTACCTTTCGAGATTTAATTTGCAGCAGTCTGTTTGGGATTTAGGCAAGGTAGAGCCTATGTAGTGTGGTTATTCCCCATAAATAGGCGATAACGACGTATAAATGTCAAACAGGCGCTGCCCGAAGGGTTCTGCCTAGGGGGCATTTACTCTTTGTTACTCGGTTTTTACTTAGCCCACTAGGTTACAAACCTCACGCCGCGATTAAATACCCCCTAGATTGAACAAATTATAATCCTTAAAGGTCAACAGGCTCTAGATTCATTTTTTTGTAATTATTCATTGATTATTCAGTAAGCAAATTATGTAAACCAAACGTTATTAGCAACGCTTTAAAAAAATTTTATCTACTACCTCCACTTTTTCCCACGTAATTCAATCGCTTTGCGTAAAGCCTTATTTTTTCTAGCTTAGCGAGACGTTAAAGCTGGTCAGCTTACTTGACAAAAAGGCTTGTCAAGCCCTAAACTGGAGCACTGTGGTAAAAAGTGGTTTTTAGTGGATCTAACTGGATCAAATTAATCGAAACTCGATTACACAATTTAAAAGTAGGCTTTTTATGTTTCGTGGCGCTAGTTCACTGAGCTTGGATGATAAAGGACGTTTTGCGGTACCGACTAAGTACCGAGACGCTTTGCTGTCTGAAGATCAAGGAACGGTAATATGTACCATTGCGCTAAACGAGCCGTGTTTATGGTTGTATCCTCTTGCACAGTGGCAAGAAATAGAAAGCCGCTTATCTAAAATCTCTAATATGAATCCACGCGCTCGCCGAATGCAACGTATGTTGTTAGGTAATGCCACAGAGTATCAACTTGATAAAAATGGTCGAATTTTGCTGGCGCCTTCATTGCGTAGCCACGCAGAACTTGGCAAAAAGATCATGCTAGTTGGTTTAATGAATAAATTTGAAATTTGGGATGAAGCGCGTTGGCACGAACAAATGCGCCAAGACACTGAGCTGGAAAGGCTCGGCGATTTTGAAGCAAACCAAGATTTAGATAATTTCACACTCTAACGGCACTAAAAAAGGCAAACACAAGCTAATGACTGCGCAATTTGAACACGTATCCGTATTAATGGACGAAACCATCGATGCTCTTGCAATTAAGCCAGACGGCATATACATGGATGGTACTTTTGGACGTGGCGGACACTCAGGTCAAATACTTGCTCGACTTGGTGAGCAAGGGCGTTTACAGGCCATTGATCAAGACCCACAAGCAATAAAGTCGGCTGAAAAATTTGCCGATGACGCACGCTTTGCTATAGCTCACACCCGCTTTTCTAACTTATACGATGTTGCAGAGCAAAACGATCTGTTAGGTAAAGTTGATGGCATTTTATTAGATATTGGCGTGTCCTCACCCCAGCTTGATGACGCAGAGCGTGGCTTTAGCTTTATGAAAGACGGCCCTCTTGATATGCGCATGGACCCAACAAGTGGGCGCAGTGCAGCGCAGTGGCTAGCCGAAGCTGAGCTTGAAGACATTACCCATGTAATTAAAACCTACGGTGAAGAAAAATTTGGTAAGCGTATTGCCCACAAAGTACTTGAGGTAAGAGAGCACACGCCAATTACCACAACCAAGCAACTTGCCGATTTAGTCGATGAAGCGGTGCCCGTTAAAGATAAATTTAAACACCCAGCCACACGTACATTTCAGGCAATCAGAATTTACATAAACAGTGAACTGGAAGAAATTCAAACCGCACTGCAAGCTGCTGTAAAAGTATTAAAGCCAGGTGGACGTTTAGTGGTTATTTCGTTTCATTCACTTGAAGACAGAATAGTGAAGCAATTTATTAGAAAACAGAGTAAGGGAGAAGCGATACCCAGAGGTCTGCCTTTAACCGACGCACAAATAAATAAAAACCTGACGTTAAAAGCAGTGGGTAAAGCTATTAAACCAAGTGCTGAAGAAATAGAGCGTAATCCACGTTCTCGCAGCTCAGTACTTAGGATTGCACAGAGGCTTGGATGAACACTAAAGCGAATCATCGCCAACCCAATTTATTTTTAGAAATATTAAAAGGCCTAGGAGCTAACAAGCTAACCTCGGCCTTGTTGGTTGTGATATTCGCTTCAAGCTTTGCAGTAGTACAGGTTACGCACTCGGCTCGCGCGCAGCTAATTAAGCAAGATACGCTGCTACAAGAGCGAGATGAGCTCGACCTTGAATGGCGTTATTTACTTGTAGAAGAAGAGTTTTATTCGCAGCATGCGCGCATTGAAGAAGTTGCTACCACGCAGCTTCAAATGAAGCGCCCTACCAGTCAGGATGAACAGGTAATAATAATACAATGAGAAATCGCGGCAAAAAACAGGTCAATAACTTAATCACATGGCGCTTTATGTTGGTGTGCACTGTGGTGTTTTTAGTGTTTGTAACACTGGTGTCGCGTGCTGCCTATTTACAAGTTATTGAGCCAGATAAAGCCCGTTCAGAAAGCGATAAACGCACCGTTCGTGTAGAAAAACTACATGTACAACGCGGTATGATCTTCGATCGTCAAGACAAAGAGCTTGCTGTAAGTGTGCCGGTAGTCAGTGTGTATGCCGATCCTAAAGCATTGCATAAGTCACTTGTTGCTAAAGTTATAAAACAAGCACGTAAAAACGGTGAAGATCATAAAACGCTTGCAGAAAATGCCGCTGAGCTTGATAAGCGTACCTCTGTTTATTATGAAAATGATCTGCGTTGGCGTGAGCTGGCAGATGTATTACGTATCGATCCTAAAAAAATAAATTCGCGTTTATTAAATGATCCCACCCGTCGTTTTGTGTATTTAAAGCGCCAAGTTACACCGGCTGTTGCCAACTACATTAGCCAATTACGCTTACCTGGTATTCATTTGTTAGATGAATCTAAACGTTATTACCCCGCGGGAGAGGTAACGGCCCACATTATTGGTTTTACAAATATTGATGGGAAAGGCATAGAAGGCATTGAAAAACTCTACGAAAATGCCTTAACAGGCGAAGAAGGCCGCCGCACTATTCGTAAAGATGCCCAAGGCCGCGAAGTTGAAGTATTAGATGAGCGTGAGCGTGTAGAGCCTGAAAATATTCAGCTGAGTATTGATCAACGTATTCAAGCAATTGCTTATAAGGCAGTAAAATCTGCTGTACTCACGTATAAAGCGACATCGGGGTCGGCCATGGTGGTTGATGTTAAAACCGGTGAAGTTTTGGCCATGGTAAATAGCCCATCATTTAATCCAAATAATTTGAACGATGCACAACCACATAAACGCCGTAACCGCGCAATTACCGATTTGTTTGAACCAGGCTCAACCGTTAAGCCACTAGCCATTTTAGCTGGGCTAGACTACGGCGCAATTAAAGCCGACGACACCATTGATACCTACCCAGGTTGGATGCGTTTAGGCGGCAGTTTAGTAAAAGATACCCGTAACCACGGTGAAATGACGCTTCGCGAAATTTTAAAGTATTCATCAAACATGGGCGTGGCCAAGGTAACGCAGCAAGTACCTAAAGATTACTTAGTTGGCTTATATCAAAAAGTGGGCTTTGGTAGCGATACCGGCACAGGCATGGTTGGTGAAAGTAGTGGTTTATTTTATCCAAACCGCCGCTGGTCTGATTTTGAAATTGCCACGTTATCGTTTGGTTATGCTATTTCGGTAAGTACGGCGCAAATGGCCCGCTTTTACACCATGTTAGGTGCCGGTGGGATTAATCGTCCGTTAACGATTTTAAAGCAAGACGGTGTGCCAGAAGGCGAGCGTATTTTTAAACAAAAAGACGTAGAAGCCGTTGTTCACATGATGGAAAGCGTGTTTGAAAAAGACGGTACAGCCCGAAACATAAAAGTAGATGGCTATCGCGCGGCAGGCAAAACCGGTACTTCTAAAAAGGCGGTTGCTGGTGGTTACGGTGATGAATACGTAGGTTATTTTGCAGGTGTAGCACCGGCAAGTAATCCACGCTTGGCTGTGGTAGTGATGATAAATGAGCCCGGTGGCGATGTGTACTATGGAGGTGCCACCGCAGGCCCTGCATTTGCAGAAATCGTCTCTAACGCATTAAGAATATTAAACGTAGCCCCTGATAAGGAAGAAGTGGCTTACGTAAAAGGTAAAGATAACGATGCGTGATTTAAAGGCTATTTTAAAATACATCGACATAGATGCACCTTCGCAGCTAGTTAAAGATTTACGCCTTGATAGCCGTGATGTAACGCCAGGCGATGTATTTGTGGCTATAAAAGGCCATGCGCTTGATGGCGGACAGTTTATTGCCAAAGCAATTGAAAACGGCGCTACAGCCATTATTGCCGATAGGCTCTGCGAATTTGATGTCACTTTTGAGCCACTGTATTTAGTAACTGAGCTTGATAAAAAACTCCCAGAACTAGCGAGTCAATTTTATGAAAACCCAAGCCAATCTCTCGATTTAATTGGTGTAACGGGCACTAATGGCAAATCTACAACAACGGCCATGATGGCGCATTTAGCGCAGTTTTGTAGTACCCCTTCGGCCATTATAGGCACATTAGGTTATGGCCACCCTGATACACTTACGCCACTTATTAATACCACGCCTTCGGCTGTTGACGTTCAGCACATATTGCATGACTTAAAACAGCAGCATAAAAAGCTTGTGGCGATGGAGGTTTCATCGCACGGGTTAGTGCAACAGCGTGTGGCACAATGCCAATTTAAAGCGGCGGTATTTACTAATTTATCGCGTGATCACCTTGACTATCACGGCGATATGGCAAGTTATGGCGACGCTAAGCTTATGCTGTTTCGCGATTTTGACCCACAGCTAGTGGTGCTTAATCAAGACGATGGGCAAGCAGAGCAATGGCTTGAAAAATACAGTTTTAAAAATCTTATTTGTTATGGTCGTAAAAATTTAGCACCTAAAAATGCACAGTATGTGTATTTTTCTGATGTTGAATATTCTAAAAATGGTATTTCGGCGCAATTGAGCACAAGTTGGGGCGATATTAGCGTAACATCGCCTCTATTTGGTGAGTTTAACTTATATAATTTAACTGCGGCACTGGCAACATTGTTGGGGCTAGGTTATCCGCTTGAGCAGTTAGCCGCCGGATGCGCGCATTTACACCCCGTTGCTGGGCGTATGCAAGCGTTTAGCGAAGTTAATTTACCCACGTGCGTTGTTGATTACGCCCATACGCCTGATGCACTTGCTCTGGCTTTACAAGCATTGCAAAAGCATGTGCCTGGTGGGGTTAGTTGTGTTTTTGGTTGTGGCGGCGACAGAGATAAAGGCAAGCGTGCCTTAATGGCGCAAGCGGCAGAGCAAAATGCAGATAAGGTTATTGTTACCAGCGACAATCCGCGTTCAGAAAACCCAGATGCTATTTTAGCAGATGTGGCAGCGGGTTTATCGCAGCCTGAAAAAGCCCATTTAGAGGCTGACAGAGCAAAAGCCATTCGCTATGCAATAGAAAATGCAAATGCGGATGACGTTATTTTAATTGCCGGCAAAGGCCACGAGGATTACCAAATTATTGGCGATCAACGTATCGACTTTTGCGATCGCAGTTATGTAAAAGAACAACTAAAAAAAGCAGTAAGAGGGATAACTCAATGATCCCAATGGACTTTGATTGGCTGGCAAATGTGCTAGCAACCGATTATCTAGGTGATAATCTCAATGTAGTAAATATTAATACCGATACCCGCAGCATTTGCGATGGTGAGGTGTTTTTAGCTTTAAAAGGGCCTAATTTTGATGGCCATAAATTTATTGCTGACGCTAAACAAAAAGGCGCTATTGGCGTTATTGTTCAGCATAAAGTAGATGTAGATATTGTGCAGTTTGTTGTTAGCGATACCCGTATTGCATTAGGTAATATAGGTGCGGCGGTTATGGCGCAGGTTAACCCTAAAACCATTGCTATTACGGGCAGCGTGGGTAAAACAACGGTAAAAGAAATGTGCGCCGCTATTTTATCGGTGCACGGAGATGTGCTTGCTACAAAAGGTAATTTTAATAACGATATTGGCGTACCACTTACGCTATTACGTTTAGAGCCGCAGCACCGTTTTGCTGTTATAGAGCTTGGCGCTAATCATTTAGGCGAAATTGCTTACACTACCGCCATGGCAAAACCCGATGTAGCTGTGGTGTGTAATGTGGCCGCAGCGCATTTAGAAGGCTTTGGCAGCCTAATGGGGGTTGCTAAGGCAAAAGGTGAGATTTTTGATGGCCTAAAAGACGATGGCGTTGCCATTGTTAACTGCGATAGCGAATTTAGCCAATACTGGCTTGATAAATTAAAAGGGCGCACTGTTAAGTGTTTTTCAAGTACTGAAAAACTTGATATTTGGGCTGAAAATATCAGCCTAGACGAAAACGCTCGCGCAAGCTTTTTATTGTGTACACAAGATAAAAAAGTACCAGTAACGCTTGCTCTTCCTGGTAAGCATAACGTGAGCAATGCGCTTATTGCCGCGGCTTTAACCAGCGAGTTTGATGTATCACTTGAAGAGATAGCCACCGCACTTGCCACCATGGGCGATGTTAAGGGGCGGGTAAATTTAATAAAAGTAACTGATTCACTGACTGTTATTGATGATACCTACAATGCAAACGTTAAGTCGGTAAAAGCAGCCATTGATTTATTAAGTGATATTCAAGGGCACCGTATTTTAGCACTGGGCGATATGGGAGAGCTTGGTGAGCAAGCCAGAACTTATCATCAAGAAGTAGGCGAATACGCAAAACAACAAGGCATTGATGAGCTGTATACGCTGGGTGTGTTAAGTAAATACGCAAGCGATGTATTTGATAAGCCAAACCGTCATTTTTCTAACCGCGAAGAGATGCTCAAGCAAATTCAAACCAGTCTTAATAACACAAACAATAAAACCACGCTTGTGGTGAAAGGATCGCGCAGTTCTCGCATGGAATTATTAGTAACCGATTTAGTAAATGGCCAGCAACAAGCCATCAATGGAGTATCATAATGTTAGTTTGGCTGGCAGAGTATTTAACCCAATATTACAGTGGCTTTAATGTTTTTTCGTATTTAACCTTACGTGCCATTTTAGGCATATTAACAGCGTTAATGATGTCGCTTTATTTTGGCCCTAAGCTCATTCGTTCGTTACAAAAAATGCAAATTGGCCAAGTAGTGCGAGATGATGGCCCCGAATCTCACTTATCTAAAAAAGGTACTCCTACTATGGGAGGCTTACTTATTTTAGGCGCCATATTTACCAGCACCTTATTATGGGCTGATTTATCAAACAAATACGTATGGGCAACCTTATTTGTAATTGGCTCATTAGGTTTAGTGGGCTTTATAGATGACTACCGCAAAGTAATACGTAAAGACCCTAAAGGGCTAATTGCTAAATGGAAGTATTTTTGGCAATCGGTTATTGCTCTAGTGGTGGCAACTGCACTGTATGCAACGAGTACGCAAGCGTCAGAAACCTCACTTGTTGTGCCATTTTTTAAAGATGTATTGCCACAACTAGGCTTGTTTTACATTGTAATTACTTACTTTGCATTAGTAGGCACTTCAAACGCGGTAAATCTGACTGATGGCTTAGATGGCCTGGCGATAGTGCCGACTATTTTAGTGGCGGCAGCACTTGCCATAATTGCGTATTTAACCGGTAATATTAACTTTTCGGCTTACTTACATATCCCGCATTTACCGCTTGCTAGTGAGCTGGTGGTTGTGTGTACCGCTATTGTTGGCGCAGGGTTAGGCTTTTTATGGTTTAACACATACCCAGCACAAGTGTTTATGGGTGATGTAGGGTCGCTGGCACTTGGCGGCGCGCTGGGCATTATTGCTATTTTAGTACGCCAAGAGCTACTGCTTATTATTATGGGTGGCGTGTTTGTGATGGAAGCTTTATCGGTAATTTTACAAGTGGGCTCATACAAATTACGCGGACAGCGCATTTTTAGAATGGCGCCGATTCATCATCATTACGAGCTAAAAGGTTGGCCAGAGCCACGTGTTATTGTGCGCTTTTGGATAATTTCAATTGTGCTAGTACTTGCTGGCCTTGCGACATTAAAGATTCGATAAATGCAGTATTTAAACGAGATAAAAAACAAACATATAACAGTGCTCGGACTCGGTGTAACCGGTCTGGGCATTGTGCGTTTTTTATTATCTCATGGTTTTGCACCAAAGGTCGTTGATAGCCGTGTTGCGCCACCAGGTATGGATTGGCTTAGCGAGCATGCTCCTGAGCTTAATACGCATTTTGGTGATTTAGCTAGCGCCGCGCTTTGTAAAACCGATATGATCATCATAAGCCCCGGGCTTAGCTTAAAAATTCCCGCAATTGCTCAAGCAATAGAGTCAGGCATTGAAGTAATTGGTGATGTAGAGCTGTTTGCTCGTATAAATACAAAACCGGTTGTTGCTGTTACAGGCTCTAATGGTAAATCAACCGTTGTTACCTTAGCCTACGAGGTATTAAAAGCAGCAGGTTATAAGGTGGCATTAGGTGGCAATATTGGCACTGCGGTATTGGATTTACTAAGTGATGATTTTGACGTGTATGTGCTGGAGCTTTCGAGTTTTCAGCTAGATACCTGCTCAAGCTTAAAACCAATAAGCGCAGCGGTATTAAATATATCTGAAGATCATTTAGATCGTTACGACAGCTACCAAGCCTATATCAACTCTAAATTAAGCATTTATAACAATGCTGAGCTTTTAGTAAGCAACGCAGATGATATTCAAACTAAGCCTATCAGTCGCGCTTTAGCGCCGCAAATGAGCTTTGGCACCGACCACGGTGATTATCACTTAGCTGAGCGCAATAATGAGCTGCACTTTATAGTAAAAGGCGAGGCGTACTTACCTGTTAGCACGCTTGCGGTCGTTGGTAAGCACAATTACTTAAATACACTTGCGGTTATGGCGTTATTAAGCCCGTTTGATATTAGTAAAGAACAGTACGCAGCGGCGCTTTCTCAATTCAATGGTTTAGCGCACCGTTGCCAGTTTGTTGATGAGCAACATGGTGTTCAATACTTTAACGACTCTAAAGCCACCAATGTTGGCGCCACTATAGCGGCAATAGATAGTTTGGTCTCAGATCACGAAAACCTGATTGTTATAGCCGGTGGTGATGCCAAAGGCGCTGATTTAAGTGCGTTAAAGCCATATATAAAAAGTCATGTAAAAGCGCTTGTATGCTTTGGCAAAGATGCAGCAGAGCTTGCTGCTTTAACGAGTAAATCGCACTTAGTAAACACAATGCAAGAGGCGGTATCGCTCGCTAAAGTACTTAGCAAGCGCGGTGACATTGTATTACTTGCGCCTGCCTGTGCCAGCATTGATATGTATAACAACTACATGCAACGCGGTGATGACTTTGTGCAATGTGTAATGGAAGGGCAATTATGATTGCCTTTGCCGATTTAAAAGAAACACTCACCCCAAAACCCTCAGCACAGCTTTACGATGTGCCACTGCTTTATTGCATGTTAATGCTTATAGGGGTGGGTTTTATAATGGTGACCAGCGCCTCAATGCCCACAGCCGAAAGGCTGTTTGATAACTCATACCATATTACCATTCGCCATAGCATGTTTTTAGCGATGGCATTTGTTTTATTTTGGATTGCAGCCAGCGTGCCTATGGATTGGTGGAAACGCTCAAACCCGTATTTGTTGCTGCTTGGTATGGTGCTACTTATTGCCGTGTTAATAATAGGCCGCGAAGTCAACGGAGCTAAGCGTTGGATACCCATTGGACCTGTTGGTTTTCAGGTAGCCGAGGCCGCTAAATTATACTTTTTCAGTTATATAGCAGGCTACTTAGTAAGAAAACGAGAAGAAGTACAAGAAAATATTAAAGGCTTTGCTAAGCCTATCGCTGTATTTGCGGTATATGCCTTACTTATTTTACTGCAGCCCGATTTAGGAACCGTGGTGGTTATGTTTGTAACAACTGTGGGGCTATTATTTTTGGCCGGCGCAAAGTTATGGCAGTTTTTTGTACTTATTTTAACGGGCGTAGGGCTTGTTGTATTACTGATTATTGTAGAGCCATACAGAATGGCGCGAGTGGTGGGCTTTTTAGACCCTTGGGAAGACCCATTTGGTAAAGGGTATCAGTTAGTGCAGTCGCTTATGGCCTACAGCCAAGGTGGCTGGTTTGGCCAAGGGTTAGGTAACAGCGTGCAAAAGTTACAGTATTTACCCGAGGCGCATAACGATTTTATTTTTGCCGTTATAGGTGAAGAGCTAGGCCTTGTAGGTGTAGCAAGTATTTTATGTGTGTTGGCTGTGTTTGTATTTAGGGCGCTTTTAATAGGCCAACAAGCTTTAAAATGTGGCAAAGAATACGAAGGCTATTTTGCGTTTGCTATTGGCATTTGGTTTGCGTTTCAAACCATGGTTAATGTAGGCGCCAGTGCGGGGTTATTACCGACCAAAGGGTTAACCTTGCCGTTTATTTCGTATGGTGGTTCAAGTTTATTAATAATGACGATTGCCACCGGTATTTTATTGCGTGTTGATTTTGAAACCAAAATGGCAACCAAACAAGCCACCTCACGCGGAGGTAAGCGATGAGTAAAAAATTAGTAGTTGTGGCCGGTGGTACAGGCGGGCATATATTCCCAGGTATTGCTGTAGCCGATTATTTAAAAGAGCAAGGCTGGCAAGTAAGCTGGATAGGCACGCCAGATAGAATGGAAGCGGATGTTGTACCAAAGCATAACATTGAAATTGATTTTATTAATGTAAAGGGCGTACGCGGTAATGGCTTAAAGCGTCTTATTAAAGCCCCATTCATGGTACTTAATGCAATATTGCAGGCGCGTAAGGTATTGAAATCTCAGCAACCAGATGTAGTGCTTGCTATGGGCGGCTATGTAACCGGGCCAACCGGCATTGCCGCTAAAAGTTTAGGCATTCCACTAGTGATTCATGAGCAAAATGCAGTAGCAGGAATGAGCAACAAGTGGTTGGCAAAATTTGCTAACAGAGTACTTGCTGCGTTTCCAAGCGCCTTTGCACCAGGGCAAGCCGAATTAGTCGGTAACCCAGTTCGTGCAAGCGTTGCTAATGTAGCTAAACGTGATGTTTCAAGCCCTATTAATATTTTAGTGGTGGGTGGCTCGCTAGGCGCACAAGTGCTTAACCAAACACTGCCAGAGGCGTTTAATTTACTTGCTAAAACAGCGCCAATTAAAGTGTGGCACCAAACAGGTAAAGGCCATATTGAGGGCGTGAAAAGCGCGTATGCGAAAAACAACATTGCAGATGAAGAGCTAAAAGTTGCTGAATTTATAGATGATATGGACGCCGCCTACGCGTGGGCCGATATTGTTATTTGCCGCGCTGGTGCACTGACTGTTAGTGAAATTGCCGCCGCGGGTAAAATGGCTGTGTTTGTGCCGTTTCCTCATGCGGTAGACGATCATCAAACCGCCAACGCAAAATATTTAGTAACCGCAAATGGCGCGCTTTTAATGCCTCAGCCGCAGTTTAATAAAGATTCAATAGTTGAGCTATTAAACCCGTATTTGGCAAAGCCTATATTAATTAAACAAATGGCCAGCAATGCTAAGCAGCAAGCCATTTTAGATGCCACAGCAAGCGTTGCCTCGCACTGTGAGCAAGTAACAAATAAGAGAAAATAAGTGAAAGATAAGTCAATACAAGAACAACAAACTCGACCTGCTATGCGTCGAATAGAAACCATCCATTTTATTGGTATTGGTGGTGCGGGTATGGGCGGCATTGCTGAAGTACTGGCTTTTGAAGGCTACCGCATTACAGGCTCAGATATAGCGCACAGCGCAATGACCGAACGCTTAATTAAAGCCGGTGCTGAAGTATTTATAGGCCATCACGAAAACAACGTAAAAGATGCCAACGTAGTTGTTGTTTCAAGTGCTATTGACGAAACAAACCCTGAGATTATTGCTGCAAAAGCAGCGCGTATACCGGTAGTTCGCCGTGCAGAAATGCTTGCCGAATTAATGCGTTTTCGCCATGGCATTGCCATTGCGGGCACACATGGTAAAACCACAACAACCAGTTTAATTGCCAGCATTTATGCTCAGGCGGGGCTTGATCCTACTTTCATTATTGGCGGCTTATTAAATAGCGCGGGCAGTAATGCAAAAGTGGGCAAGAGCGACTTTTTAATTGCTGAGGCAGATGAAAGCGATGCATCGTTTTTGCATTTACAGCCTATGGTATCGGTGATCACCAATATTGAAGAAGATCACATGGAAACCTATGGCGGCAGTCTTGAGAAAATGAAAGACACTTATGTGGACTTTATTCATAACCTGCCATTTTATGGCTTAGCCGTAGTGTGCATAGACTCGCAGGTAGCAAGTGAGCTGATCCCGCGTTTTGGTCGCCCTGTGATCACGTATGGCGAGTCAAAAGATGCCGACTACCGCATGAGCGACTTTAGCCAATCAGCAAGTACTTGTACTTTTACAGTGACACATAAAAGCGGTGAAAGCTTAAGTGCAACGCTTAATATGCCAGGTAAGCACAACGCACTTAATGCCACGGCGGCAATTGCAGTGGCTAAAGATCAAAACATTGCTAACCACGCAATTTTAGAGGCGCTGCAAAAATTTGAAGGCATAGGACGACGCTTCCAGCATTATGGCAATTTTGAAAACGAGCGCGGCAATGTCATGCTGGTGGATGATTACGGACATCACCCATCAGAAGTTGCTGCCACCATTGCAGCGGTACGCGAAGGCTGGCCAGAAAAACGTTTAGTTATGGTTTATCAACCGCACAGGTTTACCCGTACACGCGATTTATACGAAGACTTTGTAAAAGTATTGGCAGATGTAGATCAACTTTTATTACTAGATGTGTACAGTGCCGGCGAAGAGCCTATTGTTGGCGCAGACAGTAAAAGCCTGTGCCGCAGCTTACGTCAGCGCGGAAAAGAGCCTCTACATGTAGCAACGAGCGCAGAGCTTGCTGGTGTATTGGCAGATAACTTACAAAATAACGACTTAGTTTTAACGCAAGGCGCTGGTAATATAGGACAATTGGTTAAAACATTAGCGGCAACAGGTATGTCGGTGGAAAAATTAAAGCAAGGTGAAGTATGACGCAAGAAAACGCGCAATTTGGTAAAGTAGCAGTACTGCTTGGGGGTAACTCAGCAGAGCGCGAAGTGTCACTACGTTCAGGGCAAGCGGTGCTTAATGCACTACAAAATGCCGGCGTTGATGCCATTGCTTTTGACCCGCAAAATCGCTCTTTGTGGGAGCTAAAAGAATTACAGGTAGATCGTGTTTTTATTGCTTTGCATGGCCGTGGTGGCGAAGATGGGACAGTGCAAGGCGCGCTTGAATTTATGAACTTGCCATACACGGGCAGCACTGTATTAGGCTCAGCCTTGGCAATGGATAAAGTCCGTTGTAAGCATTTATTTAAATCTGCAGGGCTAAGCACAGCGCCTTATGCAGTTGTTGATGCTAAAAAAGGCTTTGATGCAAAAGCCATTATGGATGAGTTTAAAAAAGTAATGGTTAAGCCATCGCACGAAGGCTCAAGCATAGGTATGGCGCAAGCAAGTACCGCTCAAGAGCTTGAAGATGCCCTTACACACGCTTTTAAGTTTGATAGCCAAGTGTTAGTGGAGCAGTGGATAACTGGGCGCGAATTTACCGTGACTGTATTAGGCGATGAAGTACAGCCTGTGATTGAAATGACGACTCCAAATGGTTTTTACGATTACCAAGCTAAGTATCAATCAAATACAACACAGTATCATTGCCCTGCAGATTTATCGGCGCAAGATACACAGCATTTACAGGCTATCTCGTTAGAGGCGTTTGATTTAGTGGGTGCAAGCGGTTGGGGCCGTGTAGATGCCATGCAAGATGAGCTGGGGAATTTTTATTTATTAGAAGTAAATACAGTCCCTGGCATGACCGAAAAATCGCTGGTGCCCATGGCGGCAAAAGCAAACGGGGCAACATTTGAGCAATTAGTTGTTCGCATTTTGGGGCAAACGCTTTAATATGCATCCCCTTTTAGAAAAAGCTCAACAGTTAAAACAGCAACTTAACTTTAATTGGTCGCTAATTTTTGGTGTGAGCTTTTTTCTGGTGGTAGTGATTGGGCTCGTGCAAATAACTACCGGTGTATCTGATTGGCTAGTAGAGAACAAAGATGCACAAATAAAGCACTTAATAGTGCTAGGAAAGCCCAAATACACTGACGAAAAGGCCATAATAAAAGCAATAAAAAAGGCCGATTTAAGCAGTTTTTTTGAGCTAGATGTAAAACGCGTACAGCAACTGGTAAAAGATTTACCTTGGGTTGCAACCGTATCGGTACGCAAGCAATGGCCCGATACAATACAAGTGTACGTAGTTGAACACGAAGCCGTAGCCCATTGGAATAGCGATTTACTGCTAAACCAAAGTGGCGATGCCTTTGAAGCAAGTAGCGATAAACTCGCCAATGATTTACCGCAACTTTACGGCCCAGAAGGCAGCGAAAAAGAAGCGTGGATTGCCTTTAAGCAGTTTGACGAAATGCTAAAGGTAAATGCATTAACGTTAAAAAGCTTAGCCCTTTCGGAGCGTTTTTCGTGGCAGTTATGGTTAGATAATGGTGTGCGCTTAAATTTAGGGCGCAAAGACAAAGCAAAGCGAGTACAGCGGTTTATAGATGTGTACCCGCGCATGGAAAAGCGTGCAGATGCACAAATAGATGCAATAGATTTACGCTATGATACCGGCCTTGCAGTTAGCTATAAGCCTGTGCAAGAACAGCAATTACAAAATAAGAGTAAGGCATGACTAAGTCAGCAGAAAGAAACCTAGTGATTGGATTAGACGTTGGTACCTCAAAAGTGGTGGCCACGGTAGGTGAAATCACCGCAGATAACAAGCTCAGCATTGTTGGTGTGGGCAGCCAAGTATCTCATGGTATGGATAAAGGCGGCGTTAACGATTTAAACTTAGTGTCTGAGTCGATTCGCCGAGCAATAGATGAAGCCGAGTTAATGGCTGATTGTCGTATTAGCTCAGTGTACTTAGGGATTTCTGGCAAGCACATACAATGTCAAAACGAAAGCGGCGTGGTTGCTATCAATAATACAGAAGTAACCGATGAAGACATTGAAAATGTAATTCATATAGCGCGCTCTGTGCCTATTTCGGCAGAGCGTAAAATGCTGCATGCATTACCGCAAGAATACAGCATTGATATGCAAGAGGGCATTAAAAACCCCCTTGGTATGAGCGGTGTACGTATGGAAGCACGTGCACACATTATTACCTGCTCAAACGACATGGCTAAAAACATTGAAAAATGTGTTGAGCGCTGTGGTTTAGAGGTTGATCAGCTTATATTTACCGCACTTGCATCGTGTTACTCGGTTTTAACCGATGACGAAAAAGAGCTTGGTGTAGCGGTACTTGATATTGGTGGTGGTACAATGGATATCACTATTTATATTAACGGGGCATTACGTCATTCTTCGGTTATACCAGTGGCGGGTAATCAAGTAACCGGTGATATTGCAAAAATATTTCGTACACCTATATCACATGCTGAGTCACTCAAAGTACAATATGCATGTGCAAGTAGCCAAATGGCCAGTAACGAAGACACCATAGAAGTACCAAGTGTAGGCGGGCGACCAGCACGATTAATGTCGCGCCATACTTTATCTGAAGTGGTAGAGCCTCGTTTTAGAGAATTATTTGAATTAGCGATGGAAGAAATTCGTCGCTCAGGTTTAGAAGACCAAATTGCGGCAGGCCTCGTTATTACAGGCGGGACTGCTAAAATGACTGGCGCAATGGAAGTGGCTGAAGACATTTTCCAAATGCCAGTGAGAATAGGCAAACCAATCGGGATAGTTGGTTTGACAGACTACGTAGACGATCCTTCGTACGCAACCGCTGTAGGTTTGTTACAATACGGGCGCACTATGCAATCGATGAATGCACAAAAGTCGAAAGCAGAGGATAATAATAATTGGTGGAACCGCATTACTAAATGGTTCCAAGGCGAGTTTTAAAGTACTCAAGTCGGAGAGTAAACATGTTTGATATGATGGAACAACACAGCGAAGAAGCTGTAATTAAGGTAATTGGCGTGGGCGGTGGCGGCGGTAACGCTGTTGAGCACATGGTAAAACAACAAATAGAAGGCGTGCGCTTTATAGCCGCAAATACGGATGCACAAGCATTACGTAATTCCGCTGCCGATATTACCGTACAACTAGGCACGCAAATAACCTCAGGGTTAGGTGCAGGTGCAAACCCAGAAGTAGGCCGCGAATCGGCTGAAGAAGATGCAGAAACAATCCGTGCCAGCCTTGAAGGCGCAGATATGGTATTTATTGCTGCCGGCATGGGTGGTGGTACAGGTACTGGTGCTGCACCAGTGGTTGCTAAAATTGCCAAAGAATTAGGTATTTTAACGGTTGCTGTAGTAACGCGTCCTTTTGACTTTGAAGGCAAAAAGCGCGCAGCAGCTGCTGAACAAGGCATTAACGAATTGTCAGAAATTGTAGACTCACTTATTACAATTCCGAACAATAAATTGCTTAAAGTTTTAGGTAAAGGGACTACACTGTTAGATGCCTTCGCTAAAGCAAACGATGTACTTTTTGGTGCGGTTCAAGGTATTGCGGAGCTAATTACACGTTCTGGTTTAATTAACGTGGATTTCGCCGACGTACGTACCGTAATGTCAGCAATGGGTACTGCCATGATGGGCACAGCCTCTGCATCAGGCCCAGATCGTGCTCAAGAAGCTGCAGAAGCGGCTATCTCAAGCCCATTACTAGAAGACGTTGATTTAACCGGTGCTAAAGGTATTTTGGTTAATATTACTGCGGGTATGGACATTGCGATTGAAGAATTTGAAATTGTGGGTAACCACGTTAAAGCGCTAGCGTCTGAAAATGCAACCGTGGTTGTGGGTGCAGTTATTGACCCAGAAATGAGCGACGAGTTACGTGTAACCGTTGTTGCTACGGGGTTAGGCGGCGATCGTCGTCCGCAGTTTGGTATTGTTGATAACGGCTTTAAAAAGGCATCAGGTTCTGATGTAGCAAGTTCATCAAACCAATCTAGCAGCATGTACGTACCAAGCTTTGCAAGCCAGGGCACAAGCACTGAAGAAACGACGCCAAGCACGCAAGTAGAAAGCAAAGAACAAGCGCCATCTACAAGCTCAAGCAACACGGCAAGTTCATCAGCGCAAAACAGTAAAAAAGCGGATAAATCAGAAGGCGGAGATTATTTTGATATTCCGGCTTTTTTACGTAAGCAGGCTGATTAACATTTACTAATGCTTTTGTTTGAAATATGTACAAATATTGAAAGGCAAAAGGATTTATGTTAAACTCCGCCGTCTAACTGTAACTGATTTAAAAGTGAGCGAACCTATGATTAAACAGCGTACGATTGCACAAGTAGTCAAAGCCATAGGAATTGGACTTCATAAAGGTGAGAAGGTCACAATAACTCTCCGACCTGCGAGCGCAAATACCGGGATTGTATTTCGTCGTGTCGACCTTGATCCGGTTGTTGATTTTGAAACAACACCTGAAGCCGTTGGTGATACGCAGCTGTGTACCTGTTTAATTAACAAAGATGGCGTTCGCTTATCAACGACTGAGCACCTAATTGCAGCGGTTGCTGCAATGGGTATCGATAATTTAGTTGTTGAATTAGACAGCTCAGAAGTGCCGATTATGGATGGTAGTGCATTACCGTTCATTTATTTGTTACAAAAAGGCGGCATTGAAGAGCAAAATGTTGCGAAGCGCTTTATTCGTATAAAAGAAAAAGTACGTATTGAAGAAGGCGATAAATGGGCCGAAGTAGAACCATATGATGGTTTTCATATCGACTTTGAAATTGCCTTTGATCACCCGGCCATTAATGAAAGCCGCCAGCGCATTGGTTTAGATATTACTGCGCAAAGCTTTACTGAAGAAATTAGCCGTGCACGTACCTTTGGCTTTATGAAAGACATTGAATACATGCATGCTAATAACCTAGCACTTGGTGGCAGCATGGACAGCGCAGTAGTACTTGATGACTTTAAAGTACTAAACCCAAATGGTTTGCGCTACAGCGATGAATTTGTAAAACACAAAATATTAGACTGTGTGGGCGACATGTTTATGACAGGTCATAACCTACTAGGTAAAGTAACGGCTTATAAATCGGGTCACGATTTAAATAATAAGTTACTTCGCAAAATTATGGCAACAGAGTCAGCATGGGAGTGGGCAACATTTGAAACGCCTGTTACGATGCCTGCACCCGGCCTTGAATTAGCGACGGCCTAATTTAGTATTTTTTAAAAATACACGCTCACAAACAGTTATAAAAAATGACGCTTAATAGCGTCATTTTTTTTGCCTTAAATTAGCGAGTTGCAGCTAATTACTATTAATTTTTAATAATTAACGCGCAGCTTAAAGCGCTAAAATTGCTGGTAACTGTGCCAGTTCAGTTATGGTGTAGGTTGGGATTATGCCTGCTGGTAACTGCTCGCCAGGGTGCTGTAGCCAACAGGTATCAATACCTGCATTATTGCCTCCTAAAATATCGCTAGAGGCAGTGTCGCCCACCATTAATATTTTGCTTTTGTCTGGGTTACCCATAAGCTCAAATGTGTGCTCAAAAATAGCCTTGTTAGGCTTAGCAATGCCTACCAGTTCCGAAATAACCAGCCAATCAAACATATTTTCAAGGCCGGTATGCGCTAGGCGCAGGGCTTGCAAACGTGCAAAGCCATTAGTAATAATACCCAATCGTGCATGCGGTTTGAGTGCATTTAGTAAATCGATTGCGCCGGGGAGTGGTTCACAAATTTGTGCCATAGCATCTAAAAATGCATCGTTTAGCTCTTTAGCGGGTACCCCTAATTTTACAGCCCACTCGTTAAAGCGGGTTACTTGTAAGTAATCGGCGCTAATTTTTCCATCTTGATAATCTATCCACAGCTGCTTATTAGTTTTTTGGTAATGGATGTAATCAGCTTGAGTAAACTCAATGTTGTACGCTTTAAACATGCGGGTCATTCCCGCTAAAATATCAAACCTGAATAGTGTTTCGTCTGCATCAAACAGTACATAACTGTATTTCATTAATTTTCCTGATAAAGGCTAGGGTGTAAAAAAGGAGCCATAGCTAAGGTAAGCGCTTGGGTGTAGGTGCTTTGACGAGTGGCATGGTTGTTTGTGAGAAGCCCTATCGCGCCGCCTTTTTGCTTAACATTATGGGTGTTAAATGCTTTATCCATCACATCGCCAAGCTCTTCTCCGCTTAGCAGCGCGTTATATAACACTTGCGGTAACGGCAGGTTACTGCTGCGTCCTATCGCTTGCTCAGAGCGATTATTAATAACAACATAGGCAAAGGTGGCAGCACCATAGCTAAATTGCTCTGCACCGCCTTCCATTGCACAGTAGTAATCTGCTTGGTACATGCTTTTACAGTAAGTAACTCGGTTTTGTGCGCCTATACGGGTTTGTTCCTCGCCAATTGGTTGATCGGGAACATTTGAGGGAGCATCAACGCCTTGGCAATCAATTTCATAACTAGGAAAGTACATTGCAAAAATATGTTTTGCAGCGTTAATTTTTACTGGGTTTTTAGAGCCCACAATAATTTTTAATGAGTGCGACACGTTATCCCTCACTGTTAGCAAAAGCAGCAGTGTACGTCAGAAGTGTAAATCATAAAAGAGGGGCTAAATGGGTATATCTAAAGGGGCTAGGTTTTCAAGAGCACGCTTTTTAACAATAATGTCTTTAATTAGCGGAGTAAGCACCAGCTCCATTGCTAAACCCATTTTACCGCCTGGCACCACAAGGGTATTTATACGCGACATAAAGCTGCCTTCAATCATCTGTAAATAATACGGAAAATCAACGTCATCAATTCCTCTAAAGCGAATAACCACAAAGCTTTCATCTAGCGAAGGAATATCTTTTGCGCTAAATGGGTTTGACGTATCAACCGTTGGCACACGTTGAAAGTTAATATGGGTGCGCGAAAACTGTGGTGTAATGTGATTAATGTAGTCATCCATACTGCGTACAATTGAGTCCATTACTTTTTCGCGAGAGTGGCCGCGGTCTTGCGTATCGCGGATCAATTTTTGGATCCATTCAAGGTTAATAATAGGCACCATGCCTATAAGTAGATCCACGTGCTTAGCTACATCATGATCTTGATCAACCACGCCACCGTGCAAGCCTTCGTAAAACATTAAATCAGTGTTTGTTTCAAGATCTTGCCAAGGGGTAAAGGTCCCCGGTAATTGATTGTATGGCACTGCTTCGTCAAAGGTATGTAAGTATCGGCGTAACTTGCCTTGGCCTGTTTCGCCGTAGGTACCAAATAAGGTTTCTAATGCGCCAAAGTCATTGGCTTCACGGCCAAAGTAACTTATGTGTTTACCTTCTTGTTGTGCTTCGCGTACTTTTTTATCCATTTCTGGGCGCGTGTAACGATGAAAGCTATCTCCTTCGATAAAAGCCGCATCAATGTTGAGGCTACGAAAAATATGTTTAATTGCATTGGTGGTAGTGGTAGTTCCCGCACCCGACGAACCTGTAATAGCAATGATAGGATGTTTAGCTGACATGTATTTTCTCTTTTTTAGGACCAAGTTAGTTATAAAGAGTTGACTGACTTAGGTCAAGTGACGCCATCGGCAAATAACGTTATCATGAGGTGCTTAAAAATAAAACGAGAGAAAGCATGAAACTTATTAAACCATGGCTTGGGCTAGTCTCTTTAGCGGCGCTAAGCCTTGCTACAGCGCAGGCTAGCATGCCTAAAAGCCAAATATTACTTGCTGATTTAAATACACCCTACGGTATGCAAGTGAGTATAGTGAGCGACAAAAATAGCTATAACAACCAACCTTATTTAACAAACAAGGGTATTTATTTCACCCATGAAGTTATTTCAAGCGAGCAAAGTCAAACCGATATTGCCTATTATGATTTAGCAACCAAGCAAATAAGCAACATAACAAATACGCCAGTGAGCGAATATTCGCCCACGGTTATGCCCTCAAAACAAAGTTTATCGGCTATTGTGGTAGAGCAAGATAGCAAACAAAAGTTGTGGCAATACCCACTTGATACTGAGCAAGCACCGAGCCGTATTTTTGATTGGATTGAACCTGTTGGCTACCACGCGTGGGGCGCTCAAAACGACTTAGTGATGTTTATTTTGGGTGAGCCACATACATTGCAATATACTTCGGTTGCTGCGGCAAAAGGCGAGGTGGTAGCAAGTAACATAGGGCGTACGCTTATTTATAACAGTAAAACCGCAACATTTTTATTTAGCTACACAAAAAATGATCAGCATACTTTAGCAAGCTTTAACCCGCAATCTAAACAGGTAGAAGATTTACTTAGATTGCCAGAGCAAGTACAAGACTTTATTTTAAAAGATGCTAATACAGTGGCTTATGCGGTTAAAAACCGTGTATATATGCGTAATTTAAGTGGCACCGATGAGGTTTCTCAATGGCTTAACTTAAGCCCATATTGCGAGACAAACATAACGCGAATGAGTTATAAAAATGACAAACTTGCCTTTGTATGCGATGTAAAATAATTCGGACTTTGCAGCGCGTATAGGCTAATGTAATGCACAATTAAACATTAAAGGGATCACCACGTGGCTTATAGTGCAGATGAGTTAACAGAGCAGCTCATTCAGTTAAAGTGCAGAAGCAACTTTAAAATTAAAAACATTGCTGAGTACATGTTAGCAAATTCTAAAGAAGCAATTTATACCCACAGCGAAGCGGGTAAAGGCAAAATAATTATTCGCCCAGCCTTTGAGGTGTTTAGCGATGATTTTGCAACAATTGATGAGGTAACACGAGTACAGGGTTATTTTCATAGTAGCGAGATGACGCGCTTTCCTACACGTATTCACAAAAGTGCGCAGCCGATTCACTATGGTGTGGCCTTTAAAATTAACTCAGAGCAAGCAGCAAAAGACTTTATTGCCAAGCTAACACAGATTATTAACGGGTAAATAAAAGCCGCTGAGTGAATAACTCAGCGGCTTTTTTAATTATACATATTTACTTTTAATTATACTTATTTGCTTTTTAAAAAGTCATTAACTGATGCCAGTTCACGCTCTTTAAGCGCAATACAATCATGGGTACTTTCTTCAAGCTTGCTTAGCGTACGCGCGTAGCCCGGTGTTTCTTCAATTTTATCTTTAAAGAATGCTTGCGTGGTTGCTAAACTTTGTTCATCACAACGCGCGGTCGTAAAGTACGGTAAGTTAGGCACAAAAAACGGCGGTAAGCTTTGTGTTACCTTGTCGTAATTGTTGTATATCCACTCAATAAATAATGCTTGGCGTGGCTCGCTATAACTTTGACCTGCTAAAATAGTGCGCATATCAGACGCGGTTACTTCGTCGGTTAGGGTGTACGCTAATACTTGCTTTTGTAACTGCGCTTTACCCATAAAGCCCATTGCAGCCAGCATGTTTGTGCGTACTTGTGGATCTTTAGTGGTTTTAAAGGTTGCCATAAATTGATCAAGTAAGGCTTTATCCCCATTATAGGCGGCAAGTTTTAAGTAGGTAGCTGCTAAATACGGATCCACTTTTTGCGGATCGTTTAAGTACACTTGCGTTTGCTCTTTTGCTTTGCTGATCACACGTTGATCTTCGCCATCAAAACCAAGCAAGGAAACAACACCCGCACGTAGTTGCGATACTGCACCGTCTTCGCCAGCTTGTGCTTCTAGTGAGTATTTTTTAGCTGCAGGCATTACTGCACTGCGAATAAACTCAGGCCATAACGCTTCGTTGCTTTCATCTTTAAAGGTATTTTTTTGCGATACCAAGTAGCCCAGCGCTGTATTTGCAACACGAGGGTGATCATCGCTCACAAATACTTCTAAGGTTTGCATTAACTTAGCCGCCGATATTACACCCGCATCAAGTAGTGCATCAGTGGCAGAGAGCAGCGCTAAGCGCTCACGATCATTAAGTGCTTGCGGAGCATGTTTTATTAGTGAATCAAACTGCGCATCGTCCATTACCCAGCGGTAATAACCTAGCGCCCCTTCATCGGGATAAATCCACTGTGGCTCAAAATCAAGTGTTAAGGTTTGGCTTTGCTTATTGAGTAAAATACTGGCTGTTTTTACTTTATCGCCAGCGCCATATTTTATCCCAACAGGGACATTCCAAAGCTGTGCGGGGGCATCTACACCAGCATTAGCAAAGCGACTTTGCGATATAGTAATTTTTTTACCGTCTTGTTTTACATCTACAAGCGGAAAAGAAGACTGTTCAATAAATGATTTTAAAACACTCGCAACATCTTTATTAGAAGCTTTACCTAGTGCTTCCCATAAATCGGCTGCTTCGGCGTTTTTATACGAGAATTTTTTTAAGTAACTTTGAATCCCTTTTTGGAATGCGTCTTCACCAATCCAGTTTTCAACCATAGCCAGTACAGCGCTGCCTTTACTGTAGGCAAGCCCTAAACCATCCATAATATCGGCTTCGGTTTTAATTGGTTTACGAATCGGCTTAGTGCTTAAGCGAGCATCTAATGCCATTACGTTGTTTTGTGGTAAATCAAGGTGAGATTCAAATTCTGGATTAAGCTGCTTAGTAATCTTTGCCGCCATCCAGCTGGCAAATGCTTCGTTTAACCATAAGTCGTTCCACCACTTCATGGTAACTAAGTTACCGTACCATTGATGGGCAAGCTCGTGAGCAATAATCGACACATTACGCTGTTTTTTACTGCGTGTAGCAGCTGCTAAATCAACCAGTAATATATCTTCGCGGTAGGTTACTAGGCCTGAGTTTTCCATTGCGCCAAAAGGAAACTCGGGTACTGCTACCGAGTCGAGCTTTTTATAAATATAAGGAATACCAAAATAAGCCTCAAGTGCAGCAAGTACTTTTGGCATGTTCTCTTTTGCGTAATCAGCTAAATGAATTTTACCCTGCGGGGTAATAACACGCCCTGGAATTGGCATGTCTTTTATTTCAAGCTCTTCAAAAGGGCCCACGGCCATAGCCACTAAATAAGAAGGAATAGGTGGCGTTTTATCAAAGTAATGCGTTGTCATCTCGCCGTTAACTGCGGTTTTAAGCTCTGGCGTATTGGCATAAACCTTTTGAGACGTTGGCGCTGTAATCGTCAACTGAAACGGTATTTTATAACTTGGTTCATCAAATACCGGAAATGCACGGCGTGCATCATTCATTTCAAACTGAGTAAATAAATAAGGTGTGCCCTGATCAATTGTTTTGTATAAGCCCACACTTTGGCGATTATACGGCGCAGAAAAATCTATTTTTAGGGTGTACTTACCCGGCTGAATTTGCTCATCACAGCTAAATTTTACTTTTTCTGTTTTTAGCATTTCGTTATTTAAGTCGCAGTTTTCATCGCCTAGTAACTGCGCCATTTTAACAGCGTAAGCCACGCCGTTAAGTTCAATGTAATGAGTGGGTTTTAACACTTCTAGGGCTATTTCTGTCATCCCTGTAAAGGTGTCTTGGCTTGGGTCGAGTGTTAACGACACCTTTTGTGAACTTGGTTTAGCAAGCTTTTCGATAACGAACTCGTTAGCGTTGGCAGTAGTCATTGCTAAAGCAACACTTACTGTTAATAGGCTTTTTAAAAACATAGTGATCCCTAGATTGTTGTTGTTAGAAACTGACTCAAACAGGCATTTCTATGCCCTTAAAAATTGAGATTTAGATATCCTAGCAGTTTTTTTTATGAGAGTAATTTAATAAAGTGGCTGCTTGGATTTAAAATAGTAACAAATAGTGTCAGTGGCTCTGGCGCTGCTTAAAGCGCTGCCAATGCAGCTGTGGGTTAATGGTGCGAATTTGCTGTATTACGTTGTTTAGTAAGGCGGTATCGTCAAATTTATCATTGGGGTATTCGTTAAACCCCATTAAATAATTAAAGGCGTCTTTTGAATTAGCCTGTAATGCGTAAATACGCACTTGTTGCTCAAAATTAAGTCGTAGGCTACTTATGGCGGTTTTCATACCAAGTTGATCAACAGTGGGAATGGCACATTTTTGCAAATAACCCGCACGTTCACCTTCACCAGTAAACCAAATGCGTACTTTTTCGCTGTAACGGCCAGACTTAGCCGGTAAATCAAACAACAAACGTGTGTGATTATGTGCTTTAACAAAGGCAATAAAGTCGTTAAGCCCTGCATCAACTAAGGCTTGATGCACCGGAACCAAGCGCGCTTTTATTTTTCCATTAGTATGAAAATTAAAACATAAAATGCCATTTTTAAGCTCAAGATCGTCAAGCGTTAAGCAGCCAATTTCATCGCTATATGCGCCACTGTAATAGGCAATTAAAGGCAACCAAAAATGCCAATGCTTTGCTTGCTCTCTTGCTACTTTAAAATCGCCATAAATATAGCCGTTATAAAGCGTATGCAGCTCCATTGCTGAAAAAGGGCGGCGGCCAAGATGGGTTTTCAACGTAATCCCTTGAAATTAATGACATGTTATATTTTATACTTAAAACAGATAAACATGCGAGTATCGATTCTAGTATTTATGTTTTTAGCTACAAAACAAAAACACCCACTTAAAAAGCAGGTGTTGTATTCACTATTTAATTTATAGTGGCAGTTATTCGCTAAGTGCGCGTGCTAAGCCAACAGGCTCTATTTCTACACACACTTGGTCGTCATTCCAATTTAAACCAACTAATGCGCTGTCTTCGTTTAAATCTTCTACCCACTCATCTAAAAATTCATCTAAATTAATTTCTACAGGCGTAAATTCTTGCCACTCTTCTTTACACTGGGCTTTTGCTGCGTCTTCGCTTTCCCATAAAAGCAGTACATCCGTTTCGGCAAACTGGTTAGATTCGCACACTACAAAGCCGCCGTCGTCGCCACCTAACGCCCACACTTGCTCGCTTAAACGTACTTTTTCTACAAAGCTAACTAGTTGTGATTCAATTTCAATATCGCTCATGTGTTTACCTTATTTGTTTAGAGTCTGGGATCGGTGCTTACTGCAGCTTGACGCGTGCCATAGTCGTTATAAAAACTGACTAAAGCAGCGTGTTGGCTAAAGTCTGTTAATTCACGAAAGCAAATCCAATCAAGTAGGCAGTATAAACTGATGTTAAGGCATTCACAGCCTTTAAATTCATCATCGTTTAAATGACTATTTAAATAGCTTAATGTTTGTGCAATTCGTTCGTTTTGCAGATTAAAAAATAATTTATCGTCGCTAGTATCAAATCCTGAGCGTCTGCTAAGTGCTAATTCTACTAACGAGTCGTTACAGGCGTTGATAATATTAAGTAGGTGCTCTTGCGACCAGCTTAGTGGTGTTTTACCAGCCTTGGCAATAAGGTAACGTAAAATAATGGTTGAATCGCTTAGCGTTAAATCGCCATCAATTAAAACCGGTATTTTTCTTCCTGGGTTGTTACTGGCTAAGGTAGGGCGGTCTTGCTCAGAAAAAATATCTAGGTTTACTAGCGCTAAGTCAACATTGTTTTGTGCTGCCCACATTCTTACTCTGCGCGCAAATGGAGAAGGGTTAGATCCTATAAGTTTCATAATTGCTCCTAAAAAAAGCCGCATAAGCGGCTTTTTGTGTTGCGATAAGTCAACGTTATTCTGAGCGGCTTGTCACTTCTAGTAAGTGATAGCCAAACTGTGTTTGTACAGGGCCTTGTACTTGATTAATTGGCGCTGAAAATACAACTTTATCAAACTCAGGTACCATCATACCTGGGCCAAACTCGCCAAGTGCTCCGCCGTCTTGACCAGAAGGACAGTTTGAATATGTTTTTGCAAGCTCTGCAAAGTCTTCGCCTTGTTCAATCTTAGCTTTTAAATCTAAGCACTCTGCTTCGCTGTCAACTAAAATGTGCCTTGCACTTGCCACTGCCATAAAATCTCCTGTTTAAAGTTGGTGTATTTAACCATTAAAGCCAGTCTAGTTAGTTTTAACTCGCAGTACCAGTATAAACTTAATTGATGAGTAGCGTATTTTCAATTGCATCAATTAATTCTTTTGAATTAGGAGCTACTTTACTGTTAAAGCGTTTAATTGTTTTACGATCAGCTGAAACTAAATATTTATAAAAGTTCCAGTTAGGTGAGCTGGTTTGCGCGTTTAAGTGTTTAAATATTGGATTTGCATCACTGCCGCGAACTTCGCTGGTAGTAAACATAGTAAACGTAACGCCGTAATTAATAAAACACACTTTTGCTATGTCTTTTTCATCGTTTTCTTCTTGAAAAAAATCATCAGATGGAAAACCTAATACCACTAAACCTTTATCTTTGTATTGTTGGTGTACTTTTTCAAGGCCCTCAAATTGAGATGTAAAACCACAATTGCTAGCCGTATTTACAATGAGCAAAGGGCGGTTTTTAAATTGGCATAAGTTTAAGGATTCTTTTGAGCGCAGCTTACGTATCTCTACATTTGTAAAGTCTTCACATTGTTGCTGCTGTTGTTTGCTGGGTAACGTGTCATTTGCTTGGGCAGCTAAGCTCGTAATAAAAATACTGAGCCCTAGTATCGTTTTTTTTAACATACTCAACGCCTAAATTTATAATTGTTTGACTAGTCTATCTTACGCTAATATGCACAAAAGTGATCAACAATATTAAGCTGTTATGACTACACGTTTAGCCACTATAGAAGATTTACCTGCCATTGTCGCAATATACAACGAAACGATCGCCTCGCGTATGGTGACCGCCGATACCGAAGAAGTATCGGTACAGAGCAAACGTGAGTGGTTTAATAGCCACACCGATAAACGGCCTATTTATGTTTATTGCGAAAATGACCAAGTACTTGCCTGGCTAAGTTATAAATCGTTTTATGGGCGCCCCGCATACGATGGCACCGTCGAAATGAGCATTTATATTACCAAAGCGGCGCAAGGTAAAGGACTTGGCAAAAAGCTGATGGAGTTTGCCCAAATAGAGGCTAAACAGCTCGAAATTGATGTATTGCTTGGTTTTATATTTAGCCACAACTTACCAAGTATTAAGTTATTCAAGCACTTTGGTTTTAGCGTATGGGGTGAGTTGCCTCATATCGCGGTAATGGATAACACACGCTACAGTTTAACAATATTCGGTAAGCATCTACCAAAATAGTTGTGGAGCTTATCGGTAAAAAAATCAAAATTAAGTCTAACAACCTATACCAACTAAGAAATTATAGGCTACGCTATTAACATATAAAGTGTTTACGATAGTGTGGCTTAATGAGTCGAAAAATTTTAATTGTAGATAGCAGCAGTGTTATCGCAATGAGAGTGAAAGTTTTACTAGAATTAATAGGTTGTGAGGCTGAGCTCGTTCATTACTCTATGATTGATTTATACTCTAACACCAGCCAGTATGACTTGGTAATTGGTGCTTACGGAGTGCCGTGTGAAGTAGTAAAGTCGATAGCTCAAAAAATCTCACAAGACCGCTGTGTATTACTTGCCCCTAAAGCCGAAAGCGGTGAGCAACTTAGCGCCTTTAGCGAGCTTAATAAGTTAGTCCCAGATGCAACGGTTATTTATCCGTTTTTTTCAAATAAAGAAATTACCTCATTACTCGAAAACCTCTTAGAGCTTGGCTCTAGCCACGTTTTAAAACTCCCCACTATTTTACTTGTTGATCATATGCCTGAGCGCCTTGAAAAAATGAAAAGTAATTTAGTCGGGGCGCATATCAAAACGCTAACCGCAACCAGCGCAACCGAAGCGGTGGCAGTGGCTAATGAAAACAGTATAGATATTTTAATTAGCGATTTTAGCTTTGAAGATGGCACCGGTTTAAATATTTTTTCTGCTATTAAAATGTCTCAGCCAGATTGCCGATGCTTATTGTTTACCGCACGCCCTGAGCAAGTTTCAATGATTGAGGCAATTCGTAAAGGGGTTGAAGATGTTTTAATAAAGCCTCTAACCGATAGCGTACTGCTGCAATCGGTACATAAATTGTGGCAAACAGAGCTTTTAAAACGCCGTAACGCTGAGCTAGTTGAGCGTTTACAAGATACCGTTGATGCATTAATCGAAAAAGACAGCCTACTACAAGTTATTTATAAAAATACGCCTGACGCCATTATGCTATTTGAACGCAGCGGCAAAGTAATAGAAGCAAACGATGCCTGCTTAAGGCTGTTTAAGCTACCCTTTGACAAACTCGCGGGCTTTTCGGTATTTGAATTTTTAGATGAAGAATCAAGTGCTGAAATAAAAAATAAAATCAGCACACTTAATCGTAACCGCCAATTTAGTAGCGACCTACGTTTGCAAAAAACAGACGGCGGGTATATTCCGCTAGTTGGCTCGTTTAACGAAATAGACCACCATGGCGAAATTGCGTTGGCGGTTATATTTAAAAATGTAACTCACTTAAAACAAAAAGAAGAATTACTCCTTGAAGCCAAAGACCTACTTGAGGAGCAAGTGCGAGCTCGTACTTCGCAGCTAGAGCACGCTAAAAATGTGGCCGAAGCTGCCAATTTAAGCAAATCGGAATTTTTGGCTAACATGTCGCACGAGTTACGCACCCCTATGCACTCTATATTAAGCTTTTCTCGATTTGGCTTGAGTAAGTTAGAAGCAGGTGATTTTGCTAAAGATAAACTTTTAAAGTACTTGTCGCGTATTGAAAGCAGCGGCGAGCGTTTATTGTCGTTATTAAACAACTTACTTGATTTATCAAAATTGGATGTGGGGAAATTTCCATTTAATCCACGCCCATACAATATAGAAAGTATTATAAAAACCAGTATTGATGATGTCTCTGGTACGGCTATGGAAAAAGAAATTGAAATTGTTTTTTCAAAACCCGGGCCAGTGGTTGTGCAGTGTGATGAAGAGCAAATTAATCAGCTATTGCGCAATGTGTTAGGTAACGCACTTAAATTTAGCGAACCTAAAAGTCGTATTGAAGTGAACTTAATGGCTGATCAAGATAGCGCCATTATTGATGTAATAGACAATGGAATAGGTATACCTGAGGATGAATTAGAGCACGTGTTTACTAAATTTGTACAAAGCAGCAAAACGAACAGTGGCGCTGGTGGTACTGGTTTAGGGCTTGCGCTTTGTAGAGAGTTTGTAGCACTTCATCAAGGCGAAATTACGGCAAGTAATAATAGCGATGGTGGTGCAACAATTAGGATTCAGGTACCCCTAGAAATAGATTTAGATGAGCATTTAGCCGATGATAAGCTAGCAGTGCAAGATAGCTAATTATATGTGTAAGTAATGTTTAAATGATATTTAATTGGATGATGAAAATATGGCCTTAACTAAAATTCTTGCTGTAGATGATGAACCTTTCAACCTTGAAATTATTGAAGAAATTTTAGAAGATCTTGATTTCGAATTACAAGTTGCCACAAGCGGCCCTGAGTGTTTAGCCATGGTTGAAGGCTACATGCCCCAAGTTATTTTACTTGATGTAAGTATGCCGCAAATGAATGGCTACGAAGTGTGTAAAGCATTAAAGGCGAATCCGAATACCGCGCATATAATTGTTATGTTTGTTTCCGCTAGAGGAACGGTTGAAGAGCGTATGGAAGGTTACTCAGTCGGTGCTGAGGATTACATTGTAAAACCGTTTGGGCATGATGAGCTTAAATCAAAACTTAAAAACTTAAACCAAGTATTAATAGAAAAACAAAGCCTTGAAAAACAAGTAGAAGATGCAACATCTACGGCATTTAACGCTATGGCAAACAGTAGCGAAATGGGGCAAATAGTTAATTACATTGAAAACATTGGTTTTATTAATAATCCGCAAGATTTAGGTAAAGCCTTAATAGACTGCTTACAAACGTTTGACCTACAAAGTAATGTTGAATTTAGACATGGCGATACAATAGAGCACTTTGCTCTTAGCGGAGTGTGTTCGCCTATTGTAATTGAGCTGTTTGATATGCTTAAAAACAAAGGTCGCTTACATGAGTTTTCGCACCGAATATTAGTTAACTACGAGATGATAAGCTTATTAATTCTGAATATGCCAGATCACGACCCAGATAAACACGGGCGTATTCGTGACCACGTTTGCTTTATTGTCAGTGTGACTGAGCAGCAGTTACGTGCAATTATGACCAAGCAAATGCTTGAGTCGCAGCAGCAAAAGCTAAATGATGTAGCCAGCACAGTGCATAGTAAGTTTCATGGCTTGATTGGGTTACTAAACGAAAACCGCGAAAGTAACGAAAAGGTATTCAAGCAATTACAAGAAGACCTTGAAGTGCGCATACCCACAATGGGATTAGATGAAGACCAAGAGGTGTTTATTTATAAAAAAGTGGACGAAACTATTCAAAATTCAATTGCCAGAGAAGAGTCGGTTAAACAAGTTAAAGCCGCCTTTGCTGAAATTGAACAAGATTTATCTTTGTTACTTAAAAAATAAACCTCTCACAATAAGGCTCACCTGAGTGATTTACGCATCACGAGGTAAGCCTTTTTCGACAATTCTAATTAGGCGCTGTGTTTTACGAAGTTGTTCTCGTTGTTTATTATTTTGTTGCTCAAGCGCCCACTCTATATGCTCTTTTACTAGCTGCGAGCTAGACTCATGTTTGCTTTCTAAAGCGTTAATAATGCTAGGGCTAAAATCGGCATTGCCTAAACCCACCGCTAAATTACGCAGCCAACGTTCGTGACCAATACGGCGAATTGGGCTGCCTTCGGTATTTTTTAAAAAAGTAGGTTCGTCCCAGGCAAATAGCCCAAGTAAGTCTTTGTTTTTTAATTGCGTACGGGGGTGAAAGTCTTGCTCATCGGTAATTTGACCATAACGGTTCCATGGGCAAACCAATTGGCAATCGTCGCAGCCATAAACTCGGTTCCCCAATAATGCACGGTATTGCTCAGGTATAGGGCCTTGGTGCTCAATGGTTAAGTACGAAATACATTTGCGTGCATCTACCACATACGGCTCTACAATTGCGCCTGTTGGGCAAAGCGTAATGCAAGCTACACATTTTCCGCAGCCTTCAAACGTGTTTTCATTATCTATTGGCAGGGGTAAATCAACAAAAAGCTCACCTAAAAAAAACCACGACCCAGCTTCTTGGTTTATTAATAAAGAGTGTTTACCTCGCCAGCCCAATCCCGCTTTTTCAGCAAGCTGGCGCTCAAGCACAGGCGCAGAGTCTACAAATGGCCTAAAACCGTAATCGCCAATTTCTTGCTCTATTTTTTGGCCCAGCTTTTTTAGTCGGTTGCGCATTAATTTGTGATAGTCACGCCCTAATGCGTAGCGGCTAATATAGGCTTTTTCGGTGTTTTTTAGTGTTTTGGCAAAACTAGCATCAGGAGGCAGGTAGTTCATTTTTACCGAAATAACCCGCTGGGTACCAGGGACTAGTTCAGCAGGGCGTGCGCGTTTCATGCCGTGGGCTGCCATATAATCCATAGAGCCATGGTAGCCCGCATCTAACCAGCGCTGTAATTGTGCTTCGTGTTTAGATAGGTCAATATCGGTAATACCCACCTCACTAAAGCCGAGTTCTTGGCCCCAGGCTTTAATATTTTTGGCTAGCTGTTGGTAGTTGGGGGTTGAGTTACTCACACACATTACACACTTAAATAATTAGCTGCGTAATTTACCATATTTATAAAGCGCTGTTGAATGTTGCCAGTTAAAATATTAAGGCAATATACCGCTCGGCTTTTGTTTTGTAATTGCTTATTGCACAAAACGCTTTAATTGCTGTTGCGTTTGTTGGCTAAGTGCATGTGATTGCTGGCTATTACTTAGTGCATGATCAATAGCGCTTTTAGCTTGCTCGCCTAAGGTAACAATTTGCTCTACCGATTGGTGAGTGTGCTGCTGCGCTTGCTCTAGCGTATGCACCGCATCCGCTATTTGCTGCAGTTGCTGTTGGTTTTGTTCAAACTCACCTAGCATTGTTTTAAACCCTTCAGAGGTATTACTAATGGCGCTTTGCGCGGTACTTGAGTGGCTAATTAACTGCTCACTTTCTTGGTTGGTTTCGTTAACCAGCTCATTCATTTGGTTAATAAAGTCGCTTATTTGTCGGGTTGCGCCACTTACTTTTACCGATAATGTACGTACTTCATCAGCAACAACCGCAAACCCTCTACCAGCTTCGCCAGCGCGTGCCGCTTCAATGGCAGCGTTTAGTGCCAGTAAATTAGTTTGATCCGAAAACTCCTCAACCATTTTTAAAATGCTGCGAATGTTTTCGCTGTTTTCTTTAAGGCCAGACACCGTTTTAGAAAATCTTTGCAGCAAGGTACCAATAAGCGACACCTTATCGACTAAGCTTGCAAGCTCTTGCGACGAAAGCTTAACAAAGTCTAAGTGCTCGCTGTTAACGCTATGCACGCTGTCGGTATTGCTCACTATGCCCTCTAAGCTTTGCACTATTTGGTTACTCGCATTAATAATATTGTGGCTTAGCTGAGTTTGCTGCTCACTTAACTGCTGCGTATTTTGCATAGCGGTATTTACATCAACATTACTTTGCTCACTGGCTTTAGCGCTGGCGTGAGTTGTACTTAGTAAATCACTTAAGTGGTTAGTAAATAAGTTATATTGCGTACTTAGTTCTTTAAATTCGTCAAAAGAAAATTGCGGTAAGTTGGCGGCTAAATTAGCCTCTTGCTGGTTTATGTTTACTAAAGTGTCGCACATAGCTTTTACAGGGCGCACTATTAAATAGCGCATATAAAAAATAGTAAAAGCAAAGCCCGCTAAAATAACCAAGGTTAACAACCAAAATGCGCTGGTGCTGTGCTGCTCGCTTAAGCTTTGATATAACCAAAATAAGGTAATGGCCTGAAACAAAAAAACAAAGCTTAAGTTGCCCACTATTTTACGCGTAAGCGTATAAAAAAATGTTTGCTCAATATAATTATAAAATTGCATTACACCACTCATTTATTGCTTACCCATCTAGGGCGTGTTGACCTTTGATGGTTGAACATGCGCTGCCCTTTGGTTCTGCCTAAGGGCGATAAACTCTTTGTTGCCTACATGGATGTAGGTAAGGGGCGTGAGCAGGACGCGGAAGCTTTACTCGGTTTTTACTTAGCCCACTAGGTTACAAGCCTCGCGCCGCGATTTAATCGCCCCTAGATTGAACAAATTTCAATCCGCAAAGATCATCACGCCCTAGCTAGATTATCGACTAAGTTACCGTTAACTCAAGTAATAATGTTTGCTAAATATTTTTTAGAGCGAGCGGGGTAATTAGTAAAAATACCATGCACCCCAATTTTTAGCATAAAATCCATGTCTTCTGGCCTATCTACGGTGTAGGCATAAACTTGCAGGCCTCGGGCTATGGCATCATCTACAAAAGCTTTATTTACAAAGCTTTTGTCTACATGAACACTATACGCATTTAACTGTTGAGCAAACTGTGCATAATTTAACGGAATTGATGAGGTTAACGCGCCAATGTGTAACCACGGTAACCTATTTTTAAGCCAATGAATTTGATGGTGATCAAACGACGACACTAAAATATTACCTTTAGTAATAACGCCTTTAGCAATATTGTTGTTTAAAATAGTGGCAAACTTTTCAAGCTCAAAGGTATGTTTAAGCTCTATATTGAGTAATGTTTTATTGTTATTCCAATCAAGTAATTGCTGTAGAGTGGGGATTTTCTCGCCGTTACCGGCATCTAACAGACTAAGTTGCTGCGCCGTAAAGTCGCTTACTTTACCGTGCCCGCTGGTGGTTCTATCTAGCCACGAGTCGTGTATGAGCATATAGTCATCAAGCGCACTTTGAATATCAACTTCAATGCCATCTACCCCTACATTTAAAGCTTCTAAAATAGCGCTTTTAGTGTTTTCTGGGTAATTGCCGCTTGCCCCGCGGTGCGCAAATATTTTCATTTTCTAGCCTTTTGAGTAATAGACCACGTTTCAAAACAGGCTGCACTGACTATAAGTGCACCGCCAATAAGTGTTAGTAGCGTTGGGCGCTCATGAATAATAACAATAGCCAACAAAGTGCCGTAAAGCGGCTGCAAGCACGAAATTAACCCCGCAGTAGCTGCCGATAAGTGCTTTAAACTCGCTGCAAACAGCGAGTGCGGTGTAGCGGTAAAAATAATACCCGCCACAGCAATTAAAATAAGGTCGTGGTTACTCACCTCATACACAGGGATCTTAATAAATGCGCAAAGCATAACACTTGCCACTAAGGTTTGATAAAACATGGTTTGTGGGCCGCCATACTGGCTAAAAAAGCGCTTATGGGTAATATTTCTAATCGAAAAAAACAAAGCCGAAACCACACCCATGATAACCCCTAAGGTTACATCGTCGCCTAAATTTGCGCTGGGTACGAGTAAATATATACCTAATACAACCACAGCTGCGCTTATGATATCTTTTGCTTGGGGCCTGCTTTTATTAAACAAGGGCTCTAAAAATACCGTCATTACTGGGTAGCTAAAAAAAGCCAGCATACCCACAGTGACGCCCGCCATTTGCATGCCTGCAAAGTAAGTAACCCAATGCATACCTACCGCTACACCTAAAAATAACGCAATGAGGTAATCTTTTGGTTTGTTTAACTTAATTTGTTTTTTTTGAAAATACAGCATAGCCAAAATCGCCATGCCAGCAATAGCGGTACGATACACCGTAATATCAATTGCATTTAACCCTATTAACTTTGCAAAAAGGGCGGTGCCCCCAAAAAGTAACACGGCAATATGTAAGTAAATCAGGCTTTGCTGTTGTGGCTGCATTTAAATGAGAACTCCTTTTTTTATTATCTTATCACTGGGTGCGAACTCACAGGATGAAATTTTTAAAACATGACAAATGTCAGCAAAGTTAATGACATTTCACACTCTTATTATTTTTTGGCTTTGGCATAGTTAACTTATCTTAATGGGAGGTGGCTATGAATACGTTAATTTTAATAAGTCTCGCTATTAGCGAGTTTTTAGAATCACTTAGCTTTAGTGTTTCAATAAATGATTACTTTATACTCATTAGTATTTTTGTGTTATTTATATTTATTAATAAAAATAATGTTATAAGCAATAACAATGAACTAGGGGCAGTGGCATGAGTACAACAAATACGCTTTCAAAGCCCAGTAATAAAAAGTTTTGGGAATACGCACCTTTAATTTTTACTGGGTTTTATTTGCTTCCGACTCTATTTAATCTATCTAACTTGCCAGTCAATACCATTGTAATGAGCGTGGCGTTTTATATTGTATTTATTTTGCTTTACATAAAAGCCATGCACTGTGAAACAAAGCGTATAACAACGCTGTTTGTTATTATGTTAGTGGTGTGTTTTAGCGCCACATTTTATACCACCGGGACCTCTACATTATTTGGTTTTATCGCGTTTATAGCTGGTGAGTCATACGCTAAAAAAAGCAGATTATATGCCGTTTTTAGCCTTATATTTACGGTTGCGTTAAGCGCCTATTTGGCAGATATAGCAAACATAAAATACTTTTTAGCAGGCACTTTATTAATATCAGGAGCGCTGCTGGCTTTTGGCATTGCAACCCAAAAAGAGCGCCTGCATAAAAAGCGCGAACAAGAAAGCGCTAACCAATTAGAGCAATTGGCCGCCATTGCTGAGCGCGAACGAATAGCGCGCGATCTACACGATATTTTAGGCCACTCACTATCATCTATTGCTTTAAAAGCTGAGCTTGCTAATAAGCTAAATCAAGGAGAGCGCTACGAACAAGCCAATAACGAAATAGCACAAGTAGCAGATCTGGCAAGGCAGTTACTTAGCGATGTAAGAAACGCCGTAAGCGATTTAAAACAACTTAATTTAATAAGCCAAATAGCCCAGCTTAAACAAAGGCTAATAGAGCAAGACTTTAACGTTAACTTTAATGTTGTATTAAATACCTTACCCCCTAAAGTAGAAGGGATCGCAGGGCTTATAATTAAAGAAGCGGTAACTAATTTATTACGCCATAGCAGTAATAAAAACGCCGAAATAAATATAGAGCAAACACAGCATCAGCTGCATATAAGTGTGGTTGATAACGCACCTTGCAGCACGTTAAACGCAGGCAACGGTTTAAATGGTATTAAAGAGCGTGCAGAGCAACTTAATGGCCATGCCACGTTTACCTGTGGCGATAAGTTTACTTTAAACGTAATGCTGCCAATTTCAGCTAAGGATTAACAATGATCAAAGTATATTTAGTGGAAGATCAAGCACTCGTGCGCGACGCTGTAGGGGCATTGTTAAGCCTTGATTTTAATATTGAAGTGATAGGCCAAGCCAGTAACGGCCAAGATGCCCTTAATGCAATAAAAGCACTGGCCGATGAGGCATTGCCAGACATAATTTTAACCGATATTGAAATGCCACACATGAGCGGTATAGAGCTAAGTGAGCAAATAGCGGCCACGTTCCCAACCATTAAAATGGTTATTATGACCACGTTTTCGCGAGCTGGTTATATTAGGCGCTCGCTCGCCCTAGGCGTTAAAGGTTTCATTTTAAAAGAAGCGCCAAGTGATGAGCTTATCAATGCACTTAAAAAAGTAATGCAAGGGCAAAAAGTTATAGATCCAGAGCTTGCCATTAACGCGCTTGACGATGCCGACCCGCTCACCGATAAAGAGCGCAAAGCACTTAAGCTTGCAAGCGATGGCTTAAAAACAAGCGACATAGCCAAACAGTTGTTTATAAGCGAAGGCACGACACGTAATTATTTATCCGATGCTATCGCAAAACTCAATGCCACTAACCGCGTAGATGCAGCGCGTATTGCAAAGCAAAAAGGGTGGTTATAATTGCGCTGATATTAAGTGATGATTAAGGCCATTAAGCGTATGTTTTACTTATTAAAGCGGTTTATTAAAAGTTTCATACGCTTTTACCTGTCTCATTTTACGTATATGGGTTAAAATACCTACATAACCAACTAACAAGATAGTGAATGTCAAACCAAGATCCAAATCTCAGCCGAGAACAAGAAAAGTACGAAAACCCAGTCCCTAGTCGTGAGTTTATACTTACTCACCTTCAAGAGCGTTCAAAACCTGCTAACTTCACGCAACTTTGTGATGAATTAGCTGTAAACGATACCGAACGCCAAATTGCATTTAAGCGCCGCCTTCGTGCCATGGAGCGCGATGGCCAATTGTATTTTAATAAGTTTAAATGTTACGCCCTAATTGACGAAGCCGGTTTAACCAAAGGCAAAGTAATTGGCCACAGAGACGGTTTTGGCTTTTTAGAAGTTGAAGGCGAGAGCAAAGATTGGTTTATAGCCAAGCATCAAATGAACATGGTGCTGCACGGCGACATCGTACTTGCTAAAGGCACAAAACGTGGCTCAGGCTCAAAATGTGATGCCCGCATAATTAAAGTACTCACCAACGAGCGCGCACCTATTGTAGGGCGTTACTTTGTTGAGCATGGTATTGCAGTTGTTGTAGCCGAAGACCCACGTATTACTCAAGATATTATTATTCTGCCAGGCAGTGAAAACGGCGCGCGTCATAACCAAATGGTGCAAGTGCAAATCACTCAAAATCCTAGCCGCAACATGAACGCGGTAGGTAAAATTATTGACGTACTGGGCGAGCATTTAGCGCCAGGTATGGAAATAGAAGTGGCACTGCGCAATCACGATATTCCTCATGTTTGGCCAGAAGAAGTAGAAGAACAAGTTGCCCATTTAGGTGAGTTTGTTGATGAAGCCGACAAACAAGGCCGTGTAGATTTACGCGATCTGCCACTGGTCACCATAGACGGTGAAGACGCCCGCGACTTTGATGATGCCGTATATTGTGAGCGTAAAAAATCTGGCGGCTGGCGCTTATGGGTAGCCATTGCCGATGTATCGCATTATGTAGGTATGAACACGCCGCTAAATAAAGAAGCGATTGCTCGCGGTAACTCAGTGTATTTTCCTGAGCAAGTAATTCCAATGCTGCCAAAAGTGTTGTCGAACGGTTTATGTTCGCTTAACCCTAAAGTAGACCGCCTTTGTATGGTGGCCGAAATGACGGTATCAGACGCAGGTAAGCTTTCGGGTTATAAGTTTTACGAAGCGGTGATGAACTCGCATGCGCGTTTAACCTACACCAAAGTAAATGCCATTTTACAAGGCGATGAAAAACTACGCGAAGAATACGCACCCGTAGTGCCACATTTAACTGACTTACAACAAATGTATATGGCGCTTAAATCGGCGCGCCAAACCCGTGGTGCTATTGAGTTTGAAACGCTCGAAACGCGTTTTGTATTTAACGCACACCGTAAAATAGAATCAATTGTGCCAGTTGTTCGTAACGACGCGCACAAACTGATTGAAGAATGTATGATTTTAGCCAATGTATCGGCGGCTAAATTATTAGAAAAACACGAAGCCAGTGCGCTTTACCGTGTGCACGATGAGCCAGATCAAGAAAAACTAGGTAACTTTACTCAGTTTTTAAGTGAGCTTGGCATTCAAAGCACATTAAGCGATGAGCCAACACCGAAAGAAATTACCCAAGTGTTAGCCCGTTTAGGCGACCGCCCAGAGGCCGAGCTTATTCAAACCATGCTGCTTCGTTCAATGAAGCAAGCGGTTTATCAGCCAGATAACATAGGCCACTTTGGCTTGGCGCTGCCTGCGTATGCACACTTTACCTCACCGATTCGCCGTTACCCTGATTTAGTGGTACACCGTGCAATTAAAGCGGTAATAAAAGCACAAGGTCAGCAAACATCGGGCGCATACGCGTACACCGATGATGAAGTAGACCAACTAGGCGAGCAGTGTTCGACCACCGAGCGCCGCGCAGACGACGCAACGCGTGAAGTTGCCGACTGGCTTAAATGTGAGTTTATGCAAGACCACGTGGGTGATGAGTTTAACGGGGTTATTTCATCCGTTACTAACTTTGGTTTATTTATACGCCTAGACGACTTACAAATTGATGGCCTGATCCATGTTACTAATTTAGGTGATGAATACTTCCATCATGATGGTGCAAAACACACCCTAATTGGCGAGCATACACATACCGTTTACCGCCTTGGCGATAAAGTAACGGTACAAGTTGCTTCGGTAAGTTTAGATGAGCGCCGTATAAATTTAACGCTCAGTGGTGATGTGGCTCAAGACAGATACGCGCGTCGCCGTGGCTCAGCTAAAGGAGCAGGGCGCGGTAAATCAAGCCATGCACCAGCAAGTGTAAGATCGCAGCTTAAAGCGGGTAAAATCCCTGGAAAAAACACATCAGGCGATGAAAAACCCAAAGCTGGTAAAAAACCAGCCAGTAAAAGCAAAGGCAAACCAGCGGGTAAGTCTGGCGCAAAACCAGCCGGTAAAAAAGCCGCTGAAACCACCGCTAAGAAAAAACCGAAAAAAAAGGCAGTTAAAAAGCCTAAAAGACCAGGCAAAAATGCCCGTAAACGTAATAGCCCAGGAGCAAACAATACGTGAGTAATGAATTAATTTTTGGCTTTCACTCTGTTGAAGCAATTTTAGCAAAAGAGCCAGAGCGTTTTTTAGAAATTTATGCCCTAAAAGGTCGTGATGATAAGCGCTTATCCCCGATTATTAATGAAGCACGTAAATTTGGTATTTCTGTACAATTTATGCAGCGAAAAGCGCTAGATAACAAAGCAAACGATGAGCAGCACCAAGGTATTATTGCCAATGTAAAAGCTGCGCGTGTTTACAACGAAAAAGATTTAGATGAGATCATTGCTCGCGAAGACACGCCGTTTTTATTAGTACTTGATGGCATAACCGATCCGCATAATTTAGGTGCCTGCCTACGTAGCGCAGATGCAGCAGGTGTACACGCTATAATTGTACCTAAAGATAAGTCGGCCAAGCTTAACGGCACAGCACGAAAAGTAGCCTGTGGCGCAGCCGAAACCGTACCGCTTATTCAGGTAACAAACCTAGCGCGTACGCTTCGCGAAATTAAAGACGCAGGCGTATGGGTTGTTGGCACCGCTGGCGAAACAGACACCCATGTGTTTGATGCAAACCTTACTGGGCCAATGGCAATAGTAATGGGAGCAGAGGGCGAGGGCATGCGCCGTTTAACGCGTGAGCATTGCGACGTGTTAGTTAAAATTCCGATGGCAGGCAGTGTTTCTAGCTTAAATGTATCGGTAGCCACCGGTATTTGTTTATTTGAAGTGCTACGCCAACGTAACGTAAATAACTAATATCCAGTTGCTTAATTAATATTTTTATTATTAGGCAGCTAAACGTGTCGATAGGCAAAAATTCGTTATTTAATCGTTCAAATGAGGGTTTTAGTTAGCGCCAGGTTTAGCTTACAAAACGCCGAGGTTATTTTAACCTCGGCGTTTTTTATGTAGCGTAGTTGGTAATTTTACAGGTTAAGCAAATCGCCAACGCGCACTAATAGCCTAAACGTAATGCGATAAACTCAGCGAGTTTGTCTACTGCATGCTCCGACTCCCCACCGCTTTTTATTAAGCTAATACCTATGCTACCAAGAGCTGGTAAATATTTACTTTGCGCCTGAAAATTAAGATCGCTTGGCACCGTACTTTTAGCCAGTACAGTAATACCTAAGCCTTCTTTTATGGCGGCTATTAATCCGGTTAAATCGGCATTGCTGTAAACAATTCGGTATTTTATATTGGCACTTTTAAGTGCATCTGTAGCGCGGCGCCTATAAATACAGCCCTCGGGCGCGGTGACTAAGGTTACTACCTCATTTTTTGCCTGTGCTAGGTCGCCCACCCATACTAGCTCGTCTTGCATAAAAATAGGGAACTTGTCTGAATTAAGGCGCTCGTTAAGCGCTAAAACAAGATCAAATTGATCTTGCCTTGAGGCCGACAGCAAATGTTTACTTAAACGCGATTTAACCTCCAGCGATACCTCAGGATAAAGCGAGACAAAATCACCAATAATAGAGGGCAAAATACGTGCTGCAAATTCGCTAGGAATACCCAAGCGCACTTTACCGGTTATGCTCTCTGAGGTGAACTGCTGCAAAATAGCATCGTTATACTGCATCATTTGTTTTGCCATAGGCAAAAGTAGCTCACCGTACTGATTAAGCACTTGGCGCTGGCCCTGTTTTTTAAATAATTTATAACCGAGTAAATCTTCAAGGCGTTTAATTTGCAAGCTTACCGCAGGTTGCGATAACCCCAGTAGGTCGCCGGCTTTTGCAAATCCACCTACCTCAACAACCATTACAAAGGTACGCAAACTGTCGGTTGATATGTTTTTCATATTTAAAATTACAATTTATATAGCTACATATATAAGTATTATTTATCAATTGATAAATAATTACAATTTGTTGTTGTCACAGTGGCGCAATATACTTTTGGTATCAAAAATACACAGGTGTTTGTTATGACTTTTAACCCAATAATGTTTGCCCGCCACAGCAATGCTGCAAGTGCAGTTACCAATGCCGTGCAAGCAAATAACAACCTCGTTGTAATGGATTTTAGTGGCAGTGAAACCAGTGTATTTTTAAGCACTATTTTAGGGTTAGATCTCACAAAGCTTACAGCCAGCGGCTTAGGCCTAAAAGGCACGCTTGATGGCGATTTAAATTCTGATTACAGCTTTGCCGTTTATTACTTTAGCGAAACCGCATTTAGATTTGTATTACCGCACAGCGCAAGCTTGCAATTACAAGCACTGATAAACGAGCAGCAACTTCGTTTTGATATTGATTATGTACTACGTAGCGACCTTGCAACTCTTGCGCTGTGTGGAGCAAACGCATTTGATACCTTAATTAGCGCGTTTAAATTAACGCCAGGGCTGCGTTTATCTAACCCACAACTATGCTATGGCGCGCAAAGCGGCGAAGTATTTATTACCGCCATAGATAAAAACGACGAACAGCACTTTGTGTTAGTAGCCAAGCAACAAGAACTACAAAAATGGCAACAGCACTTACAAGCACAAGGTTTTGCCCTAATGCAAAACGAAGCTGCCTAATACATAAAATAACCGGTAAACATAACCGTGTTTGCCTGTTTAGTTAAATCTATTTAAGCCACGCCCGCACAGGGTTAATTTAAAAGTGAAGGAATGTTATGACTTCTAAAACTGTACTACATGCTAAGCACCTTGAAGCAGGCGCAAAAATGGTTGATTTTCATGGCTGGGAAATGCCAATCAACTACGGCTCACAAATAGAAGAACACAATGCAGTGCGTACCGATGCAGGTATGTTTGACGTATCACACATGACCATTGTTGATATTGAAGGCGAACAAGCAAAAGCATTTTTACGTAAGTTAGTAGCAAACGACGTAGCAAAATTAACCGTACCAGGTAAAGCGCTTTACACGGGCATGCTTAACGAGCAAGGCGGCGTAATAGACGATTTAATTATTTACTACTTTAGCGAAACGTTTTATCGCTTAGTGGTAAATTCTGCCACCCGCGAAAAAGATTTAGCTCACTTAGCTAAAGTATCTGCCGACTTTACAGTAACCGTAACTGAGCGCCCAGAGTTTGCAATGATTGCAGTACAAGGCCCTAATGCAAAAGCAAAAACAGCCACACTTTTAAATGCTGAGCAACAAGCAGCCGTTGAAGGCATGAAGCCGTTTTTTGGCGTACAAGTGGGTGATTTATTTATTGCCACAACGGGTTATACTGGCGAAGACGGTTACGAAATTGTAGTACCGAACGAGCAAGCAGCCGATTTATGGCAACAACTGCTAGATGCAGGTGTAGCGCCAGCCGGTTTAGGTGCACGCGACACGCTACGTTTAGAAGCAGGTATGAACCTTTACGGCCTAGATATGGACGAAAGCGTATCGCCACTTGCAGCTAACATGGCATGGACTATTGCATGGGAACCAGAAGATCGTGACTTTATTGGTCGTGACGTACTTGTTAAGCAACGCGCCGAAAAAAGCACCCATAAACTTGTTGGTTTAGTGCTTGAAGAAAAAGGCGTATTGCGTAGCGGCTCAAAAGTAATTGTTGAAGGTGGAGAAGGGGTAATTACCTCAGGTACTTTCTCACCAACACTTGGTTTTAGTGTAGCTCTTGCACGTGTACCGCGTTCAACAGGGGATACAGCCCAAGTAGAAATGCGCAAAAAATTAGTTAACGTTAAAGTAGTAAAGCCTAGCTTTGTACGTAACGGCAAATCAATCATTTAAAAATTTGGTTATACCAATCACAATAATTATTGTGATTGGTATCCTCCCAATATAAACCAAAGGAACAAAATAATGAGCAATATCCCTAGCGATTTAAAATACGCCTCTTCTCACGAGTGGGTTCGCAACGAAGGTGATGGTACATTTACTGTGGGTATTTCTGAGCATGCGCAAGAGCTGCTTGGCGACATGGTATTTGTAGAACTACCAGAAGTAGGCGATGCAGTAGATGCAGGCGAAGACTGTGCAGTAGCAGAGTCGGTTAAAGCTGCATCAGACATATACGCACCAGTTGGCGGCGAAATTGTAGCGATTAACGAAGAGCTAGAAGACGCACCAGAAACGGTTAACAACGACCCATACGGTGACGGCTGGTTATTCCGCATTAAAGCAACTGACGAGTCAGAGCTTGAAAACCTACTTAGCGCAGAAGACTACGCTAACACAATCGACGAAGAGTAATACTCTAAGTAGATGACAAAAGCCCCATTCACTGTTTTTGGGGCTTTTATGATTTAACGGCCTACTTCCCATACACAGTACGTTATTAAATCATCACATATTTTAATCAATACTAATGACCCGTTAGTATTTAGGATCATAGGAATCTAGACGCATGTCAAACGCCAAATCTCTTGAACAGTTAGAGCAAAAGCAAGATTTTATTCGCCGCCACATTGGGCCAAGCCCAGCACAAGTAAGCGATATGCTAAGTGCTTTAGAAGTATCAAGCGTGCAAGAGCTGATCGACCAAACTGTACCTGCAAGCATTCGCTTAGCGCAGCCATTAACAGTTGGCGAAAGCCGTACTGAAGTTGAAACACTAAGCTACTTAAAATCGGTAGCAAGCAAAAATAAAGTTTTCAAATCGTACATTGGCCAAGGCTACCACCCAACGCACGTACCGCACGTAATTTTACGTAACGTACTAGAAAACCCAGGTTGGTATACTGCGTACACGCCATACCAGCCAGAAATTGCGCAAGGGCGTTTAGAGTCGTTATTAAATTTTCAAACTATGACCCTAGATTTAACAGGCCTAGATTTAGCAAGTGCCTCGTTACTTGACGAGTCAACCGCTGCTGCTGAGGCAATGGGCCTTGCAAAACGTGTATCTAAAGCTAAAAAAGCCAATGCCTTTTTTATTGCCGACGACGTACACACACAAACAATCGACGTAGTAAGCACCCGTGCTGAGCAGTTTGGTTTTGAAATCATTGTAGGTAAAGCAGAAGATGCCGTTAACCACGACATTTTTGGCGCACTTTTCCAATACCCATCTACAACAGGTGAAGTAGTCGATATAACCGACCTAATTGCCGGCGTACAAAGCAAAAAGGCCATTGCCTGTGTTGCTGCCGACATTATGAGCTTATTACTACTAAAAGCACCGGGTAAATTAGGTGCCGACGTAGTACTTGGTTCGGCCCAGCGTTTTGGTGTACCTATGGGTTACGGCGGACCACACGCTGCATTTTTTGCAACGCGTGATGCATACAAACGTTCATTACCAGGGCGTATTATTGGTGTATCTAAAGACCGTTTAGGTAACGACGCACTACGTATGGCCATGCAAACGCGCGAACAACACATTCGCCGCGACAAAGCCAACTCAAACATTTGTACAGCGCAGGTACTACTTGCCAACATGGCCGCGTTTTACGCGGTGTACCACGGCCCACAAGGCTTAAAAACTATCGCGCAGCGTATACATCGCTTTGCTGATATTTTAGCTGCAGGCCTAAAAGCTAAAGGTGTAGCACTTAAACACAGCACCTGGTTTGATACGCTAACAGTAGTAAGCGACAGCAAAGATGATGTAATAGCACGTGCACTTGCCAAAGGCGTTAACTTTGCCACCAACCACGACGGCGAGTACTCTATTTCGGTTTCAGAAACCACCACACGCGCCGATGTAGCTGAGCTATTTGATATTGTACTAGGTGAAGGCCATGGCCTAAGCGTAGATAGTATTGCAGCCGATATTGAAGCAAACGGTAGCGACTCTATTCCAGCTAGTTTAGTACGTGATGACGAAGTATTAACGCATCCAAACTTTAATAGCTACCACAGCGAAACAGACATGCTTCGCTACATTAAGCGCCTAGAAAACAAAGATTTAGCGCTTAACCACTCAATGATCTCGCTAGGTTCATGTACCATGAAACTAAACGCGACCGCTGAGATGATCCCAATTACATGGCCTGAATTTGCAAACTTGCACCCATTCTGCCCGCTCGATCAGGCTGAAGGTTACCAAATAATGATTAACGAGCTGCACGACTGGCTAGTTAATATTACGGGGTACGATGCAGTTTCACTACAGCCAAACTCTGGCGCACAAGGTGAATACGCAGGCTTAATTGCTATTCGTAAATACCACGAGTCACGTGGGGATGCACACCGTAACGTATGTTTAATTCCAAGCTCAGCGCACGGTACTAACCCTGCATCTGCGCAAATGGCCAGCATGAAAATTGTAGTGGTTGATTGCGATAAAAACGGTAACGTAGACATGGCCGACCTAAAAGCGAAAGCTGAAGAAGTGTCTGAAAACTTATCGTGTATTATGATCACATACCCATCTACACACGGCGTTTACGAAGAAACCATTCGTGAAATTTGTGACATTGTGCACGAGCACGGTGGTCAAGTTTACATGGATGGCGCAAACATGAACGCGCAAGTAGGCGTAACAAGCCCAGGCTTTATTGGCTCAGACGTATCGCACTTAAACTTGCACAAAACGTTTTGTATTCCGCACGGTGGCGGCGGCCCAGGTGTAGGCCCAATTGGTGTTAAATCGCACCTTGCGCCATTTATGCCAAACCACAGCGTAATTAACGTACCGGGTACAAACATTAACAACGGTGCAGTATCAGCAGCGCCTTACGGCTCAGCCGCTATTTTACCTATTTCATGGGCTTACATTACCATGATGGGCTCAGAGGGCTTAAAACAAGCCACTGAAATGGCGATTGTGAATGCTAACTACTTAACGCACGAATTAAGCCAGCACTTCCCAATTTTATACCGTGGCCGTAACAACCGCGTTGCGCACGAATGTATTGTTGACCTACGCCCACTTAAAGAGCAATCAGGCATTACTGAAATGGACGTCGCTAAGCGCTTGCAAGATTACGGCTTCCATTCACCAACTATGTCGTTCCCAGTAGCGGGCACGTTAATGATTGAGCCAACTGAATCTGAGTCAAAAGGCGAGATAGACCGTTTTATCGAAGCTATGGTGTCAATCAAAGGCGAAATCGACAAAGTAATCTCTGGCGAATGGTCAATCGAAAACAACCCGCTTGTGTTTGCACCGCACACACAAGCAGACGTGTTAGGTAACGAATGGGACCGCGCGTACGACCGTTTTTACGCTGCATTCCCAGTGCCTTCAGTAGCAAAAGACAAGTTCTGGCCAACCGTTACACGAATAGATGACGTATACGGCGACCGTAACTTGGTATGTTCATGCCCAGCGGTTGAGACATATCGCGACTAAGAGTTGATGTAGGTTGCGAATAAAGAATGCAACTATCGGAATTAAGTTTGCAACTAAAATAAAGTTTGCAACCGATAGTTGAATTTTAAGGTCGGTAAAAATGAAAATGCGAACCAGAAATGGTTCGCTTTTTTTGTTTACATAGTTTTTACTGAATTTGCTAGTCGTTTTTCATTTCCAAAGGGCGTGGTATAAAAGCGTTGTTCAATGCCGTACACCAGTAACTTCAAGTCTTCATCAGTTGATATTTCAAACTTTTTATTTTTTTGATCGTAATTAAGTTTTTGCTCACAGTACCCATCTATGTAGTCAAGCATGTTGTTTTTATCATCGACTGACATACCATCAAGAGTTTTCATTGCAAGTCCAATACGCTTGCGATTCGGTTTAGAAACTTTTTCTACGCTGTAGTTATTACTCAGCTCTATAAAGGACTCATCCAAGAACTGCTCTACTTCTACTTTTGTTGCTTCCTTATATAGTTCATCAATCCCTTTGAAGATACTTGATATTGTCGCGAGATTTTTGAATATTAAAGTGTCAGCTATTTTGAAATACACCGCATCCGGCAAAGCGTTAATCACTAAGCGTGTTTGGCTGTTTTCCAGCTCTGCTGCTTCACCAAATACCAGTGTTTTACGCTTAACAAAAAGGCTTGGAGTAATTTTTTGAAAATAAAAATCCTCACCCTGGACAGCAAATAAATAGGCAATTTTTGAAAAGTTTTCTTTGGTTAAATCATCGTAATCTTTTGAGTCGTATACCTTCTTCAAAAGGTCAATACAGAACGCTTGGTTGCTAAAGCCTTCAATTTTAAACCATGCATCTTCATCGAGGTTATGGTCTGGGTTGTATGGCACACAGGCAGTTAAATCGACGGTAACTGGATCAAAAAGAGGTTGATCAGAAACCAATTTGAAAATGCGTTTTTTTGCTCTTGTTTTTATGTGTGCCAGTATATGGTCCATCATTATTCTCGCTCGATAAAGGTGTAATTGTTAATGCGGTAAGCCAAGGGTATTTGAATATCATCAGGCTTTTTATAGCGCTCTTTACTAATCAGAAAAATTGCAGTGCCGTTTTTGGTAGTGATGTTGTAAAACTCATAACCAAACAACAAAAACAGTGGATTAAAGTAGAGTGCCTGCGAAAGAAAGGTGAATACGAACAACATCCCATAGACAAACCACAAGGTCTCGCAGTTATTAATGCTCAACGCCACAAAAAAGTAGCCCAAATAACTGGGTAGAAAACTGTTGTTGGCATGTTCAATACTGGCGACTTCACCCGCTTTAAACTCGTCTTTACCTAAATATTTACTTAGCCAAATACTCAAGCCGGTGGATAAAATGGGTATGGCCAAGTAAAACAAATAAGACACTGCGTTCGGAAGTGCGACTGTCCAACCTAGATAATTTACACCACCGAGAAAATCGCCCAGAGTGATGCCTTTTTGTACCAAAAAGATAATCACCAGTAGTGATGTGGCATTGGCGGTGAGTAGGACCCGAAACGCAGCATTGATCATTTTACTGTTACCTGACCGTTCATTAGCATCGGGAGTAGCCAATCTCGGAGTTTGGCTAATTGTTCATTTTCTTTTTCGATATTATCTTGCTGACTAAAAATTGGCTTAGCTTTCTTGGTGAACGTATCGGATAAAGTCACACTAGGTAAAACAACCTTAACAGTCTTCAATGTACCACCTGAAACCTCTTTAAACGTTGATCCCGAAGCATACTGAGTAATTGCTTTAAGAGAGTTTTTCACCGTGTAATAGATGAACTCTGATGAGTATCCTTTGTTCGGTATAAAAGACTTAAACCCCTGATTCGTTGTTACTTCATTTCTTGATATTGCCATATAGCCAATTGGCGCTCTTGAACTAAGCAAAACCGTACCTGCGGGGTACTTTTTCAACGACGCGCTTTTGATACCCTCAGCAGAGACATCTTGACCACCTCGGGAAATGAATTTGTTGCCTTGATTATTAGATAGATCATTAGGCGTTATCCAAGGTGTACCATCAGACGAGAAATTTTCAGGGTCTTGTGTCGAAGGTGTACTTCCTCCAACAATTTGACCAAGTTCTTCTAATGTTCCTGCTTCCCAGCCCGCCGGTATTTCCCGCTTGAGAGTTGAGTTGTAGACCATTTTGCCGCCGGAGGTTTTGTAGGGCTTGCCTTGGCCTTGTGGTGAGCTGTCGGGGAAGTCGAACTGTACAAACCAGTAGTCGTACAGGGTTTTAGCCATGGCTTCCAGCTCAGCGTTGATGCGGTTATTGAGTTCGATTTTTTTGTCTAAGCTATACAAAAGCGAAGCTAGCTTGGATTGCTTTGCAAAAGGGATTTCATTAGATACTGGAAAATTACGAAGATCATTTAAAAGCAAGTTAGGCTGAGCAGATCCAACAGCCGCCTTTTTCAATGATTTTACGCTTGCTAACAAGTAGTAATATAAAAACTTACCATCTATTTTTTTTAAATCAGGCTTAATAATAGCGACACTTTTCTGAAAAGTAATTCTGCTCACTTCTGGCCAATCTTCTACATAAAGCATTTTCCCAATAGTGTGTCCACTATTGGCTAACAAAATATCTCCAGGCTCTAACTTTGTTCGTTTATGTGTATCAAGAAAATCTTTTTTTGTAATTTGTCGGGCACAGGAGAGATTTATTCCATAGCTATCTAGATCTTTAACACTTACGAAATAGAAACCTGAGCCTGTCTCATTTTTACAATCACCGTGTTTGCCGTCTGTAATATTCAATGTAACACTAGATAGAGAGCTGCTATTTGACATAATCAATACTCTCTAAGCATTTTTTAATTTCAGTTTCTAACTCATGAGCTTGACTAAATAAGCTATTTAAATTGCTTGCAAAGCCCTGCATTTTCTCAGAAAACAGTTCTGGAGTAATATCCACATATTCAATTTTGACATCGAAGTACTGGCCTGCACTTAACGAGTAATTTTTAGCTTCGATTTCGTCATAACTCACCGCAACTGAAAAATCTTCAACTGCTTCTTTAGCGTTAAAGACATCAATAATTTGTTGTTCTTCTTCGGTGGTTAATACGGTTTTTTGGTTTTTACCGTCTTTCACTTTCTCGCCTAAGTTGGAGGCATCTACCAGTACTACATCACCATCGTTGCTGGCGTCGATAAATAGAATTGATACGTTAGTGCCTGTGGTGGCGAAAATATTGGATGGCATAGAGACCACGCCCGCCAGCATTTTATTTTTCACTAAATGCTCACGGATTTTTTTATCAATACCCGATTGCGCAGTAATAAAGCCGGTTGGTACTACCACTGCCGCTTTACCGTTAGGTTTAAGCGAAGCAATGATGTGTTGTAAAAATAGCGAGTAAATTGCCATTTTATCTTTGGCTTTAGCTGGTGTTTTAGGAATACCAGCAAAAAAGCGTTCTTTGTTCTCTTTACTGTCTAGCTCATCTCTAAAGTCGCTGAAGTCGAGCTTAAATGGCGGGTTTGAAACTATATAATCAAAGCGTTTTAACTCTTTACCGTCTTTGTGATAAGGGTGCCAAACGGTATTGCCCTGGATCACATTCGGGATTGAGTGCACCAAATTATTTAAGATCAGGTTTAAACGCAGCAGGTTGGATGATTTTTGTGATATATCTTGCGTGTAAATGCTACAGCGGTTTTCACCAATGGCGTGCGCAACGTTCATTAACAAAGTGCCAGACCCTGCCGATGGGTCGTAACAACTGACATTACGCACTGTGCCACGTTGTTCTTTCGGTACTAAGATTTCCGCCATAATGCGAGCTACTGCATGAGGGGTAAAATACTCGGCGTATTTACCGCCAGAATTGCTGTTATAGTCTTTGATCAGGTATTCAAAGATGGTGGCGTAGAAGTCGAATTTTTGAGTGAAAATACGCTCAAAACTGAACTCCACTAATTTATTGATAATGGCGCGGCAGAAGGCATCGCGTTTTGAATCGTCAGCAATGTATTGGCTGATTCGGTCGAACAGCACCACTTTTGCGCCGCCATCGGTTTTTACTGCAAACACATCGTTATTGGTAATGGCAATGTCGATAAGGGTATCGTCAAACAGCTTGGCAAAGTCTGGGGCGTTTTGCTGGCTAAACAGGTAGCTAATAAAGTGCTGTGGCTTTAGCCGTGCGGTGTCACCACCCATTTGCAGTTGTAGCATGTCGAGGTCGTCCTCGCTCATTCCAACTAAAACTTCTTCCCACTTATCAGCTTTGGCAATGTTGCCGTCGATTTTTTTAGCTTCAAAGGCAAATTTATCGTTTAAAAACTTGTACAAAAAGGTTTGGGTAATAATTTTAAATTCGTTACCGTCGTTACCTAAACCATAGTTTGCACAGATATTTTTTAAGCTATCAATCAAGGTTTTGGTTTTTTGCTGAAATTCTAATTCAACCATTGGGTTTTTATTTCCTAATCAGTTTACAGGCACTACCATGCTTGGCTGCCTGTATTAAATTCTTTTAAATATTCCGCGACGACCAGGTGGTTAATATACCTTGAGGCGTCAGCGTTGAGTTTGATGTTTTGTTCTTTCATAAAGCGCGCTATTACCAGCGGCATCATTTGTCGCTCAAAGTAACTTTCGTTATCCAATACATGGCTGTTGTTGAGCACTTGCTCGTCGGCATCTTGCTTCACGCCTGCTAATGCCTCGAATATTTTTCGCTCACTGTCTGAAATATCCCCACGTTCTTGCAAGCGCTTATGAATACGAGTGTATTTAGCATCACCTAGATACTTTTGTCGCAGCTGGTTGTTTTGGCGGTTGAGCTCTTTCACACGGTCGTGAATTTTATTCAGCGCGTCGATGTTTGCAACCATTTCGTCCTGAGTGACTTCGCTGAGGTTTTTCTTCTTAAACAAGCGCTCTAGTTCTTCTTTCAAGCTAATAAACTGTGGATCTTGCTGATCAAAGTTGCTTGCTAGTGCTTCACGGGTTTGGCGCAAGGTATTTTTCAACTTGTCGGCCAAGACCAGTTCTTCTTCTCCGATTTTGGTGAATGTAAAGATTACATCCTCTAGAGCTCTATTGAGTAAGTTACCAATGTCAGCACCATCTTGTATTGAGTTGGCAAGGTTCAGCATATCTAATCTATCGCTGGTAACTCGAAATAGCACATTGAGCTTGGCAAAATCCAGCTCATCCAGAAAATCATACTCACCTTGCAAGCGGATCAAGTTATACAAGCTCCGAGCATCGGCTAAGGCTTTTTTGAGTGCCAGCACGGTATCGCGGTCTTGTATTTGGCTGATCTGATTGCAGAATTCTTCCATGTTCTCAGTATCAAAGCGGAACAAAACATCTTTGATATGTTCGATTTCTTGTTTGATCTCTTCTTGAGATTTAAACAGGTGTGAGTAGTGCTCTAGCTCATCGCCAAGTTCCGACTGTAATTCGTCGAAATAGGCCTTGTTAGTGGCATCAAATTCTTTACGAATATCAGCAAAATCCACCACATAACCGTAGCGGAAATCTTTGTAAGTTCGGTTTACTCGCGTGAGCGCTTGCAGCAAGTTGTGCTTGCGGATCACCCGGCCAAGGTAGAGCTTTTTCAGGCGTTTGGCGTCAAAACCGGTGAGTAGCATGTTGTACACAAACAAAAAGTCGATTTTGCCTGCCTTGAAGTCTTCTACCCAGTTTTTGCGCTCTTCCTTTGTACCGATATCGTGCAGGATCAAGGCGGCGTTTTTTACCTTTTGGGCTTGTTTGGCAGACTCTGCATAACTGGTTGGCGCAGGCTCAGTGACTTCGAGTAGCTGGCTATTTGAATTGGATGTTTTCGGCAGAATAGGTGCATCGGCATAAACGCCATTAAAAATGTCAAACATCTGCTTGGCTTGATCTGAGCTGTCGCAAATGACCATGCCACCAATGGTTGCATCGTTTAATGCGCCACGGCTTTTTTCAAAATCACTTACTATGTAGCTCAGCATTGGCTCAACAAAGCTTGGGTGGGCGTAAATCAGTTTGCGATCCACATCGCCCATTTTCACTTCGGCTTCTTCGAGGGCTTTTTGCAATTCAATTTTGTATTGGGTGCTGATCTCCTCACGGATTAAACGCAAGGTGTAACCGTCGGCAATGGACGCGTTGTAGTAGTACTTGTGAATGTAGTCACCAAACAAGGCGCGTGAGTTGTAGTCATCTCCCAATAGCGGCGTACCAGTTAGGCCAATTTTAATGGCGTTGCTGTCTGACTGGCTTAAGTTGGCTAAAAAACTCCCTTTGGGGTTATAGCTGCGGTGAACTTCGTCTAAAAAATACACCCGCTGTATCGCGACGTTGTAGTCTTTGGTGCTGACCACATCTGGGTCATCTTTGAACTTTTGAATATTCACCACGGTGATTTCTGGCTTGCCAGAATGGTTGTGGATCACCTGTGTGGCTTTAATATCACGGGTAAAGGCATCCCGTGAGTTGATGGTGTGTACGGTTAAACCACGGGCGGTAAATTCGCGCTGTGCTTGTTGCAGCAGGTCTAGGCGATCAACAATAAAGTAAAACTTAGGGATGACTTGCTGCTTTTGGAAGTAATCGGTTAAAAAGCGCACGTTATAAAACGTTAGGGCAGTTTTACCACTGCCTTGGGTGTGCCAAATGATGCCTTTTTTCACGCCCTCACTGAGCTTGCGTTCAATGGCTTTGGTGGCAAACAACTGCGGGTAACGCATGATGTGTTTTTGTAGTCCGTCAGATTCCGACACATACGCCAAGGCGTAACGCAATATGAAGGCTAAGCGCTCACGGATTAGTAACGAAGTACAAATGCGATTTGTTGGTCGTTCTGGCTGTTTGTTTGTCTGAAATTCTGGATTGCTACGAATAACTTCAAGATTGTTGTCTTTCAAGACTTTTAGTTCGTCGTCATCAGATACTGACTTGAGTAATGCGGTAAGGTTAAGTATTTCTTCTTCGCGAAAATAATTAAATATCGGTTTATGGTAAGAACTACTGGCGTAGAAGGCACCTTGTACTGGTTCTGGGTTGCCGTCGTCGTACTCCATGTTGTTGGAGAAAATCATAAATTGGGTGATGTTGGCAAAGCGCTTGAATTTAGGGTTTTGAAAGCGTTTGTTGATACGGTCACGCTCGGCCAGAACGCCTTCGCGGTTATTGGGCTTTTTCACCTCAATAAACACAAGTGGCATGCCATTTATTAGTAAAGTTATGTCTGGTCGGAATTCTTCATCACCGTTCTGGCAAGTCAGTTCAGTTACAACATGAAAAGTATTGTTGTCGAAGTTTTCAAAATCGATCAACTTTGTATTTGAACGCTCAGATAGGCGTTTAAAAAAGGCTTTGCCTAGGTCTTCGTTATCAAGTAATAGCTTTACATCGTCAAATAACCTGCCTGCCTCGGCGTTTTCAATGCCGGGATTAATTTTACAAATAGCAGTTCTAAATAAATCAGGGAATATATTAGTGTCGATATCCCAGCTCTGCCCCTTAAGTGAAAGGTACTGATAGCCAAGACGCATTAAATGTAAAATTGCTGGAATTTTTACGCGAGAATCTTCATTAAACTTCATAACATTCCTTATTTTTGTTTTTGTTCTTCAATCCATTGCTCTAAATCTACGCGTTTAAAGCGCCAACTTCCACCCACCTTAAAGCCGGGTAATTTGCCTTCGCTTGCAAGACGGTATGCTGTCTTTTCATTTAGCTTTAAGTACGTAGCGACCTCTTGAATGGTCAAAATATCATCGGCCATGTTTAATCTTTGCATTTTAACAAGTTGATAGTATGAGAAACTTGAGGAATTAGCAATTGATCGCAGGCGATCTTACTTTGTTATTTTGTTGTATTTTTGAGCGGTTAAAAATTATTTTATAAAATATTTAGTCAATTTTGATCATGCCTTAAAAATATTTTTTTATCTTGCGTTGAAATATTTCAATTTTTAAAGCCCCAAAATCCCTCACAACAAAATCATTGTTTCCATTTCCAATTCAAAAACTTATTTTTAGTCAAAAAGCTTACGTTGATTTAATTCAATTTTTACTTACACAGTTTTGATGTTATACAAGGTTGCTATTGCAAAACAAAAATGTTGTTTTTCATGTGGTTATGGTTTTTAGGTGGGTTGATCAAAGTTTGATCTACAGGCAAGATATTGTTCCCTACTGAATCAATTGCAGGATGCATATGAAATTTAAAGAGGTTACCGCTACACCAAAAGCTATGGAAAAGTTAAACCGGTGGAAGCGTGACATACAAAGTTTAACATCGGAGAGTTATCGACCGTATTTAACGGTAAAAGCTGTAAATCAATATGGCCGTAGGCATTGGATCTTTTGCAATGTACAGAAGCGTCATGCTCATTTGTTGAGTGATGGTGAATTACGGATGTACAAAAAATTGATTTGGGCCAGAGGTACTAAGCGTGTATTTGAGCAGTATGCACTCGATTTAAATGAAACTTTAAATATTGCAGTCGCGGGTAATTTAATTCACCCACGCAATTGGGAGACCTCGGAGGCATATGTGATGACAACAGATTTTTTGGTTCAACATCAAGACATAGAAAACCCGAGTCGCATAATAACGACGGCATATAGCTTTAAATATGCTTCTCAAATTTACGTGGTGGATGAGGAAGGGGTTGAGCTGGAGGGCTCGATACAAGGCGAAGAAAGAAAGCTGCTACAGCGCAAGAATGCTCGAACTTGGCAGAAATTTGCTATTGAACGAGAATATTGGCGACGCCGTGGCATCAAGTATCAAATTGTTACGGAATTGGATGCGACGAAGGAAGAGTTCAATAACATCCGCTTCTGTGAGCCTGCTGGCTTTATGAAGTTTGAGGATGAGTTGGTTAGAACATTCGTGTTTACTTTTTGCCACGTATGGCAAAGGTACTTCATGAAACCACTTGAGTTTTTACTGTTACTTACAAGCCAGCAACTAAATTGCTCTGATGAGCAAGTTATTCGGCTTTTTCAATTTAGTGTACTCAAGCATTTTCTTCCGCTTAAGCATAGCAGTACGTTACAGTTCCATCGTCCTGTGGAGCTTACCTTATGATGCTAAAAATGGGTACGCGCCTGACTAACGATAAAAAGAATATTGATCTTCTTGTTTGTCACGTTAGTTTTGGTCGGCAGTATACTGCTTTGTATGATCTAAATGGTTTTGACCCAAAAAAGAACCTTTCTAAACCTGAAGCATGGCGTATGGATGATGTATTGGCACATATAACTAGCCACTCATTAAAAGTAGAGCGTTTTGACTACCCGGTTGTTATGACTAGAAGTGATGACTGGATTGCTACTGAAATGGGTAAAGGTGCCTGGCTTGATAAACGTGACTATAAATTTAGGAAAATCGAAAGTCTTGTTAGTCCCGATAAAATTGAGCAGTACTTGTATGGCAAGGGGCTAGCGGCTGAAATAAAGCCACTTCTCGGAAAGGATAAGTGGAAAGGGAAAGCATCATTTCATTCTGCGATTAATAGATACATCATTTTTGGCTGTACCAAAAACTCATTGTTGCCATTTGGCTTGATGCAATGTGGCTCAAACTACCGTCATGTTAAAGACTTGAGTGACTCCCAGATTAAGCGTGGTCCAAACGGTAAGAACGGTAAAGTTAAAGTTCGTTCAAACGCACGGTGTGTAAATGATGTTGATAAATTAAACATCAAAAAAACTGCTGCTTTTATCAAATCTAATCACGTTAACTTTTCTATTGCGTTTGCTTATCGGCTATATCACAGGACATTTGAACGCTATGTAATCGAGAGAGAGACGACATTAGGTACTCAACGTATCTTTAACCCATTTCCTGAGGAAGACCGAATTAGTGATGGTATGTTTCGCTATCACTTTAAAAAAATTATTGATAAAGCATCACTTCTTCGTTTGAAACATGGTGATGTTAACTTCGCCAAAGACTTTGAGGATAGACAAGGCAAGTCTTTTGATGGGGTACTTGGCGCCACACAGCGCTATGAAGTAGATGCAACCATTCTTGATTGTTATGTGCGTTACCCTTTTGATACGAGTAAGCGCTATTCAATGGGGCGTCCTGTCTTGTACCTAGTGGTGGATGTTTATTCAACCATGATTGTTGGGATGTATTTGGGTTTTGATGGTCCCAATTGGCAAGGGGTATCCCAGGCGCTAGCAAATGCATGTTTAGATAAAGTTGAATTTGCTAAACGTTTTGGTGTTCTTTTAGATGAGAATGATTGGCCCGCTAAACATGTGCCAATTGAATTAGCAATAGACAATGGACCTGAGTATAGGAAGACCTTTATTGATGCTCTTTTAAACGCGAGAATTGGTATTGAAGATGTTGCGTTTATGGCTATTTATCGCGGTGATGCTAAAGGAGTGGTTGAGCGCAAATTTGGTACTGTTAATGATCAAGTTATTAAGTTTGTTCCTGGTGCATTAGCAGATCTAGCAAAACGTGAAGATAGCCATGCATCTAATAATGCGTTGTACGATTATGACTCATTAATGCAAGTGTTAATCGCAGAAATTTGCTACCACAACAATTCAGCAGATCGTCTCAAGCGACTTAACTTCAAAGGCCTTGTAAATGGTACGGGCTTTACGCCGAAAGCGATTTTTTTAAATAGCTTAGAAGACATGGAAAAGGTCGGGCGATTAAACCCTGGAGTAAGTGAAGCTAAAATTCGGTGGGCATTTTTGCCTGAAGAGCGTGCGACGGTAACTTCTAGCAGTATACGTTTTGAAGGGGTCGAATACCATCACCCCTATTTCAAATCTAGTGGTGGCTATGCTAGAGCTAGGCATCATGGCACATTCAACATATTAGTCAAAAGGATGTACGACAATATCAATGAGCTGTTACATGAAACCGACGATGGTCAGATCGTTAAGTTACGCCTTAAAAATATCAATAACGAAAATCCTTTAGCAAGTCAGCATTGGGAGCAGGTAATGCACTTGATGGAGCAAGAAAAAGATATGCTTCACGAGCATAAGCAAAATGCTCTGATCACACGTTCATATTGGGATTCTGTTACTGATCTTACTACTGCACAACAAGAGGCTGAGCGCTCGCTCGCACCTAAAAATAAACATAAATCTATCCAACCAGGCATTAAAGCTCGTCAACAAATTCATAAGCTTGTGCTAAGAGCTCAAGCGAATCAACAGTTGGATAATACATTTGGTACTGGAACCGACTTAGAGTCAATGAAGCCCGCCGTCATGGATGACTTAGACGACGAATTGTATGGAGATTAATGGAGTAATCTTATGAAAAAAGAAGCGATATATCGAAAACACCCGCTTGATAGCTTAAATGGAAATCCTCTTACCGAAGCTATTGAAGTAATAGCCCACGAAGATGAGCTGAATAAAAAGCTTACTTTCATACCTACTTTTGAAAAGAACTTAACTGATATACCAGCTGTATATCAGCAGGTATTTCTAGAGCGCTTAGAAAAGGTTCACGTTCCAGCGCCATACTTATATGGAATGTATAACAAGTTTGTAGGGCTAATTTTAGATGGATATTCTAAGTACACGCCACATTCTGCGGAAACTAACAAATTGCAAATGGCAATCGCCTTGGCAGCTAGAAAGGGAGAGCGATTAGAAGAGGAATTTATTTCTCGAACAACCGCGCCAAGTGTATTTGTTCATGGTCATAGTGGTGTTGGTAAGACGAAAGGAATTCGCAGTGTTCTGAAAGTGATCCCACAAGTGATCAAACACAACAAGTTTGAGGACAAAATTTTCCGGCAAGATCAGCTCGTTTGGATATCGCTTGATATGCCATCGACTCCATCAACCAAGGGATTGGCGCTCAATTTCTTTAACGCTGTTGATGAAGCCCTCGATACAGATTTTTATGAACAGTGGAAAGATAAATCGCATTACTCTGTAGAGCGCCATTTAAGTCAAATGCAGTCAATTGCTGTAGCACATCATTTGGGGCTGGCTCATATTGATGAATTGCAGTTCATGTTGAAATACAAAAATAATAAAAATGCGCCATCCTTCACTACGATTGAAGCTTTGTTTAACAAGTTGGGTATTCCTATTGTTCTTTCATCAACAACATCTGGTAGGGAGATGTTTTTATCTGATACTAAAAGCCCAGATTTTACGATCACACGCAGACTGTTGACCAACCGTGAATATCAGTTTTCTTTGTACGGGGTAAAGAGTAAGTTTTTTAACTCTCTCTTTGATGCATTATTCCCTGAATCATTTTGTAAGAGTAGCGAAATGCCAGATAAGCAGTTCAAACAAGTTTTTTGTCATTTAACGTGTGGTCTGCCTGCAATGATGACGAGGTTGGCGATACTGCATCATGAGTCAATTACAATGTTGAAGAATAAATACCCCGATAAAGCCGATGCATATCGCACGGGTGACGTGGAGAGGTTACATAAGACGTATAATAATCAATTCTCTTTGATTGCTGGCGCTTTAGATAATCTAAGAGCGGGAAATATTCAACAGTTTGATGAGGATGTGAACAAACTGGATGAAAAAGAGCATGTTTTAACAAACGAAGAAGTAAAGTTAGCTGCAAAAGCTAAGCGCAAAAAAGTACAAAAGTTATTACCTGACGTAGTGCCAGACCCATTAGGTATACCTCGTGTGTGTATGGACATTGATTCTAAAGATATGCTCAATTTCATTAAGGAGGGTTACGATGAGTAAAGTATCATTTATGCCAACCCCTTTTGATGGCGAGCACTTTGCGGGAGTGGTATCCCGTAAGGCAACCCTTTTAGATAGTAGTAACCCTAAGCTGGTGTTTGAACGCATGCTTTCAGAGGATGGCTCTTTGAGCAATCAACGAATCTATCATCCGTTAATTGATATAGCTGCGAATGCGTATGAGGGGAGTATAACCAGAGAATATCTGTTAAGAAAACATTCATTGTTTCCTTATTATTCACCTTCGATGCATTTTCGTGATGTTGATAAGATCATTAATAAACGGATCAGGAAAGGAGGCCTTTGGAAGCGCTGCGAATTTATTGAGCAAGTACCATCCTTATCGGCTCCATTATGCAGAACATTGTCGTTTTCTTTAGCTTGGCGATGGTGCCCATTATGCGCTATTGAAGATGAAAAACGTGTAGGTACTTCCTATTGGCACGTTGAACACCAGTTACCTTCGATGATCACTTGTTCAAAGCATGCTTGCGAATTGCTTGAAAGCTGCAATACCTGTGGATTTTCTAGCATAGACATAAGAATTATGGCGACGCCACCAACCACCAATAAATGTACTAAATGTGGTGCTATTCATAGGGCAAGTTACGTAGATTTAAATGGGCATATTACATGGGTACAGCAAGCGAGTATGGATTTATTAAATTCACCTGGAATGCTTTCTAAACCATACTTTGAACACGTAATGAAACGAGGTATTCAAAGTGGCTTTTCTAATTTAAACGGAGGGAGAATACGAGAGCAAGTATTTGTGGCAGCGAGACTTCAGCAAGACTTTGTAGCGTGGTTTTTTGAACATGGCTTTGAACGCTTTTTTCATGAGCCTGAAGTTGTAATCAATTACAAAACGTTAAGTCTCGAAAAGGCGTTACGAAACGTAAATGGGTGGCATCCATTGTTTGTATTGATGTGGCTGCGCTTTTTGGCGGTAGAATGGCCTTCGTTAGAAATTGCAGCTTAAGTGCGCTGCTACCCAATGAGACTATTTACAGTTGGCTCGCTAGAGCAGGGCTAATAAGCGGTTTAGCTACGGATCATGACTTTTTGCTGGTTAGGTTGGGATATACTGGCCAGCAATTAACATCCATATTCCCATCTTTTATTGTTCCAGTTTCAGAAAGTGTGAGCTTGGGCATTGACGAATTAATCGTGAAACACACAGTTTTGCCATTTTTTAAGCCTTTTATACAAAGTGATGTCTTCCAAGAAGCTTTTACTAAAATGCTTAAGGGATCATGCACTGATGCGTACAGTCAATTCTCGCTACTGGCTAATCGAATACCAGAACCGACAGTCCTATGTTATTGCCCGCAGTGTGCCGCCCAAGACATCAAAAACGTAGGTGTGGCGTATTGGCATGTTGCCCATCAATTACCTTGGATTAACTACTGTCCATTTCATTTAATAAAGCTAGAAGCAATAAAACGTGAAAGGAAATTGCTCGTATTGCCGCCTCAGGTTGTAAGTGAGGGCAAAGGTTTAACACAGGCAAGCCTAAAGCAGGCAAGACTTGCTCAAGATGCGTATGTACTTTGGTCTTTAAATTTAGGGGCCATCGATTCAGATGTTTTGAGAAAGGTTTATTTACATGGGTTAAATGCGAATAATCTCGTATGTAATTATGGGTCTGTCAGGCAAGAAAAATGGCAAACAAGCCTTAAGGAGTACTGGGTAAATGAGCTGCCTAAAGGGCTTTTTGATGCGGTTTTTGGGGGGAGTAAAAGCAATAGCTACCCATCAAACTTTATTTATCAATCCCACGCACAGTTTCACTCATTAAAACACCTACTCGTGATACAGCATTTATTTGGCAGTTTGTCAGAGTTTTTGAAGTGTTGCTCTAATCCGAATCAATTAAACGAGAGGCCAGATCATTTAATTAATGATGCGTTTGAACGAGTTAATCCAGAAAAAACAGATTTACTTTTAAAGCAGTTAAGAAATGGTATGAGTATGCGTCAAGCTGCTAAGCGAGCAAATGTTAGTGTGGGGTATGCTAAATCTGTAGCTATACAAAATAACATACTAATACAGCGTAGAGCACAGTTCCTATTTGCGACAGAGCGTAAGCAAATTCTTTCTAGGCTAAGAACTGGCGAACTTACAACTTCAATTGCCAAAGAGATGGAATGCTCGCAAAGTGCTGTTGAACAGTTATTGACTCAGTTTCCTGATATTAAAGAATTACGTATCCAGCTTCGATTTGAAAAGCAACGCAACACGCATCGCTCAATATTACATGAATGTTTGGATAGAACAAAAGCGCCTACTCGTGGAGAGATTCAAGCATTATGTAGAAGTTCTTACACGTGGCTTTTTAAACATGATAAGGAATGGCTGTATGAAACTTTACCGCCTGCAATACCAAGAAATAGACGTAGATGATATTAGGATGAAGCCTTAATTTGGTTAAATACTGTAATGGAGCCTTGTTCGCGATCAGGATGAAGCCTTAACCCGGTTAAATACGTAATGAAGCCTTGTTTGCGATCAGGATGAAGCCTTAATTTGGCTAAGTACTGCAATGAAGCCTTGTTTACGATCAGGATGAAGCATTAATTTAGTTAAATACTGTAATGAAGCCTTGTTCGCGATCAGGATGAAGCCTTAATTTGGTTAAATCCTTTAATGAAGCCTTGTTCGCGATCAGGATGAAGCCTTAATCCAGTTAAGTACTGTAATGAAGCCTTGTTTGCGATCAGGATGAAGCCTGAATTCGATTAAATACTGCAATGAAGCCTTGTTTACGATTAGGATGAAGCCTTAATTCGGTTAAGTACTGCAATGAAGCCTTGTTTACGATTAGGGTGAAGCCTTAATTTGGTTAAATACTGTAATGAAGCCTTAACTTCAATAAAAATATTATGGGAAAGTATATAGATGAAGGTATAAAACATTACGATGAGATTTGACCTGGGAGAAAACCATATGTCTATGGACATTATTGATGACTTACTTTTTGAGGCCTGCCCTGATGGTATTTTTGTTAGTTACTCAGGGTATTGGCTAGACAGAACTATAAGTCCGCAGGAGTGCTTAGACTGAAGACATTTAAAGGAGTCAATAATAGGATAAATAATTATTTTATCTCCAAATTATAAGCAGTTAAGCTAATTACCATTTTTTGTTTCCAAAATGCCTGAAGTCAGAATTAAATGGCAAAGTTATAGTTTTACTTGAAGCAATGGCAGAGCTGTTGGTTCTTTATTACTAATTAACTATTGAGGATATTATTATGGCAAAATCTAATTCATCAAAACCCGCTTCTAGTCATCCAGGCCCTGGTGGTAACTGGCCATCTACTACAGGCAATAAATCAGGTGGAGATAGAGGTAATGCTGCTCCTAAAAGTGGCAAAAAATAATAAGGAATGGGCCCTTGAGGCCCTTTATTTAGATGGAAAATAATAAAGCTACATTCCCGACTATCGGTGAGCTCGTTCGTGAGATTTTTAATATTACTGGGCTTCTGGCACAAAAGGATAGAAGTAATTCATTCTTGAGCGAGAGTAACAAGAAAAAGCTGCAAACTAAGTTAAAACGTTTGGCTGACGAAAGCTCGAAAATTGATGGTAAGCTCGACGAATTACTTGATTCACTTAGATTATTGCTTGAAAGTGCTTTAGGTGAAGAGAGAGTTATTTTTATGGTATTGGAAGCTGTTGAAGATCTGCTCGTCACTTATAAAAGTGTTTTAGCTGATGATGGTACATATCTCAATAAAAGAAACTCTTCAAAATGGTTTATCCAACAATATTTATTAGATCGGGTTTTACTTTCTTTTTACAAGAACTACTTAAAAATAAATGTGCCAGCCTCAAAACTCAATCTACCAAACTTAAAAGTATGGGCTTTGCCCGATATTGAAGGGCAAAATATTAACTGGCCATTAAGGAAAGCATGGCAACTCATTTATGAGTCTTTATCTATTAGCCAATCATCATTTCACTACCCTGATAAAAGTGTGGATGATTACAGAGCAAATCAGAACTTAGAAAATGCTCAGCATTGGAGCACAACTGATCAAATTCCAAGCATTAGTTCACTGTTTAACAATTTGGAATATTCATTGTCATTGCTGGAATGTCCTTCAAATGGCTCTTTGAGAAGGTTACTTAGTAAATCAGAAAAGCAGCGCTTAAAAATAATCTTATTTATTGGGCGGGTTTCTTCTTATTGTTTCAGAGAACTGGAAAGTAATTTTGGCCGTGAATTTTTAATTAGCTGCATTGATCATGTTAAAGGCCAATCTGGTAGGTTATACCGCATAAATTCAAAGTTAGATAAATCAATAAATGGTTTAAAAAAATCTATCGGTTTAACTAGTGAAGTTGATATTAATCGGCTTTATTTCTATGAGGTTTCTAGGTATTGGGAGCATTATGCATTAGCTATTGGGCACGGTACTGAGGTATTACAAAGTTATATAGTGCATGAATCTTTTCAAGAATTAAACAAAATAGAAAAGGCTAAATTAGTTTTAGCTCATGTTGGCTCTTTTACTGGTCACCAAGTACTAACACAACTGGCATTAACTCCAGCTATAAAAGAGATACCATCAAAATTTATTGAGTTGCTTAGTGAAGGTATGTTACTAAAGAATAATTATGATTCTTTGGATAACGTCGATAAATATCATAATAAATTGAAGCAAGCTGAGCTTGATAATATTTTGGGGTGGTTATGTAATTGGTGCTATGCAAATTATTACTACCATCATAAATCGTTCGAAAAATCTTATATATATTATGAGCAAGCGTTTAATCAGGCTAAGTATAGTGCTGGTCGGAATCAATATCTGCTTGTTAACCAGTACATAGAGTCATGCGCTAAAAATGGTAAATTTAAAGAAATGAAAAAAGCAGTGGCTTGGGCACAATATTTGGGTATCGAAGTAAGGTGGTTGAGAGGTTGGGATGACCCAGAGTCAGAAGGTAATTTGAAAAGTTTGTACAATTTAATGGGTAATCATAATATGCAGTACGCTCAACTATAAATTTTGTTGTATTCATAAGTTATCGAATGTTAGTTGCAAACTTTATTTAGAGCGAGTGCGAGGTAGAGAAATAGATTAACGCTATAGTTGCATTTTTTATTTGAAAAAAGCCCAACCTAACTTATTGAGTTATAATATGTGTCAGTTGCAAACTATATTCAACAACCACAGTTGAGTGTAGATCTCGAATAAAGAATGCAACTATCGGAATTAAGTTTGCAACTCAAATAAAGTTTGCAACAGATAGTTGAATTCTGAGGTCAGTAAAAATAAAAAAGCGAACCAGAGATGGTTCGCTTTTATGTATTTTTATACTGAAGAATCTGTAGCTAGCGCTAGTAATCAAATAATAGTTATGAGGAACTACCTAAATTATATCATCTAATGGGCTATGATTAGGATCAAAACCATCGTTGTGAATTACACGCTTGATAAATTCAACTTCAGTAAACTCATCACTCCTATGAATCAGCCAACTGAAAAGTCTAACTATACTGTGAATTTCAGGTCGATTTTCACCTCTCCATGACAATAGATGTTGCATTATCAAATGGGGACCATCATCAAGTTCTTGCAATTTACTTTTTACATTAGGGGGCAGTTTAGAGTGTTGTCGCAATTCTGTTACATCTCTAATGTCGTTTAAGTCAAAAGGCATTTCACCAAAAATTACATTATATGCAAAAATACCAAACGCCCAAGTGTCATAATTTTTAGTTGCAGAACCATGTTCTAAAAAGTCTGGGGGCATTGAAATAAATGAGGTTAATAAACGCTTATTATTATCCTGAAAAACTAGCTGTTCATTAACATCACGTTCAATCCCATAGGCATATGAATCTTCGAAATTATTTGACTGACAATTCCCCAAATCTAAGAATTTTACTCTTGGATCATTTTCTGTTCTATCTCTATCATATTTAGGCATTTTAAAGTCATCCAAAAGTAAGATGTTTTTTGGATGCAAATCTCTATGCGAATACCCACTCTGATTAAAGTAACTTAACCCCGAAGCAAGTCTGTACAATAAAAGATATTTATCTTTTAACGAGTAACTTTGAGGATTAATCTCCGATAGTAATTCTCCTTTCTCGAATGCATAGCCAAAGCAAAAAACGGAACCGCCAACTAGCTCTTTCAAAGGCATTACAATTTTAGGTAGAGGATAGCTACTATCTGGGCCATAAAGGTGAGGGTATTCCTTATCAGGAATTAAACCAAAATTTTTATTCATCTTGTTTTCAGATAGAACTGAATACTCTAATCTAAAACGTTCTAATTCGATGTCATTTCTTGGGGATATAAGAAATTTTATAACTATTTTGTTTTTTCCATCCGAATATAAACTGCTTAATGCGGAGGCTCCTCCTAAGGAACTTTCGAATTTGTAGTTGTCAATTTTCAATAAATTAAGTTGAGAGAGTAATGCGTAGTTTGAATCAGTCAATGTTCTTGACCTTGTACTGCTCACAAAACAACATAATTTCTCCAATAAAGCTTGAAGGTATTTCATTAATATTTTTCACCAATTTATAGTTCACAAGGCTAAGCTTTTCGGCGATATCAAATATATAATCTCTCTTGATATCAAACGCTTCTTTAGGAATAAGATCTAAGAAGTCACTTACTTCGTCACTATAAATTATTTTATTAGTATCACCGATTAAACTTATTTCTAAAAGTGAACCTCCAGATTCAAAATGGCTAGATGCGTATTCTCTGCAAGGAGTGCAAAATATAGTTTGGCTTCTAGCACGGATGCCAAAATTATTTTTAAACCAATTATCAGCAGCTTCATGTATGTATGAAGGCGTAGTTTTTGGTACTCTTGGGCGTTTTAAGTATTCATTTTTGTAAATGCCATCTTCAATATAGTGGCTTGTTCCTCTGTATAAAAGAATCATCTTTCCCTGTTTTAAAGTAGTTTTATATCCGAGATTTGATTTAGATTAATGTTAAATTCTTTAAGCTACTGAGTGCCTTCAACTGGGGGAACCTTCCCTGTGGTTAGTATGAAATCTATTTACATTATGCAAAAGAAAAAGGTCTAACATTAAGTTATAAAATGATTGAAAAGTGGGTACTTGCCCCACCTTTTTAAAGTTTTATTAGTTAGAAATTATATTTGATTCACAAATTAACATAAAAAGGTTATAGGCTGTACTAGAGTACACATTAGCGTTCAGTCTTGGCAAACTAAAAAGTTAAACTCGTGCTGGTTGTATTCCTTATAACTTTCTTCTGAGCTAAGTACAGTCGCATTGCAGGGCTTCCTAACTTTCACTAAACAGTTTCTAATTTGATTGCCGCATAATGCGTCGCACGTTTTAATTTCGTCATTTTTTCACCCAAATTTGTATGCTTATTAGCATAACATTTATTTCTTAATGGGTGGCCAAATTAACTATGCCACTACATACTGAAAAAATTTGAAAACGTTAGTGTCAGTGAACAAGATATTTTAGATGTTTTTTCAAATTCAGCGGCTAAAGTTTCTTCATCCAAACACAATGACAAAGCTCATGAAGAGATATCAGATAGAACTTCTTTAATATTGAAAGAAGGGAATATTTATAGTTATATTCATAAGTCTGTATTAGAGTTTCACGCAGCAGTTTTTATTCAAAAAAATAAAAACATAGATAACAAAAAAAAGATATATCAGTACTTGGCTGATAATTACGACACTAAATATGAAGGTATGCTTAGGTATTTATATGAAATAGATACGCCGCACTTTAATGAGCACTTTTCATTATATCAATTAAATAAAAGCGGAATTCTCAGTGAGTTGAAAAATGTTAGCTTTTCAGAAGTTTTCCTTGAAGCTAATGATATACCAGAATTTTATCAATTTACTATAGCGGACGACACTAACGAGGCAAGCTCAGTCAAGGCTATTAGTTATAATGATGACTCAAATAAAATGGAACAAGCTAAAAGGGTTAAATCCCTTATGTCTATCTTGAATATTGACTTTTACTCAAAAGGAGTTATACCTCAAGAAGTTATTGATTTGAATGAACTATACTTAACACGAGATGTTCATGAATTTCTACGTTCTGATTTTGAGAGGGAAAGGCATAAAGCTCCTCAGAAAGTTATCCGTTTTTCTACTAGACCTTATTTGAGAGAGTCATGTGAAATATGGGGTGAAGCTCAAACTGTATTTGAAAATATCCTTAAAGTTTGCGCAGTAACAATAGCGCAAGAAAAAAAAGAAAATGAATTAGATGATATATTAGATTAATGACAATAACACTCGGAAGGGTCAGGTCTTTCTTTTTGTCTTTTGTGATTAAGAAAAAATGCAAAACCTGCCCCAGTAACTCCATTTTAAAAAAAGGGCATTGTTATTGCCCTTTTTTACGCGCTTAAACTTATTTTTATAAATTATAGCGCTGCAAAGTTTTGCTCTAGCCCTTCTTTAGTCATCAGGCCCTTTTAAAGTAAACACTAAATGTTTACGCATATCTTTTAAAATCACGCCTTTTTTAAGCATTGCGGCGCTTAAGCGCTTTTGCCATTTTAATAAATCAGGCTCTGCGGCTGCTAAAGCTTGTTCGTTTTCAAACTGAAAACAAAGCAGTAGTGAACTTGGAAATAAGTGATACTCCACATCAAACCAGCACTGCAACATACCAGGGATTTCTTCGCGCCCTTGTGCTTCTAGTTTATCGGCAACGTTAAGCACAAGTGCTTGTTGTTTTACTTGCACTGCAGAGAGTTTTTTCATTAATTAAATCCAAATTAGCGGCTAATACATACAGCCAGAATGCGGGCATTATACGCAAGCTTGTAGCTGTGCAACAACCGTAGGTTGGTTTGAGCAGCGCGAAACCCAGCGCACAGCCAATGTAACAATCACAATAAATAAAAATGCTATTACTTGTAGGCGCTTAGCTTGCTAGCGCGTTGGGCGAAAGCGCGAACTATTTGGTTTAATATGAAGTGGCAGTTTGTTTTCGTTTTTTAAGCAGGAAAACGTACCTAAATTACTATTACCCCCTCAAATAACGATTTCCACACCGAAAATAAAAACGACACTATTTTGCTAAAAGCTAAAAGCTAAAAGCTAAAAGCTAAAAGCTAAAAGCTAAAAGCTAAAAGCTAAAAGTGCTCATATAGTAAACACTTTCGCCCTATGCTTTAATATTAAAAAGGGAGGGCGTTATGCGTAAAAATCTATTTTTATTTAATAAACACGTTGTGGCAACGGTTGCGCTAGGGGTTTTGGTTGCGCCGTTACCTGTATTGAGTAACGAGCCTGGGGTATTAGTTGAGCAGCTTTGTGCTAGTTGCCATAGTTTAAACAACCTTGAGCGCAGTGCGGGTTATAGCCAAGCGGATTGGCAAACACTCATAAGCTATATGGTTGATACCGGCGAGGGTACTGCGCTTAGTAAAGATATTATCGCGTATTTGGCCAAGCATTACCCTGTTAATAATAAGCGCGAGTCAACGGTGGTTAAAGGCGATTTAAAACTAAGCTTTAAATACTGGCAAGTGCCTACGCTTGGGCAACGCGCTCGCGACCCTGTGCAAGGTGAAAACGGGCTTATTTGGTGGGTTGGCCAGTGGGGCAATATTTTAGGTAGATTAAACCCTGAAACCGGTGAAATGAAAGAGTACACTTTGCCAAGTGGTACGTATGCGCACAGTGTATCGCTTGATAAAAACCAAACCCCTTGGTTTTTAGGCAATAAAAATGGAACGGTTGGGTATTTAGATTTAAAAACCGAAAAATTTAAAGTGTATAAAATGCCTGATAAAAACGCCCGTGACCCACATACAGGCGTGTTTGATGATGCGGGTATATTTTGGTTTACCCTGCAGCACAGCAACATGATTGGCAGGCTAAACCCTAAAAGCGGTGATATTAAACTGGCTACTTTACCCACTAAAGGCTCGCGGCCTTATGGTATAAAGCTTGATTCTAGTGGGACGCCGTGGGTGTCGTGTAATGGCAGTAACTGTTTGGTTAAAGTTGATAAAAACACCATGGAGCTTAGCGAAATAAAACTCCCAGGTGCTAAAACACATACTAGGCGCCTTGCTATTACGCCTGATGATATGGTGTTTTATGTAAACTCTGGTATGGGTAAACTTGGCCGCTATAACCCCAAAAACGGTAAAATAACGCAGTGGGATAACCCAAGCGGTAAAAACAGCCACCCGTATGCCATTGAATATGCCGATAATGCTATTTGGTTTAATGAGTCGGCTAAGCGCCCCGAAACGCTGGTTAGGTTTGATTTAAAAACTCAAACCATGCAAAGCTGGCAAATTCCCAGTAAAGAAGGGGTTTACTCTGGCTTAATTAGGCACATGCGTATGGGCAATAACGGCTTAATTATTCATCAAACGGCTACTAATCAATTAGCCGAAATTACGTGGTCTAAGTAATTGAGTTTATTAACGCGTTATATAAAAGCGCTTAGCGTTAGTGCATTTATTTATGTGGTAGGAGTTTTTTACAACGGTTAGCAATATTTACTGTGTAAATGAAAGCAGTAGTTTGGGTTTGTGATTTAACTTATTGATTAATAGTAATAATTTAAGTGGTTTGGGTTTTGCTTAGTAATAGCTGTATTTTTTAAATAAATAAAGGAGTTATTATGAGCACGGTTATTACTGGGTTATTTGAAAGCGCATCACAAGCAACACTGGCTATTTATAGATTAGAAGCGTTAGGTATTAATGAAGCTGATATAAGCATTGTAGCCAATGACTCATACGCAAAGGAAGACTTTGCCTTAGATGAGAGAACCAAAGCGGCTGAAGGCGGCATTGTTGGTGCAGCGTCTGGTGGTATTATAGCTGCAATTGTTGGCGGTTTTACTGCCGTAGGTACCGTGGCAACCGGTGGTACAGGTTTATTAGTAGCTGGCCCATTAGTGGCTGCATTTGCAGCGGGCGGTGCAGGTGCTGCCGTTGGCGGAAGTTTAGGCGCTGCTATTGGTGCATTTATTCCTGAGCACGAAGTTAAATTTTACGAAGACGCCATTGAAAAAGGCTCTATATTAATTGGTGTTAAGTACAACAGCGATAACAAAAGCGCGATTGAAGAAATACTTAAAAATGCAGGCGCGAGTAGTGTGTCTACCGCGTAAAGCTAATTAGTTTAAAGTAATAAAAAAGGTGAAACTTAGTTTCACCTTTTTTATGCTTTTTTACGTTGTACTTGAATAGCTATTGGCTTACTTAGATTTACGTTTGTCGAGCACATAATGTACGGCCATTCTTGCCACGCCTGCACCAATGCCAGATACTACCGCCCATGTAACGGCTTCTTTAAGATCTGTATGCTCGCTTGGCTTGTCTTTTGGGGCGGGCTCGTTGGTTACCTTTTCCCACGACTTTTGTAAACTTTTTCTGGTTAGCATGCCAGCTGATGCGGCGGCTAGGCCTATACCTAGTGTTTTAATTAGTTGCTTGTTACTCATAATTCCCTCGATTGTTTAATAGCGATAGGGTCATCTATAACCCGTTTAATAACACTAGTATGTTCAGCAATTAGTATACCGATAGCGCAGTAGGCGTTGTGAGCGTGGTTTATTTTAGCGTGTGCATAGGCGCGTATTTTGATTAAACGCGCCGTGCTATTGGCTTAGCGCGGTATTAGTTAATGCACTATTGAGTGTTTAAGCTGTTTTTTTACCCGTTTTGAGCGGTACTTAGTATTAGGCGGGTGGGCGTGTTAAGCCTGTAAAGTTGTCATTTCTTTTGTAAATTTGCACTAGTTTTTGTATAGCGTTTAAGCAAAAACACGCAGTAAATTTTAAGTATGTGTAGTGGTTAATTATCTAGCTTTGTTTATTTTATTTTTAATCAATGCGTTACGTTTAGCGCAGGTGAAATTTTTTGCCTACAGTGAGCTTGGTATAGAGATTGTACCTAATAACTGAGCAGTCGCGTTATTTACAAAACAGATACTACATAAGGAGAGCACGATGAATTGTTTACAGTTTGATTCAACCGCTAAAAAAAGCGTAGCACGTATTTTTAAACCAGCTTGCGCCATATTATTTACCGCTGCAATGCTACAAAATAGCGCATTGGCGAATGTAGATGTTGATATGCATGCAGTAAGTAAGTCGGGGCAAGGTGAGTTACTTGGCACCGTTACACTGACAGAAAATGAGCACGGGGTGGTATTTACCCCAGCGCTTAAAGGCTTAACGCCTGGGCAGCATGGCTTTCATGTTCATCAATATGCTAGCTGCGAGCCAAAGCAAAAAAACGGTAAAGTTGTACCGGCCGGTGCTGCTGGTGGGCACTTTGATCCTAACAGCGCTAAACACCATGATGAACCCTGGAGTAATGGCCACCTAGGCGATTTACCTGCGTTATTTGTAAATGAGCGCGGCGAAGCTAAATCGCCTGTTTTAGCGCCAAGGCTCAAGCTTGAGCAGCTTAAACAGCACGCAGTAATGATCCACAAAGGGGGCGACAATTATGCCGACGAACCCAAGAAATTAGGTGGCGGCGGTAAACGTGTTGCGTGCGGCGTAATTAAGTAATACGGAGATTATTTATGCCTTATCAAAACACAAACGAGTTACCGGATTCGGTAAAAAGTAACTTACCTAAACATGCCCAAGAGATATATCAAGAGGCGTTTAATAGCGCGTGGGATACCTACGAGGACCCAAGCGATAGAAAAAACGGCGACGACCGCGAAACCACAGCGCATAAAGTGGCTTGGTCTGCAGTTAAAAATAGCTACAGTAAAAATGATAATGGAAATTGGGTTAAGTCGAATAATTAGTTACTTGTACAAGTAAAAAACCAATGCATAAAAAAGCCGCTACAAAAGTTGTAGCGGCTTTTTTATAGCGCAATTAGGCTACTCGCTTTTGTGTTTGCGGCGTTTATAAAAGGCAAAACCACCCACTACACAGGCTAATATAACCGCCATAATAATAGTAAATGCCCACGGCCCAAAATTAGCAATGGCAGGAAGTGCAAGGGCAGTAACAATACCGCCGCCAACCACAGGCTCATAAAGTGGTTGTTTGTAACTAAAGGGGCGAATATGCTCGCTTGGGTTTGAGGTAGCCTGTTTTAGCATTAACAGCCCAACCGCCGTAGTGCCCATAGATTGCCCAAGCTCGCCAATTCCTCTCACTTTCCAATCTTTTGGGAAAAACCACCCACCAAAGAAAAAGTAAATAGCTGCGCTATAGGCAACCCCCACTGCGCCTAAAATTAAAATACTTTGCCAATATTTAGCAAGTACCGATAAGTTAAGCGCACCCAGTGCGGCAATTATTAGTAAATCGAGGGAGAGGTTAGAAAGCAGATTTATTTGATAGTGACTAATTAAGTTACCCATGCCTGATTTATTAAGCACTATTTGCACCACTAAACCCACCATCATCGCAATGGGGAATAAAGGCATGTACTCAAGTATTTTTACCGATGAATCGGCAAAAAGGTTTTTTTCGGCTACTTGTAAGCCACTAAGAATAAGCCAAGCAACAATAACAACCGTGCCTAAAATAGCAAAGTGCAGGCCAAACGGGCGGTCTTTTACTTCTACTTTTTCGTCGTGGCTAATTTCAAGTTCTTGGTCGCCCCCATCGGTGCGGTTAGACATAATAGTCCCTAATACGATGGCGCTTATAAGGCCTATTGTTGCTATACCTAACCCCAAGTCCATACCTTTTGCAAAATCGATACTTTCAAAAGTGGATTGCAGGCCAGCTACGGTGCCATGCCCGCCCTGAAATCCCACCGCAATGAGTGCGCCGGCAACTTCGTTGGTATCAAATAAAGGGGCAAGTACTAATAATGCCGTGATCATACCCACAACATATTGGCCTATGGCAATGCTGTAGCCAAAGCTTAAATTGGGTAGGCTTTGGTTTAGCGATTGTTTAATTGTAGGTATTTTTTTACCTAAAAATAAACCTGCAAACACCACTACAATTAAATACCCAGGTAACTCTTTCCATATGCTTGTGACTTTTTCATCTATCCATAAATTAGTGCCTTGGAGCGACAAATTAATATGCTCACCGAGTAATTGTGGCCCTAATAAAAGAGCCAATACGCCAGCAATTAACGATGAAGGCACAATTAAGCCCCTTAAAAATGTGTACTTAATTAAATTACCTAGCGTTAAAAAAAAGGCCAGTAATAGTAACGACTTAAAAAATATAGCTATATCCATAACTGATTTAACCTATGTTTTATGCTCCTTTAAACTACTCACTAATAAAAAGAGCTATACATGTTTGAGTGCTAAATACGCTAAGTAGCAATATATATTCCAGCGATTTTTAAATTTTAAGTGATTGATAATTCTATTTTAAATATTTAATGCTGAATTGAGTGCAACGGCTTTACAGAGTGTTTGTATAATTTTCAAACTAAAGTGTTAGGTAAATACACAGGGAGTGCGCTAAACACTCGTGTGAGTTTCGCTTAAATGTGCGTTACTATTTGGCAAAATTAAGTTTGTTTAAACCCATTGGGATTACGTTGAATTATTTAGCTCACCTTTACTTAGCAAAGCCTACAGCCGATTCACACTTTGGCAATTTATTAGGTGATTTTGGTGGACGCAGGCACGCAGAATACCTGCCCAATAGCGTTAAAAGTGCACTAGAAAACCATTACTTAGTCGATAAATTTACCGACTCACACGCTTTAGTAAAAACCACTAAACAGTACTTTTCGCCCGAGCGAAAGCGCTTTGCAGGCGTAGCGATTGACGTGCTGTTTGATCACTTTTTAATTAGGCATTGGCAGCAATTTAACAAACACCCTTTAAATGATTTTAAACGCAGCAGCTACGCACTTTTAAATGAGCGCATAGCGGTTATGCCAGCGCGCATGCAGCATGTTGTAACCAGCATGACTACAAACGATTGGTTTAAAGAATACGAAACTATAGAAGGGGTAGGGCTTGCGCTTGATAACATAGCCAAACGCATTCGTTTTACTAATAACTTTGCAGGTTCCGCTGAGGATATAGCGCAAAACTACCATGAGTTAGAATCGGTATTTTTAGCATTTTTCCCTGAGTTAATTGAACATGTTAATGAACATGCCTTAGAAAGGGCGTATTAAAAACAATGCTTAAATTTGTTTAGTATTGAACGTGCATTATTACGTGTACTGCTAGTTTATTTTTTAAATTTCGCGGCTCTATTATTGCCATTTGTATAGCTTAAAGGATTAACTAAATATGGATTTTTCTACGATTTTGGTCACGCTATTAGGCCAACTTTGGTACTTTGTACCGCTGTTTATTTGTATTGGGGTTTTTAAAACACCTTGGTTTAAAGGAGCGATGGGAGAGTGGCAAGTTAATGTGCTAATTAAACTGTTTTTAAATAAGGCAGATTACACGTTAATTAAAAATGTGACGCTGCCTACTTTTGAAAACGGCATCGAAAATGGTACTACGCAAATTGATCATATTATTGTGTCTGAGTTTGGTGTGTTTGTGCTGGAAACTAAAAACATGAAAGGTTGGATTTTTGGTTCAGCAAATCAAAAAATGTGGACACAAAAAATTTTTAAACACTCACCAAAATTTCAAAACCCACTGCATCAAAACTACAAGCATTTAAAAACACTTGAGTCGTGTTTAAACATAAACAGTAACGCATTATTTTCGGTTATTATTTTTATTGGCGACAGCACATTTAAAACTAAACTACCTGAAAATGTTAGGTTTGCACGCGGCAGTATTGAGTACATTAAAAGTAAAACCGAGCGAGTACTTAGTGCTAATACTAAAAACGATATAGTAAATACAATTGAAAGCGGAAAATTAAAGCCAAGTTTTAAAACAAATCGCCAACATGTAAGCCATGTAAAAACAATTATTGAACATAAGCAGGCGCCAAAAAAAGAACGCTCAGAAACTCAGATATGCTCACGTTGCGGTGAGAAAATGGTACTACGTAAAGCAAAGAAAGGTACTAATATAGGAAATACGTTCTTTGGCTGTAGTGCATTCCCTAAATGTAGAAATAGTGTTGAAATTTAAAAGGAAGTAGATTTTATGCCCGATGTAACGGCACTGTTTTATATAGCTATTATGGCTTTTTATTTATTACACAAAAACGAAGAAGCCAAAATATTAGTTCCCGTTATTGGCTTTGCAGCAATCCCCCTTTTTAGTAACGATTACTGGCAATGGTTTCAGCTTAGTGCGGCACTGAGTGTTGTGGTTATAGTGATAGAAAAAGAGAAGGCAGGGTATACAGGTGGCGGTGCCGTTTCGGCATTTGCTGCATTTTTTATCGGCGCTTTATTAGTTAGTATTTTTATACACGCGACTTCGTCTGCGGTTACTAGTTTAAACTCTACAAACTTTAATTTTAAACATCCACTAAGTTACGCGTGGCCTAGGGAAGTTGTAATTTTATATGCGTTTGCGTTTATAACTGCATTGCTTGGGATATTGTTTAACGTTCGTATGCTTGTAGCTTTTTATGGCGCATTAATTATTGCGTGTTTACTTGCTGTTTTACCTCACTTTTGTGGCTCTTTTTTATATGGCTTAGCATTAAGTATAATTATTATTGTAGTTACTTTTGCCGTGGCATTTATTAAAAAGGCACAAGAAGAAGCGCGCTTTATATTTGCTTATATTGGTGCAGGGTTAATACAAGTGAGCTGTTTGGTTAAGTACTTTAGCTAACTATTTTTTTGTTATTTGAACGATTGCTCAAGTTGTGATTTAATTGTAGCTACTACTTTTAGGAGCGTTTTATGATCAAATTTTATTTTCACCATACACCTAACCCAATGAAGGTTGCTTTGTTTTTAGAAGAAACAGGCTTACCGTTTGAACTTGTGCCACTTGATACCTTAAAAGGTGAGCAACACGCACCTGAGTTTAAAGCCATCAATCCTAACGCAAAAGCACCAGCCATTGTTGATGGTGAAACCCGTGTGTTTGATTCGAACGCTATATTAATGTACCTAAGCGAAAAACACGGTAAGTTAGCAGGTAAGCCAGAGAATCGCGCCGAAATGCTTTCATGGTTAATGTTTATAGCATCGGGCCTTGGGCCGTATTCGGGGCAAAGTGTACACTTTAGACACATGGCGCCTGAAGGGCTTGATTACGCAGTTAACCGCTACTTGCGTGAGGCGCAGCGCCATTACGAAGTGCTTGATGCACACCTTGAAGGTCGCGACTTTATAGTGGGTGATGAATACACCATTGCTGATGTATCTGCTTGGGGTTGGATTGATAAAGCGCCAGTAGTACTTGGTGAAGAAGGCCTAGCACCATACCCTAATTTAAAACGTTGGTTTGAAAGCATTGATAGCCGCCCAGCGGTTGCGCGTGCACGCAAAATTGGCACCGATGTCGCCTTTAAAAAAGAGTTTGATGAAGAAGCCAAACGTGCGTTTTTCCCATCTAATTACCCGAAGAGCTAACGCTTAAAAAGTAAAAAAGGGCAATTAATATTGCCCTTTTTTTATGTATATTAATTGCTTAGCTTTATTATAATGCCACTAAGCTTTGCGTGAGCATTGCTTTAATTTGTTTAACTATGTTGGCTTCTGTTTCGGGTTCAAACTGTTGAATACGCGGGGTATGGATATGCCCAGTAGGAATGCTCGAATTTAGCGCGTCACGCAGGCGAATACTACGATACGATATTTCGTTAGACAAATAACCACCCCCGCCGCCATTTACCGCAACACTGTTTTTAAGCGCGCCGTACGAGCCGGCTTTAAAGGTTTTATTAAGTGTAGTTACTTCGCGGTTGTCGATTACTTTATATGGGCCTTTGGCGTTTTGCATGGCGCTTACTGGTAGGCTAAATTTTACAAACTCATTACCAGGTAGTGGGCGGCCATTTAGCTTGGGAATAACAGGGCTTGTTTGCGTACCACCGTAGACAATATTGGCGTTATCTGGCGCGGTTACGCTGCGGCGTTTACCAGGAAAGTGCTCTAAATCAAACTCGGTTCTGCCCATGCTAACCGTTACAACCATGTCGACGTTGTTAAGTGCGTAGTAGGGGGCAAGGAGTGATTCTATTATACCTTGGTCAAAGTCTTCGTAGCGTACTGGTACCATAACCGTGTTAATTTCGGCGCTAACGCCATTGTAATTAATAACTTGGCCGTCGAGTAACAATGCGGCGACCCCAGATGGGTTACTTTGGTTGATATTTTTGTCGAGTAAAAAAGGGTCAAATCCGGTAAGTATAATTTTTTTATCACTGCCTGATGAAAAAGCTAAATCGGTGCGGCCTCGGCTGCCCTCTTCAAGCATGCTTAGCAGCGTATTTATTTGCGCGTCAGATAGCTCAACGTTAGCTTCGGTTGTACGTATTATTTTGCTTGAAAGCAAGCGCGCCCAGTAAAGTGCTCGGTCGTCGTAATTGTTAGTTTTAATGATGCGTTGCTTAGCGCTTTCCCACAGCTCAAAACTATAGGTTTGAATGAGCTGCTTTGCCTCTTTAAAATTATTGAGCGCTTTAAACTGTTGCTCAAAGGTGGTTACTTCTTTATTAAAGGCGTTTAACACAGTGGGCATAGCTGTTTGTGCTTTGCTGATGCGTTGTTCTTCAACGGTGAGTGGATTACTTAAAGCTGCGAATGAAGAGGCCATTAAGCTGGTTGCTAGTAATACTTTGATCATGATACTCCTAATTAAGCCGTTGTTATTTGAGTAACTTACTATCCTACTATTAAACAGTGAGGGCAATTATTTAAAGTTGAATTAACTGATATCTGGTACGGATGGAATGTTACATTATTACATTTTGATGAATTTAGCAAAGCGCCGCACTTCTAGCGAGTTATTTCCTTTACTATAGATTTAATAAAAAACACGGGAATAAAATAATGGTTTCTAGAAGAGAGTTTTTATTTAGTGCAGGCTCGCTTGCGTTTATTGGCTTATCGCGCAGCGCAATGGGTAACGTTGCTTTACCTGAAGTAACGACTAAGTTACCTGCTTATGGCCCATTAATAGCCGACCCTCAGGCCTTATTAGATTTACCTAAAGGCTTTAGTTATCGGGTTATATCGGCACTTGGCGATAAAATGGATGATGGTTTAGACGTACCCGACCGTGCCGATGGCATGGGTTGTATTGCATTAGATAACGAACGCGTAGCCCTTATACGTAACCATGAGTTACAACCTAAACACATTAATAAAGCATCTGATTTAATTAGTAATCACAAAACCCCCTTAGCCTATGATTCATTTAAAAATGGTGTAGCTTTGCCTGGGGGCACTAGCCATATAATTTATAACTTAAAAGAGCAAAAGCGCGAGCAAGAGTATTTATCGCTGTGTGGCACAATAAGAAACTGTTCAGGCGGTGTAACGCCGTGGGGCAGTTGGCTAACCTGCGAAGAAACCGTTATGGATAAAAGCGATGGCTTGTCTCAATCTCACGGTTACATTTTTGAGGTACCAGCCAGCGCCAAAGGCTTAATTAAGCCTGAGCCATTATATGATATGGGCCGCTTTAATCATGAAGCCGCCGCAATAGACCCACAAACCGGTATTGTTTATTTAACTGAAGATAGAGGCGATAGTTTGTTTTATCGGTTTATTCCTCATCATCGCGATAAGTTAAATAAAGGCGGCACATTGCAAGCGATGGTAATTAAAAACCAGCCTCAGTTTGATAGCCGAAATTGGGATTCACCGGCCATGCCATTACACAGCGACCTTTTAGTTGAATGGATAACGCTCACAGACCCTAAAAGCCCAAATGATGACCTACGTAAGCAAGGTTATAAAAACGGTGCAGCCTTATTTGCAAGAGGAGAGGGAATACATTGGGGTAAAAATGAGCTTTATTTTTGCTGTACTAATGGGGGCAAAAAGCAGTTAGGTCAGGTAATGAAGTACACACCTTCAAAAAACGAAGGCACTGAGTTAGAGCAAAATGAGCCTGGTAAAATACAACTATTTGTAGAAAGTACAAACGAGTCGTTATACAACTTTGGTGATAATTTAACGGTAGCACCTAACGGGCATTTAATTGTATGTGAGGATCAATACACAGACACGGTGAATAACCATTTACGCGGAGTAACACCTAAAGGAGAGGTGTATAACTTTGCTAAATTGCATGCGCAAACAGAGCTTGCTGGGGCGTGTTTTTCACCAGACGGGCAAACCTTGTTTGTAAACGTATACATGCCAACTAAAACGTTGGCTATTACTGGTCCTTGGGATAGTTTTAAGCTTTAAAGTGGTAAAAAATACAAACGCTTAGCATGCCTATACTAGGCGTTTGTATTTTAACAATCCTTGTAGGTTTACCAAATCCGTTAGCAAGCTTTAGTCATCCTTGGTGCATTTACTACATCCTTTATGTAATAAGCAACGAGTCCTTGTAGTTTGCACTTCATCCTGTACCTACTTATGTAACGTATCCTTGTATCTTTATTAGTCCTTTAACTCTTATTAACATTCCTTGTATGGTAAAGTGGGTAATAAATTAATGATTTAGTTTACCTGCAGACGATTCAATGTGTGCACGTACAAACCATTGAAACTGCTCTAAGTCACCTAGCTGGCTGGTGATCATATCCTCTGATACTGGGTCTAATTCAGACAGCGTGCCAATGGCTTTGCGGTGGTCGGCGTTTACGCCACTGTATACTTTGTCTAATGCACCTAAATGCTCTACTACAAAGGCTTTACCTAATGAGTATTCTTCCCATGTGCGGCGATCTACAATTGACTTAGGTGTACCTTGTGGCGTACCGCCTAATGTAGCAATACGCTCTGCGATGGTGTCGGTCATTTCGCGAATAGCATCGACTTGTGGGTCTAACATTTCATGCACACCAATAAAGCTTGGGCCTACTACATTCCAGTGAATATGCTTTAAAGTAAGTTGTAAGTCTAAAAGTGCTACGAGTCGGTTATCGAGTGTTTCAATTGTTTTTTTTGCTGATTCGTTATCCATACCTGGGGCTGTAAATTCAATTGGGTGTTGTGAGTTACTCATAATGTCTCCCGTTGTGTAATTTGTTGTATGTAGCCATTGCTACCATTTAACTTGCAATACATGAAGCAAAGCCTATGCCTACCAAGTTTATTTATTTAAACTATTGATATTTAGTGTTTTATTTTTAATTGGGTACGTAGGGTTAAAAAGGGAGAGGCGTAGAATATGAATTTTATGCACTTATTTTTGTAAATTGTGCACAGTAGTAAAAAAGCTGTGGCTGTTTATCGATTGAGTTGAAATTTGTTTATGCTCAATAAGGCACAGTCTGTGTAATACAGCTACCTAATGTACCTAGCCTTACAATTCACGCCGTTATTAAATTACCTTTAAAAGCTCACCTTAATATTGCACGTGCTACAACCTCTAAATAAAACCCAGTAAATAAGCTAAGCAAGGGTATACAAAATATAAAGGCGCTTATTTATTACCTGCGTAATGATTAATTCAGGTGTTTTATAAAGGGCTAACGCTGCTCTTTTAAAGCCGCGCTACTGGGCTTTACTGCTTAGATTTTAAAAATCAGCCTTTGTACTTATTTAATCTCTTTAGTTGGTGAATGCTCACTGATATACTCCCGCCGCATTTTAATTGGGGTTATGTAAATAAATCATGAATTTTTTAAAAACACTGTTTACAACATCTATACTGCTTTTGTCTCACTCAGCACTAGCAGAAAATTGGAGCGTCACACAGCTTCACACAAATTTTGGCGATGCCTTAAATCCCTTTACCGGGGAGTCGTCATTTACACGCACCTACACCATAGAGCATGCCTCAGAGCATGATTTAGGTGATAACTACTTTTTTATCGACTTTTTAAACGACAGCCTTAGTGATGGTTTTCAAGATACGGGTATTTATGGCGAGTGGTACACAACACTTAGCTTATCAAAAGCCTTTGATACCTCTGTGCGTTACGGTGCAATAAAAGACACAGGTTTAGTGTTTGGTATAAACGCCGGTGAAGAGGGGTTAATGAAATACACCCCAGGCATCAAGCTCAGCTGGGATGCCCCAGGCTTTGATTTTTTAACAACCACTTTTGCAGGTTACATTGATGCCAACGGCGGCGTGCATAAAGATCAGCTAGCCAAGCAAGACAACAGCATTTTTATAGACCTTGCATGGGGTGCACCTTTTACACTAGCTAGCCAAGCATTTTATTTTACCGGCCACGTAGAATATATTTCTGGACGTGATGACGAACTAGGCAATAAAGTTAATGAGTGGTTGCTTGCTCAACCCGCTGTGCATTGGGATGTAGGGCAAAACTTTAATTTAAACCCGCAACAGTTAATGGTAGGGGTAGAGTGGCGCTATTGGTACAACAAGTTAGGGACTAATAAAATAGAAAACCAGCCCTTTTTACATGCTATTTGGGTATTTTAAGCAAAGCTTGCTTTGCTAGGTTAATAAAAAAATAGCGCCTTTTGGCGCTATTTTTAGTCAGTGTGGTTGGAACTTTAAGTGGTTGGTTGTTACTCGTAACCACGAGGTTTTTTGGTTTTAATAACTGCAATATAAGCATGCCAACTGGCGTAACTAAGCAAAGGCATAATTACAATAAAGCCCGTGGCGCCGGTAGCAAAACCAACAGCTACCAATAAAAATATACAAATTGACCATACCACCATAGCGGCAAAGTTAGTTTTTACAGCGTTCATAGAGCTTATTACAGCGGTCATAATATCTACTCGGCGCTCCATCATTATTTGTGGAGCAAAAGCAGAAAGCGAAAATACAGTCACCAGTAATACCCCTCCTATTATGCTGCCTAACGTTAAAAACGCCGATAACTCTTCAAAGGTGGGATTGGCGTGGCTAGGATATAAAGCATGCACAAGCGCGGCTAAACGCATCCAAGCAATCATGATAACCATTAGCATTATTGCAAAGCCCCATTCGCCTACTGGGTTTCTAAACATCGACTTTATAGAGTGGCTAAGTGTGGGTTTATGCCCTTTTTCAAGCTCCCATGCTACATCGTAAAGGCCTGCCGCAAAGGCTGGGCCTATTAATGCAAACGCCACGGTTGCAGGCAGTATTACTAAATATGTACCTGTAAACATTGCCGAGTAAACAATAGCAACAGGAATAAGGGTAAATATTACCCCGTAAATAAGGCTCAATATGGGCGCACGGGTCATGTCTTTAAATGCCAGTGCTAGCCAGTGAAAAGCCGCAAATGTGTTTACCTTATTGCATTCAATGCAGCGGGCAAATTCAGAGTGTTTATTAATCGTATTTGTTGTTGGCATAACAACGCTCCTTAACAAGGTGTCTCTTAAAGGTTTAGAACACATTGGCTTTATTTACAAATTGAACAATATATACGCAATAAAAAATATTTTCGGTCAATTTATGTACTGATTTGTTTTTGTAACTGTTATTGGTGATAAAAATGAAAGGCAAATACAGCGAATAAGTAAAAATTCGTAATTTAGTTAATAAAAAGTTAATATAAAGTGTTTAATGTGATTTTATATTTACAACCAGTCTAACAGGAACAATAAAATGGACGAGATAATAAATAATATTGATGTAAATCAGTATTTGCCGGCAGCAGTAATGTGGGCAACAAATATTCTAATGGCAATTGTTATATTACTAATAGGCTTATGGCTTGCGGGTAAAGTGCGTAATATGATTATTAGTTTATGCCATAAATACACTCACTTTGATGACACGCTGTTTCGCTTTTTAGGCAGTATGGCGCGCTATGTTATTTTAGCGTTTGTATTTATTGCCGTGTTAAACCGCTTTGGTGTGCAAACAGCTTCAATAATTGCGCTATTAGGTGCGGCAGGTTTAGCTATTGGGTTAGCGCTGCAAGGTGCTATGTCTAACTTAGCTGCAGGTGTAATGTTACTTATATTTAGACCTTACAAAGTAAACGACTTTATTGAAGCCGCAGGGCGCTTTGGTAAAGTTACCGAGGTTGATATGTTTACAACTATTTTGCAAACGTTCGATAATCAGCAAGTTATTATCCCAAATAGCCAAATTTGGGGAGCGCAAATTATTAATCATTCGCATCACCCTATTCGCGGCGTAGATATGCACTTTGGTGTGGCATACGATGAAAACACCGACGCTGTTCGCAAAGTTATTGATAGCGTGCTTGAGGCTCACCCACACATACTAAAAGACCCAGCTCCTTTTGTTGAAGTAGAAACACTAAACAACAGCTCGGTAGACTTTTTAGTAAGACCTTTTTGTAAAGGCGAGCACTACTTCGAAATTTTATACACGGTGCCAGAGCTGATTAAAAAAGCCCTTGATGAAAACAATATCGAAATTCCATTCCCACATCGTAAAGTTATTTTAGTCAACGAGAATAAAGATTAAGGCTTAAACCTAAGAGCACTTTTAAGTGCTCTTTTTTTGTCTGAAAAAGTTACACGCCTGTGTAATTTTTTCTTTTATAAATTACCTCAAATACTACTTTTTTGTCTGTACAGGCCTTTTTTACTAGGTTGGATGGCTGGTCTTTATTTTGCATTTGCATAGTCGCTTTTAATTTAAAGCCCATAAAAACTATCGACCCATTAAATCAAATTGTATGAAGGACTAAACATGGCTGAATCATTTAAATACTCAGGTAATAAAGGGCATGGTGGCGAATTACATCAAAAGGCTTCTAATGAATACCCAACGATGACCACCGCACAAGGTTGCCCTGTTAGCGACGATCAAAACTCATTACGTGCGGGCAAGCGCGGCCCAGGTTTATTAGAAGATCATGTAATGCGCGAAAAGTTGTTTCACTTTGATCACGAACGCATTCCAGAGCGTGTGGTACATGCCAGAGGTTACGGTGCTCATGGTTATTTTGAAACCTACGATACGCTTGAAGATTTAACCTGTGCTGATATTTTTCAGCGCAAAGGTGAAAAAACACCGGTATTTGCACGGTTCTCAACTGTGGCAGGGAATAAAGGGTCTCCCGATTTAGCACGTGATGTTCGCGGGTTTGCTGTTAAATTTTACACCCAAGAAGGAAACTGGGATTTAGTGGGTAACAACATACCTGTATTTTTTATTCAGGATGCGATGAAGTTTCCTGATTTAATTCACTCAGCTAAGGCTGAACCAGACCGTGGTTTTCCACAAGCGCAAACCGCGCACGATAACTTTTGGGATTTTGTAAGTTTATCGCCTGAGTCAATTCATATGATTATGTGGGCCATGTCAGATAGAGCCATACCGCGCTCTTTACGCTTTATGGAAGGCTTTGGTGTTCACACCTTTAAATTTATTAATGCAAATGGCGATGAAAAATTTGTTAAGTTTCATTGGAAACCAAAAGCCGGTATGCAGTCAGTAGTGTGGAACGAAGCACTTAAACTTAATGGTGCTGACCCTGATTTTCATCGCAGAGACATGTGGGAATCTATTGGTAAAGGCGACTTCCCAGAGTGGGAGCTGGGTGTACAAGTGTTTGATCAGCAATTTGCTGATGAATTTGAATTTGATGTTTTTGATGCCACCAAGCTTATACCTGAAGAGCAAGTACCCGTAAAAATTGTGGGCCGCATGGTGCTTGACCGTGTAGTTGATAACTTTTTTGCCGAAACAGAGCAAGTTGCTTTTTGTACTCAAAACATTGTACCTGGGCTTGATTTTACACCCGACCCATTACTGCAAGGGCGTAACTTTTCGTATTTAGATACTCAAACCAAACGCTTAGGCGGTCCTAATTTTACGCACATTCCGGTTAATGCGCCTAAATGCCCAATGCGTCATTTTCAACAAGATGGCCACATGGCAATGCATAACCCTAAAGGGCGTGCTAACTACGAGCCAAACTCCTGGAGCGGCGATGAGCATAACCCCCGCGAATGCCCAGTGCATGGCTTTAAAAGCTCAAGCGAGCCAGAAGTAAGCGGTGGAGATAAGCTGCGTTATCGCTCAGAAACATTTAGTGATCACTACAGCCAAGCGCGCCAATTTTACTTAAGCCAAACAGACGTAGAGCAAGCGCACATTCAATATGCGTTTGTATTTGAGCTTTCAAAAGTAGAGCATGTGCCGATTCGTGAGCGTGTGGTTTCGCACTTATTAAATGTAGATAACACTTTAGCGCAAGAGGTTGCAAAAGGCCTGCGCCTGCAAGATATGCCAGAGCCGGCTGAAGCTGCTATGCCAACGCGTAACGATTTACCTGTATCAGATGCGCTAAGTATTTTAAAAAATGCGCCAGATACCTTTAAAGGTCGTAAGTTAGGTATTTTAGTGAGCGATGGCTTTGATGCTGATATTTTTAATTCGGTTACAAATGCCTTAGACGCTGAAGGTGCTAACTACGAAATTGTGGCCGCACAAGTAGGTGGTGCATGTTGTAGTAAAGGTAAGCATGTAGCAGCGGATCAAGTAATTAATGGCGGCCCTTCGGTGCTTTACGATGCGGTGATGGTACTTGCAACGCAAGGGGGCGCTGAGAAGCTTGCTGGTATCCCTGAGGCAAAAGACTTTGTGAGCGATGCGTTCGCGCACATGAAATACATAGGCTACACAAAAGATGCCATGGCATTATTTGAAGCCGCAGGGCTTGATGGTAAAGCCGACGATGGGTGGATAGATTTAAACATGCACTCTGCAGATAAATTTATTGAAACATTGCGCAATTTAAGATTTTGGCAGCGTTAGAACAAAACGCTTTAGCAAATCATAACCACACCCTGTAAAGAGTGTGGTTTTTTATGGCTAACTGGTTATGGTATTAACTCTTAAACAGTAACTAATTGGATTTATTATGAAGCTTAAAGGCGCTTGCCACTGTGGCAAAGTAACGTTTAGTGTGAGCTCTAAACACCCTTATCCTTATAACTTATGTTACTGCTCTATTTGTCGTAAAACGGCCGGCAGTGGCGGGTTTGTTATAAACTTGAACGCACAATACAGCACGCTTGAGGTTACAGGGCGTGAACATATTACTATTTATCATGCCAAAGTGGGTGATAAAACCAGCCCTGCTGAGCGCCATTTTTGTAAACACTGCAGCAGTAACTTGTGGTTATATGATTCGCGATGGCCTGAGCAAGTTCATCCCTTTGCTGGCGCAATAGACAGCGAATTACCCGTACCGCCAGAGCGCACCCATTTAATGCTTGCTAGTAAGGCCAATTGGGTCACACCGCATATTCAAAAGAATGATAAACAGTTTGATGAATACCCCGATGAAAGCATTGCAGAGTGGCACCAACGCTTAAACTTAGAGCAATAATACGCTGGCTAAAGTGCACTGCATCGTACTTAAGAGGGCATAACCCACAGTTAACTGGGTAAAATTTTAATGATTAACAGTGCACTGTGAGGCGTTACTTTGGGTACAGTAATGAAAGTCGGTGTAGTAGTGAGATTGCGCAGGCTTTTTATTATATAAAATGTAGTCGTGCATTAGCTTGGTGCTCAAGCGGCCCATTTCAAAAGGGTTTTGCCCTATGTTAGCCGAAGAGAGACCCCTGCTTAACACATTGAGCTGTATTTCTTCTGTATCGGCAGAAACAATAATAATGTCTTTATCGGCAATACGTTGCTTAAAAGGCGCTAAGGCATTTACGTAATGAGGGTTAAACTGTGCAAACCCCGCCACAGCTAAAAAAATGGGTGGGTTCTCCATTTTTAATAAATGCATTAACTGCTTTAGTGACTCTTCGCGCTTACCTAAACTAAATAAGGGGCAGCGACTATGTTCGCGCCAGCCGTTTTTACCTGATAGGTGTGCTGTCGCTTGATCAGACAGCGCATACCTAACCCCAGCAATACGCTTGTTTAAATTAGGGGTTGTATGGTGCCCCGACTGCATGCAAAGCGTATTATTTGCTTTGCTGGTCAGTTTTTTTACTTGCTCGCCTAAGGCAACGCCAAAGTCGAAGTTGTTACTGCCTACGTAGGCTAGGCGGTACTGTTGGTGTTTTTCAAGCAGATCAGAATCAAACGTTATAACAGGAATGTTTTTACTTTTAAGCGCCATTAATGAACGAGTGACCAAATGCTGAGAGTCGGTTGTTGCTACAATTAACCCATCTATTTCTTGGTCAACTAACCTATTAATGACCATAGATTGGCTACGAATGTCTTGAAAGTCTTTTGGTCCATCGTACTTGCATTCTATTTCAGGGTGCTCACTACTAAAGTGCAAACAGCCTTTGAAGGCTTGCTGATAAAAAGAGTCGTTTTTTGTTTTACCTACAATGGCAATCACAACTTTAGCCACGCTTTGGTGGGCAAATAAAGCACACCAGCTTAAAACTAAATACTTCAGAACTTTATACTTTTTAGCGGCTAGGCTAATTTTAGCTAACATTATAAAAGTCCTAAGCAAATAAAAGTAAGATATATATTACAGCTAGTATAGTTATTGACCACAAATTGGCTAATTTAATTATAGTGACTTAAATGAGTTAACACGTTGAAAGAAGTGTTTTTAACCTATAGGCTAAATACATACACCCATAAAAAATAATGGAGAGCGTTATGACTGTTTCAGCAATTCCCAAAGGGTTTAGCTCGGTAACACCGTACTTAATTATAGAAGGTGCTCAGCAAGCTATTTGTTTTTATCGTGATGCATTTAATGCGCAGTTAGTAATGCAAATGCCGCTGCCAGAGGGCGGTATAGCTCATGCTGAAATTATAATTGGCGACTCCCATATTATGATTTCGGACTCATGCCCAGATGAGTCATTTAAAAGCCCCAATGCACTTGGTGGCACACCGGTAAGTTTAATGCTTTACGTAGAGGATGTAGACAGCGTATTTAAAAAGGCAATTGAACTTGGCGCTACAGAAGTACGCCCAGTGCACGACCAGTTTTATGGTGATAGAGCCGGCACCCTACAAGACCCATTCGGGCATATTTGGACCATAGGCACCCATAAAGAAGATTTAAGTGAGCAAGAAATTAACCAAAGAATGGCCGACTTAATGTCAAAAGAGCAAGATGCATAAAGCAGCTTGCCCTGCGTTTGAGCTAAATTGTTTACCCTAAATTTATCGCTAAATATTTTATTTCGTCACCGTTTATTTGCGGTAAAAAATAAATATCTTGGTACTTAAAATATTGTTGATCGTTAATCGTGACAGCCTCTGCCGAAATAGGGAGGGTGTCGTAGGTTTGCCCTAAATCATAATTTTTAGCACTGCCTACCTTAATAGCCTGATTAACCACTATTTTAGGCTCATCAACTACTCTATAACCATTATTATCTGCCACGTAATATACATTTTGGTAGGTATAGTAAGTGGTATTATGGCGTTTAAAGTGTGAATAATGCCTTGGTAGTGAGCGTATTCTTAAGCCTCTTGGTGGCTTAACTACGTGGTAGCCTCTTTTTGCTTTTCTGTAGTAAATACCATCACTAAATGTAAACGTAATGCCATTAAATCTGATTGAAGCACTATTGCGCGGTAAATGATTAAAATAATGCCCAGGCCGGTAGGTCACTACGTTGTGGCGATTATGTTTAAAATAATTACGAGTGCGTTGCTGCTGTTTGTAATGGGCAACTTTGCGCTTTTGCTCTTTGCGGTGCTCGCGTTTGGCTTGTTTGCGCTCTTTACGGTCGTTTTTTTTATATTCTATACGCTGTTTTTTGTCATCGCGGCGCTCATCTCGTTTGTATTCGATGCGTTTTGCGCGCTCATTATTAAAACTTTTTGCGTTTTCTCGCTCATTGGGTGCTGCATATGCAGCGCCAGATACTGCACTTATGGCAAGTAGAGCAGGGAGTAATTGAGTCAGTTTCATACTAGTGCCTCGTGTATGTTGTTACATAACTGGGTTCAATACTAGCGCTTTAAACTGAATGGTAACTGACATGTAACCGATAACAGGGGCGTGTTTACAGCTTTTTACTAACGTTTACTGTTCTTGACACAAGCCAACGTTTTCTTACATTTTTGACGATTTTAGGAACTTTTATAGGCTATAAGTTGCGTAACTAATTGTTACAGCAAGTGCTTTTAACACTAGCCGTAATTTATAATTAGCCTGAATTATTGGATAATAAATCTATCTCGAGCAGCTATTTTCAGTGCTAACCGCGTTTAAATTACTTGCAATAGGCCAGCGATTGACGCGTAAATTTACCTTATTTTCACTGAAAATCTCTGGCTAGAGAAAATAAACTTAAATATCATTATGGTTCAATATGTTAGTAAATCTCTAACCAGAGTTTAGGTTAATTACCGTTTAGGTTTTTCAGGTAGGGCTGTTTTTAGTTGCTCCGGTGTTACGTTAAGTGCCTTTGCTACAACCGTTAAATCGGCATTAGGGCCGCCGGCTTCTTGCATTGCTTGCATAAGCGCTTCTTCGCTAACGCCTAGTTTGTTAGCTGCCTCAGCAAACCCCGGTGGCGACATGCCGCCGTTAGGGCCACCCGCTTTTGGACCGCCTCCACCAGGTGGTTCATGGCGAGTGATTTTAGTGCCTTCAGGTGGCTTGGCCCCTACACCCGCTTGTGCTGTGGTCGTAAAATTATTTTGTGCAACCACGCCTTTTAAGCACTTAGGTAAGTTAGGGAATGTATTACTTGCATGGTAGTGGTAAGTAACTATGCCGCTTTCACCCACGGGGCCTGTGTGGCCATTACAGCTATCAAGCTCGGTTGGGGATGTACCATCAATTTCTTGGCTTCCGTAAATTGGGTAGCCATCAAAGCCATAACCAAATAGGGCGCTTGGCTTTTGCGTTAAATTATTACAGTTGGCGTTTACATGTTCGTGTTTATATACGCTGTCTATATCACTGGCGGTGCCGTGGTAGTGGTACCAACCGCCCGGATCAATATGACCTGCGCAGGTATCAAGCGCGGGTAAATGCCCAGTATGTTGCACACTTGGCGCATCCGAAAAAATAGGCACACCCGCAAGCGCTATACCCACTTTAGACACTGTGCCTAACGCTGTTGATTGCTCAGACATAACAGGGTGCAGTGGTAAAAGGGCGGTAATTTCTACGCTTTTATCTACCGATACATTAATACATGCATGATCAACGGTTGGGCGAATGGTCGCGTTATCAACAATATGCACTGTGCCGTCTTCATCGTAAAAGGTAAAACCTTGCTCGCTAAGCATGGTTAAAAATGCTTTATCTAACCTATATAGCCCTGCATCGGTGCCATCCCAATCCCAAATTCCGCCTACGTCGTCGAGTGTTTCTGGGCAAAAAGGGCCGACTTCAATGTTGTCGGGCTGATATTTTAAAACCACTTGAGCACACTGAGTTTGTAAGCCGTTTTCAAGCGTACACTCTACAGTTTGTGGCAGCTTTACCATGGCTTTAATATTAAATTCATCGGTATTTATAAGCGTGTTTTTAGCGCTTTTAGTTTCTGGGGAGGCAGGTGTACTTTCGCTTTTTATCTGCTCGCCACATGCAGTTAAAAGTACCGTGGCACTAATCAGGCAAAATGCGAGCTTAGTTTTTGTAGTGTTAACGCTAGGCGCTTTTAAACGACTTCGTTTAATTGTTCTCATACTTACCCCAAAACGATTTATATACGTAGGTTTTAGTATGGCAATAAATTGTGCAAATAAAATGAAAGTTTTAAAAGAGTTATTGATATGTTTGAGATGCATGGCTAGCTTTTAATTAACATTATTGGGAGTTGTTATTAAGTTATTTAATAAACTTACACGATTAAATACGAAGTATAAAAGTACAAGTTAGCAGCTGCTGTTTTTACTTGCCCAAGGTTTACCAATAAAGCTCCATATATTTAAAGCGCAAAAAGCACAAACCTAGGTTTGTGCTTTTATATTTTACGGTTAAATAATTATATTTTTTCCCAGTAGGGTTCGTCACCAAAGTAGCCGCTAAAGTAGTCTATAAAGGCCCTTACTTTTGGCGCTAATAAACGCGAACTTGGGTAAACACTCCAAATAGCGGTGTCGGATGCAAGTGGGTAGTCTTGTAAAATTTGTACCAGCTCACCACTTTGTAGTTTTTTATAGGCACACCAGCTCGACATTAGCGTAATACCTAAGCCTTGCACGCACGCATCGCGCACCGCTTCACCGTTATCGGCTTGTAATACGTTATTGGTTTTAATGTTTTGTGTGCCCTCGGGTGTAATAAACGACCACGTAGTTAAACCATGTAAATTAACACAGGTATGATTTTTTAAATCTTGCGGTGTTGTTGGGGTGCCGTGTTTTGCAAGATAATTAGGCGATGCGCAAATTAAGCGTTTATCGCGGGCAACTTTTCGGGCTATAAGGGTTGAGTCGTTTAGGGCGGCGTCGCGTATTGCTATATCAAAACCACCGCCAACCATATCAATAATGCTATCGCTTAAGCGTAAATCAATTGTCAGGTCGGGGTATTGCTCAATAAATCCAGCCAATGCAGGAATAATATGCATACGCCCGAACGAAGCAGGGGCGGTAATGCGCAATTTTCCTTGTGGAGTTACACTGCCTATACCTACCGAGGCGCGTGCCATTTCAACATTGGCAAGCACTTCCTCGGCGTGGGGTAAAAAAGCTTGGCCCTCTTCGGTTAGCGATACTTTTCGGGTTGTACGATGAATAAGTTTAACGCCGAGCGTTTCTTCAAGCTTATTCATTTGGGCACTAGAAACCGCGGCCGACAAACCTAACTCCTTGCCAGCTAAGCTAATATTATGTGTTGTTGCGATTCTGACAAACAGATTTAAATGGGCAATGTTCATTATCAAATTTTTCAATAAACTGATTATTTAAACAACTATATTATCAATACTTAGTTGTGTAAATATACTAGCAGCTTATTCATTGTGACTTTTCCTGTGGCGCTTACTATAAGCGCCTTTTTTTTCGGTATTTTTCTCGTTTAAATTTTTAAGTTTAGAGTGAGCCTGCCTTATGAGCCGTAATACATCATTACTTTTAAAGTATTTATTTAAGCAGACATGGCCTATGTTGGTTGGCTTGTTTTCTATTATGGGAAGCCAGCTGGTTGATAGTATTTTTATTGCTAAGCTAGGCGCTGAGCCGCTCGCTGTAGTTGCCTTTAGTATTGCTATTTTTCAGGTAATTGTGGGAGTACAAGTAGGCTTAGGTATTGCGGCAACTGCGACCATTTCTACTGCACTTGGGGAAAATAAAGTTCACTATGCACGTTACTTAGGTAGTTTAATCGTACTTATTGGCACCGTAATAGTAACGCTATTGTGCTTGGCATTGTGGCTTTTTCAGCAGCCTATAATTTTAGCGCTGGGCGCAACGCCTTCGTTATTTAATTTAACCGAGCTTTACTGGTTGCCTTGGCTAATAAGCTGCTGGCTTGGAGCGCTGCTTTATTTTGGTTACAGCATTTGCCGTGCCCATAACGAAACCTTATTGCCTGGGCGAATTATGGTGCTAACCAGTGTGTTAAATATAGCGCTCGATCCATTGTTTATGTTTACCTTTGATATGGGGTTAGCGGGTGCTGCATGGGCAAGCTGTGTTGCTTTTGCAATAGGCTTAGCAGTGGTGTTTTACACACTTATTAAACGAGAACTTGTAACCTTTGACGTTTTAAAAAACCGCACCGAGCAGGCAATAAAAGCCATTGCAAAAATGATGGCGCCGGCTTTACTTTCACAGTTTATTCCGCCTATTTCAGCCATGATAGTAACGGCACTGATTGCCGCGTATGATGGGTTTGCTGTAGCAGCTTGGGGGCTTGCAAACCGTATTGAATATATTGCGATTATTTTAATTTTAGCGCTTACCATGGCGCTGCCCCCCATTGTTGGAAATTTAAAAGGGCGGGGCGAGCTTAGGCAAATATTAAGCGTAGTAAAACTTGCGTGCGGTTTTGTAATTGGCATACAAATTTTATTAGCGGTTATTATGCTAGGTGCGGCTAACCCGCTTGCAAATGCGCTTAGCAATAATAGTGAAATAGTTGCTAATCTAACAGATTACTTTGCATTTGTGCCCCTGAGCTACGCGGCTTTGGGTGTATGTATGATCACGGTATCGGTATGTAACGCGCTGGGCTTTGCGACCACGGCATTATTTATCTCTATATTGCGGCTATTTTTGTGTTACTTACCACTACTTTGGCTAGGCTCGTATTTTTACGGTTTAACAGGGTTATTTATCGGTATGGCATGCGGTAATACCTTGTCGGGTATTGTGGGTTGGCAGCTTTTTAAGCAGCAATATAAGCGATTAACAACACACGTTAGCGTGCGCTCAAGCACTGTTTAATTATCAATATATTGAAGAAAGTTATTCCACTTAAATTGCAATTATCAAAATAGTTAAATGCAATTAGTATGCACCTCATTGAATCATTGCTTAATCTATAGCAGCTAAATTTGCTGTGTTTAGGTCAAGCAATTGCAATAAAAATAGAGCTGCTTGAGGTGAATAACATGAAACTTTATAAATTGTTTTTAATAGCTATAACGCTATACGCAGGCGCTGCAACGGCTGCACAAGATTACTTTTCGATGAGCTATATTCAAGGTGAAGGAGACGTGCGAGGGATTAAGGTGGCTTATCAATATGCCTTAGATTATCAAATAGAAGGCTTTGAAGAGCTAGAGATTTACCTAGAAGCCAATGCTAACTTTTTTGAATACGATGACCCAAAACGCTACGACGCTAATTTAGGCTTATCGCTTTCGCCTGTTATTTTTTATCCTATTGGCAGTATTGCTGGGAACCGCGTTTTTGCCGAGTTTGGTATTGGTTTAAGCTTATTAGACGACACCAAATTTGCGGGAAAAAACATAAGCACACATTACCAGTTTGAAGACCGCCTAGGCATTGCCATGAAATTTGGTGAGGCTGAGCAACATAGCGTGTCACTTAAGTATTTTCATTATTCAAACGCTGGTATTAAAAAGCCCAACCCAGGCCTCGATTTTATATCGCTAAGCTACTCACGCGCACTTTAGTGAGTAGCTTACTATTTATAAAATCCTTAAAAATGCCACTAGGTCTGCTTGTTCTTGCTTGGTTAAATTAAGCTTTATAAGCAGGTCGGTGGTTTTAGGGAAGTGTTGGTCGTTTAGTTGGTTTTTTCGTGGTCTGGGCCTTACTCCGCCATGTTTATATAAGGCGACAATACCGGCTAAATCGTCAAATAAGCCGTTATGCATCCACGGAAATGTTTGCATTAACCCTAATAGCGATGGGGTTCTAAATTGGCCAATATGTTCAGGGTTGTGGGTGGCATCGTAGCGGCCTTTATCTTCAAAACGGCGGCCGTAATAATGCAGCCCTGTGCCATGGAATTGGTTGTCACTGAGTAGTGCGCCGTTATGGCAAGTCATACATTTAGCTTTAGTTCTAAATAGGTGCAGGCCATTTAACTCACTATCACTTAGGCTACTAACTGCTTGCTGTGGATTTTTATTAAGCTGCGTTAAAAAAGTTTTATAGCGGCTATTTGGCGCTGCTAATGTGCGCTCAAACGCAACTAAGGCCTTTGCCATTTGCTCTGTGGTTAAGGTGCTGCTATTAAAAGCGCTTTTATTAAATGCACGGTAACTCTTATCTTTATTTACTCGGGCTAAAGCTATTTTTGGATCTAAGTCCATTTCAATTGGGTTTTCTATTGGCATAAGCGCTTGCTGCTCAGCGGTGCTTGCGCGTCCATCCCAAAAAAAATGTTGCCATTGATCAATACCAAAAATAGCGGGGGTGTTACGCGTGCCTACTTGCTCGTCAATGCCTATGGCGGTTGTACGGCCATCATGAAAGCCTTTGTCGCGTTCATGGCAGGTGGCGCAGCTAACGGTATTATTACGTGAAAGCTGCACATCATGAAAAAGCTTATCGCCTAGTGCAACATGCTCCGGTTTAGGCGATGCTACAGGCAAAAGCGACATGGGCTCAACGCTTCTTCCGTCACTGGTTTGAATAGCAGGCCAATGAGCTTGGCCTTTACTATAAAGTGAGCGTAAATCGTTACTACTTGTTGATTTGGCGTTTAAGCTAAATGAGCACAGTAAAAAAATGCTTAATAACCTAATCATAGTTATAGCTAACTCCTACCCAAAACATACGCCCAGGCTCAATACCTGATGCTCCTTCGTTTACTGTGTAAGCGCGGGCATTTAATAAATTAGAAATATCCGCTCTTATGTCAATAGATTGGGTTTTTGTGAGGTTATGGCTATAGCGTAAACTTAGCCCTAGCATGGTTCTGGCGCGTATTTCTTGCTCTTCGTATACATCAACTAAGCTTGATTCTACAGGGCAACTTGTACAGCTTTGCTCAAGCCCAATACTTTCGCTAGCCCCGGTACTTACCGCGCTGGTGTAGCTGTCACTGTAGGTAACATTTAAGCCTGTACTAAATGAGCTGTTCCAATCAACATTCCAGCCAAGCGCACCTGACACTGGGGTGCCAAAGTTGGTACGTATTTGCTCTAGCTGCCCAAGCGTTACAAGCTCGCCTTCGCCTTGTGCATTGAGATAATAAACGAGTTCATCAAGGGGGGTATTTTCTGCACTAGCGCTGTATTCATCGTTTGAAATTTTGTTTTCAGCGTAGGAGGCATTGGCCCATAAAGAGTGCTTACCAAACTGTGCACTCCACGAGATAGAGTAGCGCTCTGAGCTGCCATCACCCTCGTTAGTCATATAAATGTATTTATAGCCATCACTAGCTGCTTCTTCATCGGTAACCTGAGAAAATTGCTGACGCTTTTTACGTTTTACATATTTGAGCGATATATTGCCTGCTTTTTCAAATGAATGCGCAATACCTAATGCGAGTTCGTCATCGTAGGGGGTATTTACATCATCAAAGCGGTATTTAAACGCGCCGGTATAGTTAGACGGCAGCCACCCTTGAAGGTAGCCGTTTTCAATTGGGCGGTACTCTCGGTATGAAAAACGCTGCTGCTCTTTTACTTTATAACCAATAATGGCTGAATCGTAATAGCGGTTAATCCCTGCGCTAATAATAGTGCGGTTGTTGTTAAATACATCGTAACCAAGGGATAGACGTGGCGCAATATTATGATTAGCTAAAAAGTCATCGTATTCGTAGCGCATACCTAAATTTAAGCTTAATTGCCCTAAGGTAATGCTATCTGTTGCATAAAACGAGGCGCGATTTAACGCTACATTTATATACTCTGCTGGGGTTACTAAGCGGCCATTAAAATACTGGGCGGTGGCTGTTACATTGTTGCTGTACGCTGTTATGTGATCTTGGTTGTTAAAATCAATTTCGCCCCCTAACTGCGCTGCAAGTTCGTCAATAGATATAGTGGTTTCAAGCGCTTGGCAGTCAAGCGTGTAACCACTGCAATTAAGTGGTGTACTAGCGCTAGACCATATAATAGGGGAGTCGTAGTTATAGCTATTTTGTATGCGTTCGCGCTCTACTTCTTGGCGAATAAGCTCTATACCGGCCTTAATATTATGCTCAGTTCCTGCAAATTCAAATGAATTGAAATTTAGCGTGTTTTTCCAGCTGGTGGTGTATTGGGTGTTATCTAAAGCGCCATAGCCTCCTTGGCGAGAGTAGCGTGTTTGCGCATCGCCTTGGTCGGCATATTGTCCCCAATCTTTGCCTTTAGCTTGCAGCCAGTTATAAAAGTGCGCTGGGCCTTCTCGGCTGCTATCACTCATACTAAAATTAAGGTTGCTGCGCCAGGTTGCAAAATCAAAGTGCTGGGTAAGTGATGCGACCGCGCCTACTGCGCCGCCTTCTAAATGGAAGTCGCTGTCTTTGGCGTCGGTTATAAAGTCATCTACTTCGTAAGGTGAATACATTAGGGTTAAATCTAATGCGTCTACCCAGCCATTGCGATAACCATATTTAACAATGGCATTTATGTTTTTACGGCTTTGCGTTTTGACTTCTCCTAACGACAAATCGCTGATGTCGCTGGTTAAGTAACTAACACTCATCATTACGCCATGGCGCTTATTAATTTGTTTATTAGCACGCAGGTTATAGCTGATTTTTTCATACTTAGGCGTTTCAAGTGTGCTTTGATCAACATTTTGCTGAGAGCTGTCTTGATCGGCTTCTATAAAGTGATAACTCCCCCAGCTGCTTTGATTACCCCGCACACCAAAGCTAAAACTGTCATTGGTAAATACGCTTTTGGTTTTACTATCAACAATGCCACCCGAAAAGCCACCAAACTCAGCCGGAATGTTATGGTCGTACACTGTGATTGATTCAACTACATCGGAGTTTACATTCATGCTTTGCACGCCGCCCGATACATCGTTTGATGAAGAGCTTAAGCGGCTGCTGCTACCCGGGTCTATGCGGTTATTGTAGTTTAGTCCATCTAACGAAAAGCCAGTTTGCCATGGCTGTGCGCCTGAGATTGATATTTCTGGTGCGCTGATTTCTGCCAAACTACCAATAGAGTAAGCCTCGTTGCTTAGCTGTACACCAGGGAGCAATGCAATAAGCTCGTTTATATCGCCGTTGCCTTTAGGTGTGGCATTTATAAAGTCACGATTTAAGTAAGAACGCCCAATAACTTCGGGTACTTCTATGCCTATGTACTGGCCTTTTACTTCAATGTGCTCAAGTGCTTCACAACGCTCTTTTTGCTCATTTTTAAGGCCGTTACATGGCTGTGTTTTTGGTTCGGTCTGCTGTTGCTGCTCTGCGGCGTATACACCCTGAGAAAGCAAAAGCAGACACGCGAGGGTAGTCGGTGTCTGCATTTATTACGGCTCTTAGTTAAATACCTAGTGGGGTAGTGTCTTCGCTATCAATTACGCCATCGTTATCGGCGTCTTGGTCGGCAATTAATCCAGCTAAGGCTATATCTTCATCGCTGGTGTTAGGTAAAAAGAAGTTAGGTAAGCCGTCGTGGTCTGTATCTACGCTGGCAATAGCTATGCCTTTAAAGTCATCACGAGAGGCGACTAAGTTGGTCATGCCTATGTAAAGCTCAAGCTGATCGGCTTCGCCATTGACGCCATTATTTATTAAGCTTTGTGCTTTAGTGGTATCGTTAATTAGCGTAAAACTGTTTACTAAATCTTCCATGTTGTCGGCAATAATTGTATCGGCAAAGTTTAAAATAAGAGGCTCAAGCGTATTTAAAAGCGTGCTAGCTTGTGTTTTTGCATTGCTATAGTTTGCTGAAAAATCGCTAATATTCGCCGCGTTAGTGCCCATACTTGAAAGCATAGAATAACGTTCAAATTCACCTGTTTGAGCTTCTTCTAAGCCAATTACTTCGGCTTTAACAGCGGCTAAAATAGTTTCTAGCTGATCGCTTGTTAATGCATTTAGCTCAGGGGTTATTTCAGTAATAGCATCATTTAAAGTGGTACTTGCCAGTGATGTTTGGTTTGCATTAACTAAGTAACCTAAGGTTTCTAAGCGGGCTTCAAACCTGTCTTCGGTATCTTCATCTAGGGCAATGTAGCTAAGGAGTTGATTGTGTACACCAGCTACTTGCTCCGATAAGCCGCCTTTAATAAGCGATACTATTACTTGATTATGAGCTGTAATTGATGAGGTATTACTTAGCGTACGTATATCGCCTGCATTGAGCGTATTAAGCATGGTTAAGCATTTATTAGCGGCATTTGCTGTATCACCACCGACTTGCGCAGTTAAATCAACTAACAATTTACAGCCCTTGGAACCGGTTAAAAGCGTGGTTGATGATTCTTTGCTTATGTAGTCATCCGAGGCTATAAAGTCGCCAGCATAGGTAAATACTTGCTGTGCTAGATCGTTTCTGCCGGCTTCACTTAAAATTAGGCCTGTGCCAGGGACGTTATCAAGCGATGTTAGCGCTCTAAAAAATTCGTTGTAATCACCATTTTCTATAAAAAAGCTGCGAGCTTGAGCTGCGGCACTCGTTATATCTTCCCCACCAAGCAGGCGATTAGCTATATTAAAACCATACACTTGCTCTTGCGCGTTGTTTATATCGGTTTCGCTGTCTGATAGCGTTATTGCTGGGTTTTCGTCGCTTTGGTAAAGGCCTTCAATTAAGCCTGCTAAAAATTGAATAGGATAAGTGTAGTTATCTAAAGTAGCGGCGCTGTAAGGCGATGCAGAGTAAGCGTAGTTACTATCAAAACCCGTTGAACCATACATGGCAAGTACCTGGTTAGTATAGTCTTTTGCCGCTTCAAATTCGCCAGCTCTATAAAGGTATTGCGCAGCCCATGCACCATGTAGCGTTTTGTATTGCTCGTATGGTTGGCCTTCGTATTCGCCGCTACGTACTAGCCTGTAACCTGTTTTTACTGCAAGTTGCGCGTAGTTATTAGCAAGCAATTTGGCTTGCGTTAAATCGCTTTCATCTAGGCTTTGCGCATAGCTTTGTAGGGCGTCATCTATTGATAAGCGTACGCCATTTAAAAAGTAGCCATAGCTTGAGGTGTATTCGTCTTCGCGTACTTGCTCTGCGTATAATGAAATTGTATTTAACAAATTACTTGCTTGCGAAACTTGATCAGCAGCTAAATAGCTTTTTACTAAAGAATAAAGCGCTGATGCGTCTGATGAGGCAATGTTATCAAAGCCTTTATCAGCTAAGTATTGGTTGTAGGCCGCCACCGCTTGGTCACGGTAATCGTTTGCTTGTTCTGTTTGGCCTATTTCGTCTAGTGCTTGTGCCACATCTTTTAGTGCCGAAGAACGCGCTGTTTGCTCGTTTATAAGCGCTAAATAGTCGTTAGCAGTATCTAAAAACCCTGCACGTGCATAGGCCGCAGCTTGGGTTGCGTATACCTCATATCGAGAAAGTTCATCGGCAATATTTGCGCTTAACTCGTCGGCTTGTTTTAAGTGCGACAGACTAGAGCTGTAATAATAATTAAGTTTATCTTCGTTAGTTACATAAGAAGGGCTTAGTGAAATAATTGCAGTTAACGGCTCGCTAATTAGGCCATCTGTGTAGCTAATTTCAAATTGCTCATCAATGCTGCTTAGAGATTGAGCCTCATAGGTAAATTCACCCGTGGTGCTATTTATGCTCATTACGCCATTACTCGGTGGTGTTATTAAGCTAATAGTTACGGTGTCGCCATCTAAGTCTTGTGTAGTAATAACCCCTTGAGTGGTGGTTGAAGAGGTAACAAATACATTAGTAGTTAGTAGCTGCGGTGCATCATTAACATTTTCTACGCTAAAACGTATCACTACATTTGCCGTTAAGCTGCCATCGCTTGCGCTAATGGTTGCTGTGTCTTCTCCAAAATAATTACTAAATGGTGTGTAGGTAAATTCACCGTTTGCTTCAACTGCTATGATGCCATTGCTTGGTGCATTGGCAAGCGTATAGCTTAAGGCGTCATCGTCGGTGGCTGTTACTTGGCCTGAAAAAGTGGTGTCTTCGTTTACAGTAAAACTTAAATTAGGTTGAGAAAACTGTGGAGCAGTATTACCAGAGCTCCCGCCACAACCAGCCAACGCAAGCGCGCATAATATTGGGGTAAATTTAATTAGCTTGTTCATTATTGTTAATATTAAAAGTTAATGATGTTGCGAATGATAACGCATATCAATTAGATTTTAAAGTGTGTAAAGTATTTGTCATATTAATAGTGAGTATCCACAAAGTACTTATAAGGCAGCTAAAACACAAAACCCTGCTATTAACAGGGCTTTATTGTGAGTAAAAATGAGATTAGTAAAGAGGATGATGGTTGTTAGTTTAAGTCGCTAATAATAAGCAGCGGAAAGTTTTTAACTGAACGAGGTTGCCAATTATTATAGCTAATATTGCTAATTCCAAAATAGTTAAGCACCTTAGGTGAGTACGTCCAGCCACGCGCACGTTGCTTTATGGCGGCGCTGCGTAAACTGGGTTTTAGCCCTACTGTGAGTAGGTCGTGATTTACATTTAGCTTTGTGTAAAAGTCTTTTTCGCGCAAGCTTGCTTTAGCAATTACCTCATCGTAATGGGCGCGTAATGTCTGCCACTTTTGGCTTTTTTGTGGCTCTTTTAAATGCTTTACCATGGCATCAATATCACTATCTAACCACTTAGCTGAGGCTGCATCCCCATGCCAGCCAATAATCGTATTGGGCTCAATTGTAGTAGGGTTGCCAGCAAGCAACACATAATTAGCACACGACGAAAAGCAAAGCTGCTTTATGTTTACTGTTAGCTTATGCGCCAAAATTAATTCGGCTAAATCCATCCCTAAATCAATGTTTCCGCCGCCGCTGGTAATCGTAAATGTATTAATTGTAGAGTTAGTTTTTAAAAGCTCAGCCGCCGTATTGTTATTTTGTTTGTTGATTTGGCCACTGTATATAATGGTTTTATCACTTAAGGTTACTTGAGCCTGCAATAACGTAGGGAGTAATAAAAAAAGGGTAAAAATTAATTTATGCATATGAGTTTTAAGTGAGTATTTTTGCCAAAGGCTACGAAATTTGGCTAAATGAGGCAAATACTAATCTGTCTAAAGTAAGTTAACCCCTTTTAACCCACCCTTAACCCTTGTCCTAATAAACTGTGTGTAATGATGTAAATTAGGCACAGTTAAATGGTTTATTTTAAAAAGCGCTCAACGGTTTTATTGCTTGCACTTAGCTGCACGCTTGCTGCGTGTAGTAGCCAGCCAAGCTATACAGGTAATAGCACCGAGCAATCGCTAAAGCAGCATGCAAATTGGCAATACACACAAGATGATGCAACCGAGGTAAGTTATATCACTGATTTAGTGAATATAGCGGGGCTTGATTCGCTTATTAACCAAGCCGTTGCAAATAACCCTTCATTTAACCAAGTGCATGTGGCGCTAAAACTTGCTTATGCGCAGCGCGATGTTACCGCAGCAAGCCAGTGGTTTAGTGTAGATGCCGATTTTGACGCTCAGCGCAACGAAACAACTGGCACACAGTACAGCTCATTACTAGGGGTTAGCTGGGAGGCCGACGTATGGCAAAAAATTGCTGATAACGTAGCCGCGCAAGACATGACCATAGCCAGTAATCAGGCCACTTACCAAGGCGCTAAAGACACCTTAGTAGCCAGCGTGATGCGCACGTATTTAAACATTATTTTGCAGCAAGATTTACTTAACATAGAGCAGCAGCGCTTAACGGTTTTAGAAAATAACGAGCAAAGTATTGTTGAGCGTTACCAATACGGCTTAGGTGATTTAGAAGCCCTTGATACCGCGCGTACAAATACCGCTTCAACCCGAGCCACTATTGCCGATTATCAAGAACAAATAGCACAAGCTAAACGCGCTTTAGTATTATTAGTGGGCGTTGATAAACTTGAAAACTTACCTACTACCTCTGTTTTACCTGAGGTTATTGAGCCGCTAAGCGCGTTACCAGAGCAAGATTTAGCGCGTCGCCCCGATTTACAAAGTGCCTATTACAATATTCAATCTAAACGTTATTTAGTGGATGTAGCTTACAAAGATTTACTGCCAAGCATTACGCTTTCGGCATCGCTTAGCGATTTAGCAACTACACCCAGCCAAGCATTATTAACCAGCCCAGTATGGAACTTACTAGGCAGTTTAAGTGCGCCGTTGTTTCAAGGCGGGGCACTTCGTGCGCAAGTTGATTTTGCAAAATTAAATGCCGAACAAGCCTTTTGGGAATACCAAGACACGCTACTTAGCGCCGTAAACGAAGTAGAAAATGCGCTAGGTCAAGAGCAATCATTAACACAGCAACAACTACAAATTAGTAAAGCACTTGCCAGTGCTAAGCGAAGTTATAGCAACTACCAAAGCAAATACCAGCAAGGTTTGGTTGATATTTTAGACCTACTCACTGTGCAGCAGCAGATGTACGACCTACAAGCTCAGCTTAGCCAAATAAATTACACCCTTTTAACTAACCGTATAGATTTAGGCCTTGCCTTGGGCCTTGGAGTATCGTCATGAAAATTTCGCCAGTACCTGTTGTTGTAACTCTTGTTGCCATTGTTTGTATAGGGCTTGCTATTTCATATAACGGCCAAAAAATGGCGCAGCAAGCAAATGGCCCAAAGCCGGAGCCGGCTAAATCTGTGGCACCCAATGTATCGGTTATAAATGCTGTGCCAAGTACCTATCAAGCCTATGTTAGCGGCCACGGTGAGGCTAAAGCGCACTGGGCACTTAGCTTAAAAGCACAAGTTAAGGGCGAAATAACCAATATGAGCGAGCAATTTGCTACCGGTAATGTAGTTAAAAAAGGCCAAGTGCTTGCACAAATAGATAACACCGAATACTTACAAGCAGTCGCGAGCGCTAAAGCCACATTGGCAGATGCCAAACTTGCCCTACAAGAAGAGCAAGACTTAGGAAACCAAGCAAAGCGTGAATGGCAGCGCTCGGGTGTAACACAAGCGCCAAGCTCACCTTTAGTATTTAGAACGCTACAGCTAGAAGCTGCCCAAGCAACGGCCGATAACGCCCAATACGCACTCCAAACTGCGCAGCGTGATGAAAAAAACACCCATATAAGTGCGCCGTTTGATGCTGTTATTTTATCGCGCGATGTAGATTTAGGCACTTACGTAAGCATCGGCGATACACTTGCTACATTAAACAGCACCGACAAAGTAGAAATTAGCGTACCGCTTTCATTAAGCCAATGGCAAAACCTGGCAAGCGATAAGTCGGGCGAGGTTATTTTAAGTGATGTAACAACACAGAATCAGTGGCAAGGTTACATTGCTCGTTTTGAGCAGCATCTTGACGATAACTCTCGTCAGCGCAGTGTAGTGGTTGCGCTAGACAAACCTTTTGAGCAAGCAACACCATTGTTACCAGGTACATTTTTAGCGGTACAAATTGCCGGTAAAGCGCTTAACAACGTAATTAAATTACCCGCCTCAGCAGTATCGCAAGAGGGCTTAATTTGGTACGTAAACGAGCAAAACACGTTAATGAGCATTCAAGCGCAAAAACTATTTGAGCGCGGTGATTACGTTTATATCTCTCCAATTGAAGGGCACACTAATTTACGTGTGGTGGCTCGCCCACTCGTAAGCTACTTAAACGATATGTTAGTAAACCCAATTGTTGAGGAGATGCCATAATGAGCCCGCATCAAGCACCGCAATTACCTAATAATACTAACCCTTTGCACGGCATTATTAGCTGGTTTGCTAACAACTCAGTGGCCGCCAATTTATTACTCATTAGCGTAATAGTAATGGGCATAATGTCGCTTTCTACTTTGCGTAAAGAGGCGTTTCCAAGCCTTGAGCCAGATACTATTTCAGTATCGGTGGTTTACGACAGTGGCGATGCCTTACAAGCAGAAGAAGGCATCGCCCTAAAAGTAGAAGAAGCCCTTGAAACCGTACCGGGTATTAAGCGCATTACCTCTACATCCGATGCCAGCGGCAGTCATGTAAGCATTGAGAAAAAAACCGATTACTCGCTTGATGAGCTACTCACCGATGTTAAAAACCAAGTTGATGCCATAAATAACTTTCCGGCAGATGCCGAAGAGCCGGTGATCGACAAAGCGCGTAGGCAAGATCACGCATTAACCTTACAATTGTTTGGTGATGCCGACCGCCATACGTTGCAAAACCTAGGTGAAAAACTAAAAGCCGATTTATTAGCTAAATCGGGCATTAGCGATGTAGAGCAATCGGGCGTGCTAGACCCTATGATGTCGGTAGAAATCGACGAAGGCAAACTACAAGCCTACGGTTTAACAATTAGCGATGTAAGCGAGGTGATTAACAACGAATCATCGAGCCCGCTTTCTACTAGCTTGCGCGATAGCAATAAAATAATGCGCCTAAAAGCGGCAGACCAAGCTTATTGGCAGCGCGACTTTGCCAATATAGTGTTACTTACAACGCAATCAGGCACACAAATTAAATTAGGTGATGTAGCAACCGTTACCGACACATTCGCAGAAGATACCAACTCACTAAGTCGTTATAACCAACAAAATGCCGTAGGCATTGAAATTTTAATGGATGAAAATAGCGATATAACCACCATAGTTGAGCAAGCACAAAGCGTAATTGATACATGGCACGAGCGGGGCTTATTACCGCAAAATGTAGAGCTTGAAAGCTGGCACGACAAAAGCACCATGATCACCGAGCGCCTATCGCTGCTTACTAAAAATGCCGTAACCGGTATTATTATGGTGTTTGTTATTTTAGCGATATTTTTAAATGTACGCGTTGCACTATGGGTTGCGGGTGGCTTGCCATTTGTATTTTTTGGCACGCTGTACTTTATGACCGACAGCTACACCGCACTGACCATAAATGAAATGACCACCTTTGGTTTTATTATGGCGCTGGGGATCGTGGTCGACGATGCCGTGGTTGTGGGGGAGAGTATTTACACCACTCGCAAAAAACACGGCGACAGCCTTAATAACACGATTTTAGGCACCATGAAGGTGGCTGTACCCACCATCTTTGGGGTATTAACCACGGTAGCGGCGTTTGTTGCGCTTTCGAATGTATCTGGCAACTTAGGTAAAATTTACTCACAGTTTGCGACCGTAGTGACGATATGTTTACTGCTTTCGGTTGTTGAATCAAAACTTATTTTACCGTCGCATTTAGCCCACGTAAGCACTAAACGCCAGTTAAAGTCGGGTCTTAGTGGCTTGTGGTCAAAGGTGCAGCATGGCGCCGACAGCGGTCTAACTTGGTTTAGCGATAAAGTGTACCGCCGCGTTATTGAATACTCGTTACGATTTAGATACGCCATTGTTGCTGCATTTGTGGCCTTTTTTATTCTGGTTGTTGGTATGCCTATGACCGGTGCAGTAAAAGTAGGTTTTTTCCCAAGTATTGCCGGCGATACCGTAACCGCTGAGCTTGTTATGCAAAACGATGCAGCGTATGGGCAAACTAATAAAAACTTGTTAGCGCTTGAGCAAAGTGCACTACAAGCCCAGCAAAATTTAATGGATAAGTTTGACTCGCAAGAGAGCGAAATAACGAGCTTACAATTAGTGAGCAGTAGCGATACTAGCGGTACGGTAAGTGTTGAGCTATTAAACGAGGGCGACTTTACTGCAAGCGAATTTGCACAAGAATGGCAGCGCCTTGCCGGTATGCCAGAGGGCAGTAAAAAGCTACAAGTATTGGCTACACGTAAAATGGTCGATAACTTTAAAGTGGAGCTAAAAGCCTGGGATGACGAAACCGTAATGACCGCAGGCGCACTGTTTAAAGAGCGCTTACAAAATACTGCTGGTGTTAATGGCATAGATGATAATTTAAACCCAGGTCAGCCACAGCTTAAATTTACCTTAAATGCACAAGGGCGCGCTTTAGGTATGGATACGGCGAGCCTATCAGAGCAGGTTTTACAAGCTTTTGGTGGAGCAATTGTACAGCGTTACCAGCGCGATAAAGACGAAGTAAAAGTGCGTGTGCGTTACCCAGAAAACGCCCGTAAAACACCAGCCGATATAATGCAATCGCGTATTAGATTACCCGATGGCACTGTAGTACCTTTGGTTAACGTAGCCAATATAAGTAGCGAATATCAGCAAGATGAAATAACCCGCATTGATGGCCTACGTGCAATTTACTTAAGCGCACAAGTAGATAAAAACATTGTGGCATCTAACGAATTAGTTGCTAACTTAAGCCGCGATTTAGTACCTGAGCTTAACGCGCAATTTCCTAACTTAAGTATTCACTTTGCCGGAGAAGCCGAAGAGCAAGACGAAACAACAGGCTCAATGGCCACTATGTTTATAGCCGCGTTATTAGTTATTTACGTATTGCTGGCGATTCCACTTAAATCGTACATTCAACCTATGTTGATTATGGTGGCGATTCCGTTTGGTATTGTGGGTGCTATTTTAGGCCATTGGTGGAACGACTTAACCATCAGCATACTTTCTTTAAATGGTATTTTGGCGCTCAGTGGGGTCGTTGTAAACGACAGCCTATTATTGGTATCGCGCTTTAACGAGCTGGTAAAAGATGAAGGCATGAGCACGCACGATGCCATTGTAGAGTCGTGCACAAGCCGCCTGCGCGCGGTAATGCTTACCTCAATTACAACCTATGCGGGCTTAGTGCCGTTATTAAGCGAAACCTCAATGCAGGCACAGTTTTTAATCCCTGCTGCGGCATCACTTGGTTATGGTATTTTGTTTGCCACGGTTATTACATTAATCCTTATTCCGGCATTATTAATGATTCAAATAGACATTAAGCGCTTACTTGCCAATGTGTTAGACTTTTTAAGTGGTAAACGCACCCAAGGAGCTGCCTCTTAATGATAAACGTACTACTGGTTGAAGACGACATAGACCTGGCAACAACAATTGTTGATTACCTCGATATAGAAGACATTGAGTGTGACCATGCAAGCAACGGCGTTTTGGGCTTAAATTTACTGCAAATTAATGATTATCAAATGATTATTTTAGATGTAAACATGCCCAAAATGGACGGCTTAACAATGTGCAAAACATTGCGTGAACAAGGTAAAGATATTCCGGTATTAATGTTGACCGCACGCGATAGCCTCGATAATAAACTTGAGGGCTTTGCCGCCGGTAGCGACGACTATTTAGTAAAACCCTTCGCTATGAAAGAGTTAGTAGCGAGGGTACAAGTACTGGCAAAGCGCAAAAGTGGTGAGGCAAAACGCCTCACCTTAGCTAATTTAAATTTAGATTTAGCAAAGCGCAGTGCCGATGTAGAGGGGCAAACATTAAAGTTATCGCCCATTGCATTTAAATTGCTAGAAACCTTAGTACGCCATGCGCCGCAGCCTGTTACGCGCAGTAGCATTATGCAAGCTATATGGGGCGAAGAGCAGCCCGACAGCAACAGTTTAAAAGTGCATGTGCATCATTTGCGCAAGCAATTAGAAGCAACCACACACCAAGTTACACTTGAAACCATTCCTAGTGTGGGCTTTGCAATAACAGCAAATGAAGGGCAACCACAATGAAAATAAGGCCTAGTTTAAGGCTCTACTTTTTTGCCAGTATGGTGGTGCTTAGCTCTGCTATGGCCATTGGCTTTTCGTTTTTAAGTGTAAATTACTTTATTGATGGGCTAGATAAAGGCTTAAACGGGGTTATGTTAAAGCTTTCGCAAACCACAGAAGTAAAGCCAGGGGAAACAAAAGAGCTGGTGGGCTTTAATATAGCAAGTCGCTGGGAAGACATGCCTGCGTCAATTCAGCAGCGTTTTAAAAAACCAACAGAGGTGGGGCTTTTACATAAAACAAAAGACAGGCCATCGATGTTTTCTATGCCGCAAAATTTATTTTTTGTGGTGTATTATCCAAACCCCGAAGGCGAGCCGCGTTATATATCGCGCATTATGCTCGAAAAAGACAAACCACAATTGCTCGCTAATATAGAGCCCGAACAACGCATGCTATGGATTGCCATTACAGGCATTGCTGCCATTGTGTTATTTGCGTTTTTTTTGTTTATGGTAATGAAAAAAATAGCCAAGCCAGTGGAGTCGTTAAGGGGTTGGGCTAAATCGTTAAACCAAACTAATCTACAGCAAACACCGCCCGATTTTACATATAACGAACTAAACACTTTAGCCACATTAATACGCAGCAGCTTACTTTCGGCAAATGAAAGCGTAGAGCGTGAACAGCGCTTTTTAAGCTATGCCAGCCACGAGCTGCGTACGCCAATTTCGGTTATTCGCAGTAACGTTGAGCTACTCAATCGGCTGAGCGAAAAAGCCCCGTTAAGTGATAAACAGCAGCTTACACTTGAGCGTATAGAGCGCGCCGGTTTAACCATGAGCGATTTAACCGATACGTTATTATGGCTAAGCCGCAACGAAGATCAGCAAAGTAGTCCAGAACCTGTAAACCTTAGTGATAAAATAACGACCCTGAGTAATGAGCTTAACTACCTGCTTAATGCTAAGCACGTTGAGGTGGTTTTAAACACCCAACAAGAGAGCGTTATTACCACCGATGCTACTGCGTGCCACATTGTACTGACTAATTTAATTCGTAATGCCTACCAACATACCCAATTTGGCCAAGTACATATTACGCAGCAAGGCAGTAAAGTGACTATTGTTAATTGTAGTAAGCAGGACGAGGCCCCTAAAGCGAGCTCGCCTTCAGCAAAACACGCCAGCATAGGGTACGGACTAGGCCTGCAATTAAGCGAAAAAATAATAAAACGCCACGGCTGGATTTACGATGTAAACGACAAGCCAGGGCGCTATGAAGTGGTGGTCGATTTTAGTTAGTTATTTGGTTAATTAGGTTTAAAGTATTAATAACCGCGCTAAGGCTTTTTATAAAGTGTTAGCGCGGTTTTTTATGTGAAATTAAACATTTGATTGAATAGTATGCGATAGTGGAGTGTGAAACTGGGAATGGGAAATTGCTCTATAGTAATCAGGGCAATCCAGTACAAACTAGTTGCGATTATTGAATGTTTTATTTTAGGAGATGTATGCAGATACTTTTAGTTTTTATATTACTTTGCCCATTTTGGGTATGTAGTGCTGAAAATACATCGCTTGTTATTTCTGAAAATGTACTGAGCTCAGATGAAGCAAAAAAATTACACATTCATCGACTAGTTGATGGAAATAGTGAAAATTTGGACGATAGCTGGATAATACTAATGTATCCCGAAGTTGATCAGCAAGGCCAACCAATATCTGAGTTATGCATAAGTATTAATAGTGGTCCAAAGAAGTTAGCTTCGTTGTGTGCTGCTATAAACAAGTCTGAAATTAGCGGGTTTAATCGTTCTGATTTTGAAATAGGGGAAAGTGTTTCTGTTTCAGCTGATTTTACATATGGTGCGGCTAGTTATACTTTACAAAATGTTTTATTACTTGAAAGCGAAGACTATGAGTCATTCAAAGAGCGATATAACAAACGCGGCGACCCAGAGAATGATTAATAGTCATATATTTAGCAAATAATACAAAAAACGATACCAACATATTTAGTGTTGGATAACATGGAGTGTTTATTTTTATGTTCAAAATTATAATTATTTTAATATCAATTATTTCTTTTAATGCCTTGGCAGCAGAAGAAGTGAAGCTTGGAGTTGTAGGGAACGTTGGGGCGGATGGCTTTTTTAGCCCAAAAGTAATGTCATTTATTATTGAAAACGTAAAGCCTAATTCACCCGCTGAAAAAGCAGGGATTGTTGCAGGGCAAAAAATTATTTCTATAGAAGGCTGTAAAATTCCGGGCTGCCCTGCCAGTAAAGCAAAAAAATTAATGCGAAAGGAGTCAGGGGACATCTTACAGTTAGTTTTAGAAAATGAGGATGGTAGCCAAGTTCCTTTAGAGGTTCCTATGAATGCTTGGTAAGACTAATGAGCTTTAAGCGCCGTTAATTGTCGGACGGTGCTGCGCTTCCGACCTACGTTTTAAAACGGTTTAAAAGTCTATTAAAAAAGCGGCTTAACGTAGTAAACATTAAGCCGCTTTTTTGTGATTACTGATAGGATAATACTTGTAAATGATTATTCGGGGGCAGCTTGCTTGGTTTTTCTAAACATAAACTCAAGGGGAATGTGTAAGCGTTTTGCCCACGCGTTTTCGGTGTGATCTTCCCCCGGGAAATACTGGCTTTGCCATAGCTTTGCTGGGTATTGTTGCGCCATAAATAAATCATCAATTTGCGCTTGTAGCTTAGGGTACATGGAATCTAAAGTGCTGTCGCCGTAATCAAAATACACTTTTTGGTTACTCAGCTTTGCGATGTTGTTGGCAATGTAATTTTTAAACTCGGCAAATACTTCGTCGTCGTGGCTAAAAATACCCGGCCAGTGGGTCGACATACAAATAGCGCCGGCAAATTCGTTAGGGTAATTAAGTAGTGTATACCACGATATAAGCCCACCCATGCTAGAGCCACCAATATAGCGGTGCTGCGCGCCTTTGTTTACGTTGTAGTTAGACTCTATGTAAGGAATAACTTCTTTAACTAAAAAGCGTGAGTAGTTGTCTGAGTACACCTTAGAGGCAAATAATTTGTGGCCTGGGTATTTTTCTAACTGGTATAGGGCATTTTGCTTTTGTTTGCTCAAGGCCTCAAACGGTTGTTGTGGGTAGTATTCGCTGTGGCGGTTTTCAACGGCGTTTGGAATGCCTACCACAATAAATGGGCGTACTTTGCCTTGCTCTATTAATGAGCCGGCTACTTCATCTACGCGCCACTCTTGTTTGTTCCATGTGCTATTGGCGTCAAACAGCATGCGGCCATCGTGCATGTAAAGTACATCGTAGGTGGTGTTTTTGCTGTAACCTGGCGGTAACCATACATTTAAAAAACGGTTTTTTACAAACTGTGATTCTATATTGTCGATCACTTCAATTTGGCCCTTGCTTACTTGCACTTTGGCCGTGCTTGCATAGCTGGTATGCACTACAAATATTGATAAGCTAAACAGTAAAGCAACTAATTTCATGGTGGCGCCTTAGCATACAAAAAGTGCACTATCACAAGCTCGCATTGTTAATTCAATGTGAATACGTATGCACTTGTATTTAAGCTATAAATGCATACACATACAATTTATAAATCGCTGCGCCAGCCCATGCCCGACTCTTCCATAAGGCGCTCGTATACGCCCTCAATATTAAGTGGCAGCCATGCTTTATATTGCTTTAAATCTGAAAATTCATCGAGCTTAACGTTTTGTTTTATTTGCTCTAGGCTTTGCCCTGCAAGCGCTGCGGCGGTTACTTGGTTGTACAGTTGCTCTATATAACTTAAATAACGTGCAACATCGGCTTTATTACCCATATCGGCATGGCCGCCCACAAAGGTATTAAAGTCGTAATTTAATACCGCTTGGGTTGAATTAATCATACCTTGAATATCGTAGCTCCACAGTTTTTGCCATGGCATTCTGCCAATGACTATCCAATCGACCACAAATAGTGTTTTTTGCTTTTCGAACAGCATACTTACCGAGCCTCGGCCATCGTTAGGGCCGTGGTAGTTAAGTTTTAAGGTTGAGCCGCCAAGGCTAAGTATTAGTTCATCATCAAAAGTAAGGTTAGGCATAACCGTTTTTATTTTCGTGTTTTTAATATCTTGCGCGGTAAGTTTGTGCGCTGCAAAGGTTGTGTGCGGGCTTTTAAATACCTCTGCGCCGTAAATATGGTCGCTGTGATTATGGCTGTATACAACGTATTTAACGGGTACGTTATAGCGGGTTTTAATTTGCTCCTTTAACCAAGTGGCGGCTTTTTTATTAAGTGGGTCGGTAACTATTGCACCTTGTGGGGTGATTAAAAATACCGAGCGGTGTCTGTCGTCAATAAAGCGGTGGAGGCCATCGCCTAAATCTTCAATTTCGTAACTTTGCGCCATAAAACCTGTAAATAGTAGGCTGGTGGCAAGTAGTGTTTGTATTAAGCGAAGCATGCACAATCCTGTTTAATGTTCTAAGGGTCTGTTGACCTTTGCGGATTAAAATTTGTTCAAACTAGGGGCTATTTAATCGCGGCGCGAGGTTTGTAACCTAGTGGGCTAAGTAAAAGCCGAGCAAAGCTTCCGCGTCCTGCTCACGCCCTTTACCTACATCCATGTAGGCAACAAAGAGTAAATAGCCCCTAGGAAGAACCCTTTGGGCAGCGCCTGTTTGGCATTAATGCTACGTTATCGCCTATTTGTGGGGAACAACCACACTATATAGGCTCTGCCTTGCCTAAATACCAAACAGACAGCTGCAAATTTAACCTTAAAAGATCAACAGACACTAGCATTAAGTAAGAAAGTGCTAATGAGTATAAAATTTCAGTCAAAGTAAAAGCCATTTTATTTTAAATATAAAATGGCTTTGTTAGGTTGGATTTAACGCAGGGTGAGCTGCTGGTTTATTTCTTCAAAAATACCGGCATCGTCTATGGTTGAAGGAATTTGTAGTTCGTCGCCATCGACCAGTTGACGTAAATTTTTGCGTAGTATTTTACCTGAACGAGTTTTTGGTAATCGCTCTACGCTTACTATCGTTTTAAGGCACGCTATAGCGCCTATTTGGTTGCGTACTGTTTGCACAAGCTCTTGCTCTACATCGGTAGGGGAGCCGGTAAAGTCGTTTTTAAGTACGATCATGGCCATCGGTAATTGGCCTTTTAGTGTATCGGTAACGCCAAACACCGCGCACTCTGCAACGGCTGGGTGGGATGCGACTATTTCTTCCATTTCGCCGGTTGAAAGCCTATGGCCTGCTACGTTTATAACATCGTCGGTGCGGCCCATTATAAATAGGTAACCATCGTCATCTATGTAACCACCATCGCCGGAAAGATAATACCCCGGGTACTGAGTTAAATAACCGGTTTTAAAGCGCGCTGTGTTTTGCCAAATGGTGGGTAAGCAACCTGGCGGCAGCGGCAATTTTATAGCCACCACGCCTTGCTCGTTTGGTGCGCATTGCTCGCCTTGCATATTCAATATTTGCACATCAAACCCAGGGGTTGGCACGGTAGAGCTACCTGGTTTTGTTACTAATTCTTCTATGCCTACGGGGTTACAGGCAATAGCCCAGCCGGTTTCTGTTTGCCACCAGTGATCGAGTATTGGCAGGTTGGTTTTTTCTTTTAGCCAGTTATACGTTGGCGGGTCGAGCCGCTCTCCCGCTAAAAATAGTCGTTTTAAACTACTGGTGTTGTATTGCTTAAAGCCCTTTGCATTTGGGTCTTCTTTTTTGATGGCTCTAAACGCAGTGGGCGCTGTAAATAATGCATTTACTTGGTATTGCTCTACTACTCGCCAAAATGCACTGGCATCAGGTGTGCGAACTGGTTTGCCTTCAAATAATACTGTTGTGCAGCGATAAATTAGCGGGGCATACACTATGTAGGAGTGCCCAACGACCCAGCCTATATCTGAGGCAGCCCAAAATACGTCGCCGGGCTGCATGCCGTAAACGGTTTCCATGCTGTAGTGCATAGCAACACCATGGCCGCCGTTTTCACGCACTACGCCTTTAGGCGTACCTGTGGTGCCTGAGGTATATAAAATATAAAGAGGATCACGCCCACTTACAGGTACTGGCTCTACTGCAGTGGCTGTTTGCATTGCCTCATCCCAGTTAATATCTCTTGAGGGGATAAGCGTGGCAGCTACTTGTTCGCGCTGGTAAATAACGCAGTGATCTATTTTATGATTGGCAAGATCTATGGCGTGATCAATCAGCGGTTTATATTCTATTACGCTATCTACCTCTACACCGCACGAAGCGCTCAGTATGAGTTTAGGTTTAGCATCGTCTATACGTACGGCGAGTTCATACGCTGCAAAGCCACCAAATACCACAGAGTGTATAGCGCCTAATCGGGCGCAGGCCAGCATGCCTATTACAGCTTGGGGGATCATGGGCATATAAATAACAACGCGGTCGCCTTTACTAACGCCTAACGATTGCATTACACCGGCAAATTTAGCTACCTCTTGCTGTAACTGGTAGTAGCTATACTTCTGCTGCGTGTTGGTTACGGGGGAGTCGTAAATAAGCGCGGTTTGCTCGCCAAAACCTGCAATAACGTGTTGGTCGAGCGCTAAAAAACTGGTGTTTAGTTGGCCATCATCAAACCAATGGTAAAGGCCGTCAGTGTCTTGTGTGAAGGCGTGTTCGGGATTTTTATACCAAGGTAGGCGCTTTGCTTGTTCAAGCCAAAATTGTGCTGGGTTTTGTTTAAAGCTTTCGTATTGTTGTTTATATGGGCCTAACATAATGGGCTCCTAATACTAAATGTGTGTGAGAGACCTTACAAAAGGTAGGCTTTTTTTTAACCGATAGGTATTCGACTATGGTCGGCTAAAAGTTAAACAACACGTTGGGTTTTAAAATACAAAATTGACAATACAAAGCGTGTGGCTCAGCATGGCGAGCAATTAAAATAAGAGAAAACGCAATATGAGTAACGTAGTAAGAGTAGGGGTTGCGGTTATTATAATGCGCCAAAACACTATTTTATTAGGTGAGCGAATAGGGTCGCATGGTGCAAATACATGGGCAACGCCTGGTGGACATTTAGAATTTGGTGAAAGTGTTGAGCAGTGCGCAATACGCGAGGTATTTGAGGAAACAGGGCTAAATGTGAGTAAAATTACTAAGCTTGATTTTACTAACGATATTTTTAGTGCTGAGAAAAAACACTACATTACTTTATACGTAAAAGCCGATTACGAGGGCGGCGAGCCTGTGCTAAACGAGCCAAATAAATGTATGCAGTGGCGCTGGTGCGACATTAATAATTTACCATCGCCACTGTTTACATCACTTAAAAACTACTTAACTACAACAACGCTTACGGCTTAGTTGATGGGCTTAATACTAATTTTTTAAAGCTCACTTGGGCGTAATCACCATTTTGTTTGTCGGTGGCCCAATCGCCAGTGCCTAAACAACCTGGGTACCAAATGCCTTTAGCGCTTTTAGTGCTACATTGGTTATATGCACCCGCTTTAAAGTAATGCCAATCGGCAGCATAGCCATTAGGGTGATCTTTTTCATCTACCTTGCCATAGGCATCTACGTTATTGCCTAAGTTAATTGCGTAGTTAACGTCTTTTTTGCCTTGGGCGCTAAAGGTTAAGTACATCATGTTTTTATGCACGTTTACTGTGTAACTAAAGTCTTCGCCAAGCGCTATGCCTGTCGCACCGGGATCGTCCGAGTTTTCCCAGGTATTACCCCACACAGGGTATGTAATGTCGGTACGGTTAGGATCTTTTTTTGGTAAGTTACGTTCGTAGTTCCAAAAAACAGATCCGGTTTTATGGCCAGGCCATTTTTTATAATAAATTTTAAGCGGTTCGTTACCCCAGCCAAAACCCAGTTTAGTATCTATTAAGGCCTGATCTTTACCTGCGTGAATTTGCCCTACCACCACAGAATAAGCGGCTTTTTTATTAGGGTCGTTAGCGCGTAGTGCAACATGATCCACCTTTAGGGTGGCTTCCATTTTTCCGCCTACCGAGCCAAAGCGCTCCGATAGCGGGTGTACTGCTAGGGCAAAGTTATTCTTTGAATTTTTAGTTTTTATTTTGGTATTGGTGCCGCGGATCATTTGTCTTAGTTCACTGCGGGTATTAGTAGAATTGGCGCTGGTAAGCGCTTTGTTTGGCGAGGTAAATACCATATAACCTTGATCATCAAGGTAGAAAAAATCAGGGTGCGCGTAGGTTTGGATCTCTTCTACGTCTACGGTATCTATTTTTCCATCGTTATTGAGATCTACAGGTACGTTTATTTTCCATTGCGATAAATCAAATTTTGACGCAGGTACTGCGACATTATTATCAACAGGTGTACTTGTGCTGGCACAGCCCATAAATAGCAAAGGGGTAACAGCAGCCAGTGCTGTGAGTTTAAAAGTAGATGTTAGATTTTTCATTGTTGTCTCTGTGTGATGATATTAAAAATGAGCGATATTAACTTCGCTTAACTTTAATCTAACATACCAATTTAAAATATCAACATTACCAATTTTTTGTTTTTGTAGTTTTTATAGTGTCTTTTTGGTTATACCAAAGTGGTTTTTTGTTGCTGTTGTTTTTTACGTTTTTTATTTAGGTGTTTGCGCTGCGCTTTTTTTACATGCTTAACTATCCACTTTGTCATAAGAGGCATAAGCTCTGGCGCAAAGTTATGGCCCATCCCAGGGACTACTCTTAGTTTGGCTTTTTTTATAAGGCTTGCCGTTTTTTTGCCTGCACTTACGGGTATTACCACATCGTCGCTGCCATGAATTACTAAAGTGGGCGTTTTAATTTTACGAATTAAATGTTGCCTATCTTTACTCGCGGCCATAGCAATAAGTTGGCGTTTGTAGCCACTTGGATTATGCGAGCGTTCTACAATTTGCGTTGCATGATGGCGAAGTGCGTCTTCTGATTGAGGGTAAGCGGGGCTGCCAATAAGTTGGTTAAGTTTAATGTTGTAGTTTATTGCCTCATCACGGCTGGATGTTTTGGGCTTTAATTTGGCAAGCTTTATAAATACGCCAATGCTTTTGGCACTCAGCCTTGGCAGGCTAGAGCTTGACATAATAGTGGTTAAACTTAGCACCTTTTTTTTATGTTGAGCTGCAATTAGCTGAGCAATCATACCGCCCATAGAAGCACCTACAAAATGCGCTTTTTTTATTTTAAGCGCCGCCATAAGCGCCAATACATCGTTTGCCATATCATCAAGTAAATAGGGCGTTTGCGTGCGTATGGGCAGGCGTTTACTTAACCACGTTTTAAATAAACTCGGGCTAGGGTGATGCTCTAAATGGGTAGATAGGCCAGTGTCGCGGTTATCAAAGCGTATAACCCTAAAGCCTTTTTTTACTAAGGTGTAGTAAAGCGAGTCCGGCCACACGGTCATTTGTGCGCCTAAACCCATAATAAGTATGATTGCAGGGGCTTTTTTATCGCCTTCGTCTTGGTAACTGAGTTTTATACCCTGAGGTGTTTTAATTGTTCGCATAGCCAACTAGCAGTGTTTGCGTTGCTAAAATTATAGACCCTGTTTATTACAACTTGTTGGCAGTAGCCGGAAGCGGTAGCTGCCACTTGGTTAAAATAGCCTGATATTCGCCGTTTTCTTTTAGCGTGTTAAGTGCATGGCTAATAGCGCTTGCGGTGTGTTTATCTAGGGTTTTGTTGGCACTAAAATATAATTTTGAAGGGTAGTCGGTTAAATGAATTCGCTTAGTTATTAAATTGGGATTTAGGCCTGAGTGCTTTAGCTCGTTATTTAACGTAAGAGTGTTGGTTAGTACAAAGTCGATGCGTTTTTTATAAAGCATTTGCCACAGTTGCTGATAGTAGCTTACAAGAACTAGGTTTTTGTCTTCGGTAAAACCGGCGTTTTTTAAATAGGTGGCACTTGAATAGCCACGTATTGTGGCCACTTGGTAAAATTTTGCGTGATTAAGGTGGGTAACTTCATCAGTACGGTTTTTTAAGCTAACTAAATAAGCATCGGCAAAGTATGACTCACCTAGCCAGGTGTATTGCCTTGCTCTAATGGGGGTTTTTAAAAGAGACAACGCAATTGCATTTGGGTTGTTTTCAAGCATTGTAAAAATACGCGCCATAGGAATTATTTCAAACTTGGCGGATAGCTTTGTGTGTTTAATGGTGGCTTTGGCTAAATCGACTAATGCGCCGTCGGGTTCGTTATTTTCATTTATAAAATGATAAGGCGGGAGATCTTCTGCTACAAAGGTAATGGTTTGTGCGTTGCACATGGCGCTATAAAGCATAAACACACAAATACTCAATACTACACGCACAAATATAACCCACATTTTTAATTATTATGCGCTCTAGTTTAAAGAGTGTTGATTAAAAGGTATACCATAAATGTTTATTTAATGTGAATAACTCTGCGGTTCATTTATGTTTTAAAAATTGTGTGGGTGTGCAATGGTGCCATCGTAAAAAAGCACGATTAAACGAGCTCTGATCTTTAAAGCCTAACAGGTTAGCTAGTTCGCTAAGTGGGAGCGTGCCAATTAACGTGTGGGAGCGGTTTTTTCTTTCTTGTTCTAGCAATTGTGCAAAGGTTACATGTTGTTTTTTTAAATGTCGCTGTAGCGTGCGCGGTGTTACGTTTAGTGCGCTTGCAACTGCAATAAGCTGGCAATTTTGTAATGTTGTTTTTGCAATAAGTAGCTGTTTAACTTTTTCTGTTAAGCACTGCTGACTTTTAAAACGCGATAGCTGCTGTTGTGAAAGCTGCTTAAATGTAGCATTTACAATGGCGTTGTCGGTTTTAAAGGCAAGGTTTAAATAACTGCTCGGAAAGTTTATTTGGTTATGCGCTGCGCCGCTTATAACGGGGCATTTAAACCAGGCCTCTAACTGTTGTGTGTGCCTTTTAGGCCAATTATGTATAAAGCTGATACTGCTTGGGCAAAGCGATGCGTTTATTAATTGGCGAATAACGCTTACCCACGCAGTCATGTTTCGTAATACAACCTGTTCATTACAATGAGGATGAGCATGCCAGCGCACCGTAGCGGTGTCTGTAGTTTGCAAAAACTGCGCTTTACCAATATCTGCCACTAAGCTGTCGTAATTTAACAGTGCCTTTATAGCGCTGCTTAGGGTATCGCTCGATTCTATTAAATAGCCCAATATACCGTAATCTGCGGGGCGAATGTGCATACCTAAAGTAAAACCAAACAGCGCATCGTTTAGCACTTTTTGGCCGTACACAAGCAGCGCATTGTAACTTTGTAAACTAATACGGGGTGCTAATTGCTGACTATGCTGGCGACTAAATTCAGTAAACCCGATTGCCTTAAGAGCCGTATTAGAATCAATATCTTGGGTTTGCAAGTAATCTAAAATGCTCGAAAAGTAATGATCAGCCAGTGTATGCATTTGTCGTCTAAAGCTAAAAAATGGTCGTGTATGAGCAAGCTTGCCATGTTCAATTTTTATATGCTAGTTACATGAGTAATTATCTTCGCTGTAAACAATGATCTTTATATCAATCAAACAAACGCTTAATGCAGATCCTTTGCAAATAATAACCACCTTGTTGGATCATCAGCAGTTAGATCGCTTTTTTAATGCCAAGTTTGAGCTAATAAAAACAGCAAATAGCGGTGAGCTAAAAGGCGGTAAAGGCGCTATTAGGCAAGTGAAAATGGCAAATGCCACGTTTAATGAGCGTATAATAATGGCTAACCCCAGCCACATTTGCTACCAAATAGTAGGCAATAAGCCTGTGGCACACCATCAAGGTGATATTTATTTAGTTGCTAATAAAGGCGCTAAAAGTATCACTACCGAGCTTAACTATTGTATACGCTGCAAAGCGCCGTGGTGGCTGCCAAATGCTTTGCTAAAACACTTAATTAGTAAAGATATAACCCAGGCATTAAATAAACTGCAGCATTACTTTATGGCGGGCAAAGTATGAACTCAGAAATTATTTTACTTGCCCTAAGCCCTGTGTTTTTAGTGTTTGTATTCTTTGAATTTGTAAAATTTAAGCGCTATTACAATATAAAAGACAGCCTAGCAAACACCGTTTTAGCCTTGTTGCACCAAGGCGTAGATGCAATAGCACTGCTGCTACTTATGCCATTTTTTTACATGCTTTACGAGTACCGCTTATTTGATATAAAGCTAAGTGTGTTAAGCGTTGCTTTTGCATTTTTACTGCAAGATTTTTTGTACTATTGGTTTCATCGTGCGTCGCATCATATTCATTGGTTGTGGGCTGCGCATGTGGTTCACCACAGCTCCACTAAAATGAATTTTACCACTGCGTTTAGGCAAAGCATAATGTACCCAGTAGCCGGCATGTGGGTATTTTGGCTACCTATGATACTGCTAGGGTTTGACCCTTTAACCGTATTTAGCGTAGTGGCACTTAATTTGGCGTATCAATTTTTTGTGCACACGCAAATAGTGGCTAAGTTAGGCTGGTTTGAAAGCGTATTTAATACGCCATCGCACCACAGGGTTCATCATGCAATTAATAAACGCTATCTTGATAAAAACTTTGCCGGTGTACTTATTATTTGGGATAAGTTGTTTGGCACCTTTGTAGAAGAAGACAAAAATCAGCCCTGTAAATACGGCATAGTAGGGCAGCTAAATAGCAATAACCCACTAATAATAACGTTTCATCAGTGGGCTCATTTATTAAAAAGTACCTATACGGCGAAAGGGTTAAAAGCTAAATGCAAAGTACTATTTGGCTACCCAACCAGTAGTGTTAAAGTTAAAAACGAGTGATTTAGCCAAGTGGCTTTTTACTTCTTGGCGCTCCGAGTAAAATAAACATGTGGCAAATACAAATAGATAAAAATGCACTCACACCTAAGGCACCGCCATAACCATCAAGCTTTGGTACTAGGTATTCAAATAGAAACGAAAATAAAATAGATGAGCTGGCCACGGTATAAATACCAAATCGGTGTGGGGCGCTCATGCCTATAAACGTGCCGCCAAAAAACACGACTGAGTATAAGTCGGGGTTTAGGTTTAAAGCACTTAATAGTAAATAAGCAATAATAGAAAGCGAGGCCGATGCACGTATGCCATCAAAACGATTATGTTTGGCTAAGTAAAACGTTAAAAACGCACCTAATAAGGCTATAAATGGGTATTCTAAATTCATAAAACCATTCCTTTGGCCAACATAAATAAAGCCACGCTTGCAAAGGCAACACTGCCAAGCTTACCGCCAAATCCGGTAAACATATTTATGGTAAGCACATATAAACTGGCGCCAATAACAGAAATTATGGCTATTTCCCAATAACTTGTAATTAAGTGTGTAGAGCACATGCCGGCAAAACTACCTGCGTAAATAGCCGCATAGGGATGGTTTTTAAACCGAGCAGGAAAAGGAATAAACGAGCCAATTAGCCCTGTAAGCGCCGCCGAAATAACTAAGGGCAATGCAAAAGTTGTGTGCATGGCAAAGCAGGCTACAAAGCCTAAAAAGAAGGTTATAAACTTTAAAAATAAGAATTTAATCATAGCAGCGCATTTTAAACTAATCCTTTTACGCTTTCTAACTATCTCTAATAAATAAATGTGGGTGTTAGCGTTAAATGTTATTAAGGCTACTTTTTAATCTGGGCTGGTATTAACTATGCTTATTTGTGGCTGTTAATGTTTCATAAATTATATTTTATGTATAATAGAGGTTATTAATATACAAATTTAAAAGATTAAAGGTAATTTATGTCTAACTGTTTGCACTTGGCTATACCCGCTGGCGATTTAAAAGTAGCGAAAACGTTTTACTGTGATGTGCTTGGCTGTAAAACAGGGAACAGCGAAGAAGGGCGCTGGGTAGACATAGACTTTTGGGGTAATGAGCTCACATTACATCAAAGCGAAGAGCGCTTACCCACTGTTCGCCACTATGTAGATATGGGCGCAGTGGCGGTACCGCATTTTGGTATTCATTTATCTGAAGATGAATTTAACGGTTTAAAAAAACGTATAGAAGATGCGGGGCTTGAATACCTAGATAAACCGTATCGCCGTTTTGTTGGTGATGAGTTTGAACAAGAAACCTTTTTTATTGAAGATCCAAACGGCAACGTGCTTGAAATGAAAACCATGGTAAACCCTGAGGTTTTATTTAAAAAAGCGTAAGCAATATTTATTAAAGAATAGGCCACTTTTGTAGTGGCCTTTTTTGTACCTATAGATGAAAATAATTACACCGTATGAGTGATATTTATTCACTCTACAGTACGGAATTTTAAACGTAGACTAACGCGCAACTCTCATACTTTATAGTTATTTATGTTGCTGTTAAAACTCACCATTGCGCCATTACTTTTATTATTTATTCACTTTGCTCAAAAACACTTTGGCAGTTTTGTGAGCGGTATTATTCCGGGCTTGCCTATTACATCGGGCCCTATTTCGTATTTTATTGCGCTTGAGCAAGGTAAGTTATTTGCTAGTAACTCGGCTGTGGCGTCGTTGTATGGCATGAGCGGTATAGGCTTATTTTGTTTTTGTTATGCTGCCATGCTTGCAAAATATGGGGTAGTTAAAGCGTTGTTTGCTGCATTAACACTATGGTGCGCTTTTAGTGCATTTACCTTGTTATTGCCGGTGAATATTGCCTTTGCATCGGTGCTTTCGCTCAGTACTTTATTGGTGCTTGCGCTGGCATCGAGTAAGTTAAAATTTGCACCCGATGCCAAACCTTTTACCGCTGCGTGGGAGCTGCCGCTAAAAATGTTACTGGTCAGCTGCTTTATTATGTTAGTTACGTTTATATCGGCAAAAATAGGGGCAATGTGGAGCGGGTTACTTTCTACTTTTCCGGTAATTTTGGCGGTTATGGGCAGTATTGCGCATGCAAGTGATAAAAAATACTCGGCGTATAAGGTGCTTAACGGCGGCATTATTGGTTCGTTAGGGGGCTGTGTGTTTTTTGCTGTGATTGCACTCGCGCTTAAGTTTGAATTTGTGATTTGGCAGGTATATGCAGCGGCTGCAGTGTGCTCAACTTTATTTACCATTATTATGAGCCACTATGTAAACCGTAAACAATTTGCCAAGCCGGCTACGGTTTAATAGCAATAAGCAGTATTGCCTAAATTTAGCCATCTACTAACGTGAGCGGTTTAACCTTTCGTTGTATTTTTTCGTGGTACATGGCGGTGTCGCCCGCTTTTAAAATTTCATCAATAGAGTGGGGAGGTTCACTAAATACGGTAGTACCCATACTCGCTTTAATGGCTATAGGGTCGTTGTTGTGATTTATTGTGAGCCTATTTAAGGCGGTTTTTAAATGATGAGTTTTAGGATTTACCTGCGCATTAGTATAAAAATGTGCAAGTACGACAAATTCATCACCGCCTAAGCGCCCTACAGCATCGCTGCTGCGAACACTGCTTTTTAAGCAACGGGCAACGTTGCATAAAGCGTCATCGCCTACAGCATGGCCGTAGCTGTCGTTTATTTGTTTAAAGTCGTCTAAATCTATATACATCAAACATAATACGCCGCCTTTTTTGGCGTGCATATTGATAAGCGCGGATGATTTTTTAGCCCAGCCCCTGCGGTTTAAAATACCACAAAGGGGGTCGTAGTCTGCTTCGGTTTCGGCGCGCTTTTGTGCAATTCGCATTCGGCTTATACGCCTTGAAACCGCAACAGCTAATAAAAATGATTCAACCGCAAACGCTAACACAAACCCATAACGCTGCATAAACGGGCTTTGGTTAATAAGCAGCACCCTAAAAATCATACTTACTAATACAAAGCTAAGCGCTACAAATACGAGTGTTGCCTCGCGTACACCTTTGAGGGCTTGCATGGCTGCTAAAGTAAATATAACAGCCACAATAAACAGCGAAGAATAAGCCATTATATGCCCTGCTATTGTCCAAAATAACAGGTCGGTAACGAGCATTTTAAGTACCGCGCATAGCATTACAGTACAGGCCAATGTTTTGAGCAGCTTGGTTAATTTAGGCCAGCGTTTATTAGTCTCGAGTAACGCAAGCATAAACCATGTGGCACTTAGTACGGTTAAGCCAATGCTAAGTAGGTATAAGTTAAAAATAACGCCAGAGACATGCTGCGTTACAAATAAATACAGTTGCCCTTCTTGGAGTAAAATAAAGCTGCCAATACAAAAAATGTAAATGCTGTAGAGCTTAAATACACTTTCGTTAAGTCTATGTCCCATTATTAATACATAAAAAATAAGTGTAATGCACAACCCATAAAATGAGCCCATAATCAGCGAATGTTGCTGTGCTTTTTTAAAATAAATATGAGTTGGCTGCCATTTAAACCGCGGTGTGTAATTAAGCTTTGATTCTAATGTTATTGTGGCTGTAAAAGCCCCCGAGTCCATTAAGTAGGCTACTTGCCCTGCTTTTAAGGGCGCTTTTACAGTGTTGTTTTGCTGCCAAGTAAAGCTATCTAGCCCCGGGCGTAAAAAGCTTAGTACGCCACCATTTTTAACAGAGCAACTTATTTGGTATTGATTAACACCGCGTTGAGCAGTGAGTTCAGAAGGAGTATTTACCTTTAGCACAGAGGCAGGCGTGGGTGAGTTTAAGTGCTTTATTTTACATGTATCGGCAGCATGAGAATCAAAAGTAATAAATAACGTGAGCAAAGTAATGAAAACAAAAAAGAGCGCCCCCTTATTTTTAGGTGGGAAAAACGTCAATCTATTACCTTTATAGCTCATAAGCGGATCCAATTTTTACTACTTTTTTTATACTAGCAGAGCCGGACTATTTAGCTATTAGTTTACTGTTTAATAACGCTTAAAAGTGCGCTATTAAACTAGCTCCTGAGGTGCTTATGCCCGCTAAGTACAAAATAGCCGCAACTTAGTTAAGCAATTAAAAACACCATGTTGATAATTTGGCAATAATATTCGTATTAATTGTTTTAAATGATGATAGTAAACTGTACTCATTGGTTACTAGCCTTATTAACAATAAAACAGGATCACACTATGAAATACTTACACTCATTATTAAGCTCTAACGCAGGCATGGCAGCACTTATTTTACGTGTACCCGTTGGTTTAATTTTAGCAGCGCACGGCGCACAAAAATTATTTGCTTGGTTTGGCGGCTACGGCCTTGAAGGCACAGGACAGTGGATGGCAAGCATTGGCCTTGAGCCTGGCTACTGGCTTGCAATGATGGCAGGCAGCGCTGAATTTTTTGGCGGTATTGCCTTAGCTATTGGTTTATTAACGCGCCCAGCAGCTGTAGTTACGGCGTTTACTATGCTGATTGCGATATTTAGCGTGCACATTAGTCATGGTTTATTTGTAGCAAACAACGGCTATGAGTTCGCACTTACTTTGTTAGTTGCCACGGCTGCACTGACTATACAAGGTGCAGGTAGCTTATCAGTTGATAACGTAATTGCTAAAAAGTTAGCGAACAAATCGCTGCCTCAGTAGTAGTAAATAACAATTCAGTATTAAAAAATAGCGGCTAAATTAGCCGCTATTTTTGTATGGGTTAAGCGCTGTTTTATTTAGCACTAAATTTTAAAGAGTAGTTGTATTGCTTTTGCTCTAGTAAATACTCTTTATGGGTACTTGGGCTCCAGGAGTCATCGCCGCCAACACCCATATGTTGATGGTCAATATGTACATGTAAGCAATCATCAGCGACTAGCTCATTGGTGTGCTTTGCTTGCGTTAACATGCTTTGTGAGTACTCGCTGGCGGCAAATAAAAACGCACCAGTTATGTTTAGGTTATTAATGCAAAGTAATTGGCACTCACTACGTACGCCATTATCGGTTGGGAATATATACGGAGTATGTAGCTCATTATATTGTGCACTGTAATACCCTAAGCGCGCAGCCGCTTTACGATCTGGGTAGTTTTCAAATGGGCCTAAACCAAGCCAATTTACTTGTGTATCGCTTGGTTTATTAAGCGTTGTGCTTAACCCTATGCGTGGCATGGGAGGGAGAGTATCGCTTAGTTGTACATCAACATTTAAGTTAATTTCACCGGTATTATTAAGTGTATAAAGCCAAGTTGTTTTTGCTTGTACTGCGCCATTAAATTCATAACTAAATACACAGGTAATACGTATATCTACTTTTGATTGCACTACTTCAAACGAGCGGCATGTACGCTGCCACTGCCCAATACCTGCTCTTAACCAGCGTGCTTCCCATGCGTTAGGGTCTAGGTTGTCTACTTCGCTTACGCCTATGTCGTTATCAAGCGGGGCGCGGTAAAAATTATCAACCAATGGGCTTTTAATAACTTGGGTTTGATTGTGCAGCCATTGCTCAATAAGGCCTGATTGGCTATTAAACACAAGTTTAAAGGTATCGCCTTCAATGCTTAGCTGTGTGTTGGTTTCGCTAATATTTAGTGCGCCGTGCGTTGAGGCGTTTGTTAACGCAGGCGAAAATGCATCAGCGCTTAAACTTTGGCTATTTATAAGCTTAAATTGCTCGGTGTTTAATACATGCTCGGCATTTGCAAAGCTTGAGTCGTTAATCAGTGCAACATCTAAATTAAGGTGATATTGCGCACCTGCTTTAAACACCGTTTTTGTATTAATAGTTAGCGTTTGCGTACTTTGTGGAGAAATATTAATAACTTGCTCGCCTTGCTCTACACATTGGCCATTTTCTATTAACTGCCAAATAAGCTTTTCGTTATCGGTTGCTCTAAATACATAATCGCTAAATACATCAACGGTGTATTGGTTTTGAGTTTGCTCTCGCAGCGTAAATTGTAAATGTTGCTGACTGTATTTAGCTTCAAACAGGCTTGGGTGCGGTGTACGGTCTGGAAATAATAAGCCGTTTATACAAAATTGGCGGTCGTTTAGCTCATCACCAAAGTCGCCACCGTAAGCCCAATAATGCTTACCGTTTTCATCAGTTTTAGATAAACCTTGGTCTACCCAATCCCAAATAAAGCCGCCTTGCAAACGCGGGTATTCTCTAAATGCTTGCCAGTAATCGTCAAAGCTACCTAGGCTGTTACCCATTGCATGGGCGTACTCACATAAAATAAGTGGGCGCGTTTCACCCGGTAGGCTTAACCATTTTTTAATAGAGTATTTAGGTACGGCGTCGTCGGCAACATGGGTATCTACACGGGCATACATAGGGCAAATAATATCGGTTGCTGTGGTATTTGCGCCGCCACCTTCGTATTGCACTGGGCGCGATGGGTCAAAGCTTTTAGACCAGCCATACATAGCATCGTGATTTGCACCGTGCCCGCACTCATTTCCCAATGACCAAATAATAATAGAGGGATGATTTTTATCGCGCTCAACCATTTGCGTATAGCGCGACATAAATGCGCCAGCCCACTGCGGATCGCTGGCAAGCTTACCCATAGGAAACATACCGTGAGTTTCTATATTGGCTTCGTCTACTACGTATAAACCTAGCTCGTCACACAGCTCGTAAAAACGAGGGTGGTTAGGGTAGTGAGCGGTACGTACAGCATTAAAGTTATTTTGCTTCATCAGCTTAATATCTTCAATCATGTCAGTGGTACTCACCGTGTGGCCGTTTTCTGGGTGGTGTTCGTGGCGGTTAACACCGCGAATAAGTAGCGGTTTGCCGTTTAAGCAAAGCTGCCCGTTAAGCATTTCTACTTTTCTAAAGCCAATGTTGTAGGCTTCTACATCTACAGTGTTGCCTTGCTCATCTAGTAAGCTTACAACACAGCGGTATAAGGTCGGGGTTTCAGCGGTCCACTTTTTAGGGTTTTGTATATCAATTGTTTGAAATACGACATCGCTCCAACCGCCTTTTTCATCAACGCGTTTATTGTTAGTGCTTTGTATGTGTGGCTCACACAGTGCTTGTTCACCATCAAAAACCTGTACTGCTACTTGGTAGTTATATGGCGCATCAATTGCGGTTTTTATATGTAGCGCTGCATCGCGGTAGCAGGCGTCTAAATCTGGGGTTATAAATACATCGCGTATTTGATGTTGTGGTTTAGTGAGTAAATTAACATCGCGAAATATGCCGCTTAGCCACCACATGTCCTGATCTTCTAAGTAACTGCCATCGCTCCAGCGAATAACCATAACCGCAATGCGATTAGTGCCTGCAATTAACAGCTCGCTTAAATCAAATTCGCTGGGTAAGCGGCTATCTTGCGAGTAGCCCACCCATTGACCATTACACCAAAGATGAAACGCCGAGTTTACGCCTTCAAAAATAATATGGTTACGCTGAGCTAATTGATCCGCCGTAACAGTAAACTCAGTGCGGTAGCAACCTGTTGGGTTATCGCTTGGTACAAATGGCGGGTTTACTGCAAAGGGGTATTTAACATTACAGTAAATAGGTTTATCAAAGCCGTGTAGTTGCCAGTTAGAAGGCACTGGAATACTTTGCCAGTCGCTGGCGAGTGTTTCACTTAGTAATGACTCATCAACCGCTTCGGGTTTATCAAATAATTTAAAATCCCACTGGCCGTTTAAACTTTGTTTTTGTGATTGTGTGTTGGTACGGGCATGGTCAACGCTTTTAAAACCATTAAGTGGGCTGTGCGCTTTTACTTGATTAACTTGCACCGAAATTGGGTTTTCCCAATCGCGGCGGTTAATTATGTGCTGTAGTGAGTTCATTCGTGTCCTATTGCATGTGTGGCAATTATAATGGCTTAAATATAGCTAAAATAATGCGTTGCGGTTATGCTTAAAGCTCTCTTTTATTTATCCAAAACTATCATTTTAAATTATGCGCAACACCATTGTAGATGTACTCGATATTGGCCCAGAGTGTACAGAGCGGTTTATTGATTTAAACACGCTTTCGCAAATGCCAAGCCTTGAAATAGAGCTGGCAGGTTGCTCAAATTTATTGGGTGACTATTGTGTTGCACGTACTAACCCGCTTGAACACACTCTTTTTTATACTTTGGCTGGCCAGGGCTCGCTAAAAACCATTAATAACCAATATACACTTGCCGAAAATAGCTTAGCTATATTGCCTGCAAGGCAAAGTTTTGAGGTTAAAATAGCGAGCGAAAAATGGGATGTGATTTGGCTAAACCTTGCAAATACTAAGCGCTGGCAACATTTAAACTTAGCGCAGGCTAAAGTATTAACTAATCAGCAGTTAGCGCCATTACATTTAGCGATGGAGCTTTTATACAGCGAGGCAAACGCTACTTTGCGCGAAGGCGTAATGCCTATTTTAAGCCACTATTTAAACACTACGCTTCAAAGCGAGCCGCAAATAGGCTCACACAACAGATTAACCAGCTTGTTTTTAGAAGTAGAAGAGCGCCTGCAGTTTGATTGGACAATAGAGGCTATGTGCGAACAAGTACATTACTCAGCACCGCATTTACATAGGTTATGCCAAGCGCAATTTGGTAAAAGCCCAATGCAGCAGCTTATTTACCTACGTATTAAACGGGCTAAAAACTTGCTACTAAATACCCGCTGGCCTGTTGCCCATATTGCCGCTTATGTGGGGTATCCTAATATATTTAATTTTTCTAAACGGTTTAAAAAATCAGTGGGCGTGTCACCAAGTGAATTTAGAAAATAACGTGGGCGGCTCTCTACATTTGAATAAATTTAAGGTATTGTGCGGTTTCTTAAATTGCATTTTATAGTTTTAGGTAATGGATGCGCTCAAACTACTTTTTAGTCGTGATACTTCTTGTGCTTGTACACAGCTTTATTAGCTGTGATGCTGCCGCGTATCATTTACAAGAAGAAGTCGATCATGCTTCGCACATTCAGTCTGTGGCCGATACAGACGATGAAGACGCGCAACCACCTACCGAAATTCATGCCCATCAGCATTGCCACTGTGGCTACTACAGTACACTAAATCACTCTATAAACCCTGAGCAAAGCCAAGCAACGCAGCCTGCTTGCTACAATGGTTTAAATTACCCACCAGATGTTCCGCCACCCAATTTTTATAGCTAGTTTTTAATTTTAAACACTTTGTATATAACTGCCTGCGCCTGTGCGCTACAAGGCTGATTATGTACATATTTAGGTTGCTTAATCGCGCTTGTTTTTAAAATAGGCATAGTGATTAAGCCAACTCTGTTTGTTAAAACGGATATGCTATATGAACAAAAAACTACTTATGCTGGTGGCGCTACTGTGTGCATTACCAACACTGAGCGCTTTGGCAAAAAGCGAGCCTCAAAACGTATTAACGCTAAAGCAGGCGCTTAAAAATACCGAGCAGCAAAACTTACAGCTTAAACGCTACCCGTACCATCAAAAAATATTAACCGCGCTTAAAAGCCAAGCCGCGCTTTCACCTAACCCTGAGCTGAGCTTTGAAGCTGAAAACTTTTTAGGAACTCATGGCTCTCATGCGTTTTCGGGGGCGCAGTACACGCTGGCTTTAAGCCAGTTAATTGAGCTTGGCGATAAACGCCAAAATCGTATTAATTACGCTACTGCAAATATAAAAGCGCAAACAATTGAGTATAAAAATACTCGGTTAGCACTTTTAGCAACCACCGCTGAGCGTTATTACCAAGTATTAAAATTTCAGGCGTTAATTGCACTAAACAGTGAGCGTAAAAACACTGTTAAGCAGGCACTCAACGCAATTGAAAAACGCGCTAAAGCCGGTGCGGTCTCAAGTGCTGATGTAACCCGCATGCGTTATGCATTAAGCCAAGTAGATTTAAACACGGCCATGCTACAAAGTGAATTTGAGCGCTCTCGCTTAGCACTCAATGAGCTTTGGCAAGAGGAGCAAGTGAGTGATTACTATGCGGCAGATTTATCAAAAATAGCTGCTATTAAAAGTGAGGCAGCGTTACTTGATATGGTAAATACAGCGCCTGAGTTTGCACTGCTACAGCAGCAATATATGCAACAAACTGCCAACTTAGCACTGCAACGCTCTAGCGGTCAAAGTGATTTAACCCTTGGTGGTGGTGTGCGTTACAACCAGCAAACTGATGCCAGCTCGTTAGTGTTTTCGTTTTCAATGCCGCTGCAATTAAGTAACGCTAATGGCGGTAATATTGAGGCTGCGCAGCATCAGCTTACGCTTCTTGACGAGCAACAAGGGCAATTACGTATACAGTTACGTAAGCAAATACGCACGCTCTATGCGTATTACCAAGGTAAAGCGGCGCAAGCACAGCTTTTAACACAGCGCGTTATTCCACAAGCGCAAACGCTTATAAAGCAAAGTTTAAAAAGCTATCAACAAGGGCAAATATCGGTATTGCAATTACTCGACGCACAGCAAGCTTTATTTGATTCTAAACGCGCACTTATCATAACGCATAGCGAGCTATACCAAGTGCTCCTTACCCTTGAGCGTTTAACTGGCCAACCTTTAATTGAGACTCATCAATCATGAATAAAACTCTTATCGCATTATTAATTACGCAATTACTTACACTCCCATTTTTAAGTAGCACGGCTATGGCATCTGATGACAATCACGAAGAAAGTCATGATGATAGTCACGAACAAGGCCATAAAGGCGAACACACACAAAAAGGCCCACACGGCGGCTTTTTACTAACCAATAACGCCCTTGATTTAGAGCTTAAATTAACCCAGTTTGCCGGTAATACTGAGCTGCGAATATATGGGTTTAATAACAATAAAGCCGTTGATATAAACCAGTTAGAGGTAACCATAAACGTGCAGCGTTTAAGTGAAGCGCCACAGCTTATTCGCTTTAAAGCTGAAGATGACTATTTAGTAAGTACCGTGAGCGTAAACGAGCCGCATTCTTTTAAGCTTGATGTAATGGCTCGCTATAAAGGCGCTGAAATAAATTATCATTATGAGCAAGAAGAAGGGCGCACAACGCTAAGCGAGAAAGCAATTGAACGCGCTGGTATTAAAACTGACATTGCAAAAGCAGGTAGCGTTGAGCTAACCGATACTCTATTTGGTGTTATAGCGCCCACTGCGCAGAGCACTGTTGAAGTAATGGCGCCTTATACCGGGTTAGTTAACGATATTTTTGTAAGCATTGGTCAAAACGTTAAAAAAGGCGATAAGCTTGCCAGCATAACCAACCGCGAAACCCTACAAAATTACACCATAAAAAGTCCAATTACAGGCGTTATTACCGAGCAATATTTAAAGCGCGGCGAGCTTGCCAGTAGCGCGCTAATGCAAATAGTAAACCTTGAAACCGTATGGGTCGAGCTGTCGGCCTTTCCCGATAACATTGAAAAGCTCGCCATAGGGCAAAGCGCTACAGTGTATGATTTACATCATCATTTAAATGCCCAAGGTGAGGTGTTTTACATAGCCCCAATGATGAGTGGCGGGCATATTGCGCGTGCGCGAATCGAGCTTAAAAACCCTGATGGCCATTGGCGACCTGGTATGCATGTTAATAGTGATATTAGCATTGCAAAAATAGATGCGGCTGTACGCGTTAAAGCGATTGCTATTCAGGAATTTAACGGCAAACCTAGCGTGTTTATAAAAAGTGGCAATGTGTTTGAAGTACGCCCAGTAAAACTTGGTGCTAAAAATAGCCAGTGGGTAGAAGTACTCGAAGGGCTTTCGCCAACCAGTGAGTATGTAACTGAGAATAGTTATGTAATTAAAGCCGATATTTTAAAAAGCGGCGCAAGTCACTCTCACTAGGAGGCAACATGATTAACTGGATAGTTTCGTTTGCGGTTAAGCGCCGCATGATGGTGCTTGCACTCACACTTTTATTTGCTGGGTTTGGTGTATACAACACACAAAATTTAGCCGTTGATGCCGTACCCGATATAACTAATGTGCAAGTGCAAATAAATACCAAAGCGCCGGGCTTTACCCCGCTTGAAGCCGAGCAGCGCATTACATATTTGATTGAAACTGCAATGGCGGGTATTCCTAAGCTTGATTACACCCGCTCAATTTCGCGTTATGGGCTTTCGCAAGTTACCGTTATTTTTAATGAAGGCACCGATATTTACTGGGCGCGCCAGCAAATATCAGAGCGCATTCAAAGTATTCGATCAGATTTACCAGCCAATATTGAACCAAACTTAGGGCCAATTGCCAGCGGGCTAGGGGAGATTTTTACTTATTCTGTGCATGCAAATAACGGTGCATTAAAAGACGATGGTACGCCATTTAATGCAGAAGATTTACGTACCCTGCAAGATTGGGTTATTCGCCCGCAGCTATTAAAAGTAAAAGGCGTTACCGAAATAAACAGCCAAGGGGGTTTTGAGCGCCAGTACCAAGTAGCGCCCATGCCTGAAAAGCTACTCGCTTATAAGCTCACACTAAGTGATGTAATTACGGCACTTAAATTAAATAACAGTAACCAAGGCGCAGGATTTATAGAGCGTTTTGATGGGCAATACTTAGTGCGCTCGCCAGGGCAATTAAAAACCTTTGATGATATAGCCAATACCGTGGTTGCTAAGCGCGATGATGCACCAGTACGCATTAAAGATGTAGCAAATGTGCGTCTAGGTAAAGAGCTCAGAACCGGCGCTGCTACTTATAACGGTAAAGAAACCGTGCTCGGCACCGCCATGATGCTCATTGGTGAAAACAGCCGCGTAGTGGCAAAAGCCATGGCTGATAAACTCAAAGATGTACAGCTAAGCTTGCCTGAAGGTGTTGTGGTTGAGGCTGTTTATGACCGTACAACCCTAGTTGATAAAACCATAGACACTGTAAAAACCAACCTGTTTGAAGGCGCGGTGCTGGTGGTTGTTATTTTACTGCTACTACTGGGTAATGTAACTGGCGCATTAATTACGGCCATGGTTATTCCGCTTAGTATGTTATTTGCCATCACCGGTATGGTAGGTAATAGGGTGTCGGGTAACTTAATGAGCCTAGGCGCAATCGACTTTGGTTTAATTGTTGATGGCGCTGTAATTGTAGTTGAAAACTGTTTAAGGCAACTTGGCCTTGCGCAACATAAGCATGGCAGGCTACTTACACTAAACGAGCGTTTAAATGTTGTAAACGCCGCCACTAAAGAAGTGTTTAGCCCAGCAGTATTTGGCATTTTAATTATTATGCTGGTGTATTTACCGCTGTTTGCATTAAGTGGTGTTGAGGGCAAAATGTTTCAGCCAATGGCGTTTACAGTGGTTGCTGCATTAGTTGGCGCACTTATTTTTGCAGTAACTTTTGTACCTGCCGCCATTGCGGTATTTGTACGTGGCAAGGTGAGTGAAAGCGAAAATGCGGTTATGCGCGGAATTAAAAAAGGCTATAAACCGCTACTTGGCTTATCGCTTAAATTACCGTGGATGATGGTTAGTATTGCGGGTGTGCTTGTAATTGCGCTTGGCTTTAAAGTTAAAAATATGGGGGCTGAATTTTTACCGCAGCTTGATGAGGGTGATATCGCTATGCATGCGCTGCGCATTACCGGAACCGGTATTGAGCAATCGGTAAAAATGCAAAAAGAGCTTGAGCAAGCCATTTTAGCTAAGCCGGAGGTGGCAAAAGTATTTTCAAAAATTGGTACTCCCGATGTAGCAAACGATCCTATGCCACCTAACGTTGCCGACACCTTTTTAATGTTAAAACCTCGCGATCAATGGCCAAATCCTGCTTTAAGCAAAGAAGAACTGGTTAAGCAAATTCGTCATTTAGTTAATGAAGTACCCGGTAATAACTATGAGTTTACCCAACCAATAGAAATGCGCTTTAACGAGCTAATTGCTGGCGTGCGCGCCGATGTGGCTGTGCGTATTTATGGCGATGATTTATCAACATTAAAACAGTTCGGAGAGAAAGCCACAGTCTTGGTACAAAGCATTACTGGTGCAACCGATGTACGCCTTGAGCAAATGGAAGGCCTGCCTACGCTTTCGGTTACGCCGCTTCGCGACCACATGGCGCTGCTAGGTTTAACAGTAACCGATATACAGCAAAGTGTAAGTGCTGCTATAGGTGGTGTGCAAACTGGGCTAATTTATGAAGGCGACAAACGCTTTTCGTTATTAGTGCGTTTAGATGAGCGTTGGTCGAGCGATATAACACAGCTTGCGCGTTTGCCTGTAGCTGTGCCAAAAAGTGCTAATCCCGACCTTGCATTTGTACCGCTGGGCGAAGTTGCAAATATTAGTATTAATAAAGGACCTAATCAAATCAACCGCGAAAGCGGTAAGCGTAATGTTGTAGTAACTGCAAATGTAGAAGGGCGCGATTTAGCAAGCTTTGTAAGCGACGCGCAAGCCGCTTTAAATTCGCAGCTTAATTTACCTAGTGGTTATTGGATTGAATACGGCGGCACGTTTGAACAACTAGAATCGGCAAGTAAGCGGCTATCGCTGGTGGTACCGGTTACTTTATTACTTATATTTGGCCTGCTTTATAGCGCGTTTAATTCACTTCGTGATTCGTTAATTATATTTAGCGGCGTACCACTTGCCCTTAGTGGTGGTGTGCTTGCGTTACTGCTACGCGATATGCCGTTATCAATATCGGCAGGTGTGGGGTTTATCGCGCTAAGTGGTGTAGCGGTATTAAATGGCGTGGTTATGCTGTCGTTTATTAAGCAATTAAGAGCTGATGGGCTTAGTTTGATAGATGCAATACAAACCGGTGCACTTTCGCGCTTGCGCCCAGTACTAATGACGGCTTTAGTAGCAAGCTTAGGGTTTATTCCTATGGCGCTAAATACAGGTACTGGCGCTGAGCTACAAAGACCACTGGCAACCGTGGTAGTTGGCGGTATTATTTCATCAACTCTACTTACGCTATTAATATTGCCTGCGCTTTATAAATTAGTGCATGCAAAATTTAACAAGCAACTTAGTTAGTTGCAGCTCAAAATACAACGTAAAAAGCAGCTGAAGTTTCAGCTGCTTTTTTGTTGTTAAGTAAACTTTGAACATTAATTATATTGAAACAGGTTATCCCAGCGCTCATCCAAAATGGTTTTGGCATGATCTAAATTTATTGCACTATACAAATTGTTAGTGCAGGTTACTAAACGCATCCGAGTGAGCTTTTCAAGCGCATCGCTAATTTCAAAGTCGAGTTCGCACTTATACTTTGTTTTAAACCACGCCTCTATTTGCTCATCCAGCATTTGTGCGCTTAGGCCACTTTCTGATTTTAGTAAAAATGTATAGGCAAGCAGGGCTTCTTTTATGTCTTCTTCTTCGGCGGCGTCTATAAGGGTATGAAAAACACCAGCATTGTTATCTAGGTTTTTAAAATAGAGGTTATCGCTTAGCGCTTTCATAAATTTAATTTTACGGTTTTTAAATTTACTCCACTCTTTAAAAATAAAGCTGCCAAAAACCCCCATACCAATAGCAAAGGTAATAAAGTGTTGTTGGGTCATTTCTACGGCCTCACTTCTAAAGCCACCCCAAAAAGCAAACAAAGCAAATAATAATAAAATTGATGCGCCAAGCTTAGTGATTAATACCACAGCACCGCCTACTAAAGCCGATGAGCCAATAATCACTTTATCAATAGGGCGCATGCGTACTTCGCTATTCGGAAATAGCATTTCAAGGTCGGCTTTGGGTACATTTTGAAACAGCTTAACTATGGTAGAGCTTGGTTCAAACCCTAAAGGCGTTTTATTTTTAGCCTCAAAGTAGGCTTTATCTTTAAAGCGAATAAACACTGCAACGCGGTCGTAATTGGTAAAGTGCAGGGGCTTTTTACGCAAGCCCCAAAAGCTGGTTATGGTTTCAGTGAGTTGGGATTCGCCACGGCGGTAAAAAACCACTTCTTCAAAGTCGTCAAACTCTACCTCAAGGCGTACTTTAAATAGTGACTCTTCGTTGAGTGCATCTTGCAGGTCTTGATGGGTGATCACTTCAAAGTTAGCTGCATTAAGTACCTTAGCAAAATCTTTAGCAAATTCGCGTTGGCACTGCGCTTTTTGATCAGCTGATACTGGCGCTAAAGATCGCGTATCGCTATTGGGATCAAAGGGCGCGTAGTTATTTTTGAGCGACTCAAGTGTTGAATGGTATTCGTAATGGATAAGGCTTGCTAATAAATCGCAAAATTGTTTAAACGATGTTTGCTCTGAGTTGTTTGTGAGCTCAGCGCTGCACATATCAACAATATCTTGTTTTCTAAAGGGAATAAAACGTGCACTTTGCATAAATTTTAACTGCTTTGATAGGTATTTAACTGCATTGGCACATAATAAAATATTCTTATAAATATTGCTAATTTGTTAACAGTTATGTGGCTGTTAAATCTTTAACTGTTTTCAGCGTGTATTAACGTAAATATGTAAGAATTAACCCATTGAGCAACGGCTTATCATCACAAGCAAAAAAAGGATTTACATGGCTATTCAAAAAAAACTAAAAGAAAAAACACGGCACTTTATAGATTCTAAACATATGCTAACAGGCATTACCGTAGCGTCGTTTTTAGAATCTACAATAGTCCCTATTCCGCTTGAAGCAGTGCTTGTGCCTCTTATGCAAGCACGTCGTGAAAAGCTTTGGTTAATAGCGCTTATGGCTACAGTTGGGTGCGTGATTGGTGCTTTATTTGGTTATGCGCTGGGTTATTACCTATTTGACGCTATAGGTGACTGGGTTATTGAAATGTTTTCAAGCCAAGAGCAATTTGAAAATGTTAAGCAGCAAATGCAAAGCCAAGGTTTTTGGTTTGTAATGACGCTGGGCATTGTGCCCATTCCGTTTCAAATTGCGATGCTTGCCGCTGGGGCTACAAAATACTCTATTGGTTTGTTTTTATTAGCCTCTGGTATTGCTCGTTCAATTCGCTATTTTAGTTTAGCTGTTGTTGTATATTACGCAGGTAATAAAGCCGAGCAAATAATCAGTAAACATAAAACTAAAGCGATGATTGCTATTACTATTTTAATATTGGCTTTATGGGGCCTTAGCACCTTAATATAGTTTTATACTTAGTTGTTATAAGTAAGCTGCTCAGCACGACTAAAACTGTGTGGGCACATAATGCAAATGTGGGTTTGTAGCTTTGCATTGTATTTGTGTCTGCTTTGCTCAACCCTTTTTATTCAAGGTGGTGAAATAACCCAGCAAGTACAGGGTAAGGTAACCTTTTATAACGGTTTTTTCTGGTGTGCTATAGTTTGTTAATAACGCATTAAAAAGCGCCACCCTAAGATTGAAACTGTACAACTTACCGTTAGGCTGTCTAACTTTTATAAAATGAGTTGGATAAACAAGGCGGTAAGTATAGCGTTACTGCTCTACATTATTGTTTTCTCACTTTATGCTTTAAATACTTTCCCCCCTTTAGATGTGCAAAATAACGTGTACGGTTTTACTACCGATTTTTGCAATCTCATCGTGCTCGTATTTTTATTTTGGATAGTGCAATGCTCTGAGCTTTCAAAACAAGCGTACGTGTTTTCTACTTTAGGTTTATTGCTATGGAGTATGGGTACAACAGCTGATGTAATAGATGAATTAGTTGTGCAGCCTTATTGGATGAGTGTTTATTTTGAAGACTTATGCAGAACCATGGGAATGCTTTTTACCGCCTATGGGTTATTTAAGACCATGCGTTTTGTACAAAGTATACATAACCGTTTAGCGCACGAACTAATTACTGATGACTTAACACAAGTACATAATAGACGCTATTTTTATCGACATGTTAAAACTGCCCCTAGTACGCCTTACGTTATTTTAATTATAGATATTGATCATTTTAAGGCTATTAATGATGAGTTTGGCCATGATGAGGGTGACTTAGTGCTACAGCAGTTAGCTACTAAGTATAATAGTGCATTTGTTAATAATGCAGTATTTGCTCGTTTAGGCGGTGAGGAGTTTGGCGGCTATTTGCCTACCGGTAATATAAGCCAAGCGGCTGAATTTTGTGGGCAACTAATAGACATTGCACACAATATTAAAGTTAAACAGGTCAAACAGCTTACCGTAAGTATTGGTATGGCGCTGCAAAGCGCTAACGAGCCCCTCGACAAGGTAATGAAGCGGGCAGACATGGCTTTATACGTTGCTAAAAATAATGGCCGAGATCAATATAAAATAGCCCCTTAAGCTTTCTACGCAAATATCCTTATTATTTGCACATTTATTACACTTTTAAACGTTTTCGTAAAGAACTGTCAGCGAGGGTAATACTTTGTAAACTATGAAATTAAAATGCAGCAAAGAAGTCATAATAGTGATTTTAATAATAAGGAAACTTTAATGACCAACTCTCTGTTGAAAGCTGCTTTACCTCTAAGTTTAATGTCTATTCTAGTTGGTTGTGGCGGCAGCGACGGCTCAAGTGATACAGGCTACGTACAATTATATAATGGCTCTTATAACAGCCCATATACGCGTTTATTTGTAGACGAAACTGAGCGCTCAGGCACTGATTTTGCTGATGTAACCACGCGTCATAATTACAGCACCGGCACTTACGATTTAAGCTTTGAATACTTAGATGCAAACGACAGCTACATTACAATTAGCGAACAAGAAGTATCAATCAAAGGTGACAAAACCGAACTAATTGTAATGAGCGGTAACTTTGACGAACCTACGTTCACAGAGCTAAGCGTGCCCATTTCAAGTGATACAGACGAGTTTAACTTAGGTTTTTACAATATCACCAGTGAAGACACTAGCTACGATATTTACCTAGCAACCGATGATGGCGTATTTGAAAGTGCTGAACTATTTACATCAACACAGTATTTAAGTGAGCTAGATTTACAAACCCTTGATGAGGGTTACTACACAATTTATATCACTGAGGCAGGTAGCACTGATGTAGTGTATGAGTCGGAGTCGGTTTATTTTTACGATGAAGAAAGCTACGTAGCCATGATCCGCCCAAGCTATGCAACAGAAGAAAATGGTATCACGCTCGATATTGTGACTGACAATAACTATGTTACAGCACTAAAGCACCAATCAGCGTTAGGCCAATTGCGCTTTATAAATACCGTTGACGATTACTCGCCAGTTAGCTTTAGCACGACCCGTGGCACCACAGTTAACGATACCAATACGGTAGCAAGCGATACCTACACCGATTACATTGAGCTTTCGCCAAACAGTTACAGCGTTGCAATGTACGATGAAGAGGGCACTAAGCTTGCCGATAACTTTTTAATGACCCTAGAGCGCGAGCAAAGTGCGGTAGGCGTTTTTTACAACGATGTCGATAATGGTTTACGCATGATGAGTGTTGAGGAAAACCTAACACCTAGCAGCTATAGCCATACTATTTCGGTTGTTAACCTAATTGAAAGCTACGCAGGGCAAACAGTAAGCGAAGTTGACGTGTACTTTACCTTAAATGGTGAAACTGTTGATGACGCCACCAATGTAATTGATGGCTTAGATAGATACGATCAAGAAGAAATTGATGTAGATGATGAAGCTTACACTGTGTATGCCGTATACGAAGATAACGGCCAACAAATAGTGTTAATTCAACAAAGCGATATAGATTTTACCGAAGAAGGTAACTATATCTTAATTTTAGAGCACGATGAGACAACCAGTTCAGGCTTTAAAATGAGTGTAACGCGCACAATTACAGACAGCGTAGAATAAGTAACATGTAACACGTTCTAGAAAGTAAAAGCCCTAAGCATTATTGTTTGGGGCTTTTTTTGCCTGGCTGTAGCGTGATTTTGTTTACATTAAATAAACCCATATATAAGCAGATTGCTATAACTTTTAAAAATTTTAGGTACACTCATAACATAATAAATAAAAAGAGCGTGCCATGGATGAGTTTTTAGGGATAGTGGGTTTATTTGCATTTGCAATAATGGCCGGTGCTATTTGCGGTATTGTCGCAATTGCACAACTTAGTAATTTAAAGCAAGAAATTACCCAATTAAAAGCAAAAGTACTTAGTTTAGAATTAGCTAACAACGCACAAAGCCACGGTGAAAACGCCGATAAAAGCACCGATTGCTCCACAGCTGAACATGCGGATACGGCTCAAACAAATAGCAATGAGGCGACTTTTAATCAAGTTAGTCCTAATCAATCCAATCAGCCAAGTCAGCCTCGTGGGCAGGTAAAAACGCCAGCTTCAGCAATAAAGCCTCCCGCTAATGCTTCTGCCAATAAACATAAGCAAGGCAGTAAAAATCTCAAACCCACACTTGTTACTTCTTTTTTTGAAAAATTGCGTAGCGACTTTGAACAAAACTGGATGACCTGGATAGGCGCAATCGCATTGGCGTTAGGCGGTATATTTTTAGCAAAGTACAGTTTAGAAGCCGGGTTGCTCTCTCCTACGATGCGATTAACCCTAGGCGGTTTATTTGGTGGAGGCTTAATTGCAGCCGCAGCTTATATGCATTACAAAAATAGTGTATTTGAAGGGTTTAAGAACTATATACCTGCAGCGCTTGCCAGTGGGGGTTTTATTACGTGCTTTGCACTGACCTTATTGGCGTATAGCAGCTATAACATGATCAGCCCCTTAACAGCATTTGTTGTACTTGGGGTTATTGCCATAAGTGCGGGCGCTATGGCAATAATGCTTGGCCCAGTATTGGCCGTACTAGGTATTATTGGTGCTTATTGTGTCCCCGTGCTGATTAACACTGGCAGCAATAATTTATTTGCGCTTTATATGTACATTGGGTTTGTGAGCTTATCTGCTGCGCTGGTCGCGTATAAAGTACAGCGTGCATGGCTGTGGTATTTACTTTGGGCGGGGCATTTGAGCTGGTATGTTGTTGGCTTTACTTTAGCTAACAGCAGCACCATTTGGCTTATGGGCACGTATGGGCTATTAAGTGTTATTGGTTTAATTGCTGTGCCACGCTTGGGGTTAAAACTTGCGGTGGTTGAAACTCGCCCACATAGTTTAAAGCGCCTAATAAGCGCACTCCCTAGTAACCCTTTAATGCTTGCCTGTATTGTCCCTTTGTTGCTGGCTATGCTTTTTGATAGTAATAACTACTTACAGTGGCAAATAATAAATGCGTTAAGCATATTAACATTGCTGTTTTTAGTGCTTAAAAATAGCCGCTGGGATTTATGGCAAGGGGTGGCGATGTTAATAGCTGTACTCTGGCTATTAAGCACGCCTTCTTATTATGCTGATTATTCTGACTCGCTATTTATATTTAGGCACCAATATGGTGGCGCTATATTTTTAGGGTTAGCGCTCAGCGTATATGGGCTTTATTTTGGTATAAAGTGGCAGCCTAAACGATTGGCTTTTCATATTACTGCCTCGTTTAGCGTATTTATAATGATTGCCACCTTATACGCTATAATCCCAAACCATGCGTTGGCCACAGCCTATCCATTGTGGGCAGTGATACTACTTACAAGTAGCGCCATTTTAATTAAGTGCGCAATAGGTGGCGCAACGCTTTTTCAGCGCTTTACATATTGGGTGGGGGCAAATGCCAACATCACGCTTGCTATCACTATGTTATTAAATGACAGCGGGCTAACCATTGCACTGGCTATTCAAGTTTTACTTATTAGCGTGTTAATAAACCGCTATCGGGTGCCTATGCCACATTGGCCTATTAAAGCGCTGGTGGCTGCATTACTACTTCGCCTAACACTGTCACCGTGGACCCCAAGTTACGAGGCGCTTAGTGTATTGGGTGTACACTGGAGCTTAGTAGTTTATCCTTTGTGTGTGGTGTTATTTTACACTGCAGCCAAATGCTTTAACGCATCGCAGTTAAAAGTTTGGCTTGAAGGCGCAGCGCTGCATTGCTTGGCGTTATTTATTACCACCGAAACCAGCTATCAACTGGTAGAGCACTATCCGCAGTTTGATTCTTTGAGCTTTTACGAACAAGCTTTACTCACCTGTAATTGGCTTGCACTGGGTTGTGTATATTTACACCGTGCTCGTATTGCCGGTAGCTTAGCTAAATTATACCAAGTGGCAGGCATGGCATTAGCAGGTGCTGCGGGTGTTACTGCACTGAGCACCTTACTAAACGCTAATCCATTTTTAAGCTCTATTTATATTGGCGAATATTTTGTATTTAATTGGCTATTTTTGCTTTGGTTAGTGCCTGCGGGTCTCGTGCTTTGGCTTTATACGTTAATTAAACCGCTGTATACAAAAGCTGCGCCATTTATACTCACAGTAGCGGGTGTATTGAGTGTGTTGGCAATTAATGGCTTTATACGCCAATACTGGCAAGGCCCTTATATTTACTTATCAACAGGTGCAAGCAACGCAGAGCTTTATAGCTACTCGGTTATTTGGCTTGTGTTAGGGGCTATTACTGTGGTGCTAGGGCATTTAAAAAATCAGCTATTAATCCAAAAAATAGGGTTAGGATTATTGGCAGCGGTTATTTTAAAAGTATTCTTAGTGGACATGGCTAATTTAACGGGGCTTTTAAAAGCGCTGTCGTTTATTGGCTTAGGCTTGTCGTTAGTGGGGCTTAGTTGGTTATTTCAAAAACTACGAAGCCAAGCCAAACCAGCCTAATAATTTAGGATTCCAACGCTTTGTTAAGCAAAAAATAAGCCCAGCTAATACTGGGCTTATTTTTTGCTGCCAATTGGCTATTACGTGCTGTGATTAAGTAAAGCTTTAAGCTTACCTGGCTTAATAGGCTTACTTAAATAATGAATATTAGCCGCTTTGGTTTCTTGTTTAAGCTCGGTGTCGCGTACGGCAGTTATAAGTATGGCGGGCACTTCGCTTTGCCATATATCACGCAGTGTTTTTATAAGCGAAATACCATCGCAATCATTACCTAATTGGTAATCCATTAAAATTACATCGGGCGCTGTGTGCTGTTTAGCGTGCGCGAGTACTTTATTTACATCGTCAAACAAGGTGTAATTGGCTTGCCACTTTTTAAGTAAACTGGCCATTGCTGCTAGGTTTTCGGGGTCATCGTCTACCGCGACTATGTTAATCGCGTCGCGGTTTTCTACTAAACTGCTGGCCGTTGCTTTTTGTTGTACAAACTGCGCATCGCCATAGGGGACTTCAATACTAAAGCGGCTGCCTTTACCGGGCTCTGAGTGCACATCAAGCTCTAAGCTAAGTAAATCGGCCATACGTTTTACAACGCCAAGCCCTAAACCAACGCCTTTGTTATCACCGGCTTCTATACGGTAAAAGTCGTTAAATATTTTAGCTTGTTCTATTTGGCTAATACCTGGGCCGGTGTCCCATACTTCTATACGTAAATTATGTTTACGGTTTCTGCACGCTATTAATACTCGCCCTGTTTCAGTGTATTTAACCGCATTAGATACCAAGTTTTGTATAATTCGGCGCAAGTAGGTAATGTCGCTATGCACAATTTGTGCGTTTGAACGCACGGTTAGTTTTAAGCCTTTATCGCTTGATAAAATAGCGTACTCGCTTTGCAGTGGCATAAGTATATCGTTTATACAAAAGTGCCGAGGGGTTGGGGTCATTGCGCCTTGCTCTAACTTGGCAATTTCTAGTAAGGCCGACATTAAATGCACGGTTGAGTCTAAACTGTGGCCAAGCTTATTAAAGCTATTTTGGTTAGTTGTATCAAGCTGCTTTTCATCAATGGCGGCAAGGTATAAACGCGCCGCGTTAAGGGGCTGTAAAATATCGTGGCTTGCCAGTGCTAAGAATCGCGTTTTACTGTCGTTGGCTTGCTCTGCTTCGCGCTTGGCTAAAGTAAGTGCTTGCTCTGTTTTTACTCGGCTATCTATTTGGGCTTGTAAGTCTTTATTAATGGTTTGCACTTCTTGAGTTCGCGCCTCAATGCGGTTTTCAAGATCCATGTTAATTTCTTCAAGCGCATTTTGCGTACTTATATGGTTTGTAATGTCTGAAAAACTCGTTACAAAGCCGCCATCGGGTAGGGGGTTACCTATCATTTCGTACACTTGGCCATTACGGCGGTGGCGAATAAAGTGATGCGAGCTACCATTTTTTAAATGCTGAACGCGTTTTTCTACTTGGCGCTCTATTTCGCCTGGGCCACATTCACCGCGTACTGCGTTGTACCTTATTATATCTTCAATGGGTTGCCCCACTTCTAAAAAGCCGTCAGGGTAGCCAAACATTTGGCTGTAGCGCTTATTCCATGCCACCAGTTTTAAGTCTTTATCGACCACCGAAATACCATGGCTTAAGTTTTCGAGCGAGGTATACAAAAGGTTTTGGTTAAACTGCAATGCTTGTGTGGTTTCGTCAAAAAAGTTAACCACCTCTTCAAAGGCCATACGTTTACCCGATGAAACCGTACGGATTAGCGCCTGCGCCGAAGACGCCCCTAACACCCCAGTTAACGCACGTTCGCAGTAGGCTATAAATTCGGGCTCGGGGTGGGCATTATTGTCACTTAGCTGGTGCGAAAGTGAAAAGTGCGCCAGTACTTGTTGGCTACGCTGAATACCTAAAAAGGTTTGCAGTAGTATTTTAAAGTCGTAAACCGTGGCTTTAACATTTTTGTTTAAGCGGCGCGATAAAATAGCCTGATCTTTAGGGTTAACAAATGCAGCCGCCTGAATTTTATCTATCAAGCGCTCTTCTGCCCCTAACGAAAAGCTAATATAACAACCAATATTAGCAAATAAGGCAATCAGAGTGCCGCGTGTAATAAGGGTTTGCTGAAGCTCGCTATCAAGCGCGCTGCCGGCATCTAAAATTGGCATCATTAAAAATAATACCCAACAAATAAAACCCGCTAATAGCCCCGCATATACACCATAAGCATGGCCTTTTCGCCAGTAAAGCCCGCCCACAATAGCTGGGAGCAGCTGCGTTACTAACGAAAATGCCACCAGCCCCATGCTGGCCAGCGCACTACCATGGCCAAACCATTGCTGATAAAAATAAGCCAATATAAGTATGCCGGCTATGGTAAAGCGCCTGACTAATAAAATTTGCGATTTATAACTGCTGGTAATTAAGTTGCGCTTAAATTTACGGCGTAGCATAAGCGGCAGCACTACATCGTTAGAGATCATGGTGCTAAGCGTAAGTGTGGCCACCACGATCATGGCGGTGGCTGCAGAAAGCCCGCCAATAAATACAAAGGTACTTAAAAAAGCTTGGTCGTGAATAAGCGGTAGCGCTAATACAAAGCTGTCGGGTGAAAAACTGCTACCAATACTTGGGTGAATTGCGGCAGTAGCAATAGGAATTATCATCGCGGCGGTGAGTAATAAATACAGCGGAAAAGCCCAACGAGCAGTAAATAAATGGCGTTTGTCTTGGTTATCTACCACGGTGACATGAAATTGTCGTGGTAAACAAATTATTGCCGCGGCAGCCATAAGTGACTGGCCAATAAAGTTAAAACTAAAAAAGTTAAAGTTGCCCCAGTGTTGCCAAACCGACTCTGTGACTTTGTCGCCGCTAAGGGTGGGTAAATTAAATAAGGTGTACAAGGCTAAGCCAGCGACGGCAATAAGCGCAATGAGCTTTATCATTGACTCAAAGGCGACTGCTAGCATAAGCCCAGAGCGGTACTCGGTAACATCTACCTTACGGGTACCAAAAAATATTGCAAACAGCGCCATAATTAACGTGGCGGTGAGGGTAAGCATTTCGCCAGATATTTGATTGCTGTTTTGCAAAAGCAAAAAGCTGGTACTGAGTGCTTTTAACTGCAGCGCAATATAGGGAATGGTAGCAAGTAGGGCAATAACAGTGACCAGTATTGCACTGGTTTGACGTTTACCATAGCGGGCAGAAATAAAATCGGCAATGGTGGTAATGTTTTGTTTTTTACTTACTAATACCAGTTTGCGTAAAAAGCCTTGGCCAAAAAAGAACAACAATGAAGGGCCCAATAAAATGGGTAAATAGCTCCAACTACTGGTGGCGGCGGTACCAACCGAACCATAGTACGTCCACGAGGTACAATAAATCCCTAACGATAACGAATACACAAAAGGATGATGGCTAATCCGTTTAGCAAGTGGTGTTGTTTTATCGCCCCAATTAGCAAGCCAAAACAGCACCCCAATATAGCCTAATGCTACAAAAATCAGTACAGCAGTCATGTTGTTATTAAACCTTATTATTTATACCCACACACAATAACAGAGATAACTTTAAGTGTGCGTGCACAATTTTATGCAAAATATTAACGTTGTTTTTATTGTGTTGATTTTAAATGATTATTTATATTTCTGGTGGTTTATTAGACTAATGTCGTATTTTTACACAAAGCCACTTAAATTTTGCAGTTAACGCACTTAGGGAAAAGCTAACCTACTGAAAATTATGTGTAATTGTGTTTTTACATACAATTGCATTTGCAGTTTACGTAAAGGTTAACAGGCTGTTACGACTATGGTCTCACTTCACTCTTCACGCCGCGTTGCTAAATTAATAACCGACTATAAAAAAACCACTCATTGCAATTATGCAATGCTTAAAGGGGAAAATAGAAATGGCTTTTAAAGATGAAGAACAAGCAAAAGCTTATTGGGCAGAAAACATTTCACTACTGTTTAAGTTACTAGCAGTGTGGTTTGTGGTCTCATTTGGCTTTGGCATATTACTGGTAGATGTACTGAATGAAGTACGTTTTTTTGGGTTTAAACTTGGCTTCTGGTTTTCACAACAGGGCGCTATTTACACCTTTGTAGCTTTGATTTTTGTTTACGTTTTCAAAATGAACACGTTAGATAAAAAATACGGCGTAGACGAATAGGAGCTAGGTAATGGATGTTCAAACACTCACATTTATAATTGTTGGTTTAAGTTTTGCGCTTTATATCGGCATTGCAATTTGGGCGCGTGCAGGCTCTACAAATGAGTTTTACGTGGCAGGGGGCGGCGTACCTCCGCTTGCCAATGGTATGGCAACCGCAGCCGATTGGATGAGCGCAGCGTCGTTTATTTCAATGGCGGGTATTATTTCGTTTGCAGGTTACGATGGCGGTGTTTACTTAATGGGGTGGACTGGCGGCTATGTATTACTCGCTATGTGTTTAGCGCCTTACTTACGTAAATTTGGCAAATTCACTGTACCTGACTTTATAGGCGATCGTTACTACTCACAAACAGCACGTGTTGTTGCTATTTTGTGTGCCATCTTTATTTGTTTTACTTACATTGCTGGACAAATGCGTGGCGTAGGCGTGGTATTTTCGCGCTTTTTAGAAGTAGAAATTGAAACCGGTGTTTACATTGGAATGGTGATTGTATTCTTTTATGCGGTACTTGGCGGCATGAAAGGCATTACCTACACGCAAGTAGCGCAGTACTGTGTGCTTGTGTTTGCCTACCTTGTGCCCGCTATCTTTATTTCAATGATGATGACAGGCCACTTCTTCCCGCAAACCGGCTTTGGTGCCACATTGAGTGATGGCTCAGGCATGTATGTACTTGATAAGCTAGACGGGTTAAGCGCAGAGCTGGGCTTTGCACAATACACCGAAGGCTCTAAAAGCATGATTGACGTATTTGCTATTACCGGCGCTTTAATGGTGGGTACTGCTGGTTTACCGCATGTAATTGTTCGCTTTTTCACTGTACCACGCGTTAAAGATACCCGTATTTCAGCAGCGTGGACATTGGTATTTATTGCTATTGTTTACACTACTGCACCGGCGGTTGCCTCGTTTGCACGCGTAAACATGATTGACACCATTAACGGTAAAGATGGTAGCGGTACAGAGTACGCTCAAGCACCAGCGTGGATCAAAAACTGGGAACGCACGGGCTTAATTACCTTTAATGATAAAAACGGCGACGGCAAAATGTTTTACACCGCCGGCAAGGTAGAAGACCCAACAAGCGCAAACGAAGTAAAAGTAGACCGCGATATTATGGTACTGGCTAACCCTGAAATTGCTGATTTACCAGCATGGGTAATCGCATTAGTAGCGGCCGGTGGTATTGCTGCTGCGCTTTCAACCACAGCAGGGCTATTGCTGGTTATTTCAACATCAGTGTCGCACGATTTACTTAAACGAACCCTTAAACCCGACATAAGCGATAAACAAGAGCTACTCGCTGCACGGTTAGCTGCGATGATTGCCATTGTTATATCGGCTTACTTTGGGATTAACCCGCCTGGGTTTGTTGCATCGGTGGTCGCCTTTGCCTTTGGTTTAGCGGCGGCGAGTTTCTTCCCAGCAATTATTATGGGGATATTCTCTAAAACAATGAATAAAGAAGGCGCAATTGCTGGCATGGTAACCGGTATAGGCTTTACCGCTGCGTATATTATCTTCTTTAAATTTGTAAGCCCTGAGCTTAATAGTCCAGAAAATTGGTTCTTAGGTATTTCGCCCGAAGGAATTGGCTTAGTGGGGATGATAATAAACTTTGTGGTTGCTGCAACCGTACTTAAATTAACAAAATCGACACCGCTTGAAATACAACAAATGGTGGAAGGTATTCGTAATCCTAAAGGGTCAGGTGAAGCACACGCACATTAATGCGCTAAGCCTACTTAAAAATAAAGCACCAAAAGCCCGACTTTAGTCGGGCTTTTTATTTGTTTAAATAATGAGTACATTAGGTTTTGTGTATACTTTTTAAGAGTACAGCAATGAGTGTAGAGCAGCAGGAAGTTGCCCAGTTTGTGTGTATGCAGGCGCCATTTAGCATGCTACACGACAGTGCGTGTGAGTATTTTGTAAGCCATATTGATAGTGTTTATTTAACCCGAGAAAACCAAGCGCAGTGGCTGCAAACGCAAACCCCAAAGCTTTTTTTAATTCGCTCCGGTTTATACGACCTAGTGGATGCAAAAGGCGATGTAGTGAAGCGTTTAGCGCAGGGGGATTACTTTGGCTATCCTTCTTTGTTGACCGGAGAGGCGATTCAAAATAGGTTACAGGTACAAAAAGAGGGCATAGTGTATATGCTTGCGCAAACGCATTTTGACTTTTTACGTCATCAATACAAACCGTTTGAGCAATATTTTGTACGCGCGCACGCCAATCGTTTGCTTTCATCACATTATAAAAGTAAAAACGATAGCTGGTCTGAGCGCAGAATATCTGAGCTGATGACCCGCACCGCCATAACCTTAGCCCCCGATGCCAGTATTAGGCAAACCGCTAAAAAAATGAAAAAACACGGTGTATCGTCAATTATGATCACCGAACACGCCATTTTAGTTGGCGTAGTGACCGACCGCGACTTACGTAACCGTGTACTGGCCGATGAAGTCGACCCACAAGATGCGGTTAGCAGCATAATGAGTGCAAAGCCTAAATTTATATTTGAAAACAATCGGGTGTTTTCTGCTTTGCATTTAATGCTTAAATACAATATTCATCATTTACCTGTACTTGATGAAAACCATAAGCCTTTGGGTATGCTTACCAGTACCGATTTACTGCGCCAGCAAAAAAGTGACCCTGTGCAGCTTATTGGCCGTATTTATAAAGCTCACAGCATTGCCGATTTAAAACGTTATGCAGGCGAAATCCCTGAGTTACTGCGTAGTTTTTCGTACAACATAGAAGACATATCGCTAATTGGTAAATTGCTCAGCGGCTTAACCGATGCACTCACCTCGCGTCTTATTCATTTATTTCAAGAAGAAAATGGCGCAGCGCCCACCAGTTTTTGCTTTATATGTTTTGGCTCGCAAGCACGCGAAGAGCAAACCTTACATTCAGATCAAGACAACGGCTTATTACTCCCAAATGATTTAAGCGAGCAACACCAAGCTTACTTTAAACACATGGGGGAGTTTGTATGTGAGCAGTTAGTAGAATGTGGCATTAGGCGTTGCCCGGGGAATATTATGGCCAGCAGCGATGAATGCAGAATGAGTGTAAGCCAGTGGTGCGAGCGCTTTTTTAAATGGATAAAAAGCCCAACCCCAAGCGCCATGCTTAACTGCAAAATATTTTTTGATTTGCGCTTTATAGAAGGCTCCAATGCTCTATACAGCGGCTTTTGCGAGCAGTTAAACAGGATATCGCGCGATGAGTTATTTTATGCTGCTATGGCAACCGATATAAGAGCCAGCTCAGTGCCTATAGGTTTATTTAATAAGCTTAAAACGCAAAAAAGCGACAACAACCATAAGTACATAGATTTAAAAAAACGCGGTGTGGTGATCATTAACGACATAGTGCGTTTATATGCGTTAAAAGCCGGAATAAAACGCGCCAATACCCAAGAGCGCTTAGATGCTTTACTTAAGCATTCACTGCTAAATAAAGACGATATTTATAATTTAAAAGATTGCTGGCGATTTTTAACTCAGTTACGTTTTAGTACGCAAATAAACGAAGAAGGTTTGCCAAGTAACTGTATAAACCCCGATAAATTAAGTTCATTAGAGCGTCATCAGCTTAAAGAGGCTTTTTATTTAGTAAAACAAGCGCAACAAGCCGCGGCGTTTAAATTTGCCCGTGGCAGTTTGTAACAAGAGGTAAGCGCTGTGGTAAAGAAATGGCTCAGTAAGTATATAAAAAGGCGTAATTTATTAAGTCAAAATGCGTTAACGCAACGCTATTTAGTGATTGATTTAGAGCTTACTGGGCTTGATGTAAACCAGCATGAAATTGTCTCAGTAGCCTGGGTAAAAATAGATAACCAATGTATAAAAATGAGTGAGTCGCAGCATTTAATTAATAAAAACGTTAAACGCTTAGACCAAAGCCCTGTTTTTCACGGCATTATTGACGACACCGTTGCTAAAGGACAAAGCCTGCACACTATATTAACGCAGCTAAGCCGTGATTTTAGTGACCATATTTTGGTTTTTCATAACGCCATACTGGATTGGGGGTTTTTAAAAGCAGCCCTTAAAAACGCTAATATAAGTGCGCAACCTAAGTTAATACTCGACACCCTCCACATAGAAAAAAAGCGCCTTATTTGCCAAGGTGCAGAAATAAAACAAGATGATTTAACCCTAAGTGCGTGTCGCAAACGTTATGAGTTACCAAGCTATCATTGCCATAACGCACTTACAGACGCACAGGCCACCGCCGAATTATTACTAGCCCAGTGCTACCAAATAAACCGTGGGAAGGAGTTGCAGTTGAGGTCAATAATTTAACAAAGCTACAGCATTTACTAATTATTTTGTTAAGATAAGAATTTTAAAAGGATTTATTATGGTAATTGAAGCCGCCAGTAAGTATTACAACCAGTTAAACAATGACCTTAAAGCAGTTAAAAAGTACATTCACAATAATTTTGGTGTGTTTCTTACTATTCTTTACTTACTGGGTAGTTTATCAGGCGTTGTGTATCTTTACGTTTTACTTAATAACTTCTCGGTTGATATATTCAATTTCATTGAAATAAGTGACTTTTTACTGGCACTGATTTCAAATTTTTTACTTATTACTCTTTATACTACGATCATCGTTTTAACAGCTATTTATTTAAATTGGCGCTCAGGACACATGCCAGATCCTAGTAAAACAACCGTGTTAAAAAAACTTTATTATGGCTTTGGTTACCCGTTCTATTTATTAAAACCTAGTTACTCATTAATGTTATTTTTAGCACTTATAATATCTACATACCCTACTATGTTGGCGCATTCACACAGTAAAGATATAATAAATGAAAGAACAATGAATTATCACTTGTCATTAAATTATCCAATTGCTCAGAGTAAAGTAACTCAACTTCAAAATGTTCAAATAGTAGCCTCAACAATGCGGAATTTATTTGTTTATGATAATAAACAAGATGAGTTACTTATTATTTCACAAGAAAATATCTCAGCATTAATACCTAACCTACACCAAGAAAAAACGATTAAGCCAAAGTCAAAAGCTGCATCAAGCACACAGTAATTAAACATTCGCTGAAACACGATTGGCTGCTATTTATTAGTATGGACGCATAACCAAGCATGGCACTTATTCAGGACAAATTATGAGACTCATTACCACTATTCTTCTAACCTTATTCCCTGTGATCGCTTGTGCTAATTCGAGCTTACCTGCCAATCGTCATATCTCAGTGCAAGGCACTGCTGAGGTATTAGTTGAGCCTGACATGGCTAAAATACTATTTAAGGTGAATAGTGTTAAAAATGAGCCGAATGCCGCCAATAACGCGCTTGAGAATAAAGTGAAGTTATTAATAGATGGGCTCAATCAATTTGAAATAAGCGCCGATGACGTAGTTGCCTCAAACGTTAAAATTGAAAAAACAGGAATGGATTATATTGAAACAGGGCATCAGGCACTTAGCGAATACGCAGCGATAAGAACGTTTGAAGTAACGCTAAACAGTATTGAGCGTGTGAGCGATTTAACCGATTTTTTATTGAACCAAGAAGTAAATGCGATTCAAAATATTGCGTTTTTATCTTCAAAATTTGAGCAATTACAAGCGCAAGCCACACAGTTAGCAATTGAAGATGCAAAAATAAAAGCGGATTTACTTGCTGATTCATTCAATGCAAAAGTAGGTGAAGTACGCACTATTCGCTCAACTAAAAACAACTATGACAGTGGTTTTAGTACAGCTATAACCAAGATGCACAGGGCGCAGTATGATAATAACTCTTTTCCTCAAATACGTAGTAACGATTTACAGGCAACAATAAGCTTTAAATCATCCATAAACGTGGTGTTTGATTTAGAGATAACTGATTAAATTAATAATTTCATTTCAAATACATGTTCGTACTGTAAGCTAGTTTTATGTTTTTGATTAATTTGAAGGTAGCAGTATTATGAGCGATGAAAGCAACACGTTAAAAGCACAAACCGAGGCAAAAGTAGCAGCAGGGCGAAAAGGTAATCCTGATTTTATGAAAGGCGTTGATGAAACCATTGCTCAGGCAAAAGCGTTTCAAGAAGGGGCAAATGCACTTAATTTAGATCAAAATGCCCCACGCTTTGAACTGCCGAACCAGCACGGTGAGCAAGTTTTATTAGATGAGCTACTTGCAAAAGGGCCTGTGGTTATAACTTTTTATCGTGGTAGTTGGTGCCCTTATTGTAATTTACAGCTAAAAGCATTGCAGTCACGCCTAGCTGAAATTCACGCATTAGGCGCACAGCTGGTGGCTATTAGCCCGCAAGCGCCCGATGGCTCAATGAGCGAAAACGACATACGTAATATGGATTTTGTTGTGCTGAGTGACCAAAATGCAGATGTAGCAGCAAGCTATGGCGTAGCGTGGCAAGTCCCTGCATTTTTATTAGATCATATGCGCGAAGACCGCGGCCTTGATTTAGAGTCGCTTAATAACGGCAACGGCAGTATTTTACCTATCCCTGCCACGTTTGTTTTAGATAGCGAAGGTAAAGTGACGTGGCGCTATGTTGATGTTGATTACCGCACCCGCTCAGAGCCACAAGATATAATTAATGCTTTAAAAGCACTACAGTAAGCAATAACGCAAGCTCGCTTTATGCCTAAAAGTAGCCAAGTAAATTAGCTACTTTTGGGTTAATTTAAAGTTTCTAATCGCTCCCTCTTATAATAATGTTCAAGGTCGATTACAATACAGCCATCTAAAAGGCATCGATGCCTTTGTCTGCACGTAAAGAGAGTGGATTTTATATTTCATGGCAATCAAACTTGCAATTAATGGTTTTGGTCGTATTGGTCGAAATATTGTCCGCGCGTTGTACGAGTCAGGTTTGAGCGACGAGATAAAAATTGTTGCGATTAACGAACTTGCTGACCCTGAAGCTATTGCTCATTTATTAAAATACGACACGTCCCACGGTCGTTTTTCTTTTCCTGTAAAACTTGGTGAAGACACCATTAGCGTTGCAGGCGATACCATTGCACTATTTTGTGAAGAAAACCCAGTAGAATTACCTTGGCAAACCCTTGATGTAGATGTTGTGCTTGAATGTACCGGTGTTTATCACTCGCGCGAGCATGCACAATTACACATTACTGCGGGTGCTAAAAAGGTGTTGTTTTCGCACCCAGCTGATAATGATGTAGATGCCACCATTGTGTATGGCATTAACGACGATGAGCTCAAACGCGAGCACACTATTGTATCTAACGGCTCGTGTACTACAAATTGTGTGGTGCCTGTTATTAAAGTGCTAGATGATGCGTTTGGCATTGAATCGGGTGCTATTACCACTATTCACGCGTCGATGAACGATCAACAAGTGATTGATGCGTACCATCATGATTTACGTCGTACCCGCGCTGCGAGTCAGTCTATTATTCCGGTTGATACAAAATTAGCACGAGGAATAGACCGCATTTTACCCAAATTTGAAGGGCGCTTTGAAGCCATTGCGGTTCGCGTGCCGACAATTAACGTAACGGCAATGGATTTAAGTGTTACAGTAAATGCCGATGTAGATTTAAAGGCGGTAAATACGGCACTTAAAGCCCAAGCAAAAGACCGCTTAGAAGGTATTTTAAGTTACACCGAAGAGCCATTGGTATCGGTTGATTTTAATCACGACCCACATTCTTGTATTATTGATGGCACGCAGACACGTGTTAGTCACAAACGCCTGATAAAGTTACTTGTTTGGTGTGATAACGAATGGGGTTTTGCCAATCGCATGCTAGATACAGCACGTGCGATGATGGCTAAGTAAGCATTTTATAATAATTTTAAAATTTATTTTTCAGGTTCAAGTATCGTTAACTAAGGAGATGTTATGTCGGTCATAAAAATGGCAGATTTAGATTTAAACGGCAAGCGCGTATTAATTCGTGAAGATTTAAATGTACCAGTTAAAGCAGGTAAAGTGACCTCAGATGCACGTATTCGTGCTGCACTGCCTACTATTAAGCTAGCTCTTGAAAAAGGCGCTAAAGTAATGGTTATGTCGCACCTTGGCCGCCCTACGGAAGGCGAGTACGATGACGAATTTTCACTTGCCCCTGTAGCCGATTACCTAAACGATGCACTTGAGCAAAATGTACGCCTTGAAAAAGACTACTTAAACGGCGTTGAAGTTGCCGATAACGAAGTAGTTGTATTTGAAAACGTACGATTTAATAAAGGCGAGAAGAAAAACGACGAAGCTTTATCAAAACAACTTGCTGCCCTGTGTGATGTGTATGTAATGGATGCATTTGGCACCGCTCACCGCGCACAAGCGTCTACTCATGGCGTTGGCTTATTTGCAGATGTTGCCTGTGCTGGCCCGTTATTATCAGCAGAACTTGAAGCACTAGGTAAAGCACTAGATAACCCAGCACGCCCATTGGTGGCTATTGTAGGTGGTTCTAAAGTATCAACTAAATTAACCGTTTTAGACTCGCTTTCAACGATTGTAGATCAGCTTGTAACAGGTGGCGGTATTGCTAATACCTTTATTGCAGCTGCGGGTCATCCGGTTGGTAAATCACTTTATGAAGCTGATTTAATGGATGAAGCAAATCGTTTATGTGCAGCAGCTAAAGCAAACGATGGTGAAATTCCGGTACCGACCGATGTTGTGGTAGGTAATGAATTTTCAGACTCTGCAGTCGCTACGCTTAAAGATGTAAGCGAAGTAACAAGCGATGACATGATTTTTGATATTGGCCCTGATACAGCCAGCCAGCTTGCAAAAATTATTGCAAACGCCGGTACTGTTGTATGGAATGGCCCAGTTGGCGTATTTGAGTTTGATCAGTTTGGTAATGGTACACGTGCTATTGCCCAGGCAATTGCTAACTCTAATGCGTTTTCGATTGCAGGCGGTGGTGACACTTTAGCGGCAATTGATAAATACGGCATTGCCGATAAAGTATCTTACATTTCTACCGGTGGTGGTGCGTTCTTAGAGTTTTTAGAAGGCAAAAAACTTCCAGCAGTAGAAATGCTAGAGTCGCGCGCTAAATAATAAACTTTTAGCCGCATTAGGTGAGGGGAAACCCTCACCAACGATTAATTATTAAATACCTCTCACCCTTATTTAATAGTTAATTAAGACAAAACTAAGCAGTGTAAATTGCTTTATTTTGTGGCGCAGTGATTGCGTCAAACTAACATATCCGTTCAAACTAGATGGCAGGAGACTGCTGTCGATAAATTGGAGAATACCCAATGGCTTTAATCAGTATGCGACAACTTTTAGATCATGCAGCTGAACACGGTTACGGCGTTCCAGCCTTTAACGTGAATAACCAAGAGCAAATGCGCGCAATAATGGAAGCGGCTGATAAAACAAACAGCCCAGTAATTGTTCAAGGATCAGCAGGCGCACGTGCTTATGCTGGTGCTCCATTTATCCGCCACATGATTTTAGCAGCCGTTGAAGAATGGCCGCACATTCCAGTAGTAATGCACCAAGATCACGGTACCTCACCCGGTGTTTGCCAACGCTCAATTCAACTTGGCTTTTCATCAGTTATGATGGATGGCTCATTAATGACTGACGGAAAAACCCCATCAAGCTACGAATATAATGTAGAAGTAACACGCGAAACCGTGGCTATGGCACATGCTTGTGGCGTATCGGTAGAGGGCGAGCTAGGTGTACTTGGCTCACTTGAAACCGGTGAAGCGGGCGAAGAAGATGGTGTAGGCGCAGAAGGTAAACTAACTACCGATCAAATGCTTACTGACCCAGAAGAAGCCGCTGATTTTGTAAATAAAACCCATGTTGATGCCTTAGCAATTGCTTGTGGAACATCGCACGGTGCGTACAAATTTACGCGCCCACCCACAGATGACATTTTAGCGATTGATCGTATTAAAGAAATTCACGCACGTATCCCGAACACGCACTTAGTAATGCACGGATCGTCGTCTGTACCACAAGAATGGTTAGAGATCATAAATCAATACGGTGGCGAAATTCCTGAAACGTACGGCGTACCTGTTGAGCAAATTGTAGAAGGGATCAAATACGGTGTACGTAAAGTAAATATTGATACCGATTTACGCCTGGCCTCTACCGGTGCTATTCGCCGTCATATGGCGCTTAACCCATCTAACTTCGATCCGCGTAAATACCTAGCAGAAGCAACTAAAGCAATGACAGAGATTTGTGTTGCGCGTTACAACGCGTTTGGTACAGCTGGTCAAGCAGGTAAAATTAAGCCAATTTCACTTGATGACATGCACCTTAAATATTTAAGTGGTGAGTTAGACCCACAAATTAAATAATGATCTTTAATTAAAAAAATACCGTTATAAAAACCAGCTGGCGTAATCCAGCTGGTTTTTTTATACCGCAAAGCACTGGGATCACTGTTGTACCAACTTAATAAAATGGGATCACTGATTTACTAACCGCCCCGCATTTGGATCATTTATTTACCAACTAGCGCATAAATTTACGCCACGTTAGGCGCTCAATTAATCAGATCGTTTTTTATTTGTACAATAGTTCAGGTGCTTAGTTGTTTGACTAAGTATAACCGTGATCCCAAATCCGATCGGCTTAGTAAAAATCTGATCTTTTTATAGACTGCTTAGTAAAAAACAGATCTATTTTTAACCACGTAATCACATCTTCCAATGCAAACTCAGTTTCGTATCTGGTTTTTTTACTGTGTTAGTAAAGTAATGATCCCGCCATGAGTATCTACTTAGAAATAAAACTGTCATCTTTTTGTAAATATGTTTTGATTAACCGTAATTTGCAAAATAGTTTTAAAAATATGACGTTAATGAGGTTTTTTGTCACTATTTTGTGTTTTTTTTACCAGGATTTTAATTTACACGTTACACTTTCATAAAAATGTCATACTTAGTCATAATAATGAAAACTAATTCGATAGCGTAAGAGATAATTTGGAATGTCACGTAAAGTACTAGTCGTAGATGATGAAGCTCCTATCAGAGAGATGTTAGTTTTTGTTTTAGAGCAAAATGGATTTCAAGCAATTGAAGCAGAAGATTACGATTCTGCAATTGCAGCTATGGTTGAACCATACCCAGATATGGTTTTACTCGATTGGATGTTACCAGGCGGTAGCGGTATTCAAATTGCTAAGCAATTTAAGCAAAGTGAATACACACGCCAAATTCCAATCATTATGCTTACAGCCCGCGGCGAAGAAGAAGACAAAGTACGCGGCCTAGAAGTAGGGGCAGATGACTACGTCACTAAACCTTTTTCTCCTAAAGAGTTAATGGCTCGTATTAAAGCGGTTATTCGCCGTGTATCGCCTACCTCATTAGAAGAAGCCATAGAAGTACATGGCTTGCGTTTAGACCCAATATCGCACCGCGTTACCTCTGAGGGAAGCGAGCTTGATATGGGCCCAACCGAATTTAGATTATTACATTTTTTTATGACTCACCCAGAGCGTGTTTATAGCCGTGAACAACTGCTTGACCATGTTTGGGGAACTAATGTGTACGTAGAAGACCGTACAGTTGATGTGCACATACGTCGTTTACGCAAAGCGATTGCACCGCTGGGGCATGATCGCTTAGTACAAACAGTACGTGGTGCAGGTTATCGTTTTTCTAGTAAATTATAAGGTACCGCAGCTAGGGTGTGAGTACGCATAAATTACTACTCAAAGGTAAAGTGAGTGTATGTATCGAGTTATTAATAAACAGGCGTTAGTAAAACGTCTGTTTATCTATTTTTTACCCCTGTTATTAGTTGGTGTGCTTATTGGTGCACCTTTTTTGCTTTTATTTTTAGGCACTTCTTCTCTTTTAGTCTGGCATTATCATCAACTTTATCGCTTAAGCGATTGGCTTTTAAATCAACGTAGCTTTAACCCACCAGAGGGCGAGGGTGCCTGGGAACAAGTATTTGAAGGCATTTATCATTTACAGCACCGTAATCGTAAAAAACGCAATGAACTGGCCGATTTAATTCGTCGCTTTCGCGATGGAGCTGAAGCCGTACCCGATGCCGTAGTGGTGTTGCAAAGTGATTTAAGCATTGTGTGGTGTAACCAACTTGCACTTAAAGTATTGGGGCTACAATGGCCGACCGATCATGGCCAGCGCCTAGATAACCTAATACGCGAACCTAAATTTGCCAAGTACATGCTGCGCGGTGAATTTGAAGAGCCATTAGAGCTTGATAACGGGCATATTGTTGACCAAGTGCTTGAGTTTAGGGTAATGCCGTATGCCAACACGCAGCTTATGGTGGTAGTACGTGATGTAACACGCTTAAAGCAGCTAGAGCAAATGCGCAAAGACTTTGTTGCCAATGTATCGCATGAGCTGCGCACGCCGCTTACGGTTGTTACTGGCTACCTTGAGATGATGGATGGCGATATGATGCCACCGCCTGCAATGTGGAATAAAGCGCAAAATACCATGCTTGAGCAATGTAAGCGTATGGACAGCTTAGTTAATCAGCTTTTATCTCTTTCGCGTATTGAAGGGGCGCGCAGGCAAGACAACGACAAAGCCATTAATGTGCCGCAAATGCTCAACTACATTAAAACCGAAGCGCAGTCTATAAACCAAGACAAAGGCCATGAGCTTATTTTTGATATAGATAATGAGCTTGATATTAAAGGCTCTGAAGATGAGCTACGCAGTGCGTTCTCTAATTTAGTGTTTAACGCTATACATTACACTAAAGCGGGCGGAAAAATTGTTGTTACCTGGCAGCGTAAAGAGGGGCTTGCGCACTTTAGTGTAAATGATAATGGCGATGGTATTGCACCAGAGCATATAAATCGTTTAACTGAGCGCTTTTACCGCGTAGATAAAGCAAGGAGTCGCACAACCGGTGGCTCAGGTTTAGGCTTAGCAATTACTAAACATGTGCTTACACGCCACGATAGTAAATTAAATATAAGCAGTGAGCTTGGTAAAGGCTCGTGTTTTTCTTTCGACTTTTCAAAGGATAAGCTTGTTAACTTAGCAAGTTAAAGGCAATAAAAAACAAAGTCATAAAAGTGTCATTTAAGAGTAATGTAACTGTCATCTACTCACTTTACAGTAGACGACAGTTAGGAAATGGGACGAACAAATCGGAGAACCCCGCATGAAATTTAAAAACTTAGTTGCCGCAATGGGTGTGGCTGTTACAACATTAGTATCTGCACAGGCTGTTGCTCTTGACGACGCAATTCCTGAATATCAAAAAATTAACGGCGTTTCAGGTAACTTTTCATCTGTAGGCTCTGATACTTTAGCTAACATGATGACTTTTTGGGCTGAAGAGTACAAACGTATTTACCCAAATGTAAATATTCAAATTCAAGCGGCAGGTTCGTCTACTGCTCCACCAGCGCTTACCGAAGGCACCTCTAACATGGGTCCTATGAGCCGTAAAATGAAATCAAAAGAAATCGAAGCGTTTGAAAAACGCTACGGTTACAAGCCTACAGAAGTGCGTGTAGCGATTGATGCATTAGCGGTATTTGTACACAAAGATAACCCAATTGAAGGCTTACGTATTGACCAAGTAGATGCTATTTTTTCATCTACTCGTAAATGTGGTGCGTCTGAGCAAGTTAACCGCTGGAGCGATGTTGGCCTAACGGGCGACTGGGCTGCAAAAGACATTCAATTATACGGACGTAACTCTGTATCAGGTACTTACGGTTACTTTAAAAAGAAAGCGCTGTGTAAAGGTGACTTCCGTAACAACGTAAATGAGCAACCAGGTTCAGCCTCTGTTGTACAGTCAATCTCATCTTCATTAAACGCGATTGGTTACTCAGGCATTGGTTACAAAACGTCGGGTGTACGTACGGTTCCTTTATCTAAAAAAGGCACTAACTACGTAGATGCAACGCTTGATAATGTTGCTAAAGGTAAATACCCACTTTCTCGTTTCTTATATGTTTACGTGAACAAGCACCCTAATAAGCCGCTTTCACCAATTGAAGCTGAGTTCTTAAAAATGGTACTTTCTAAAGACGGTCAAAAAATCGTTGAAAAAGATGGTTACGTACCACTATCTGCTAAGTTAGTAGAAGCAGAGCTTAAAAAGTTAGGTTTATAATTTAAGCCCAACCAATAAAAAAACCGCTCAATGAGCGGTTTTTTTGTGTGTAAAACTTTAAAGCGTAAAACAGACTAACTTACTAAAAAGCGATTACAGATCAGTCAGCTTTTGCGCTTGTGCTTTACACTGATTATAGCTCTCTACACATTTGGCAGAGCACACTTGCTGTTTTAAACCTTTGTCAATCGATTGCTGATCGCAACTATTTTCGCACTGATAGTTTTGTTGTGCGCATTGGTTTAACTCAGGGTTTTTCACTTGATTTTGGCAAGCTGCTAACAATGAAAATGAAAGGGCGAGGGCACTCGTTTTAATAAATGTTTGCATGCTTATCCTTAACGTTGAACTGCGCTTTTGTTAAATCTCAACTTGTAAGTTGTCGATTAATCTAACATTGCCTAAAAAGGCGGCAGCTAAAATAACAAGTTGTGTATCATCAAGTGTAGCAGCTTTTAGTGTATCTCGTTGAGCTATCTCAAAATAATCAGGCTTTAAGCCGGCTTGCTCTAAACTAAGCTGTGCGCTTTGCTCAAGTGCTTTGTAATCGGTATTGCCTGCTTTGAGCTGCTCAGCGCAACTGTTTAGTGTTTTAAATAATGTGGTCGCCGTGGCTTTTTGCTCTGTAGATAAATAGCCATTTCGCGAGCTCATAGCTAGGCCTGAAACTTCGCGCATGGTCGGTACACCAACAATTTCAACCGGAATTGATAAATCGCGTACCATGGTTTTAATCACTTGCAGCTGCTGAAAGTCTTTTTCGCCAAAGCATGCATAATCTGGTTGTACTAAATTAAATAACTTAGTCACTACCGTGGCAACACCTCTAAAGTGTCCTGGGCGCGTGCCGCCACAATACCCCATAGATACGCCTGGTACATCTACAAAGCTTTGCTCACCAAGGCCATTTGGGTAAATGGTGTCTACGCTTGGGGTAAACACAATATCGGTATTTAAGTCGGCTAAGCCTTGTTTGTCTTCGTTTAATGTACGTGGGTAGCTATCTAAGTCTTCGTTGGCACCAAATTGCATTGGGTTGACAAAAATACTCACAACCACCTTATCGGCCATTGTTTTTGCCTTTTCAACCAATGAAAAGTGGCCGCGGTGCAAGTTGCCCATGGTTGGCACTAAAGCCACGCTTAAACCTGCTTGGCGCCAAGCTTTAATTTGACTACGTAATGATTTAATTTCAGTAATTGACTGCATTATTTAAACTCATGTTCGGCGCTTGGAAACGCGCCACTTTTAACGTCTGTACAATATTTTTTAACTGCATCTGGCATGTTGCCAGTTTCCAGTAAAAAGTTTTTAGAAAATTTAGGAATGTATCCTGCCGAAATACCGACTAAGTCGTGCATTACCAGTATTTGACCATCCGTTACATTACCTGCGCCAATACCTATGGTAGGAATGGTGACGGCATCGGTAATGCGTTTAGCGAGAACACTTGGGATACACTCAAGCACTAATAATTGGGCGCCTGCGGCTTCTAGTGCTTTTGCATCATCAATCATTTTTTGCGCTTTGTCGTCTTCGCGGCCTTGAATTTTAAAGCCACCAAATACGTGTACTGATTGCGGCGTTAATCCTAAATGGCCGCAAACAGGAATACCTTGCTGCGTTAAACTTTTAATGCTGTCGTAAAGCCATTCACCGCCTTCAAGTTTTACCATATTAGCGCCTGCACGCATTAACTCTGCTGCATTTTTACAGGTGTCGCTAACGTTTGAATAGCTCATAAAGGGCATATCGGCTATTACAAAAAGCTCACGGCTGCCACCGCGTACACAGCGGGTATGATAGGCTATATCTTGATTGGTTACGGCTAGGGTATCGTCGCCACCTTGCAGCACCATGCCCAAAGAGTCGCCAACTAAAATAACGTCCACACCGTTATCATGAAATAACTTAGCAAAACTGGCATCGTAAGCGGTTAATGCGGTGATTTTGTTATTTTCTGCTTTCATTTTATTTAAAGTAGAAACGGTTATTTTAGACATAATATCCTCGCAGGCATAAGCCTTGGTTAATTACAGAGGTAATTGTTGTAAGTCGTTGAGCGGTAAGTCTTGCGCAATGGTTTTTAATGCAATGCCGCTTGGTAAAATCAGTTCTGGGGCAAGCTCAAGTAAAGGGTAAACTACAAACTCACGTTCGCACAGGCCATAATGTGGCACAGTTAAGCGCTGGGTATTAATCACTTGCTGACCAAACAGTAAGGTATCTATATCGAGCGTACGCGGCCCCCAACGTTCGGCTTTTCTTACCCGTCCATGTTCAAGCTCTATGGCTTGAGTTAAATCAAGTAATTGCTCAGGTTCAAGCGCGGTTTTAATACACGCTACGGCATTTACATAGTCGGGTTGATCTTGTGGGCCCATTGGTTTGCTTGCATAGTAATGCGATACACTTATAAATTCACAATGAGGCAGCTTTTTAAGCGCACAAACGGCGTTATCAAGCTGCTCTTTGGGTGAGTTTAGGTTGGCACCTAAACCCAAATATACACACTGCATGCAATTACTCGGCTGGCTTTTTAGTGGTGCGGCGGCGCGGACGTTTACGTGGTTTAGGCCCACCTTGGTGGCCCAGGTTTTTTACCATTTCTTTTTGGCCATTAATATCTAGGCTCAAGTATTGTGTCCACCACTGGGCAAGCTCACTATGTTGGTGCTCACCGGCATCAACACGTAATAATAAAAAGTCATAAGCGGCTTTAAATCGTGGCTGCTGGGTAAGTCTGTAAGCGCGTTGGCCGGCACGTTTATCTAAACGTTGCTGTATATGCCAAATGTCGCGTGCGCCTAAGGTAAAGCGTTTAGGTACTGCTATATGCTGGGCATTTTCGCTCAGAACTTTATTCATGGCTTGAGCAAAGGCATCAAAGTAAGATAGCTGTTCTTGTTGTTTAATTTTAGTTGTGCGCTCAAGCAGCGGAAACCACATTAAAGCAGCAAATATAAACGCAGGCGTTACTTTTTTATCTGCATTAATGCGTTTATCGGTGTTTTGAAACATTTGTTGAATAAACGCCGCTTCTAAGCCGTCAGGGTTTTTATCTAAAATTTTATCAAGCACCGGGAATAACGACTTAAACAAGCCGTATTGGCGTAGCATTAAATAGTTAGCTTCGGCTTTGCCGTTTAAAAACAGCTTTAGAACTTCTTCAAATAAACGCGCTGGCGGTATGTTATCAAGTAGGCTGGCAAGCGCAGTAATTGGCTTTTCGCTTTTTGGCGCTATGCTCATATCAAGCTTAGTTGCAAAGCGTACCGCACGTAGCATACGTACAGGGTCTTCGCGGTAGCGTGTTTCTGGGTCGCCAATTAACTCAATTTGTTTTGCTTGTATGGCCGCTAAGCCATTGGCGTAATCGTATATACAAAAATCGTTAATAGAGTAATACAGCGCGTTGATAGAAAAATCACGGCGCTCGGCGTCTTCTTCAATGCTACCAAACACGTTATCGCGCAGTAACTGCCCGTGCTCGCTTGATTGGCTAATTTGGTTTTTGTCTTCTTGCGCTTCGTGGTGCCCGCGCATGGTGGCTACTTCTATAATTTCGCGACCGAAAACAATATGTGCTAAGCGAAAACGACGGCCAATTAGGCGGCAATTTCTAAATAGTTTTTTTACTTGCTCTGGGGTGGCATTGGTAACAACGTCAAAGTCTTTTGGTTGTTGACCTAACAATATATCGCGAATACAACCACCTACAAGGTAAGCGTCGTAACCACCGTCTTTTAAACGGTAAAGTACTTTGATTGCATTTGGGCTAAATTGTTTACGTGAAATACCATGTTCGCCGCGTGTTACAACAACCGGTTCATCACTTGTTTGAGTGCTTTGCACATCGGCATTAGGGCCGATTATTTGCCTGCAAAATTGAAAAAGCTTGGAAATAATAATCTGTCTCCTACAGAAATGATGATTGGCTGGTCATCGCAATCAAAAAGCACATAAATTAGGTATTATAGTGCGGTGCTTTGTATTTATTGTAAATAGCCTCTATTTAGGCGGCTATCATATACCAGCGCGGTATAAAAATTAAGTTGATGGACTGAAATTAAGCCGTTTTTAAGTTTTTTATTTGCTTAAATGCGTAAATTTAGTGCTGTTTGGATGCTGACCTTGCGAAATTTTAATTTCGGGTATGTTTGGCACCGCTGTTAAGCTAAATTCGTTAATAGCCCACGCCATTAATTGCTCCACAGACAAATCATTCAATTGGCTATGCACAGGTAAGTTTAAAAATTCAAACGCATCAATAAGCGCGGGCTTTGGGTTGTCTGTGCTAATAGCGGGCGCATAATTTTGTTTAGAGAGTTTAAAACCAGGCTCGGCCACCGCAAGGGGTAAATGTGCGTATTGGGGAATGGGCGCATTAAGCTGTTTAAATAAACTTATTTGCCGTGCTGTAGGCTCGATTAAATCGGCGCCACGTACCACACGATTAATACCTTGCTCAATGTCATCAATAACCACCACTAGCTGGTAGGCAAATAATCCGTCGCTGCGCTTTATTATGTAATCTTCATGGGCTAATGCACTATTTACAGTAATATCGCCTTGAATCAAATCGTTAAAATGGCATGTTGGGTGCTGCTGGCTAAGACGAAGTGCGCCTTGCTCTGTTGATAAGTTAAGCGTTTTGCAGTGACCTTGGTAAATGCCACCCATGGCTTTTATTTGTTTGCGAGAACAGCGACAACCATACACACATTGTTGGTGGATCAGCTTGTTTGTTATCTCTTGATAAAGAGGTAGGCGCTGAGTTTGATAAACAACGGATTCGTCCCAGTAAAGGCCGTAGGCTTGTAAGGTATTTAGAATATGGGTGTCGGCATTTTTAACCACGCGGGTGGTGTCTATATCTTCAATGCGCACTAACCATTTACCCTGATTTACTTTAGCATCAAGGTAGCTGCCCACAGCCGCCACAAGTGAGCCAAAATGAAGTGGCCCAGAAGGAGACGGTGCAAATCGACCGCGATAGTCACGCTTTGGCGTGGTAACGGCTGTAGGAGACATAGTTAACTAATTTTAATTAACCGCGCCCAGCTTGTTTTTCTTTAATTTCTGCAAGGGTTTTACAGTCTACGCATAAATCTGCAGTTGGACGCGCCTCTAAACGACGAATACCAATTTCGATTCCGCATGACTCACAAAAGCCAAAATCATCTTCTTTAATTAAGATAATTGTTTTTTCAATTTTTTTGATCAGTTTACGTTCGCGGTCGCGAGTACGAAGTTCTAAAGAGAACTCTTCTTCTTGCGCAGCGCGGTCAACTGGATCAGGAAAGTTGGCAGCTTCGTCTTGCATATGCGATTTCGTGCGGTCAACTTCATTACGTAAGTCGTTACGCCACGCTTCTAAAATCGCTTTAAAATGAGCACGTTGTGCTTCATTCATATACTCTTCGCCCGGCTTTTCTTGGTATGGTTCTAAACCGGCTTGAGCCAATAAACCATGTCTTTGTTGGTCTGGCATAACTCTCTCCTAAATCCTTAATTTAATGCCTCAGCATTAGCCGGCGGTATAAATAGCAGAATCTTATACCCTAGGCAAATTTATTTTTTAATTAATCGAATTAGCTTCAACCAGTGTGTTGACTAAAAAGGCTCATATTTTGATTTTGATGCTTTATTAATCGTTATTTCGGTATTTAAACTTGCCTAGTTATATGGGCATAAAGTTTAAAAGCAAGTTAAATTTTTTATTTAAAGGCCACTTTCTCACTAAGCGTTACTTCACTTGGCGAAATAGATGCCTTATAAGCGTATACCTCCACGCCTTTTTTAATCGCGTGGTTTAATAAGTCGCTGTATTTTTTATCTATGTGGCTTGCTGCACTCACCGTATTAATACCTTGGTGTAAAACAGCGAACAGTAATACTGCGCGGTGGCCTTGTTCGATCATTTCTATTAATTCGCGAATGTGTTTTTGCCCACGCACGGTTTGCGCATCCGGAAAGTAGCCTTGCCCACTTTGTGGTGCGGTTTCGCTTAACAAGGTGACTGACTTTACCTCTACATAGCAAGCGGGTTTATTGTCGCCGGTGAGTAAAAAGTCGATACGGCTGTTTTCGCTGCCGTATTTTACTTCACTTTGAAGCTGCTCGTAGCCGTTAAGCTCTGTAATAACCTGGTTGTTGATAGCCTCTTCGACCACTTTATTTGCCACGGCGGTATTAACGCATATTAACTGCGAGAGGGAGTTTTGAGTGAGCTCTAACGACTGAGGGTATTTTCGTTTACTGTTATCGCTGGTTGAATAAAAAGCGCTAAAGCCAGGCTCTGCGCAACCTGTCATTTTACCGGTGTTGGCGCAGTGGGCGGTAAATTCAGTTCCATCGTTAAGTTGGAGATCGGCTAAAAAGCGTTTATAGCGTTTTAATAACGTGGCGGGCTGTAAAGCTGGGGTGTATTTCATTTAAATTCCAATGCTAAACGCTGCAGATGCGTTGGTTTATGTTATTTATCTCAAGCTGTTGGGAACTTGTACTCACTATAGTAAACTCGGTGGCACATTTAAGTGTAAGGGTATTCTAACATGAGTGAAAAATTTGTTGTTCAACTAAGCGAGCAAGCAGCACCAAGCCATTGGGGCGAAAACGCGGCGTTGTCTTTTAACGAGCAAGGCGCAACGGTTCATTTATCTGAGCAAGAAACATTAAAAAATGTTCAAAAAGCGGCGCGAACAATTGCAAGCCAAGGTGTTAAACAGGTTGAGCTTGCGGGCGATACATGGTGTACAGAAAGCCAATGGGCTTTTTACCAAGGTTTTGTAACACCTAAATCATTACATGGTGTTGAATTTGTTGATAACGCACAATCAGATCTAAACGAGCTGGCGCATTTAAAAGCCTCAGCTACGTGGGCACGAGAAATGGTAAACGGCACAGCCGATGACATTTACCCTGAAAGCCTTGCTGAAAAAGCCGCCGAATTTATTCAATCGTTAGCGCCTGAACACGTAAGCTACCAAATTATTAAAGGCGATGCGTTATTAGAGCAACAGTGGATTGGTATTCATGCTGTGGGCCGTGGCTCTGAGCGTCCACCTGTTTTACTTGAGCTTGATTACAACCCAACAGGCGATGAAAACGCACCGGTAAGCGCAGCGCTTGTAGGTAAAGGTATTACGTTTGATTCTGGCGGTTACTCAATTAAATCTAGCGAAGGTATGCTAGGAATGAAGTGCGACATGGGTGGCGCGGCAACGGTAACAGCGGGTTTAGCACTGGCTATTAACCGCGGTATAGAAAAACGCATTAAGCTATTTTTATGCTGTGCAGAGAACTTAATTTCGGGCCACGCTTACAAACTAGGTGATATTTTAACCTACAAAAATGGCACAACCGTTGAAATTGTAAACACCGATGCTGAAGGGCGTTTAGTGCTTGCCGATGGTCTAATGGCTGCAGGCGAAACTGGCGCAGAGCTAATTATCGATGCGGCAACACTAACAGGTGCTGCACTCGTTGCTGTAGGGCAAGAGTACAACGCATTATTTGCCCTTGATAAAGAGCTGGTTCGCGAAGTAGAAGACTTTGCATCGCAAGAAATGGAAGCTGCATGGCCTCTTCCGCTTGAAAAATGGCACCAGCAAAACTGCCCATCTCCATATGCTGATACGGCAAATAGCCGCGCTCAAAAAGGTGGCGGTTACGGCGGCGCATCAAATGCAGCAGGCTTTTTATCTCGCTTTGTACCAAACGATGGTAAAGGTTGGGTACACATTGATTTAGCTGCAGCATTTAATATGGGTAGCACTAGCCAATGGGCTGCAGGTGCAACTACGCAAGGTATGCGCACAGTGGCACGTACATTGTTAGAAAAAGCTTAATAGTACGTAACTAGGCGTTTAATACATAAAATAGGCACCAATTGGTGCCTATTTTGCTATTTGCAGGCAAGCAATTTATTTTTATTTACGGTAAAATCCTTCGCCAATACCTGTTTGGGTGTTTAATTATTGGCTAAAGTGCCTACACTCAAATGTTATACTCACCACTGGGGTTCTAAACTATGTCAGATAAGTGCTACATCACAGCTCAACAGCTACTTGAAGATTCATTCCGCGTAGCGGCACAAGTTTATAAAGATGGCTTTCGTCCAGACTTTATAATTGGTATTTGGCGAGGTGGTGCACCTATTGGTATTGCTGTGCAAGAATACTACGATTACAAAGGCATTGAGACTGATCACATTGCGGTGCGTACGTCGTCTTATTACGGTATTGGCAAGCAATCTAAAGAAATAAAAGTACACGGCCTACACTACATTGTAGAAAACGCTAATGCAGGTGACTCACTGCTTATTGTTGATGATGTGTTTGATTCTGGCCGCAGTATATTTGCACTAAAAGAAAAGCTTTCTGAGCTTATGCGCTTAAACTTACCACGCGATATTCGTGTGGCATGTCCGTACTATAAGCCTAAAAACTCAAAAGTAGAGATGGTGCCAGATTACTTTATTCATGAGTCAGAAGAGTGGTTAGTGTTCCCGCATGAGTTATCGGGTTTAACGCCAGATGAAATAATTGAAGGTAAATCTGATTTAGTAAATATCCAAGATATTTTATTAGATAAGTAATTGCCAAAGCGTTAAGTAGGAGTTTATTTGCGCGGGAGCGTGTTTGTGTACTCGTTTTAAATAAATTGCTGCTATAGCGCAGTGCTAATAAATACCACAAAAACTAAAAAAGGCCATTACGGCCTTTTTTTGTGTCTGATTTTTTACAGCTGCGCAAAACTGTCTACGTAATCACTTAAACTTTGTGTATCGACCGCTTTTAGCCCATGGGAGCTGCGCTGCACTAAGCCTTTTTCAACAAGCTCGGTAACTACGCGGCGATAAGCTCGCTCAGTGGTTGCAAAGCGCTCTGCTTCGGCGTTAACGGTTGGGTATGCGCGCAGTAGCGTTGGGTTATTGTTCTCGGCGCGTAGTAAGCAGTCTTTAGCTATGTTGTAGCTTAAAGGCAGCAGTAACTTATCTAAATTAATTTTTTGGTTTTCTTGAAACTTAGCCGCAATGGTTTGCGCGGTATATAAGCTCAGCTCTGGCTTTTCGAGTAGTAATGCTCGCCAGTGGCGAAGCTCTATTAAATTATAGGTTACATCGCTAAAACAGGTGACCGTATAAATACATGGGTTATTGTTTAATGCTTCTATTTCACCAATTAGGGTGTTGTTGCAATCTAATTGGCCTAATAATAGGCGGCGTCCGTTACCTACATCATAACTAAATGAAATAGTACCGCTGCGCACCAGCACAAGTTTACTAAGTGGTTGATCTTGGTGGATCAGCACTTCTTTTTTTGATTGTTGATAGCTACTCCCTGCAAAAGTGAGTAATTGTTCAACAAGGTAACTAGAAAAATGGTATTGAAACATCAATATGCTCTTCGGACAATTGTCCTATTTATTACACCTTAATGACGATATTATTAAGGCTCTAAGAATTTACGCTAACTTGCTACTGTATTTAGCCTTGCTAAGTACGTAATACCTTCATTTCCCGTGTAATGATTTAGGAAGCTATTGGCTACAACCAATATACTTTTTAAGGTTTTTTAAGCAAGTTAGTTTTTTTATTTTATACCAATCTGCCTAATAATTAAGTGATCAATTTTAAGGCTAGGAAAGCGTGTTGATAGCTAGGCAAAAAATAGCTATTTAGTCGTTCTCGGCAATTGCTCCTGCATTGCTCTACCTTCTGCATCCATGCAGTCGTAAATGAGCATTTTTTAACACAGGTAGCGACACGTTTAGCCCCGCAAAATGATTGAGTATTATTGCGCATTGGTATTAAACGTTGTAACACTGACAAGTGCCACACGTTAGCATTAGCGTAATGCTAACCTAAAGGGTAGGAGAGAACAATTGAGTTGGGAATATTTAGGTTATATTGCATCAGCTTTCTTGGTTGCATCGTTAACAATGACCGATGTAGTAAAACTGCGTTGGTATAATATGTTTGGTTGTATTGTATTTACTATTTACGGTGTGGCTATTGGTGCAGTGCCTGTTGCGTTTACTAATGGCTTATTAGCGCTGGTAAATATGTACCATATTGTAAAGCTCTACCGACAGCCCAAAGTTAATATTAAAAAAGGGAACGCATAAGCATTCCCTTTTTTAGGCTTAATCTATTTTCTCTTCTTCGATTTCTTTTTCATAGCGTAACTCTCCAGCTACCCAAGTCTGTAAAACCTGTGTTTTATAAATCTCATCGACAGGGGCTTTAAAATAGTCTTTGTCTATTAAAATAAAGTCTGCCCATTTTCCGTTTTCTAAGCTGCCTATTTTAAACTCTTGGTGTGCTGCATACGCGCCGCCGAGGGTAAACGCTCTTAGGGCTTGTTCGCGGCTTAGCACTTCGCTTGCGCGCCAGCCGTTCTCAGGCAGCATATTATGATCCATACGGGTAATGGCTGAATACAAGCCATCAAAAGGGTTTGCCAGCTCTACTGGGTAGTCAGAGCCTGCTGCAATCACAGAGCCTTGCTTTAAAAATGTTTGCCATGCATATGCACCTTGTAATTGGTTATCGGTCAAGCGCTGCTGAGCCATATGCATATCTGAGGTGGCATGCACAGGCTGCATAGATGGAATGATTTTAAGTGCTTTAAAACGTGGAATATCATCAGGGGTGACTATTTGCGCGTGTTCAATACGGTTACGCAGTAACATACCGCCTGTTTGCTTAAACACGTTTTGATACGCGTCAAGTACCACTTTATTTGCCTTATCACCAATTGCATGGGTGTTGGCGCTAAAGCCATTTTTAAAGCTTAAAGTAAATAATTCTTCAAGCTTAGCTTGGGTTTCTAGCATTAGGCCGTGGTGGTTTTTTCTATCTGCGTAGTCATCAATTAGCGCAGCCCCGCGCGAGCCTAATGCGCCATCGGCATATACTTTTACACTGCGGATAGACATAAACGATGCAGCATCTTGATAGCGCCCTGCCTTAAGCATGTGCTTTAAATCAGGGCTAGCAGCACTTAGCATAGCGACAATTCTTAGTGGCAAATTACCTTGCTCGCTGCGCTCTTTGTAAACTTCCCAGGTGGTTTTATCAATACCGGCATCGTGAGTAGAGGTAATGCCTAAGCTTAATAAGTGCGCGCCTGCGGCATCTAACGAGTCGCTTATAGCTTGTTTTGAAGGGGCGCTCATATGCAGGGTAATTAACGACTCGGCCTTATCAACAAAAATACCAGTTGGATTCCCAAATTCATCTTTAATAATTTCGCCGCCGTCAGGGGCTTGAGTTGCTGCAGTAATACCGGCCAGCTCTAAGGCTTTGCTGTTAACCCAAATTGCATGGCTGTCAACGCGCGAAAGTACCACTGGACGGTCATTGACTACTTTGTCTAAGTCTTTGGCGGTAGGAAAGCGCGTGTCGCTCCACAGCTCTTGGTTCCAGCCTCGCCCTAATATCCAGCCTTGTTTATTTTTCGCAAATTGCTCTAACTTTGTGGTTATTTCATCGACCGATTTAGCGCCGCGTACATCAAGTTGCGATAAGTTATCGCCAAGGCCAATTACATGCCCGTGAGCGTCAATCAACCCTGGCAGTAACGTATTACCTTTGGCATCAATAAGTGTGGCATCAGGAAAAGTGTTTTTAAGCGTATCATCTCCAGTTTTAACAACTTTACCGTTTTTAATCACTAAAGTAGAAAACGTTTGTATGCCACCTTGGTATAAGGGAGTGTAACCATTAGCGTTGTAAATGACCTGCGTTTGCGCAATCGCAGTGCTGCTTACAAATAAGCCGGCAAGCAGTAGTGGGTTAAATAGTTTTTTGAGTTGCATAAGTTGGTTATTTTTTATTGTTAGTAAAATAACACTAGCAAACTCACTTTTAGAATACCAATATGTTGAGGTAGATAGCTTAAAAGCGTAAGGGCTGTTAAAAATTTAGCGCTTACGCTTATAAAAAAGAGTTACTTACTGGCGTATATGCCATATTCCGAAAGGGTAAGTCTGCCGTCTTTATCTTTATCATAACTTGAAAAACGCGACCAAAGGGCGGGGTCAATGGCGGTTTCTGAACGGGTTAAAAAGCCATCGTGGTTACGGTCAAACTTTTTAAATTTATCGGCAACTTCTGTACTTTGGCCAAGGCTTACATCGCTAAAAAGGCCCAGCGCAACAAGCGCTAAATAGCTTACAGTCTTCATACTTATACTCAGTAAAGGTTATTGGTTAAATAGTCTTTAAACTCAAGAAGCGAGATTTGTTTGTCTTGGTTTTTATCCCAGCGAGTAAAGGTGCTGAGTAGCTGAGGCTGTGGCTCTAATTCGTCTTCTGTTAAGAAGCCGCTTTTATTGGCATCAAGGTGATCAAAACGTTGTTTAACATCTAACGCAACAGCATTAAAGCTGATCATAGTAATAGCGATAACACTAAAAAAAACACACTTCATGGTTTTCCTTCCAACATACAGTGCTTGTAGATTAATAAAAAAAACACTTGCCATAATTTAACTTCCCAACATTAAATCCGTTTACACATTCCCTCAGGGATTATGGCAAATGCTTTTGAAACCTACCTTACTAGGTAAAAGCTTAAGTAAAACTTAATTAACTTCAGCTGTGGATAATAAATCTATTTTAAGCAGCTCGTTTTAGCGCTAACGGCTTAAAATTTCTAGCCACAGAAAAAGATTTAAACATCGTTACTATTGAGTTTGTTATTAAAGCGCTTAATCAAAATTAAGGTTTAAAATTTTGAAACTCTTCTTTAGAAATTTTCTTGTCTTGGTTTTCGTCTAAATCGGCAAATTGCCTCATTACTTCTTTATCTTGTTTGGCTTCTGCAAGCGATACTGCTCCATCCATATCTTTGTCTAAATGAGCAAAGCGAATGTTGACAGAAGAGGCTAAAGCCGTGGCGCTAATGGCTAAAAACATTAATGCAAATGCTGCGATAAGTTGTTTCATAATCATGTTCCCTAATTAAATGAATTTACTGAATAAACTTTTTGAATTCACTTAGCGACAACTGGCTATCTTGGTTAGTGTCTATTTGTGAAAAGTTTTCGTGTAGTACGGCATCTTCACCCGCTTCTGATTCGCTAAGTGTGCCGTTACTGTCTTTATCTAGCTCATTAAATGTAGCTTGAACGTCCATAGCTATTGCATCTGTGCCCATAAACCCAAAAGCCAGCATGGGTAAAATTACTAAAAAGCGGTTGTTCATTTAATTTCCTTATTGATTAAAGTTGCACTCACTATTACAAAAATGATGCCAATTTAAATAAGTGTTTAAAATCAATGGTTTATATTGTTTGAGGGGCGCTGGTCGGAATTTTTTACTTAAATGTGTGTTATTTTTGCAACAGGCGGTACGTGCTATTAGTAGTTAATAGAGTTATCAATAGCTTAGTGTGTTGCTAAATGGCAACAGGTGGATATATTGGGTTAAATATAGAAGTTGATTCAGCGAGAGTATAAGGTAAGTAACTAAAATAGGGCGCTTAAAATAATAAAAGGAAATGATAATGCCTGTAACGTTGGCTAAAAAGTATCGTGCAATGCTTAATTGGCGGCCTAACTTAATAGGTCAGTTTATAATTAGTATGTTGCTGTCGTTACTGCCGCTTAGTTTAGTGGTTATTGTTTTTTTAAATGCGTTAAACAAACAGCTCGCTGTTACCCAGCTTATCGTCAGTAATAATTACCAAGTTACTAAGTCGTTTAATTTTTTAAAGCAAGAGCTTAATAGCCTAGAGCGGGCAACGCGACAAAACTGGGTGTTAAAAAGCGAGTCGCTCGACACGTTAATAAACGAAAAATGGCAATCCTCCTTACAAACAATCGACACGCTCAGCCAAGCCAGTGCCACACAGCAATACACTATGCAGTGGCGTCGCTTAGCAACAACATTGCGTAGTACTCATCAAGCTTTAATTGAAAATAACCAACAAGATGCTGCATTGTTTGTGCCTATTAGCGATTTAGTGGCTGAACTTACTGTGTGGTTGCGCGATACGAATGCAGCGCAAATACAAAATAACCAAAGTGAATTAAGTACTTTACAAAGCTCGTTTATTAACTGGTTAGTAGCGCTTATTCCGCTTACTTTACTAGTGGGTGGAGGCTTTTTATGGCGCATAAGTAAGCGTTTAAAAGGGCTTACGTCGGTAATAGATAAACTAGGGCAAGGCCACTGGCAGCAAAAAATTGCAGTGCAAGGCTCAAGTGAGCTGGTGGAATTAGGCGAAAAACTACAATGGGTGCAAGAGCAGCTACATATGCTTGAGCAACAAAAAGATACCTTTTTACGCCATGTAACCCACGAGCTTAAAACGCCGTTGGCTTCAATGGTCGAGGGCACCGATTTACTTAGCGATGAAATAGTCGGCCCCATTACAAAAGAGCAGCAAGCTGTGCTTGAGCTTATTAGCCAATCTATGGTGCGTTTGCGCACTATGATTGACAGCCTACTTAGTTATAACGCTATCAGAACCAGTAAAGACAGCGTTAGCGAAGTCGAATTTGGCAATTTAATAAATAAAATAAACAGCCATTTTGAGCACCGCTTAACGGCCAAGCAGCAACGCTTAAATTGGCACAACAGCATAACAAAACAGCCACTTGCATTACCCGCAGAGCTGATAGAAATGACCCTCATTCAGCTCATTTCTAATGCGTTAAAATTTTCAAATACAGGGCAAAGTGTTGATGTAACCTTAGCACTTGAGCAAAAGCTACTAACAATACAAGTGCACGATGAAGGCTGTGGTATTAAAGAGCAAGAAAAAAACCAGATATTCAGCGCATTTTACCAAGGCAAGCATAATAAAGATGTTACGCTGCAAGGCAGTGGCTTAGGTTTAACCATAGTAAAAGAGTCGGTTGAGCAGTTACAAGGCCAGCTTAGTGTTGAGCATAACCAGCCCCAAGGCTGCTTATTTACAATAAAAATACCTTTAACTAATCAAGGAGTTTAATAGCATGCGTACGCGTTTAATAGCTATTTTATGTGTGCTCAGTAGTACGGTTGTTTTAGCTGGGTGTGAAACAAATAACACACAAACAGCAGCAGTGTCGCAGGAGGTAGAGCCTGCAAAAAATACGGTGCCAAATCCTAAAAAGCGCCCTAAAAGTGACCCCGTTTACCCCAGCGCAGAACGTGTTGTTGCATGGCATGCTAATCAATGTGGCGGTTTTAAAGTAAAGCCAAGCCTACATACTTATTTAGGTGAAAAAGAGCTAAAACGTTTTTTTAAATTCATGTGTGTTAACACCTCAAGTGCACCAGAGGAGGTGATGACACGATTACAAAAACTCGATTTAGCCTACTTTTGGCCTGAGCCAATAAAACAATATTTATGGCTTCAAAAGCAACATGTTACTCGGCAAATAAATGCCCTAAAAGAGCAGCAGGCGTTAAATGACAAAATGCAGCAAACGTTATCGTCTTTAGCCACCATAGAGCAGCAGCTGTTACTACGCGAAGACACTAAGGAGCAGTAATTATGGCAACACACACACCACAAGGTGCAAAAGTATTACTCGTTGATGACGATGCAAGTTTACTTAAATTACTTGCACTAAGAATCGAGTCTAAAGGGTATGACGTAACAACCTGTGAAAGCGGCATACTTGCACTACAAATTCTTAAAAACCAAGTGTTTGATGCAGTTATAACAGATCTGCGTATGGATGAAATGGACGGCATGGCCTTACATCGCCAATTACAAAGCCGTTACCCAGCACTGCCGGTTATAATGATGACAGCGCATGGCTCTATACCCGATGCGGTGGAGGCGACAAAACAAGGTATTTTTGCGTTTATTACAAAACCGGTTGATAAAGACGAGCTGTTTGACAGCCTAGCCAAAGCCATTGAAATACATGGCGTAAACGCAGAAGAATCGCCCCAAAAAAGCAATATAGTAACGCGCAGTGGCGCTATGTTGCACCTCCTTGAGCAAGTAAAATTACTGGGGCCAACCCAAGTAAATGTACTTATTTCTGGCGCCAGCGGTACCGGTAAGGAGCTGCTGGCTCAGGCGATTCATCAACACAGTCATGTAAGTGAAGGGCCTTTTGTGGCTATTAACTGTGGCGCAGTGCCGGGGGAGCTTTTAGAGTCAGAATTATTTGGCCATAAAAAAGGCGCCTTTACAGGGGCGGTGAAAGATCACCAAGGTTTATTTCAGCAAGCTCAAGGCGGCACCTTATTTTTAGATGAAATTGGCGATATGCCGCTTAATTTACAAGTTAAGTTACTGCGTGTACTACAAGAAAAAACCATACGCCCGGTGGGCTTTCAAGAAGAGATTCCTATTGATGTGCGCATTGTATCGGCCACTCACAAAAATTTACCCGATGCGATTAGCAATCAACAATTTAGGGAAGATTTATACTACCGCCTAAATGTTGTTAATTTAAAATTACCGCCGCTGTGTGAGCGCCGAGAAGACATAAGCCTGCTTGCCCAGCACTTTAGCGCAAGTATTGCTAAACGTATGAACCAAAAAGAAAAGCGCTTTGCAAACGATGCCATGCATGCGCTGGTACGTTACGACTGGCCTGGGAATATTCGCCAGCTACAAAACGTTGTAGAGCAAGTGGTCGCATTGAGCGCCAGCGAGGTAATTTCTGCGCACTTAGTGTTAAACGCACTTAACTCAAACCAAGCCAGTGCAGAGCCGCTTTCTCTAAATGATGCCAAAAAAGAGTTTGAGCGCGATTATGTAATAAACACCCTAAAAATGGCCGGCGGTAACGTAGCCGAAGGCGCAAAGCTTGCCAAACGTAATCGTTCGGATTTTTATAAGTTAATAAAAAAACACAATATTGATGTCGATAATTTAGTGTAATTTAAGAGTAAGGTTATTAAATGCAGTTATTTATGGTGTATCTGGGCGGGCGAATTCAAGGCTGCCACATAGAAATGCACGATATTCGCTTTGTCGTAGGGCAAAGCATTGAGCAAACTTATTCAAAGCTAAAAAGCCAATGGGTGGGCGATAAAAACAATGTGCATATGGACAGCTACATGGCAATTAACCATATCGACGGTTATAAAGTAGAAGTTGTTGATACCTACGTTGAGCAAAATAAGCAGCTGTATTTTGTTAATTTAGGCGCTTACAGAAGCGACTCTATGGCTGAGCAACACGACTTTGCATTGTATGTTGCCAGTAGTGCTGCAGAGGCCAAGCAGCGCGCTAAAAGCGATTTGCTTGCAGGCCTTAGCCATATTCATAAAGATGATTTACATGATGTAGATGACTGCTTTGCTATAGACCTGCTCGACAGCCAACTAAATATTAAGCTTACGCCAAGTGGGCATGCTCAACCAATAAAACCAGATTGGTTTGGGTATTATATTCTTTAACAGTAAAATTAAGAGTCTTGCTCGCTTTGCTCATTGGCTTCGCTTTTAGCTGCCATTTTAAATGCCACAATAACTAGGCCAAACATCGCAAAGGGCAGCGCTGCCAACATGTATTCAACCATGTTGCTATCTTGAAAGTTAGCCTGTAGTAAAAAGTGACCCGCCACGCACATTACAATAACCACAAGTAATATAGGCAGTAGCATAAGTTCTTTTTTTGATGAATGATTTTTCATTGAATGTAAGGCTATGGCTTAAAATAAAGCGCTATTGTAATGAGCTTATTTAAGCTTGGCAAACTATGGTGATTTTAATGGTATGATCGACATCAAATAACCACCCAGTGTGATTAGGATAAACAGTGAAACACAACCTTAAGCAAGTTTACCTTGTTGGTGGCGCGGTACGCGACCAGCTACTTAATATAGCATCAAAAGATAACGACTATGTTGTTATAGGCGAAACACCCCAAACTATGGAGTCGCTTGGTTTTGTGCCTATAGGAAGTGATTTTCCGGTTTATTTACACCCAAAAACAAAAGAAGAATACGCCTTGGGTCGCACCGAGCGAAAAAGCGGTAAAGGCTATACCGGCTTTGTGGTAGATGCCAGCCCTAATGTCACCCTTGAAGAAGATTTAGCACGGCGCGATTTAACCATAAACTCAATGGCACTTGATGAAAACGGCACCGTTATTGACCCTTTCAATGGCCAAAGCGATTTACACAATAAAATACTGCGCCACACCACAGAAGCCTTTGTAGAGGACCCGGTAAGGGTATTACGCATAGCCCGTTTTTTAGCACGCTACGGAAGTGAATGGCGTATTCACCCAAGTACTTATGCATTAATGCGCGAGCTTAAAAACAAAGGTGAGCTTAATCATTTAGTGCCCGAGCGCGTATGGCTCGAAACCGAAAAAGCACTGGGTGAAAAACACCCTGAACTGTATTTTCAAGCATTACATGGCTTAGGTATTTTCCCTGAAATAGAGAGTATGCAAGGGGTGCCGCAACCTGCAAACCACCACCCCGAAGGTGATGTATTTGTTCATACTATGTTGGTACTTAGGCGCGCTGCCGATTTAAACTTTAATTTAGAAACACGGTTTGCGGCACTCACTCATGATTTTGGTAAGGCCCTGAGCTTTAAAAAACGCGGTAATTTACGCGGCCATGAACGCGAAGGGGTAGCCGTAGTAGAAAAGTTTTGTGAGCGTTTAAAAGTGCCTAATCGTTTTCGCGATATTGGTGTACTCACCAGCGATAATCACACCTTATGCCATACGCTGGAGCAATTAAGACCACAAACGATTCATAAATTAATTGTTACTAATTTAAATGCTTTAGTGCACCCAGAGCGATTTATTGCGTTTACCCAAGCATGCCAATGTGATGCGCAAGGGCGTGGAGAAACGCTCGTAAATAAGCCCTATCCGCAAGGGGCTAAGCTGCGTGCAATTTTTAATGAATTACAAAAAATGGATAAAAAACAGGTAGTGCAAACTGCACTTAAAAATGGCAAAAAAGGCCCAGAAATAGGCGAAGAGGTAAAACTGGCAGAAATAAACTGCATCAAAGCATTTTTACAAAACGAGCAAGCAACGCAATAGGCAATACCCTAGCTGAGGTATTCAGACACGCCTTCGTTTTTAACTTGTTCTGGCTGTCGTAAGTTTTTATATGTAGAGGTGGCGGGCTCTGAAGGCAAGCTAGGTGCTTGCTCTTGGGGCCTGTATAGATCAAAAATAAATTCGATCTCTTCACGCTCAAGTGGGTTGTTCATGATCTATTCTCCTTAATTAGCGTTCAGGGTATGGCCGTTTGACTGAATTAAAAGTGAATAGTTACATTTTAAGTTGTAGTAAATTGTAATCGATGTGCAAAAAATAAGGGCGACTCAGTAGGGCGCCACTTTATGCACAGCTTAGCTTTGTAAAGGCAGGGTTACTTTAAACACCACGCCATTACCGCGCTCGTTGTTTTGTGCAGTGACACTGCCTTTATGGTAATCACACACCAGCCTTACAATATAAAGTCCCAAGCCTAAGTGCGGTTGTTGCTGCATTTGCTGGCTACGCACCGACACCATAGAATCAAAAATATGCTCAGTTAGCCCTTCAGGCAGGGCGGGGCCTGTATTACTCACTGTTAATATTGCTTTATTTTCGCTCTGCTTAAGACCTACATTAATAGCCGTATTTGCTTCACTAAATTCCAGCGCATTATTAATAAGCTTATCAAGTAGCTGAGCTATAAATTCGGGGGCACCTTGCATGGGTAAAGCGCTTTGGCATACATCAAGCTCAAATAACTGCTCTGGGTAAGTAAGCTGGTAGCCTTGCATACAGCCATTAATTACTTTTTGTAAATCAAACGGCTCGCTCTCGTTGCTTTGAATGCTTTGTTCAAGGCGCGTGGCTTCGCTCATGGTGGTTATTATTTTACCTAAGCGCTCAACCCCTTCACTTGCTCGCTCTAGGTATTTTTGGCTAAGCTCATTTTGCTCTAAACTTTGTAGGTTTTCTAAAGAAGAGCGAACCACAGCCACCGGTGTACGTAGCTCATGAGATAACCGCGATGACATATTTTCTAAATAATTAGTGTACCCGCCTAAGCGGCCAACAATATTGGCAAAACTTCGTGAAAGGTCGCCAATTTCATCGTTTGAGTCGCTGTAATTAATACTGCCGGTAATGCGCCCTTGGGCATCAATGGCTTGCTCTGCGGTGTCGCGCAGTCGCCTAATGCGGCTCGAAATACGCGAGGCAAAAAAGAACAACGTAACGGTACCAATTAGCATCACCGCTAAAATAACGTTAAAAAGCTTTTCTAGCGATTTATTACGCAGGGTGCGTACACCGTTAGTGGTTTCCTCGGCGATTACTGCGCCAATCACTTTATCTTCTATCCAAATAGGGTAAGCCGCCGATAAAATAACGGCTTTACTGTCGGGCGTTAATCGCCAAGATGACGCTGGTTGCCCCTTCAGTGCCTTAGCTAAATGTGTGCCCTGCATTGAGGCAACATCGTGCAGGGTATCTAAAAATTCGTTTTCTGGGCGAGTTAAAATTTTATAATAAAGCGGGTGCAGATACGTTTGCTCAAAGCGTTGCCAGGCATTTTTAGGCGGCTGGTTTTTAAGGCCGTCGGCCCATACGCCATCGGCATTTTGAATTGTGCCCGACTGCGCTAATACGCGATGATGATTATCAACCACCCAAATACGGCTACCACTGTGACCCATACCTTTTAAAATTCGGTTAATTTCTGGTGAAGGCACCAATACCGAGCCTAAATCGCTTGGGTTATTTAAATTAGAGGTCGACATTGTTTTAAAATCGAGCAGCGCTTTTTTTGTGTCAATATCGACCACGGCAAAGCCTAGCTTGTTACCAAGCATATTTATAGGAAAGCGCAGCTCTACGTTGTATCCCGATTCAGTGCGTATAAAATAGCCCTGAATTTTTGTAAACGGTGTTTTGGTATTAGCATCAAACGCATTTACCCAGCCATCTTGGCGTGGGGCAATAATGTAGGTATTAAAATCTCCGGCTGGGCTTTTTAGGCCAATTATTAAATGGTCGTTATTAGTAATGCTTAAACTATTTTTAGCACGATATACAAGGTGATCGTCAGTTACTTTAAACACGGCATATAAATAGTTATCAAATTTTCCAACCATATGATCAAACGATAAATCCTCAGCTTTATGCTCCTTGTCTGCTTTTTGTAAATAGCGTTTATCGTAATGCCAAAAGAGTGGTTGATAGCTTTGCCAGTCGCTCAGTTTGCCATCGAGTTGAATGGCATTTTTAAGATTGTACGCATATAAGTCGCGCCCTTTTACTACCTGGTCTAAAAAGTTGGTTTGCTCATCAAAAAGGGCTGGGCGTTCATGCAGGGCGGTGGCGAGCGCCCGTGTGGTGCCTACGAGGGTTTTTTCTTGGCCTTGGCGTAAAAATTTTTCCATTTCCCACACGTACTCGTAGCCAAGCCAAGGCAGTAAAAACAAAAAACACGACAGTAATATAAATTTACTGCGCAGGCCAAATCGTAACATTAGCGTTGTTCCCACCTGTAGCCCATGCCGTACACCGTATCTATGCAGTCAAAGTTGTTATCAAGGGCGATAAACTTTTTACGAATGCGTTTTACATGCGAGGTGATAGTGCTGTCGTCTACGTAAATTTTTGCATCGCTCATTAAATCGTTACGGCTTTTTACATGGCCTGGGCGCTGCGCAAGTGAGTGCAACATCCAAAATTCGGTCACGGTTAAATCAACCAATTGCTGCTGCCAAAATACTTGCATGCGCTGGGTGTCGAGCGTTAACTGGCCGCGTGTAATTAATGCATTGGCATCGGCGGGTTGCTCAAGCGCTTCCATGCGTCTAAATAGCGCGCCTATTCTGGCAGCCAAGTGGGCTAAGCTAATATCTTTTGTTAGGTAGTCATCGGCGCCCATACGCAGGCCACACACGGTATCTATTTCGCTATCGCGGGCGGTTAAAAAAATAATAGGCAGTGTTTTAGAAAGCGTACGCAAGGTTTGGCAAAGTAAAAAACCGCCGTCTATTTCGTGACCTAAACCAATATCAACAATGGCTAAATCGGGTAGGGCATCTTTAAATGCAATCTCTGCGCTGACACGGTTAGCAAAACCACTTACCTGGTAACCTTGGGCGCTAAGCATTTCAATATAGTTTTCGCGGATGGCGGTTTCATCTTCAATGATGGCTATTTTTTTCATTCTACTCACCCTTATTTATTTTAAAACGCACTATATCGAAGTTTTTCAGTTATGTACGCTTAAAAAGGCGATTGCCATTTTTTTGCCACAATTGCTCAGCGGTTTGCCATTTTTGCTCCCCTTTGTTGCCACTTGCAGCTGTTTTAATACAACCATCAAAACAAAACATCACAAATTAAAACAAGTTTAAGGATTACATTATGAAGAAGACATTAATCGCATTAACGCTAGTAGCCACAGTGTGTACACCTGCATTTGCAGCAGCCGCTAACACCCCTTCTAAAGAAGCACATAAAGAAACTGCCATCGGCTTAGGTACTGGCGCCATTATTGGTGGTGTCGTTGGTGGGCCAATTGGTGCTTTTATTGGCGCATTTGCCGGGGGCTTAATTGGTGATTCAAAAGTAGCCGATGACAAAATTGCCCAGCAGCAGAGAGCAATAACAGTGATGCAGCAAAAAACCAGCGACTACCAACAGGTGCTTAATCAAAACAATAGGCTAGAGCAGCAGTTAGATGTACTGACTAATCAAAATGAGCAGTTAACACAATCGCAAATAAATAACTTACTTGCCATGACAGTACAATTTAAAACCGGCTCAAGTGCTATTGCCCCGCACTTTGCTACACAGTTAGACCAGCTTGTGGTGCTGTTAAAAAATCAGCCGCAACTAGCATTAGATTTAAGTGGCTTTGCCGATCAGCGCGGTGATGAGCAAGCGAACCTTTTATTGTCTAAAAAACGTGTAAACGCAGTGCAAAGTTACCTTATAAAGCACGGTATTAGCCATACACGTTTAAGTGCGCACGCTTTTGGCGAGCAGCAAACATTAGCGCGCAGCAATATCGTAGAAGATAACTTTTTTGATCGACGCGTAACACTGACTACCCGCTCAATAAACCCAGTAAATGGCCAAACGGCAAGTAACTAAAGCCACTTTTATTTGAGTAAAGTTAAGCGTTCGATGGAGTGATTTTATGTTGAGTAACCCAACCAAAATGCTTACTAAAGTAAGCATTTTTATTTTCTTAATGGCTGTGCTTCTGGTTAGTTTTAATAGCCGTGCACAGTCGCCCAAACTTGAACTTTTTGACAGCAGTGGTGCACCTGTCGCGCCGGCAATTATATTAAAAAGCGATGCTAACATGACCCTAACCGGGCTGATAAATCACGTGGTCGTTAAGCAAACTTATCAAAACGATAATCCGTTTGCGGTAAATGCGCGTTATGTGTTTCCGCTACCTGATGAAAGCGCCGTACATGCGATGACGATGCGCATAGGAGAGCGAGTCATAAAAGGCCAAATAGATAAAAAAGTAGAGGCCGAAAAAAAGTATCAGGCAGCTAAAAATGCAGGCAAGCAAGCCGCACTTATACGCCAGCAGAGCGCTAATATGTTTATTACTAACGTGGCAAATATAGGCCCTGGCGAGCAAATTGTGATAGAGCTTGAATACCAAGAGATCATTGATTACAGCAATGGCACATTTGCTATTCGCTTCCCAAGTACCATTACGCCGCGCTATCACACAATAAGCGCAAATATTGAAGCTGAGCAAACTAGCCTAACCCATGCTCCTCAGGGGTGGTTAAGCCCTGTGTATAGCAAAACGCAGCACAGTGAGGCGCCAAACAGCCAATTTAGTTTAAATATTGATATAGATGTAGGCTTAGAGCTTGTAGATATAACGTCTAAATTTCATCGTGTAGAAGTACAAAACCCGGCCTTTGGGCAATATACGGTTGCTTTAAATGAGCAAGCGGGGGCCAATCGCGACTTTGTACTTGAGTTTAAACCGCTGCAAAAAGAAAGCGCACAAGCAGCATTTTTTACCCAGCAGTTTGAAAATGGCGACCGATACGGGCTTGCTATGCTAATGCCGCCAGCAGATCACTTTACACAAACGCAGCGCCTACCACGCGAAATGGTGTTTGTTGTAGATACCTCTGGCTCTATGCACGGGCAATCTATGGAGCAAGCTAAAAAGGCCCTGTTTTATGCGCTGTCTTTGCTTGATAGCGACGACAGTTTTAACATTATTGGCTTTGATAACGTGGTTACCCCCATGAGCGATAAACCCCTTATTGCTAGTGACTTTAACTTACGCCGCGCTGAGCGCTTTATTTATAGCCTAGAGGCCGACGGTGGTACCGAAATACAAGGTGCACTTGATGCGGTACTTGATGGCAGCAGCTTTGAAGGCTTTGTACGCCAAGTGGTGTTTTTAACGGATGGCAGTGTAAGTAACGAAGATGCCTTATTTAAAAATATTCAGCGTAAATTGGGTGATAGCCGCTTATTTACTGTAGGCATTGGTAGTGCACCCAATAGCTTTTTTATGCGCCGCGCAGCTGATATAGGTAAAGGGTCATTTACGTTTATTGGCAGCACAAATGAGGTGCAGCCTAAAATGCAGCAGTTATTTGATAAGCTTGCTCATCCCGCTATCACTAATTTAGCACTTCGCGATGAAAGCACTCACAGTTTAGATTTTTGGCCATCACCTTTGCCTGATTTATATTTTGGCGAGCCAATAATGGTGGCTATAAAATTAAATGATACGAATCAAATTACGCTTAGTGGGCAAACCGCTCAAGGCTCTTTAAATATAAAACTAAGCGCACAAAATAGCGCCAACGCAAAAGGGATTGATAAGCTGTGGGCGCGCCAAAAAATTAAATCGTTACTTTTGTATAATGACCGACAGTCAGTTAAAAATGAGGTGCAGGGGCTTGCGCTCACACATCAACTACTGAGCCCATTTACTGCTTTTATAGCTATTGAACACACTCAAATTAACGAGCCTGCAAAGCAAACTGCACAGGCCAAGAACGCAGCGCCACAAGGACTGGCTATGCGTTTACCACAAACCGATGGGCAAAGCCGACTGTACATATTGCTGGGCTGTATTTTATTACTTGGCTATGGCGCGTTTAAAATAAACCGAGGGCTTAAATGAAAAAGTGGCTAAGTGCGGGCTTATTAATCGCCGGGCTGGGGCTGTTTTCTCATGGTGCTTATATGCAAGCCAAGGCATGGCTTGCCCAAGTATTAATAGAGCAGGCCTGGCAAGAGGCGCTTATTACGCCACACGCTCGTGTTAAACCGTGGTTTTACGCCGACAGCTTTGTAACCGCGCAGCTTAACTGGCCTAAGTATAAGAAAGTGCTTAGCGTTTTAGCTGGGGCAAGTGGTCGTAATTTAGCATTTGCACCAAGCCACTTTTTACCAGGGGCAAAGCTTGGAGATAAACATGGCGGTGCGTTAATAGCGGGTCACAACGATACCCACTTTGCATTTTTAAAACACACCAAAGTGGGTGAAACGTTTACGCTGCAGCTGCAAAGCGGCGTAATACAGCATTATAAAGTGAAGGGGATTGAGGTTATTCATCGATCCCAGCAGGCGTTTTTACAAACCCCAGGCCTTTATTTATTAACCTGTTACCCTTTTGACTCGCTGGCATCAGGTACTGATTTAAGATGGATTGTATCGGCTGAGTTGATAGAGTCATCGCCAGCCTCATTAAGCGGTATATCTACCACCAGCTCTTGATGTCGTTGGCTTATCATCACCCCTGCAAAAACAACAAATATACTCACCCATTGCCAAAAATCGAGTACTTCACCCAAAATAATGGCCGATAAAATAAGTGTAAAAATAGGAATTAAATTTGAATAAGCTGCAGCCGTTAATACCGACACTTTGCCAATTGCATAGTTATACATACCATAGCCACCTAAGGTGACAAACGAGCCTAAATACAAAATACTCATAAGGGCGGTTAGGTCATGCTGGTTTTCGCTGGGTAAGTCGATAAAAAACAAAAACGGTGCAAAAAACACACTGCCGCTTATGCCTTGTAAAGCAATTAGTGTTAACGGCGAGTAGCGATTGGCCAAGTGCTTAATGCTAATGGTGTAAAACGCCGCGCATACCATGGCCATAAGTTCTAAAAAGTTACCCAATAATGGATTAGGGGCCTGATCGGTATTTGGTGAAAGCAAAGTAAGTAAAATACTGCCGCCAATACACAGGGTAAACCCAATCACAATGGCTTTACTTATATACTCTTTAAGCATAAAAAACGCCATCAACGCCACAATAATAGGCAAACACGAAACAATAACTCCCGCCTGAGAGGCCGAGGTGTATTCCATTGCGTGGCCTTCAAATAAAAAGTACAAGCATGGCTCTGCGAGCGACATACCTAATAAGTACTTCCAATCGCCTTTTAAATACTCAAACCTAATTACGTAACGCCATAAACACAGCGATAAAACTAAGGTGGTTAGCATGCGTAAAAATATAACTAGTGCTGGGTCGTAAACGGCAATAGCATACTTAAGTGCAATAAAGGAGCTACCCCATAAAAAGGTGGCAATAATTAGGCATAAACTGGCTGGCATAAATGAAATTTTATCAAATTAAATTAACGCCGATCCTAGCATGAATAATTTTAACTTGTTCAAAAATACCGAGCTGGTATAAGTTTATTTATCTTTCATTTTAATAGTAAATAATAATGCATAGGGAACAGGTAATTGTTGTTAAGCTTGGTACAAGTGTACTGACCGGCGGCACCGATAAGTTAGATAAAGCCCATATGGTTGAGCTGGTTCGCCAATGTAGCGAACTTAAAAAGCAAGGCCACCAAGTTATATTAGTATCAAGTGGCGCGGTTGCTGCGGGGCGCGAACAACTTATTAAACCCTGTGGCCGCGGCCTAATAGATAAACAAATGTTGGCAGCCGTTGGGCAAGGCCAGCTTATACATATTTGGCAAAGCTTATTTGCCTTGTATGGCATAAACGTAGGGCAAATGCTGCTTACCCGTGCAGACGTAGATGACCGCGAACGCTATTTAAATGCGCGCGACACCTTAAATGCGTTATTAAGCCACGAGGTGGTGCCTATTATTAATGAAAACGACGCGGTAGCAACCGCCGAAATAAAAGTAGGCGATAACGATAATTTATCAGCGCTGGTGGCTATTTTAGCTAATGCCAACAAGCTATTACTGCTTACCGATCAAGAAGGTTTATTTACCAGCGATCCGCGCACAAATACCGATGCAAAACTGATTGACGAAGTCACTCATATAAACGATGAGTTACGCCAACTGGCTGGTGGTAGCGGTACAAGTTTAGGCACCGGCGGTATGGCTACAAAACTACAAGCCGCCGACGTAGCAAGGCGCGCAGGGGTAGAGGTTATTATTGCAAAAGGCGCTGGCAACAACGTTATTTTAAAATGCATGAGTGAGCAATTACCCGGTACGCGGTTTTTAAAACTTACTGCGCCAAAAGATGGCCGTAAAAAATGGCTAATGGCTGGGCCTAAAAGTACCGGCCAAATTATGATTGATAAAGGGGCTATTTCGGCGCTACAAAACAAAGGGGCAAGCCTGCTGGCAAAAGGCATAACCAATGCGTTTGGCCGTTTTGAGCGGGGCGACTTAATAGATTTAATAGACGCCAATAACCAAGTTATTGCACGAGGGTTAACACGTTTTAACCAAGTTGAAGTAAATAAAATTAAAGGCGCTCACTCAGAGCAAATAGGCGAGCTACTCGACTTTGATAGTGGCGCTGTGGTGCTACACAGAGACGACTTAGTTTTGCTTTAGCTTTTTAAATAGCGCGTGTTGCGGCCGTATATTCGGTATTTAAGCAAGGCAGAGCCTATGTTGTGTTTAGAATAACTGGTTGTACAAAAACATAAATGCAAAGCATAGGCTGTTTTAGGCTCTGCTGTATGTAAGTTATTAAATAATACCGCAGTAGTTATTGAGCTCACTAAGTTACAAAGCTCGCGCTACGATTTAATAGCGCTTAGCTAAAACAAACTTTAATCCACATAGCTCAATGCGACCTAATTCAAAAGTATTGGTTAATTAATTAGCAAAGTTGATGATTTTGTCTAAACTGATTGAAGTTAAAACAGTTTAGGCAAACTAATGAAGGCAAACAATTGCGGGCACGAATGGATAATCAGTCTAACTCAGCAAGAAGAAGAAAGTGACTTAGATGCATCATTAGTGCAGATTATTGGCGACCTACTCGAAATTGAAAATTTTGCTATTTATATTAATAAGCACTTTAGTGCGCAATTACCGCCTACGCTAATAAACACCCACACCCGCCTTGAAGTATTAGAGTCTAACGAAGCCTTAGCGCTGCTTAATAAAGTAACCCAAAACAAAATAAGAGTAAGCCGCGCCTTAGGTGTAGTAACTACGTATGTGCCAGTGTATTACTTTGGTAAAGTAATTGGCATATTACTAATAGAAACCACAAAAGAGTTAGCGCAAACCACCACAATGCTCGCCGTGCATATTTTAAATATTTATGCCAACCAGCTAGGGCTATTACATAAATCGCGATTAGACCCTTTAACCGAGCTTTTAAATAGACAAACCTTTGATAAAAAAGTGATCGAAATTGTCTCAGGCAAAGGCTTTTTATTGCCCCGTGATGATACCAACGAAAAGCGACGATGGTATTTAGCCATTGCAGATATCGATCACTTTAAACGCGTAAACGACAGCTACGGCCATGTAATAGGCGATGAAGTTATTTTACTTGTGGCGCGGTTGTTAAAAAATAACTTTAGGCTAGAAGACTACGTATTCAGATATGGAGGCGAAGAGTTTGCAGTGTTATTTCAAACCAAAACCGAGGCACAAGCACATATAGCACTTAACCGTTTACGCTCAAATATTGCTGAGTATCCTTTTCCGCAAGTTGGGCAGCTTACAATAAGTATTGGCTTTTTAGAGCTGGCAAGTATTGATACTGTATCTAGTATCGTAAACCAAGCCGATATGGCGCTGTATCATTCTAAAAATAGCGGCCGTAATAAAGTGACTGCTTATAGCGAGCTTGAGGTAAATGAAGAAGTGACCACCGATAATAGTATTGAGCTTTTTTGATTGTAAATTTGTGCTAATATCTGGCTCCTTAAATTGTTGTAGGCAGGCACAAAACATGAAATTCGTTCGTTGGTTTTTAGGTTGTATAATTTTATTCTTTAATTTTGTATTTACTCCTCGCAGTAAAAAGCGTGCAAGCGATGTGCAAGCGCAGCTTGATCAGCAAACCTCACAATTTAAACTTTATCAATTTAAAGCATGCCCGTTTTGCGTAAAAGTACGCCGTGCAATTAAGCGCGAAGGCTTAAAAATAGAAACGCGTGATGCAAAAAATAATCAACAATTTCGTCAAGAGCTGTTAGAGCAAGGCGGCAAAATTAAAGTGCCATGCCTTCGTATAGAAAAAAATGGCCAAGTAGAGTGGCTATACGAATCTAACGATATTATTGCTTACTTAAACAAAGTAGCGGCTTAAACGACCCCCTTAATTTTTATCTCACTTATTAAAAGAGACATTATCATGACAATCCGTACTCGTGTTGCCCCATCTCCAACAGGTGACCCGCATCTTGGCACCGCTTATATTGCTTTATTTAACTACTGTTTTGCTAAACAACAAGGCGGCGAGTTTGTGCTTCGTATTGAAGATACAGACCAAGTTCGTAGCACGCCAGAGTCAGAACAAGCGATTATGGATAGCTTACGTTGGTTAGGTCTTGAGTGGGATCATGGCCCTGACGTAGGTGGCGAATTTGGCCCTTACCGTCAATCAGAGCGTAGCGATTTATACAAAAAATACGCACACCAATTAGTTGAGCAAGGTAAAGCATTTTACTGTTTTGCAACCAGCGAAGAGCTTGACCAAATGCGTGAAGAGCAAATGGCAGAAGGTCTGCGCCCTAAATACGACGGCCGTGGCTTAAACCTCACCGAAGATGAAATTAAAGCAAACCTAGCCGCAGGCAAGCCTTACGTTATACGTATGAAAATACCAAGCGAAGGCACTTTTAAATTTAACGACTACCTACGCGACGAAATTGAGATCCGGTGGGAAAACGTAGACATGCAAGTGCTATTAAAAGCCGATGGTTTCCCTACGTACTTTTTAGCAAACGTAGTGGATGACCACCACATGCAAATAAGCCATATTTTCCGTGGCGAAGAGTGGATTAACTCAGCACCTAAACTATTAAAACTTTACGAAGATTTAGGTTGGGAAGCACCCGTACTAGGGCACTTACCACTACTGCGTAATCCTGATAAATCAAAGCTTTCTAAGCGTAAAAACCCAACTTCTATTAATTACTATAAAGAAATGGGTTACCTACCAGAGGCCGTGCTTAACTACTTAGGCCGTATGGGTTGGTCAATGCCAGATGAGCGTGAAAAATTCACTCTTAACGAGATGATTGAACACTTCGATATGAAGCGTGTATCACTTGGCGGCCCAGTATTTGATGTTGATAAGCTAAGCTGGTTAAACGGCATGTGGATCCGCGAAAACCTAACAGACGAAGAGCTTGTACAGCGCTTTGTTGATTGGAAGTTTAATGGCGAAATGCTAGCTAAAGTATTACCAGAAGCTAAAACGCGCATTAATACGCTTTCGGACATGGTTGATTTAGCAGGGCATTTTGTAGGCGGCATTCCAACTTACGACCCAGCCCTGTTAACGGCGGGCAAAGCTGACGAAAACGTAATACGCCAAGCGCTACAGTTTTTTGTATGGCAGCTTGAAGGTTTACGTAGTTTTGATAAGCCAGCTATTTTTGCAATTGCAAAAGAAGTTGCTACATTCCACGAGCTTAAAATTAAAGACTTTTTAGAGCCAATATTTGTAGCAATCACGGGTAAAACATCATCTACCTCTGTGCTTGATGCTATGGAAATTTTGGGCTCAGATTTATCACGTGCGCGTTTACGTGTAGCGCTTGCTCATTTAGGCATTTCTAAAAAGCAGGCTAAAAATATTGAGCGTGCGTACCGCACATACCCAAGTGCATAATCTTTAGTCATACTTTATAAAAAGCCGAGCTTATTAATTAAGCTCGGCTTTTTTGTTTCAGGCTGTTTGGCTATATGTCATCGCGTTTTGATATTGTTTCGCGCAAGCAGTGGCGCTTTAGAAAATGCTATAATGCTGCATGTAAATTTAAAGGAGGCAGCATGATTGCACCTGTAAAAAACAAAGCTTTATTTAGCAGTAATGCCTTTTCAATAAACCTAGTTACTTACCCTACACATCACAGTGTGATGAACCATATAGATCCAGTACAGCAAGGGCGCTACTACAAACTTAATTTTGTACTAGTAAAACCTAAAGCAGGTGGGGTTTTTAAATGCTCAAAATGCATTATTAATTGGTTTAACCGCGTGTACTTATTTAGACCCGACAAATACGAGCATAGCGTTTCTAAAATTGAGTCGGGAAAGCGCGTACTACTTAGCTTTGCGCTTAATATATAATTTATTAATAGTCGTAGGCCTGTCCGCTGCATAAAACAGACAGGTCACAATACGATACAGAGATTTCGCTACAAGAATTTATAGTAAAGGCGTTACCGCCTCTGCGCATTGCATCTGCTTTAAGTAAATCTATAGCATTTGATTTTAAGCGATTGTAGCTTATATTATTGTCGCCTCTACCGTCGCCATTGCAGCTTTCGCCTTCAATTCGGCCTAAAAGTGTGGCGCCACTTTCGTGTGCTTCTTGGTCGCTATAAAACTGTTGTAAATCTCGTTTTTTAACGTACGTACCAATTTCCTCAGATAAAACATCGTTATCTATATCGGTATGAAAAGTCACGCTAGAACATCCAGCCAAAGTAGTGAGTACGCTTATTACTGCAAAAACACGTAACATAATAATTAGTCCCTTATTTAGTTTGGTACCTAAATTACTAACTAAAACAGGTGTGTGCAACATTTACTCTTAAGTTAATTGTATGAATTTGTAAGTGATTCGACCTCTCTTTAAATTTTTTCTGGTAGTATGGGCAGGTTATAAGCAGTTTAAGCAGTGAACAATCTATGTTAAGTCCTTACTTTCAGCAGCATGCTGATTATGTTTCTATCTCTCGTGAGCAAGGGTGTCGTTTCGCAAAGTGCGTTGCCGATGATTACAACCCACTTCATGATAAAGATGCCAAAAAGTTTTGCGCGCCAGGAGACTTACTTTTTTCTTTAGTGTTAGACCGCTACGGTATAAGTGAGCGAATGGAATTTACCTTTGCCGGTATGGTTGATGAAAACACCAAACTTAACTTCCCAGAAGGGGATGACGAGTTTGATGTAACCAACGGCGACAAAGTAATTTTAAAGGTAAAACGCGAAGGTAAAACCAGCAAATGCCCAACACTTACAAATAGCTTAATAAAAAACTATGTTGAGTTTTCTGGTGCTGCATTTCCGCACGTAATTATTCCGCTAATGGGTAAGCAAAATGTAATGATTAACCCAGCGCGCCCTATGGTTATTTACGAGTCGATGATCATTAACCTTGATAACATTAATATTCAAACGCCAACGCTTGAGTTTGCTGAGCCAAGTTTTGAGTACACGGGTAAGCGCGGCAAAATTACCTTGCGCTTTAATTTACTAGAAAACGGCGAAAAAGTGGGTTTTGGTGAAAAGCACATGGTAGTGTCGGGTATTCGTGAATACTGCCAGGCAACGGTTGATGACTTAATCGCATTTTATAATGAGCGAAAAGCCACCTTAAAACCGGTTTAAAACGTTATTAAATTATAATACCAATCCGCAATAATACTTAATCATTTTTAGAGGCTAAAAGTGTTGCTATCTGCGTTAAAAAATTCTCATTTAGAACAACTAAATAGCGAATTTTTTACCTAGCTATCAACACGTTTATCTGCCCTCAAAATAGATCACTTAATTAAGCGGATTGGTATAAAAAGGGCGCTAAATACATTGTTATTTAGCGCCTTTTTTATTGGTTAGCGAATGCAGCTAGGCTGAATACTTTTCTGAGCTGGTTAATTTACGCAGTACCGTAATATGCGTACAATAGCGCTCTTTGTTATTTTAAAGCTAAGCCTATGTCTGCCACATCGTTCTCATCTCTTAAACTCGATTCGTTATTACTAACCGCAATTGAGCAAAATAATTACACCACGCCTACCGCAATTCAGGTTAAAACTATTCCGCACATATTAGCGGGCAGCGATGTAATGGGCAGCGCGCAAACAGGCACAGGTAAAACAGCCGCCTTTGTATTACCACTACTACATAAGCTTTTAAATACACCAAAAAAAGATGAGCCAGGCATAGCTCGAGTGGTTATTTTAACGCCCACGCGTGAGCTTGCTCAGCAAGTGTTTGCAAGCTTTGAAAAATACGCCCAAGGCACAAATATTCAAGGCGCTTTAGCGTATGGCGGTGCAAGTATTGGCCCGCAAATTAAAGCGCTTAAAACGGCGCAAGTGATAGTCGCAACGCCTGGGCGTTTACTTGATCATATTGTTAAAGGCAGTGTGGTGCTTTCAAATGTTGATTCGTTAGTATTTGATGAAGCCGACCGTATGCTGGATATGGGCTTTATTGATGAAATAAAACGTATTTTGCGCCACATTCCAGGCGATCGCCAAACCTTATTGTTCTCAGCCACATTCGATGACAGCGTGTTTGAGCTGAGTAAAAAACTACTTAAAAACCCCGAGCTGATTGAAGTTGATAAACGTAACTCAGCCGCCGTTGAAGTAGAGCAAGTTATTTACGCAGTTGATGAAGAGCGAAAGCGTGAGCTTGTATCGCACATGATTGGCATGAAAAACTGGCGCCAAGTACTTATATTTACACGCACAAAGCAAATGGCCGATAAACTTGCCAAAGAAATGTGTAAAGACGGCTTAAAAACTGAGTCTATCCATGGCGATAAATCTCAAGGTGCACGCGACCGTGCATTACAAAACTTTAAAGAAGGCACAACGCGGGTTTTAGTTGCCACCGATGTAGCTGCCCGCGGTTTAGATATTCCAGCGCTTAAATATGTAATAAACTTTGAGCTACCTTACATAGCAGAAGATTACGTACACCGAATTGGCCGTACGGGACGCGCTGGCGAGCAAGGCCTTGCCATGTCGCTGGTAAGTATTGACGAGCAGTGGTTACTGGAAGAAATTGAAGTGCTACTGGATACCCGCTTAGCACCACAATGGCTAGAAGGTTACGAGCCTGATTTAAACAAGCCCCCTAAAGATAACCGTAAAAACACCAACAAAGCGCGTAAAGATCGCGATAAAAAGCGCATTACCGGGCAAAGAGCACCAAGTAAACGCCGCAGAAAGTAGCCTTAAACATATTTATTTGGCTATACTAAGGCCATTAAATAGCTGAGGTATAGTTATGTTTGAAACAGATCAATGGGCGTTTTCTGGTGTCGATGGCCAAATATCATTACATAAATGGCAAAAAACCATTGATCTTATTACGGGGCTTTTTTCGGCCCCCTCTGGTTATATAGTTCAGGCTACTAGTAAAGGTTATCGTGTAGTTATTAGAGCTAATGAAGGTGGCTCACACTTTGAAACCAACCCTATACTCCCTCCCGAAACTCCCTTATTTTGTAAATATGTAGCCGAAAACAACAACACTTTGTATGTTAGCGATACCCGCAGCAATACGCAGTGGAATACCATGCCCGAGGTTATTGAAGATGGCGTTGAATCCTACCTAGGCTTGCCAATTCACTGGCCTGAAGGTGAAGTATTTGGCACCTTGTGTTTAAAAGATTCAAAAAAAACCAGCTACACCGATGAATATTTTGAGCTAATAGAGCAGCTTCGTGATTTAATTGAAGACGATTTAGCGCTTATTTATAGCTTTGAGCAAATGCGCGAAATAGCCATGCTTGACCCGCTTACCAATATTTATAATCGCCGTGCACTTAGCTTACTTGCCCAACACAAACTTAATTTAGCGCTGCGTTTAGGTTTTGATGTGTGTTGCTTGTTTATTGATATAAACGACTTTAAAAAACTAAACGACACTTATGGCCATGAAATAGGCGATCAAGCGTTAATCCTCTTAGCAAATACCTTAAAAACACATTTAAGAGAGGCTGATATAGTAGGGCGTTTAGGCGGCGATGAATTTGTAGCAGTGATGCAAATTAGTGATAGAAGTAAGCTTAGCCATATTATTGATAAAATAAAAATTGAGTATACAAACGCACTATTAGAAAACAACGTATGCGCGCTGACACTTAGCATAGGCGAAAGTTTTACTAACAAACAAAAGCAACCTTTTGATACGTTATTAAATTTGGCCGATCACCAAATGTATAAAAATAAACAAGCGTATAAATTGGCTAAAAAAGCATAATAATAAAAGTAATACACTTAAACATAGCAACAAAAAAGCAAGCCATTAGGCTTGCTATAAAGGGTGTGAATAAGGCGTTAAGCGATTTGTTTTTCGGCTAGGTTTAATTCCATAATGGCTTTTAATAAACGGTATAAGTTTATTGATGCGTCAATTTCTTCTTTACGGTTTGTTAAGCTTTCAATATTTAAGCCCAGTGGCACATCTAGGTGCGCACAGCTTTTGAGTATTAGGTCGAGATTTTCTCGGCAAATACGTACGGATTCACTTAAGGTATTGTCTGCATCAAGCATGCGCCATTTAGTGGCCTCTGGCACTGAGATACCCAACCATTGCATAAACTCTAAGGTTTTATCGCCACCGCATGGAGTAAACGTTAAAATAATCCGTTTTGGTGTAATACCTTGTGCTCTACAGGTACGCGCGTAACTTGTGATTAGCTCTATAGTTGCTTGCGCGTCGTAAACAGCTTGCGATATAAAAAACTGACAACCTTGTGCTGTTTTTTCTATAAGGCGCTCATGCTCATTTCGCTTACTTGAATGTCGCTCAGCAATGGTAACGCCCCCTAAAAAGAAGCCATCACTTTGCTCTGCAAGCGTTTTATAGGCATCGGGCAAGCTTAGTTTTATATCACCTACCGATGAGGGGCTACCCACTAAAACGACATTTTTTAAATCGTAGTCGTTTTTAGTTTCATCCAACCAGCCTTTAAACTCCTCTACACCACGTTGTGCCACACTTTTGTAAGTAATGACATCTGGAGCAGATAAATTACGTAGTAAGTGGCTGTATTCACGTGGGTCTACAGTTTGTTTAAACGGAAATGGTCGTGCTTTATCTGTACGGCTACTTTCATCTTGAATGTCGTAAATTATCACGCCGTCGTATTCAATTTCGTGTAAGCGAGCAAGTAGTTTTTCTGCAATGATTTTTAGTTGCGCTTTATCAGTACCAATTTTAGGTGGAGTAGTACCAATAAGATAAACACCTTGATTGGTGTCTTCTATTTTTTCTTGTAGTGATAAAGCCATAATCCTCATTCCAGCTTAGTCCAATGTATGTAATTTAATATAGCAGCCATTTAGACGTCTAGATAGATTTATTTAGTGAAAGTTTTTCAATCAACTTGAGCTTTTTTCATACTTAAATGTTTTTAAAATGGGGAATTGACACAGTTGTTTACATTATAAATAGCCGATGGGCTCTTATATTTAGTGGCTTTGGGGCATAATCTAAGCGAGTTAGTATTAAACCTAATAACAAATTTGCTCAATTTAAAAAGGGACAACAATGAAATTTAAATTACTAGCAACAAGCTTAGCGGTATCGCTGGCACTAACAGGCTGCGCAACACAGCAAAGCGAAAACACCCAAACGGCACAACAACAGCAAACAACAAAAGCTGACGAACGTGTATTTTCGCAAGAGTACTTAATCGAAGAGCTTGATAACGGCTTACGCGTAATGGTTGTTAAAACTGATTACCCCGATGTCGTCTCGCTGCAAATTCCGGTATCGGTTGGCTCGCGTAATGAAGTAAAAGCAGGTAAGACCGGTTTTGCTCACTTTTTTGAGCACATGATGTTTAAAGGCTCTAAAAAATTTCCGCAAGACGAATACACTGCCATATTTAAAAATGCAGGGGTCGATAACCGTGCTTACACCACTAACGATTACACAAACTACCATTTAAACTTTTCAAAGCAGCACCTTGATAAAGTACTTGAAATTGAAGCCGATATTTTTCAAAACTTAACCTACACCGAAGAGCAATTTAGAACCGAAGCGCTAACGGTTAAAGGGGAGTATTTAAAAAATAACGCCAGCCCAATTCGTAAGTTATTGAGCGCAGTACGCGAAGAAGCGTTTGATACGCACACTTATAAACATACCACCATGGGCTTTTTTGAAGATATAGAAGCCATGCCAGATCAAATGGCGTATGGTAAAGAATTTTTTGATAAGTTTTATAAGCCTGAATATGTATCGCTAGTGATTGTGGGCGATGTTGACCCTAAAGCTACAATGGCTATGGTTAAAAAGCATTGGGGTGGCTGGAAAAAAGGCGATTACGTTGCCGATATAAAAGCCGAGCCAAAGCAGCAAGCACCTAAATATGTACATGAGAAAAACGAAGGTTTGCCTGGTCATTGGTTGCTTGTATCTTACAAAGGTGCCGCATGGGAGCCTGCTAAAAAGGACAGAGCCGCACTTGATTTAATCTCACAGCTTTATTTTTCTAATAACTCCGATTTATACCAAGAGCTTGTTGTTGATAAACAAATAGCGAGTCAAATGTTTACCTACAATCCAGAGACAAAAGATCCTGGCTTACTGCATGTGTTTGTAAAAGTAGAAAACGAAGATGATTTAGCAAAAGCACGTGATGCAATTAACCGCACTTATGCAAAAGCACGTACCGAACTTGTTGATGAGCAAAAACTAAGTGATTTAAAGTCTAACCTTAAATACAGCTTTATTAACGGCTTAGATTCATCACAAGCGATTGCATCAACCCTTGCAAGTTATATGCATTTTGAGCGCGACCCAGAGGTTATCAACCAGCTTTATAAATCGGCCGACAACATCACAGCACAAGATATTAAAGCCGTGGCTAATAAATATTTTGTAGATGACGCGCGTACTACCGTAACTATGTCGGCACTTGATAAAGCGCCAGGGTTTGAACAAGAAACAAGCTTAAACGCATTAGTCGCTAAGCATGATAAAGCGCCAGAGGCACCCGTATTTAAAGTGCTTGATAAAACGAATAGCTCGCCGCTGATTGATGTAAACTTTTTATTCAATACAGGGGCTGCTGCAGACCCGCAAGGTAAAAAAGGGGTTGCTGCGCTCACAGCCGCTATGCTTGCTCAAGGTGGCTCGCAAAGTACGAGTTACAAAGACATACAAAAAGCGCTTTATCCGCTTGCTGGCAGCTTTGGTTATCAAATAGATAAAGAAATGCTGTCATTCCAAGGGCGCATTCATAAAGATAACGCTGCCACATGGTATGCGCTTGTAAGCGATCAGTTACTTAACCCAGGTTTTAGAGACGATGACTTTAAGCGCCTTAAAAAAGAAATGATCGACGGTATTAAGTCTGGCTTAAAAGCCTCTAACGATGAAGAGCTAGGTAAAGAAGTACTTTACAGCACGCTTTACAAAGGCCACCCATACGAAAGCTACAATTACGGTGATATTTCGGATTTAGAAGCACTAACGCTTGATGATGTAAAAGCATTTTACAACACAGAGCTTACCCAATCTAAACTAACACTTGGTTTAATTGGCGCTGTGCCAAAAGCGCTTAAAGCAGAAATCATGAGCGACTTAGCAACCTTACCTAAAGGCGAGCAAAGCCGTTTAAGTATTCCTGATGCGCCAGAGCTCAAAGGTCACCATGCAACGATTGTAGAAAAGTCGGCGCAATCTACCGCGGTATCGTTTGGTTTCCCAATTGATACTATTCGTAGTAGTGAAGATTGGACAGCCCTTTGGTTGGTGCGTTCGTACTTTGGTGAGCATCGTAGTTCTAACTCATACTTGTATGAGCGAATTCGTCAAACACGTGGTATGAACTACGGCGATTACTCGTATATTGAATACTTCCCGCGTGGCATGTTTCAAACGAAGCCTGATGCAAACTTAGGGCGCTCTGAGCAAATATTCCAAATTTGGTTACGCCCGCTGCGCTCTAATAACGATGCACACTTTGCAACACGTACCGCGTTGTTTGAGCTGGATAAGCTTATTAAAAATGGCTTAACCGAAAAAGACTTTGAAGCAACACGTAACTTTTTAATTAACTACGTACCGCAGCTTGTCGCAAGTCAAAACCGCCAATTAGGTTATGCACTTGATAGTGAATTTTATAACACAGAGTCGTTTGTAAAATACGTGACAAGTAAACTTGAAAAGCTAACGCTTGCTGATGTTAATCGCGTGATTAAAGATAATCTGCAAACAGATAACGTACAGTACGTGTTTATTACCGGTGACGGCGAAGACATGAAAAAACGTTTAGTGTCAGAGCAAACATCGCCTATGGTTTACAATACAGAAAAACCAGCAGCGCTTGTTGCTGAGGATAAAGTCATTGCCGATTATAAATTAGCTATTCCAGCTAACAACATTGAAGTAATGGCTGTTGAAAAAGTGTTTCAGTAATTAATCTCTTTTTCTAACATATAAAAAATGCCCCAGTGCTTATAGCCTGGGGCATTTTTATTTAATTAGTGCTATTAAAGCGTAATATTAGTTAGTCGCTAAAAGCACTGAGCCTGCGCCTAGAGCAAAGCTTATTAAGGAACTAATAACCACTCCCGCTAAAAAGCTTTTAGTTGGCGTACTTTTAACGTCATTATTTATAGGCTCATCAAGTTTAATTAGCTCGCCTTGGCGTACTTCAAGTACCGCGCAAAGCGCCATAGTAGTTTCTTTAGAAGCGGCGCCTTCTTTTTCTACCCGTTGAATGGTCCGCAAACTTACATCGCAGGCATCTGCGAGTTGTTGCTGCGTCCAATCTAACTTATTTCTAAGCGATTTAACTATTGTAGGATTTAATTGCACGTTAAAGCTTCCCTACAAATAGTTCAACAATAGTTGCCGTTGCATAGCCAAACACCGCCCCACCTAATGTACAGCCAGCAATAAAAAATGCTGCCTTTTTAGGATCGTTCGGGAGACTACTTTGAACTTGTTTGTCTATCACGTTACCGTTTTTATAAAGAGTGCACTCCATGCGCCCTGTAAGTATATTAAGCATGTCATATTTTACTTGATAATGAGAGCTCTCAAAAGCAAAAGAGTGTGTGCTTGCACAGTTGATATTTCGTTTTTTACTGAATAGGTCATCGTTTACAAATACTTCTTCTTTACCAGTAAAGTAGCTTCCAAAACAGGCTATTTGATTGTCGCCATCTTGAAAGTAAAATTTATAACCAAGCTTTTTTGTATTTAATATATCGTTTTTCATCATCGTTATCCTTGTTGAGTTGATGATGCTAATTTAGCGTTTGTTTTTATTTTTTACGCCGTCAGTAGTATGCCAGTAGCTAGTTTGGCATATGACAGTAACTGTGTCATGCACTGTTACCTGCTGATTTTTAATGTAAAAGTAATTTTTTATATTTGAGGCAGATCATTTAACTGTCATATGGTGTATTACTTAACATTAATAAATTAAGCAACTAGCGTTTAGATAAATCAAGTAAATCAATAATGTTTTGTTAAAAAATTGTTATTTATTATACTAGTAAACAACAAAGCTAAAATGGAAAGCTCGTGATTGACGATAAAGCGTTTTTTAAGTTGGTACTAGATACCACGCCCGACCAAGTAGTGGTTATTAATTCTAACGGCGACATAGTTTATATAAACCGAAGCTGGCAAAGCTTTGGTGAGCAAAACGACTGTGCTTGCTGTGATATGTGGGAGCAGCAAAATTACTTAGCAGAGTGTGAAAAAGCTGCGCAAAAAGGAGATAGCTTTGGTTTAAAGGCATTTAAGGGCATTAAATCAGTTATTTCGGGGGCTGATGACGACTTCTATTTAGAATATCCATGTCATAGTGAAGATGAAAAACGTTGGTTTATGATGCGAGTAGTGTCGTTTAGCCATACAGATAAAGCGTATTACGCTATTAGCCATCAAAATATTACCGAGCGTAAACTGGCTGAAGAGCAAGTACAAAAACTTGCCGCTATTGATGGCTTAACGGATATTGCTAACCGAGGCTTTTTTGATACCTTTTTAGAGCAAGAGTGGAATCGTTGTCAGCGTTTAGGTATGCCGCTTTCGTTGGCTATTATTGATATAGATGATTTTAAATTACTCAATGATACTTACGGCCACCAACAAGGCGATACATGCTTAAAAAGGGTGGCTAAAGTACTTAATGAATTTACTAAACGCCCAGGTGATTTATGTGCCCGTTTTGGTGGTGAAGAATTTGTTTTAGTGTATGGAAATACAAACTCAGATCAGGCCTTGTTAGTATTGAACGATATTTTAGAAAAATTAAAACAGTTAAACATTGAAAATAAACATTCATTACCAAGCAGAACCCTTACAGTGAGTGTAGGCCTCACTACTATTACACCCAATAGTGACTTTACATGTGCGTATTTAATCAAAGAAGCAGACGATTTACTTTATAAAGCAAAAGATAAAGGAAAAGATGCTTTGTGTGTGAGTGATTTAGCACTCATATAATTTTTTTATTCTTAGTTATACCTAATAACCAGAACAAATAACTAAGGCGTTAACACCTTAGGCTTTAAATCCGTTAAACTTAGGAAAAGGCTCTTTTTATATCAATTTAAGGCAGTGTAGTATTATGCGTCATGAAATTTGGCAACAGCTTCGTAGTGAAGCTAATGAAGTTGTAACTCGCGAACCACTTTTAGCAAGTCATGTGTATTCATGCATTTTAAATCATGAGTGTTTAGGTTCGGCGTTAAGCTTTATTGTTGCTAATAAGTTGGCTGATGCTGTTGTATCGGCTTTTACAATACGTGAGTTGTTCGACCAAGCGTTTGTAAAGTGCGACCGTATGCTTACTTATGTGGCCGAAGATATTAAAGCCGTTAAAGACAGAGACCCGGCAGCCGAAACCTACCTTACGGTTATTTTAAACTTAAAAGGGTTTCATGCTATTCAAGCGCATCGTTTAGCTAACTGCTTGTGGCAGCAAAACCGTAAAGAGCTTGCTCGTTTTATTCAAAGCCGAACCTCAGAAGTGTTTGGGGTTGATATTCACCCCGCGTGTCAGGTTGGTAAAGGGATAATGTTTGACCACGCCACCGGTATTGTTATTGGTGAAACGGCGGTAATTGAAGATAACGTATCAATACTGCAATCGGTCACGCTTGGTGGTACGGGTAACGAGCAGGGCGACCGTCATCCTAAAATTAGAGCCGGTGTGCTTATTGGTGCAGGCGCTAAAGTGCTGGGTAATATTGAAGTAGGCGAGGGTGCACGTATTGGCGCAGGTTCAGTTGTTTTAACCGCAGTACCGCCACATACCACCGCTGTAGGCGTACCGGCTAAAATTATTGGCAGACCGGATTGCCCGTGTCCGGCGCAAAGTATGAACCAAAACTTTTTAACCACTCCAGAGCCTGAAAACGAATCACACACCAGCGCCATGCTGTAATAGCAGCCTGTATAAATAAAAATAATTTTAAAAGGAATTAAAATGAACAAAAATAGCTTATTAACATTAGGGATAGGATTTATTGCGGGTGTAGGTTTAACGTGGAGCTACTTTAATTTATCTTCAAGTGACGCAAACCCCGCAAAGTTACAACATGCTGATACAAAGCAGCAGGCACCTTTTGTTCAGCCAGTTAAAAGCAGTGAAGCAACAGCAAAGCGTGTTATACCAGCAGCCCCTGAGCAAAGCGCTCGTATAGAGCAAAAAGATAATCCCCCTAAACCAGAACCACAACCGCTAGATGAGCTTCCTTTAGAAGAGCAAGTATCGCAGCTTAAACAGCAATTAGCAGCGCAAAAAGCCTTGATGAAAAACGCGGCGCAGCAGCTACGTGACCCCTCTGATGCACAAGCCGTTTTGCAAGCGCAATTTGATGAGCAAATACGTAATGAAGAGTGGGCTTATCAAACAGAAATAGCTTTACAAGATTTTTTACTTACCTCTGATCTAAGCTCTATCCCAGAGATAGTTAGTGCAGCGTGTAAAACCACCGTATGTAAATTTGAACTTGCTGCACCTACTGATAACGACTCGTTTGATCATACCCAATGGCGAGAGCTAAACGATAAGTTAATGAAGCAAGAGTTTTGGTTGCAATTTAAAAGAACAACCTCAACGTCAAGCGACACCGAACTAACCTTACTAATGGCCACAGAGCTTTAACTGAAAGGGCTTTACAACACCGTTGATTTTATAGCGCCATCGGCCAGCTCTGTAATTAGCACGTCACCCGTTTTAATGTGGTCTACCGATTTAACCACTTTGCCTTGCGGGGTTTTGGTTATGCTGTAACCGCGCGCTAAAACATTAAGTGGGCTTACCGAGTCAAGCCTACTCGCTTGCAGCGCTAAGCTATTTTGCGCGTGTTGCAACTTGTGCTGCATTGCTTGTTCAAGCCGAGTTTGTATCTGCATAAGCTGATGGCTGGCCTGCGATAACTTTTTATCAGGCGATTGACGCATTAAACGCGGGGTTAAATTATTAAGCGTGCGCTCTTGTTGGTAAAGGCGATTGCGCATGCCTTGTTGTAAGGCAATAGTTAGCTCATCTAATCGCTGCGCTTTTTGATTAAGTTGATTGCGCGGATGACACAAGTTAAGCCGATGCTGTAACTGTGTTGCTAGTGCGCGCTTATCGGCCATATCGTGTTTAAAGGCATTATTTAACCGGTTAATGAGCTCAATAACCTTGCCATGTAGCTCTTGCGTGTTCGGGCTGACAAGCTCAGCGGCTGCTGAAGGCGTTGCTGCGCGTACATCGGCTACGTAGTCACTGATGGTTGTGTCTATTTCGTGGCCTACCGCACTGACTATGGGTAATTCACTTTGATAAATAGCACGCGCAAGCTGCTCATGGTTAAAGCACCATAAATCTTCTAACGAGCCACCGCCTCGCCCTACAATAAGTACGTCGACTTCATTGCGTGCATTGGCTAACTGTATTTGGTTAATTAAGTGCACATGGGCTTCTTTGCCTTGCACCATGGCTGGGTAAATAATGACTTCTAATTGCGGTGCGCGGCGTTTAAGTACGGTTAATATATCTTTTATAGCAGCGCCCGTTGCTGAGGTTATTACACCTACACGGTTTATATTTTGCGGCAGTGGTTTTTTATAGGCCGAACTAAACAAGCCCTCAGCGGCTAGGCGCATTTTTAATGCATCAAACTCTTGCTTAAGCTGGCCTTCACCGGCAGGTTCCATATGCTCAACAATAAGCTGATAATCACCGCGTGGTTCGTAAAGTGAAACACGGGCTCTTACTGTTACTTGTGCGCCGTTTTCGGGGCGGTAACTTTGAGAGCGGTTATTGCCGCGCCACATAGCCGCTTTAATTTGTGCTTTTTCATCTTTTAACGAAAAGTACCAGTGCCCAGAAGCAGGGGTAATAAAGTTAGAAATTTCGCCTGTTAAAATTAGCGATGCAAAGCCCTGCTCAAGAACTGTACGAATCTCTCTGTTAAGGCGCGATACGGTGTAAACCGTTTGCGAAGGCTTCGAAAACATAAAAAACAACCTAAAACTATTATGAGGCAAGTTATAAGGCAAGTTTATCATAAATATTTGCGAAATATTATTTACGAATGCCCACAACGCTGTTAAAATTTGGCCGCAATTCCTTATCTTAGATCCACATGTGAGAAGTTGCCAAAATGCTTAGAATCGCTAAAGAAGCTCTTACCTTTGATGACGTACTTTTAGTACCTGGTCATTCTACTGTTTTGCCACACACGGCAAATATTTCAACTCGCTTAACGCGTGGTATCAAACTTAACTTGCCGCTTATTTCAGCATCTATGGATACTGTTACAGAAGCTCGTTTAGCTATTGCCCTCGCGCAGGAAGGTGGTCTTGGTTTTATTCATAAAAACATGACCATTGAAGAACAAGCGAGAAACGTACGTAAAGTTAAAACCTATGAAGCAGGTATTGTGTCATTCCCTGTTACTGTGTCTGCCGATTTAACCATTGCAGATGCGACGCTTCTTTCGCAAGAAAAAGGGTTCTCGGGTTTCCCGGTTACTGATAGCGAAAATAACCTACTAGGTATTGTTACTGGTCGTGACATGCGTTTTGAAACGAAGCTTGAACAGCCTGTTTCTAGCGTTATGACTCAAAAAGACAAACTGGTAACGGTTCAAGAAGGTGCATCGCGCGAAGAAATTTTAGGTTTAATGCACGAACACCGCATTGAAAAAATCTTAGTGGTTGATGATGCGTTTAAACTAAAAGGCATGATCACCGTAAAAGATTACCAAAAAGCGCAAGACAAACCACATGCATGTAAAGACGAGCTAGGTCGTTTACGTGTAGGTGCTGCAGTTGGTGTTGGCGCAGGTACTGATGAGCGAATTGCTGCATTAGTAGAGGCGGGTGTTGATGTTTTACTTATCGATACTTCACACGGCCACTCACAAGGCGTTATTGACCGTGTTTCTCAAACTCGTGAAACTTACCCAGATTTACAAATTATTGCCGGTAACGTTGCTACAGCCGAAGGCGCAATTGCCCTTGCTGATGCAGGTGTGGATGCGGTTAAAGTAGGTATTGGCCCAGGTTCAATTTGTACTACGCGTATTGTTACAGGTTGTGGTGTGCCACAAATTACGGCTATTTCTGATGCGGTAGATGGCTTACAAGGGCGTGACATTCCAGTTATTGCTGATGGCGGTATTCGTTTTTCTGGCGATATTGTTAAAGCATTGGTTGCGGGTGCATCGTGTGTAATGGTGGGCTCAATGCTTGCTGGTACTGAAGAAGCGCCAGGCGAAGTTGAACTTTACCAAGGCCGTTACTACAAATCTTACCGTGGTATGGGCTCATTGGGTGCGATGGATCAAAAAGAAGGTTCGTCGGACCGTTACTTCCAAAAATCTAACCAAGCTGACAAATTAGTACCTGAAGGTATTGAAGGTCGCGTCGCTTATAAAGGCCCAATTGCAACGATTATTCATCAGCAAGTGGGTGGCCTTCGTAGCGCAATGGGATTAACGGGTTGTGCCACCATTGAAGAGCTAAATACTAAACCGCAGTTTGTACGTGTTACATCTGCAGGTATGGGTGAGTCGCACGTTCACGATGTGCAAATTACCAAAGAAGCGCCTAACTACCGCTTAGGTTAAACAACACGTTTAAATTACGGGGCTGGAATTACCAGCCCTCTTTTATAGCCACTAAGCAAATTAGTGGAATCTAGCATCTACTTTACGAGATCCTTCATGAGCAAAGATATTCACGATTCACGAATTCTAATTTTAGATTTTGGTTCGCAATACACTCAATTAATCGCGCGTCGTATCCGCGAAATTGGCGTTTACTGTGAGCTGTGGGCATGGGATGTGACCGAAGAGCAAATTCGCGAATTTAATCCACAAGGTATTATTTTATCTGGTGGCCCTGAGTCAACCACACTAGAGAACAGCCCGCGTGCACCTGAATACGTGTTTAACGCTGGCGTGCCAGTGCTGGGTATTTGTTACGGCATGCAAACCATGGCAGCTCAACTTGGCGGTAGTGTACACAGCTCAGATAAAAAAGAGTTTGGTTATGCACAAGTAGAAAAAGTGGGTAACTGTGCATTATTCGATGCAATTGAAGATCATATTACTGATGGCGGCAACGGCGTTTTAGACGTCTGGATGAGCCACGGCGACAAAGTAATGGAAGTGCCGGCAAGCTTTAGCACCACAGCTAAAACACCAACGTGTCCGCATGCTGCTATGTCTAACGAAGAAAAACGTTTTTACGGCGTACAATTTCACCCAGAAGTAACGCACACTCATCAAGGACAACGTTTATTAGAGCGTTTTGCAATTGATATTTGTGGATGTGAAAAGCTATGGACACCTGCCAAAATTATTGATGATGCTATTGAGCGCATTAAAGAAACCGTTGGCGATGATGAAGTTATTTTAGGCTTATCAGGAGGTGTTGATTCATCTGTTGTAGCAATGCTGATCCACCGTGCAATTGGCGAAAACCTAACATGTGTATTTGTTGATAATGGCTTACTTCGTTTAAACGAAGGTCAGCAAGTTATGGACATGTTTGGTAATAAATTTGGCTTAAACATTGTTAAAGTAGACGCTGAGGAGCAATTTTTAGCTGACCTTGCAGGCAAATCAGATCCAGAAGAAAAACGTAAAGCCATTGGCCATACGTTTATTAATGTATTTGATGAGCAAGCTAAAAAGCTTAAAAATGCGAAGTGGTTAGGACAAGGGACTATTTACCCAGACGTAATAGAATCAGCCGCTTCAGCCACAGGTAAAGCACACGTAATTAAATCTCACCACAACGTGGGCGGCTTACCAGATGACATGAAAATGGGCTTAGTTGAGCCGTTACGTGAATTATTTAAAGATGAAGTACGTAAAATTGGTTTAGAGCTTGGTTTACCGTACGACATGCTTTATCGCCACCCGTTCCCAGGGCCAGGTTTAGGTGTACGTGTACTTGGCGAAATTAAAAAAGAGTACTGTGATTTACTACGTCGTGCTGATGCTATCTTTATTGAAGAGCTACACAAAGCTGAGCTTTATCATAAAGTAAGCCAAGCGTTTACTGTATTCTTACCTGTTAAGTCGGTAGGGGTTATGGGCGATGCACGTAAATACGATTGGGTTGTATCACTACGTTGTGTAGAAACTATCGACTTTATGACGGCGCGTTGGTCACATTTACCGTATGAGTTTTTAGGTGTGGTTTCTAACCGTATCATCAACGAAATTGACGGTATCTCACGTGTTGTTTACGATATTTCTGGTAAACCACCGGCCACTATTGAGTGGGAATAACACCCGTCTTTACTAATGGTTAATGCCTTTTAGATTGCAAACATAGTTTTGTTATTTAAATAATAAAAAGTCCGCTTACACGGACTTTTTTTATGCCTAAAAACCGTTAGCTCTTGCCCAATAAACTCATTAAGTGAAGTGGGCTAAGCGGGTTTATTTTGCAGGAACGGGCGTAGGTTGCTCGGTTTCTGTAAGTAGCCCTTTAACTAGGCTAATACAGCCTAAAATTAAAATAATAGTAAAGGGCAGGGCGGCAATAATAGTAATGTATTGCAATGCTTGAATTGAATCGGTGCCACCAATCCACAGCATTAACATAGCAATAATACTGGCAATAACGGCCCATACTAGCTTTTGCTTTATAGGTACTTCTAGTTTTCCGCCTGATGTAAGGCTATCTATTACAATAGAGCCGGAGTCGAGGGTGGTGACAAAAAAGATAATTATTAACGCCACAGCTAAAAGAGAAAGCAGCGTACCGAATGCATAAGCATCTAGCATATAAAACAAGCTAAGCGTTACATCTGTAATACCTTGGTTTGCGCCAAGTACCCCAACTTCATTTATAATTTGATCAATCGCAACACCACCAAAAACCGACATCCAAGCAGTAGTTACAAGAGTAGGAATGAGTAATACATACACTAAAAACTCGCGTATGGTGCGCCCTTTTGAAATACGCGCTACAAACATACCAAAGCAAGGTGCGTATGCAACCCACCACGCCCAATAAAACACAGTCCAGCCATGTAGCCACTGCGTATCTTCTCGGCCTGTGCTGTAGCTTAGAGGAATGATATTTTTAACATAACCTATTACTGCAGTGTATGCAGAATCAAGTACCGTGGTAAAGTTTAAAATAAACACTAAACCCAGAAACACAAAGGCTATGCCCATATTTATATTACTTAGGAGTTTAACGCCACCATCCATACCGCGCACAATAGAGAGGATAGCCAAGCTCATAATTAATAAAATAATGCCTTGTTGTAATAATAAAGAGCTTTTAAAGCCGAGTACGTGGCTAATACCACTGGCAGCTTGTGCCCCGCCTAAGCCTAACGACGTAGCAAGACCAAAAAGGGTTACTAATACCGCCATTACATCGATAACATCACCTAACTTGCCCCATACTCTATCTCCTAAAAGCGGATAAAATATAGAGCGCATAGAAAGCGGTAAGCCTTTGTTATAAACAAAATAGGCTAGGCATAAAGCGGTCATACCGTAAATTGCCCACGCGTGCAGACCCCAATGGAATACAGTAGCCCCTAAAGCCATTTCTCGGCCTTGTTCGGTAAAGGCTTCAGCGTTGAGAGGCGTGCCAAACCAGTCGGTGTAAAAGGCGGTAGGCTCTGCCACACCCCAAAAAATTAGACCAATACCCATGCCTGCAGCAAAGAGCATCGATACCCACGATAAGGTTGAATAGTCTGTAGTTGCTTTATCGCCGCCAAGGCGAATTTTACCCAGCGGTGAAGCGGCAATACCCACTGCAAACAGCAGTAATATATTGGCGCCCCACATAAATACGTAATCAAAATTAGTTAGTGCGGCATTTTTTATTGAGTTAATCGCCTCTTTAGCTTCGTTAGGCGAGAGTGCAAGTAGAGTAATTATAAAAAGTAGAGATAGGCCAATAGAAACAGAAAATACATTAGTATGAATATCCATGCCCCATTTGCTAACGTTATCTTGTCCTACTTGGTAATCGGTTGAATCGATACTGTATTTTTTTGATTTAAACTTCATATAACACGGCGTGAACTACCAGCAACTGCTAATAGTAAAGCTCCTCCATATTTGCATTGTGAATGACCCGCGTAAGTAAGATACATGATGAAATATGCAATTAGGTGGTAATACCAATCGACTTAAATACTTAGCCTTTCTAGCGAGCTAAATAAAGCGCTAACAGCGTTATAAATTTCTCAGGTAGAGCAACTACATGTAAAAATTAATGCCTTGTAACCGCTCTATTTATCTGTCGCTATAAGCGACTAATAACTTAACACGATTGGTATAACGCGGATCCCCTAGACGCTAAATTGTATCATAAATGCTACCAATGTTATTGACTTGTTTATGTATACAGCAACTCCACCAAGCTAAATCGCTATAAAAATAACTAGCAGCAAGTGTAAATACACCATGCTAGCTAAAGTATTTAACGCTTAAGAAGGAATTTACAGCATAGCGTTTGGGCTAAGCGTAGGTAAAAACAGTACCGCGGTTATTAAGCTCGTACGGTTTTAAAGCACATACTGCAGTTTTAATTACGCTAAGCTGAGCAGCATTTATTTTTTTAAAAGGTGAGTGCTGCTAAAGCTAAAGTGGCTTTACAGCGCTATTTAGCTTGCTAATTCAGCGTTTTGTATAATTAAAAAGCAGTTGAACTAAAAAGTTAATTTTTTACTTTACCTTTTCTAAAAGGTCTCTATAATTCGTCGACATTGCAGGGGCGTAGTTCCAATTGGTAGAACAGCGGTCTCCAAAACCGACGGTTGGGAGTTCGAATCTCTCCGCCCCTGCCATTTCTTCTTTACATCGTTTTTATTACTTCATATATTGTTCTAGTGTTTAATCTACTGAGTTGTTATGCATCCACGTTACGCAGCTATTTTTGGTATAGAAAACCTTGAACTAAATCAGCATTATCGTCCTAAAAATACTGATCCTACTTTAGCCGTTTCACAAAGCACTCCAGCTGAGCCTTTAGCGCTGAGCAAACAGTTATTAAGTGATATACGTTTAAGTGCACCTTCTTTAACAATTAATCATGTTTTAAAAGGGCCAGACATACAGTTAGCCGACGATAAACTTACACTACCAACCTCACAGCTCAGTGCTTCTGATAAGCGCGCTTTATGGGCTTTAATGAGCACACACCTTGATAAACTTTAAACCTGTAAACGAAAGCGCAATAGCACAATTAATGGCTATTGAAACTGCCTGCCACTCTCATCCTTGGTCTCTTAAAACAATGAGCTCTTGCATGGGGGGCCGTTACTTTAATTTAGCGGCGTTTGATGAAAACACCCTGGTAGGTTTTTATATAGGTGAAAAGGCAGGGCCTGACTTTACCCTTATGGATATATGTGTAACGCCCAGTGAGCAAGGTAAAGGCATTGCAAGGCAGTTACTTAGCCAGTTTATTGAATATGGCGAGCAGCAAAATGCTGAAAACCTTTTTTTAGAAGTACGCGAATCAAACGCGCGTGCAATAACGCTTTACGAACATGCTGGCTTTACGCAAATGTCGGTACGTAAAAACTATTACCCAAGCGATGAGCCCTCTAAAAATGGCTATGAAGACGCCATACTAATGGGTATGGCGCTTAACTTAGGGTTTAGTTAAAGGGTTAAATTAAGCGCTAAATAAACGTTTAAAGTAAAACACGCGCTTTTAGGCTGTTTCTTTACTTTTAGCTATGGTTTGCTCAATAGCATTAATTAAATTTACAATTAATGTGGGGCGTTGCGCTTGGTCATTACTAAGCAGGTTTTCTTCTAGTAGCGCTGCACTGTGGTAAATATCGTCAAAATTAAAGCAACCAGCACTGCCTTTTAAGCTATGAGCTACACTTCGAAGCGCCTCTGCATCGTTACTGGCTTTTAAGCTGTTTACCTTTTGTAAGTAACTTGGCAGGTTAGCCACATAGTTATCGTTAATTTGCTGAAACTTTTCACTTTTTAGTAAACTATCCCACTTGTTCTGATTATCTTTTTCAAGGTTTAAGTAACTAACTAGCACGTTTTCAAGCGCGTCTTTATCAATGGGTTTTGCCAGCGCTTTATCGCAACCTGCCTCAATGTATGTGTCTATATCATGGTTCATTACATTGGCAGTAAGCGCGATAATAGGCCCATCGTAGGCTGCATGACGTAGCATTTTAGTTGCCTCAAGGCCGCCCATTACAGGCATTTGCATATCCATAATAATTAGCTGGTAGTCGTTTACTAACGCCATTTCTACTGCTTGTGCACCATTGTTAGCCATATCTGGCTCTAGGCCCCAGGTTTGTAATAGCAGTTTTATAAGTAGCTGGTTATCGGGGTTATCTTCGGCAACTAATATGTTGGCATCAAAACTAGAAGTGGCAAACGACAAGAAAGGGTCTTTTTCTGGAATAAGCTGTGCTTGCTCAGTTAAAAGCTCTAGTGACTGTTTAGGCTCGTTAATATGGCAATCAACGGTAATAGCAAAGCGACTGCCTATGCCAATTTCGCTTTTTAAAGTAACATCGCCACCCAATAATTGCGCTAAGTTTTTAGAAATACATAAACCTAATCCTGTGCCTCCAAAGCGGCGCGTGGTGGTGGCATCAGCTTGTTCAAAAGGTTTAAATATACGCTCTATTTGGTGCTCAGACATACCAATACCGGTGTCTTTAACAACAAATTCAAGCTGCTGCTTACTTTGCAAATAGTGCACACAAATTGACACCTTGCCTTGCTCGGTAAACTTTACGGCATTGCTGGCTATGTTTATCAAAATTTGTTTTAAGCGCGTCATATCACTATAAATAGTGCGCGGTAATGGCAGCTCGTAATGAATGCTAAACCCGAGTTGTTTTTCGTGTGCTAGCGGTTCAATAATTGATTCTATATCGTGAACCAGCTGCACTACATTAAGGGGTGCTTGCTCTACAGCGAGCTTTTCTGCTTCTATTTTAGATAAATCGAGTATGTTGTTTATTAGCTCTAATAAGTGTTTAGAGTTTCGTAAAATGGTATTTAAATGCTGTTTGTCGTTAACCACTTTATCGTTAATTAATAACTGCTCGGTAAAGCCCATAATGGCTGTAAGTGGGGTGCGAATCTCGTGACTCATATTTGCTAAAAAGCGGCTTTTAAGCTGGTTAGCTTGCTCTGCTTGAGCTATGGCAAGTTCAAGCTGGCTGTTCATCGCTTCAAGCGCTTTAGTACGGCTTTCTACTTTGTCTTCTAGGTGGTGTTTATATTCTTCTAACTGTTCTTGGTAGTGTCTTATTTGGTTGATCATGTGGTTAAAATCGTTAAACAACACGCCAACTTCATCATTTGTATGAGCAGGTAAATTTACCGATAAATCACCATCACCTACACGGTGGCTGGCGGCCCCTAAAAGCTCAATTGGGTTTAGCAGTAAATTGCGCACAACCACAAAAATAAGGATAGGCAGGGTGATCACCGAAATTATCACAATTAAGCCTGTGATTAAGCTAATTGCCTTACCCGATTGATAAAGCACGCCTTTTGGAATGGTTGATACAAAGTAATAACCGCCACTCATTTGTACGGCAAATATCATTCTTTCTATTTTATCTATGCTCGAAAGCTCAATAGTCGAAAGGGTGCCTACATCGGCTAAATCGTGAACCTGTTCAAGCTCGTGCTCGGTAATATATTGCCCACGTAAGCTGTAGTCTGAGCTAAATAAAATTTGCCCGTCGTTGGTTAGCAGTAAATTTAGGGTGTTGTTATAAGGCGCCTCTAAAATACTGGTGTTTAATATAGAGGGTTCAACTTGTAATACTATAAAGCCAAGTTGTTGTGGGCGTTTTAAATAGTAATCAACACTTTGTACGCGCTGTACAAAAAATAAGTTGGTGGTGCCATCGTTGTTTTGCACCATAAATTGTTGTTGGCGCAAATTACTTTGCAGTACTTGCTTAAAAAATGGGTATGACTGCGGTGCGGTAGTTAAATTATTAGAATAATACGCGTCACTTTTACCACTGGCCGAGACTAAGTTAATACTAATTATATCTGGGTAGGCTTCGCTGTAACTGGCAAAAACATCCATTAGTGCCCCTAAGCGGCGGGTATAGCTGCCATCAGCATGAATGTCGTTTGATAAAAAATCGTTTAAAACAGGCGAGGTAGACAGTAGTTTTGCTGTTGAATGAAACGAGTCTATGTAGTTGAAAACCTTTTGCTGTTGCTGCTCAACAAAGCGACTCATTATAAGATCAGCCTGCTTTTGTGTTGAGTTGGTTACGTTAGTTAATGTAAAACCACCTAAAAACAACAAGGGTAATATAACAAGCGGGGTTATATACCATAATAATCGAATACTTAACTTACTGGTTTTCATGACCAAACTACTTATCCTCCGTGCAATCTAGCAATGATATGCGTTACGACTTTATTACACAAGAAGCGTAAGCTGATTTGGGTTAATTTAGCGTAAAAAAAGTGTGTATATAATTGGTTTAAACAAGGCTAGTGAGCACCGAAAGCGAGACTATCTTTAAGGTGCTATATTTAGCTTTATTTTAAATAAGTTAGCGGCTGCGCTGCTTGGTTTTTTAATTATATAGCTAACAGTGCAGTATCAATGCCTGTCATAAATTGAGCGCAAGGGGCTAACCCGTAGCGCTATTTTTATATTTATTAGTGTTTAGCACAATGCATTAAAATATGCGTTTTTAGGGCATTGGCATTGAGGGTAATTTAGCCACGCTTAAAATTAATGCGTGGCTTTAAAATGCTATTTATTTAAAGTATTACACATTTAAAAATTAGTTCTTTTGAGTGTGAGCCGTACCGTAAGAGCGCACTAAAAAGTTTATTGCTACTTCTACCCAGCGGTCTATATCTTTTTTAAGCACAGGCTGATCGGGGTGAGTTAAGTACATTAAATGTAGCTCACTGCGCATTAAGGCAACAAATAGGTTAGTGGCTTCTTCAATGTTTAATTCTTCAAAATCAAGCTCTTTAGATTCCACTGCCGCTTTTAAATAATTAGAGACCTTGTCTTTTACCACCCGCGGGCCAGAGTTATAAAACATATGACCTAGGGCGGGTAAGCGGGGGGCTTCAGCAACAACAATTCGGTATAAAGCCATGGCCGACTCTGATAGAGCGATTTGTAAATAAGCATGCCCAAGGCGGCGTAAGTTTTCTGTTAAGTTACCTGGCTTAAACGTTATATTATCGATTGATGCTGTAAATATTTCGCATTCACTTTTAATGACCGCTAAAAATAAAATTTCTTTATTTGCAAAGTGAGCGTAAACCGTCGATTTTGATACGCCTGCCTCACGTTGGATCATGTCGGTGGTTGCACCGTTAAAACCATGAATTAAAAATATTTTACGTGCAGCGTGTAATACCGTTCGTGCTTTTGCGCCAAGCTCTAATTCACTTGGAGGCAGAGTGTTTTGGGCATTAGTAAGCGTTTTTGTCATTACATTTCACCTTGACATAATGTTAAATTACGCCTAGCATATCAAACCGAGCGGTACAGTTCAATTTGAGCTTTAAGTTAAGGGTGTTTTTTGCAGCTGTTAACTATTGGTATTACCCTGTTTAAATGTATTTAAGGTGTGACTAGGCAGCAATTAGCGTGCTTAGCTTTTTTTTTGCTTATCACTCGAACCGAGCGGTACAGTACATAAATAATTGTGTTATTAATTTAGGATTTAAAAATGGCTAATCAGTGTCTTAATAAAAGACTTTTTAATTATTCGCGGCATTCAGCTATTGCGCTTACATTAGCTGCGGCTTTGTCGGGTTGTGTAGTGGGTCCTAACTTTGAAGAGCCTAATACAAATATAAACAACGATGCTATAAAGCCAACTCCCGAATTTACTCAGCTACAAGGCGGTAATGCTGAATTGGCGTGGAATTGGTGGACAATTTTAAACGATCCTATTTTAACGGAGCTAGAGCGCAAAGCACAGTTAGGTAATCTTGACTTACAGCTAGCATCAAGCCGAATTGCCCAAAGCCGCGCGGCATTGGGTATTGCATCGGCAGACCGCTTACCCAGTGTATCTGCTGGGTTTGACTACAAGCGCGAAGGGCTGAGCGAAAATGGTAAGTTTGTTGCACTCGGTGCGCCCTCAGACCCTGATAACTTTTGGCAGCTTGGTTTTGATGCCAGCTGGGAACTTGATTTATGGGGCCGTAATAAACGTGTTGAAGAAGGGGCCGTCGCTATGCTGCAGGCCTCTTTGTATGCGCGTGAAGCCGCGCGTGTTAGCTTAGCTGGCGAGGTGGCTAAAACGTATTTGTTACTGCGCAGTGCACAAACGCAGCTCAACATAACACACGAAAACAAAACCATTGCAGAGCGTGTGTTAAAGCTTGCACAAAGCCGCGAAAAAAACGGTGTAAGTACACGTTTTGAAACAATTAGTGCAAAAGCAGAGCTGGCAACAATTAATGCTGCGCTACCAGAGCAAACGCAGCGCCGTAATGTGTTAATGAACGCGCTTGCGTTGCTAGTAGGTGAAAAACCACGTGCCTTAAATACTTTGTTAGCCGAGCGTATTGCTGCGCCTGTTATGCCAAGCGAAATCCCTTCGGCTATTCCATCAGAGTTTGTGAAACGCCGCCCAGATATTTTGCAAGCGCAAGCAAACTTACACAGCGCTGTTGCCGCTATTGGCGCGGCCGAAGCGAATTTTTACCCACGCATTACTTTAACGGGCTCATTAGGAGTTGAAGGGTATGCGCAGAGTGATTTATCAACCTGGGATTCACGTGTTTTTTCAGTGGGACCAAATGTTTATTTGCCTATTTTTCAGGGTGGGCGCTTAAAGTCACAGCTTAAGCTTACTAAAGAGCGCGAGAAAAACGCGGCATTAACGTATCGTCAAACTGTACTAAAAGCGTGGCACGAAGTTGATAACGCAGTAGATGGCTGGGCTGCGCAGCAAAATCACCATCACAAAGTTGAAATTGCCCACGACTTTAATAAGCAGGCTTTACAAACCGTTGAAAGAGCCTACCAGCAAGGGGCAGCCGACTACCTTAGTGTTTTAACGGCGCAACGTAATTTATTAGCAAGCCAAACTAAGTTAAATAACAGTGCAACCAATGCCTCGATTGCGGTTGTAAATTTGTATAAATCTCTCGGTGGTGGCTGGAACCCAGACGCGCTACCTGAAAGTGCGCTTGCGCCCATGTCAGCCAAGGCGGAGGGCGAGAAATGAATGCAGTCACGATTAATGTGCCTGTACAAAATGCAGCACCTGTTGCTAAGCCCGCAGGGCCATCAAAACAAGCACTGGCTGGGCTATTAGGCATTTTTATTGCCGCTATGATGACGGGTTTAAATAACCGAGTAGGGGCACTTGGATTAGCAGATGTGAGGGGCGTAATAGGGGCTAGTTTAGACGATGCCTCTTGGCTTTCAAGCGCCTATACCGTTGGGGAGCTAATCGCTATGCCTTTTGCTTCTTGGTTTGCCATTACGTTATCGGTTAGACGCTTTCATATTTCTATGGTGACTATATGTGGCGTTATTGCGGCAATTTTGCCTTTTATTCATGATTTAAACTTATTAATTGCGCTGCGTTTTGTGCAAGGGGTAAGTAGTGGCGCGCTCATTCCTATATTAATGATGGCTGCACTTAAATTTTTACCCCCTAACATACGTTTACACGGTTTAGCGCTTTACGCCATGACCGCTACATTCGCCCCAAATTTAGCTATTTGGCTAAGCGGGCAGTGGGCTGATGTGTTATCGGACTGGCGCTGGATTTACTGGCAAGTTATTCCGCTTTGTATTATTGCGGGCTCACTAACTGCGTGGGGGCTTCCAAAAGAGGGCGTTAAATATGCGCGCTTTAAAGAAGGAAACTGGTTAGGCCTAGTGTGCGGCGTATCGTCTTTGACGTTAATTGCCATCGCGCTTGATCAAGGTGTGCGTTTAGATTGGTTTAATTCATCGCTTATTAGTGTGTGTTTTTTTGGTGGGCTAATTTTATTTGGCTGCTACGTATTAACCGAGTGGCATCACAAAGCGCCGTTTATGAGACCGCAATTATTAGGCCGACGCAATTTAGGTATTGGCTCTGTACTGCTTACCATGTTGTTAGTGGTGTTGATGTCGGGCTCAATGTTGCCCTCAACCCATTTAGCCAATTTGCATAGCTATAGAGCATTACAGCTAGCGCCAGTAGGGTTATTAATTGCGCTACCACAACTTGTACTTGGCTCGGTAGTGGCACTGCTTTTATACAAAAAATGGGTAGACGCCCGCATTGTGATGTCAATTGGATTATTTTTAATTGCGCTGGCCTGTTTTAGCGGTGCACAAATTACGCCTTTATGGCATCGGGATCAATTTATCACAGCGCAGCTGTTGCAAGCATTTGGCCAGCCCATGGCAGTGGTCTCTATTTTATTTTTAATGACCAGTGTACTAGACCCAAGCGAAGGGCCGTTTTTTTCGGGAACCATAAACACATTACGTGTGTTTGGCTCGCTTATTGGCGGGGCTGTTGTGGGGCAGCTATTAACGGTGCGCAGTCATTTTCATAACGAAATGCTATTAGATCGCGCCTCACTGGTCGGTAATTCATTGGCAAACACCATACCTAATGATCAATTAGGTGGCGTTATTGCCCAGCAATCGTTAGTGATGTCGGTAGGTGATGCCTACTTGGTGCTTGGTGTGTTAGCACTTGTATTAATTCCGCTGGCGCTATGTATGAACTTTGTACCAGCCCCGAATCTTAGTAAATCTTAAATTTTAATCGTTGAGTAATATATTATGGCCTTACCAAAAGTAGTTAAATTAACCGTTGTAGCAACTATACTTGCCGTTGTTGCAGGCAGTATTATTTATCTTAATAAACCGGAGTCGCAAAGTGCAACTCAAACAACTGACGATGCCTACGTGCAAGCCGACTTTACCTTTGTGGCGCCTCAGGTATCTGGCACGGTAGATCAAGTACTCATTAAAGATAACCAGCGAGTACAAAAAGGCGATTTAATTGCCACCATAGATAATCGCGATTTTGTAGTGGCCCTAGATTCTGCTAAAGCCCAAGCTAATAGTGCTAAAGCTAGTGTAGCTAGCTTGCAAGCTAAGCTAACTTATCAAGATTCGCTGGTACAACAAGCGCAAGCTGCGGTAGAGGCCGACACTGCATCACTTAAATTAGCGCAGTTAAATTTAAAGCGTTATACCAACTTAGCAACCGATGGCTCAGGCACTGTGCAAGCACGAGAAGAAGCACAAGCAAAGCTGGCTATTCAAAAAGCAAACTTGCATAAAAACCAAGCAGGCCTTGCAGCAGCAAAGCAGCAGATTGAAATTTTACGTGCCGATATTGAAAAAGCCAAAGCCGTGCTTGTACAAGCTAAAGCTCGTGTAGTAGATGCCGAGCTTAAGTTATCGTATACCCAAATTACTGCGCCTATTGATGGCATAGTTGGCCAAAAATCGGTGCGTGTAGGGGCGTATGTAAACCCAGGCAGCCCGCTATTGGTTGTTGTACCTCTTGATAAAGTGTTTGTTAGTGCAAACTACCGTGAAACTCAGCTAGCTAATGTAAAAGTAGGCCAAGAAGTTGAAATAAAAGTAGATGCACTACCAGGGCAAATTTTACGCGGCCATGTTGATAGCCTAAGCCCTGCCAGTGGCGTGAGCTACTCAGCCATTGGTGCTCATAACGCCACGGGAAACTTCACCAAAATTGTGCAGCGTTTACCGGTTAAAATTAGCTTAGATGCAAACCAGCCGGCGCTTAAGCAGTTACGAGTAGGTATGTCGGTGGTGCCAAGTATTTCAATAACGCAGTAGCACATTGCGTTAATTATAGGGCCAGTAACCATGTTGCTGGCCCTTAAAATTAGTTACTCCTTCCTTTTGCATATAAAGCCAAGATATTTTTGAGTTAGATAGCACACTTTTATACCGACTCCTGTTACAATTGCCACTATTAAAAAATTAGCTATATGGCGTTAATTGTTGTCAATTTATTCACACTAAATTGCTCAAAGCCCAGTTAATAACGATCAACTTAACGGGTTGCCTTGCATACACTCAATGTTATGCATGTAACTTGGCATCAAACTAAAAGAACTTATTAATGGCAGACCAGAATATTATCAACGAAATTAGCAAGCGAAGGACTTTTGCAATCATATCGCACCCGGATGCTGGTAAAACCACCATCACCGAAAAAGTACTTTTGTTCGGACAAGCGATTCAAAAAGCCGGTACTGTAAAAGGCCGTGGCTCTAATCAGCATGCAAAGTCTGACTGGATGGAAATGGAAAAAGAGCGTGGTATATCGGTTACTACCTCTGTAATGCAGTTTCCGTATAACAATGCGCTGGTTAATTTACTTGATACCCCTGGACACGAAGACTTCTCAGAAGATACTTACCGTACATTGACCGCGGTAGATTCGTGTTTAATGGTTATTGATGCCGCAAAAGGTGTAGAAGAACGTACCCGTAAGCTAATGGAAGTTACGCGCCTACGTACCACGCCTATTGTTACCTTTATGAATAAGTGTGACCGTGATATTCGTGACCCAATGGAACTACTTGATGAAGTAGAAACAGAGCTAAATATTGCCTGTGCGCCTATTACTTGGCCAATTGGTTGTGGTAAAGAGTTTAAAGGTGTTTATCACATTCATAACGACGAGGCGGTTTTATACAAAACAGGCCAAGGGCATACTATTCAAGAAGTTCGCACTGTAAAAGGCCTAGATAACCCAGAGCTTGATACCGCCATTGGTGAAGAACTCGCTGAGCAATTACGTGAAGAGCTAGAGCTGGTAATTGGTGCCTCAAATGAGTTTGATCTTGAATTGTTTTTAGCGGGTGAGCTTTCACCGGTGTACTTTGGTACAGCCCTTGGTAACTTTGGTGTAGACCATGTACTTGATGGTTTGACGCAATGGGCACCAACGCCATTACCGCGCGAAACAGATGACCGCCAAGTAATCGCAACAGAAGAAAACTTTACCGGTTTTGTGTTTAAAATTCAGGCCAACATGGACCCTAAACACCGTGACCGCATTGCATTTATGCGTATTGTGTCGGGCAAATACACCCAAGGCATGAAAATGAACCACGTACGCCTTGGTAAGCAAATTAGTATTTCTGATGCGGTAACCTTTATGGCAGGCGATCGTGAGCGTGCAGCAGATGCATATGCGGGCGATATTATTGGTTTGCATAACCACGGTACCATTCAAATTGGTGATACCTTTACGCAAGGCGAAAAGCTTAAATTTAGCGGTATTCCTAACTTTGCGCCTGAGCTATTTCGTCGTATTCGTTTGCGCGATCCGCTTAAACAAAAGCAATTATTAAAAGGCTTAGTACAACTTTCTGAAGAAGGTGCTGTACAGGTATTTAGACCGCTTACTAACAACGATTTAATTGTAGGCGCGGTGGGTGTACTACAGTTTGATGTGGTTGTAGCGCGCTTAAAAGCTGAGTACAACGTAGATGCAATTTACGAAGGCGTAAATGTAAATACGGCACGTTGGGTAAGCAGCGACGATGTTAAAAAGTTTGAAGAGTTTAAACGTAAGTGCGAAAGCAACTTAGCACTCGATGGTGGCGATAACTTAACTTACATAGCGCCGAGCCGTGTAAACCTTAACTTATCGGTAGAGCGTTACCCAGAGGTAACCTTTAACCATACGCGCGAAAACTAGAATCGACTGACTAAAGTTAACTGAAAGCCTGCTATGGCGGGCTTACAAAGGTAAATAATATAATGAACATTCGTACTATTTTAGTAGAAAAAGCCATTGCCGCCATGACCGCAGCAGGCCTACCAGAAGACACAAACCCAGCTGTTACACAAAGCACACGCCCACAGTTTGGTGATTACCAAATTAATGGTGCAATGGGCGCCGCTAAAAAAATGAAAAGCAACCCACGTGAGCTTGCGCAAAAAATTATTGATAACCTAGATGTAACCGACATCGCTGAAAAAACAGAAATTGCCGGCCCAGGTTTTATTAATATTCATTTAAAACCTGAGTTTTTAGCCAACAGTGTAAAAGCAGCAAACAACGATGCAAAACTGGCTGTAAACGAGCACGCAAATCCGCAAACTGTCGTGGTAGATTACTCATCACCTAACCTTGCAAAAGAAATGCACGTAGGCCATTTGCGTTCAACCATTATTGGCGATGCCATTGTACGTGCGCTTGAATTTAGAGGCGACAAAGTCATTCGTCAAAACCACATGGGCGATTGGGGCACACAATTTGGTATGCTAATTGCGCATTTAGAAGATCAAATTAGCCAAGGCGTAGACTTAGAGTCGGTAGCGCTTGCTGATTTAGAAACGTTTTACCGCGATGCTAAAAAGCGTTTTGACGATGAAGAAGGCTTTGCCGATAAAGCCCGTGACTATGTAGTTAAACTACAAGGCGGCGACGCGCACTGTGAAAAGTTATGGAAGCTATTTATAGCGACCTCTGTTAAGCACTCTGAAGAAGTTTACAAACGTCTAAACGTAACGCTTACCCAAGACGATATTATGGCTGAAAGTGCTTACAACAGTGAGCTTAACGATATTATTAGCCTATTAAAAGATAAAAACATAGCGGTAGAGTCGCAAGGCGCACAAGTTGTGTTTTTAGATGAACTTGCCAATAAAGATGGTGAGCCATCGGCGTTTATTGTGCAAAAATCTGGCGGCGGCTTTTTATATGCAACCACCGATTTAGCCGCGTGTAACTACCGCTCAAACACCTTAGGCGCTGAGCGTATTTTAATATTTGTTGATGCACGCCAAAGCCTTCACTTTAATCAAGTGGAGCTTACCGCACGTAAAGCAGGCCTTTTACGCGATGAAACAAGCTACGAGTTTTGCCCGTTTGGCACCATGATGGGCGCCGATGGTAAACCATTTAAAACCCGTACAGGTGGTACAGTAAAACTTGCTGATTTACTTGAAGAATCCATTAGTCGTGCAGCAACAAAACTTGCTGAGCGTGAATCTGATTTATCAGATCATGATCGCAGCGAAATTGCGCGTAAAGTAGGTATTGGCGCAGTTAAATACGCTGATCTTTCTAAGCATCGTACCAGCGATTACATATTCAACTGGGACACCATGTTAAGCTTTGAAGGCGCAACAGCACCTTACTTACAATATGCTTATACCCGTGTACGCAGTATTTTCCGTAAATCAGGTGTCGATGCCGCTACGCTAAATGCAGATGTAGCCATAGCCGAGCCGCAAGAAAAAGCCCTCGCGCTCAAGCTACTACAGCTTGAAGAAGTCCTTGATTTAATGATCTCTGAGGCTACTCCGCACGTACTATGTAGCTACTTATACGAGCTAGCTAGCCTATACATGACATTCTACGAAGCCTGCCCAGTACTAAAAGAAGGCGTAGAGCCAAGCGTACGTGACAGCCGTTTAGTGTTATGTAATTTAGTGGCAGATACACTAAAAACAGGATTGGATTTGCTTGGCATTGAAGTCATGGAGCAAATGTAATCACCGTCGTATTTTAACCTAATACTGCGTTATCCACCCCAACTTACCCTAATCACATACAAACCGTATGCTCATAGGGATAAGTAGGAGGTGGATGCCTTGTCTTAGGCTAAACTACTTAGGTGAACCTTCTGCTTCGTGTAGTTCGCTTTGACTGCGTTGTCGTGCTTTTTTAGCCTAAGTCACATACTAACTGTATGCTCCTTGGCATAAATAGTTTTACCGCCTTGCTAGCACTTCTACACTTGCAGATATATAGGTTTGCACCGTAGGTTGGGTTGAGTGAAACGAAACCCAACATTAACCAAGCACTAACCCAAAATATAAAATTGTTCTTATTACTGATTACTATTAATTGCCTGACCTTACTTACCCACATACGCTTTAATAAACAGAGAAGGATTTGTTTATGAAACTCGAAGACATCCGCCGTGAATACCTGCAAGACGCGCTAAGCGAAGATAACTTGCAAGATGATCCATTCAAACAATTTGAAACCTGGCTTGAGCATGCTGTGGGCAGTAATATCCCAGACCCAACGGCCATGGTTGTGGCAACGGTTGATGAAACAGGGCAACCTTCACAGCGTATTGTATTGTTAAAACATTTAGATGATAACGGGTTTGTATTTTTTACTAATACCGGCTCACGTAAAGCGCAAGAGCTAAAAGGCAATAACAAAATATCGCTACATTTTCCGTGGCATCATATGGAGCGCCAAGTGATTGTATACGGTGAGGCAAAACCATTACCGACGGCTGCAGTCGCTAAATATTTTTTATCGCGCCCTAAAGAAAGCCAATTAGCAGCATGGGCCTCAGCGCAAAGCAGGCCAGTCTCATCGCGTAAAGTGCTTATGGAAACCTTTGCCAATATGAAGAGTAAATTTGCTAATGGTGAAATTCCATTGCCTGATTTTTGGGGCGGTTACTGCGTAGTGCCTACTAAAATAGAGTTTTGGCAAGGCGGCGCACATCGTTTACACGACCGTTTTATATATCAGCGCCAAACTGATAATAGCTGGCAAATAACACGTTTAAACCCTTAACCGGTTTACGCTGTGAAGTTTATAGACTCCCACTGCCACCTCGATTTTGCTGAGTTTGACGCAAACCGCGAAGCACTCATAAAAGAGTGTATGGCTAAAGGCGTTGAGCGCTTTGTTGTGCCAGGTATTAGCTTGGCGCAATCTCAGCAACTAATTGAATTTAAATCTAAATACCCACAAGTACATATTGCCGCAGGGCTTCACCCTTACTTTTTAGATGAGCATAAAGATGCTCACTTAGCGCAGTTATTCGATTTTGCAAAAACCAATAAAAAACAGCTGGTGGCAATAGGGGAGTGCGGGCTTGATAGAAGTATTGATGACCTTGAAAAACAAACCAGCCTATTTGAGCAACATATTACCCTTGCTAACGAGCTCAAGCTGCCGCTTATTGTGCATCACAGGCAAAGCCATGATTTAATTGCGCATGCGTTTAAGCGCTGCAAGCCAAAATATGGCGGCGTGATACATGCATACTCAGGCTCTATGCAACAAGCACAGTATTATATTAAACAGGGCTTTAAATTAGGTGTAGGTGGCGTTATTACTTATGAACGAGCAGCAAAAACCCGTGATGTAATTGCTCAAATAGAACCGCAGCATTTAGTGCTTGAGACGGACGCACCCTCAATGCCATTAAGTGGCCATCAGGGAGAAATTAACACCCCTGCGCATATTCCTGCTGTATTTGAAGTTTTATGCAGCTTAAAGCCAAATAGTAATAAAGCCGAACTTGCTCAGCAGCTTTACGATTCTTGCTCTGAGGTTTTTTGCATATAGCGATTTACCTGCCAACGTTTTAGGCCTCGCCCTAGCTGCCATGTAAAAATACAGGCTATTACTAGCATTAATAAAACTTGCCTGCCTAAATCATGAAAGTGATTGTGGCTGTCAGATATTGCCGCGCGGGTTAAATAAGTAATAGATACAAAGCCTAAAGGCTTATCTATGTCGCTTACAACAGGCTCAACAAACGGGGTTTTTAGTTTACTAATCCCTGGGGTGGACTCTGGCAATTGGCCAAATATATGGTGCGATTGCCAGTGATCGCTGCTGGCTATCAGTACGCCTTGCTGATCGTAAATTGTGGCTGAAAGTACAAACTCGTCTTTGCTTATATCATTACACAAAGCTCTAAGCTGTGGCTTATTTTTAGCAAGCAATGGCTCTTTAGCATTAAGAGCCATAAATGAGGTTAAGCTTTTGGCAGTATTATCGGCACTATTATAAAGTAGTTGGTGGCTTTCAAAGCTACTGTTAACACCTACAAAACTCAGTAATACAAAACAGCCCGCAGCCAATAATAAGCGAACGATTCGCTTTCTTTGTGATGCAGACAAAGGGCTTTTTATATGGTTATTTTTCATAGTCACCGTATATGCTACTGACAGCATTTTGATTTGATGTTACAACTACGCTAACTATAACCTTAAATCTACCCCGATGGCGAATTTAGCGTTATGAATACCCTAATTGATACGCCAAATTAGAAAAATAAATAACAAACACGGAGAACCCATGTCGCAAATGAACATGGCACAGCCAGCTGCTGAGCAAGCATTACATTCTTTAACGCTAAACACATGGTTTGATTACAAAGAAGGGAGTTTTACTCCTGCTCAAACAATATCAGATAAAACCGTTGGGTTATTTAGTATTGCGTTTGCGGGCGATTTTGAACTAAAGCATGTAACGAGTATTATCGACTTTTTAAAAACGCACGGGCTTAAAGTAACAGCTATATGTCAATATCAGCCCGACTTAGGGTTAGCCCCAGCTCTGTGTTTTTATAGCCCAGAGGCAGAGCAAAAAATTAACCCGCTTGCGCTAAGAGAGTTTGCAAACACGCTTGATTTTCAGCTAGTGCAAGTTACAACGCCACCTAACCTATATGAGCCAGGGCTGCTGGTTATGGATATGGACTCTACCGCCATCACCATAGAGTGCATTGATGAAATTGCACGTTTAGCAGATGTATATGACGATGTGGCTTCTGTAACCGCGCTTGCAATGGCGGGCAAACTAGATTTTAGCGAAAGTTTAAATCAGCGTGTAGCAAAGTTAGCAGGCATAGAGCAAAGCTTAATTGAAGACTTAAAAAACACCTTACCATTAATGCCAGGTATTAAAGCGTTATGCCAAATATTAAAGCAGCATAATTGGTATCTTGCTATAGCATCAGGCGGGTTTGTACCCTTTGCCGAGCGTGTGCAGCAGCTGATTAATTTAGATGAAGTACATGCTAATGTGCTTGAATTTGCAAACGATAAGCTCACAGGAAAAGTCTCTGGTGCCATTGTTGATGCGCAGCAAAAAGCGGTTGTTTTAGAAACACTGCAGCAAAAGCTGGGCTTAGATAATACACAAACGGTAGCCATTGGCGATGGTGCAAACGATTTGCTCATGATGGAAAAAGCAGGGTTAGGTGTTGCCGTACATGGTAAACCAAAAGTGGTGGAGCAAGCTCAAGCGGCTATATGTCAGGGCTCGTTACTGCAATTATTGTATATGCTGGCTATTCCCTTAAATAAGTAACCTGAGAATAACCACCAAAATAAGTTATACCAATCGGGTTAAGTTATTAGACATTTATAGCGATAGATAAATAGCGTGATAACAAGGCATAAATTTCGACATGTAGTTGTTCTATTTGAGAAGTTTATAACGCCGTTAACGCTTTATTTAGCACGCTATAAACTTTTAAGTCGATTGGTATTAAGCCGCTTAGCGCAAGCGGTTTAACCATAACAGCTTTCTGCGACCCATTTGATCGACCTGCTTTTGATCTAACTCTAAATGGCTAAGCGCTTCGTCGGTTATATCTACAATATCACCCACCCCAGATACTGCCCACAGCGCTTCTTCTATGTCTTTTGCTTTGTGCATTGCATATTGGCTTACATATTTAAGTTCGTTTGATAGGTAGTCTGTATCTGGGCGACCCGTTCGCGATAAGTACAAGCGCATAACAAATACCAGCTCAGATTTAACGCCTGCGCTAATTTGCTCACTAAAGCTTGAATAGTTTTCGCCTAGTACGCATTGGCTCGTCACAGCCTTTTCAATGTTATCTTGTTTAGGGTCAAAATTAATTGCGAGTGTAAACGGCAAAGGCGGGTCTTGTCGGCTACGATCTTTAATGCTTGGGGTGATCACATCAATAATTTGTTGCTGCGTTAAAATATGGCTTAGGTCAGTTTTATTATTTAATAAGCCAAAATTTTGTAAAATCACGTGAATTGGGCTGGCATATAAACCAAAACCTATGGCACCAGGAATAAAGTGGCTTGCTTCTTTATGTAAATAAAGCGGGAATTGGCACACACTTTTGGTCACCATATTTCTCAGTGCGGTAGAAAGGCCTTCTATTTTAGGGGCTTCTTCAGACACTTTTAATTTATCTTTATTACTTTGAATTAATTGGGTAAAAAAGTTAACCCCTGCATGTGGTAAGTCAGCAACTCTGTTGGCTTTTAAATTAATGGTCGTTAACGACTTACTAATTGCCATCACTTCGTATTTAAGCTCACTTAAATTATGCTTTTTAGTTATTTTTTGTAAATCGGGGAAAGACAGTAAAACAATATCACCTTTTTTAAAGCTAACCGGCGAGGCTGACTCTAATTGCAAACCCATAACCGAAAAATCCCGAGTATGAGCCTGATACTGCTTATCCTCAAACGTAAGCTCGGCAGGTGTTTTATACAAGTAACGTTTGTGAGAGCGTAAATTTACATACTCTAGTGGCACAATATCTAAATAAGGAGGCTTATTATGCTTAGCGTGGCCAAAATGTTTAAGCTGGTTAACTAACGCCTTATCGTAGGGCTGCTTCTTATAATGCGCTTGTTCTTCACTGTTGCCAATGGCGGTTAAAACCGCAATGTATTTTACATCTTTTATAAGGCCTGCCACTCTTGGAGAAGGTGGCTTATTAAGCTTTTCTATGTTTTTACCCGCCGAGTTAGGCAACGATAATGGAATAAACGAATCATCTGGGTGGCTTGGCATAACTTGTAACTTAAAGCATTGCCAGCTGTCTTTTTGGCTACCAAACCCTAAAAACAGGTTTCTTAATTTAGGGTTGTTATTAAGCTCTGTACGCGTGGCTGAGTAGTAATAAATTTTTCCTGCAGAAACATGAGTAAACGTATATAAGTAATCTTCTTTTACTGCGTTTACTTGGGTAAGCATTTGGCTAATACGTTGATTATTTAAAATGCTATATAAGCAGGGCACTTTTCGTTCATCAGTAAAATAGCGCTGAATAAAAATATTATTTTCAGTGGTTAGGCTTAAACTAGGAACAATTTGTTCGCCTTTTTTACTTAAAAATACGTATAAAGAGGTAACGCGCGGAATATAATATTGCTCATAACCCTTTGAAACAACAGCATCTAGGGTGTTATCTAAGTTCACTTTATAGCGGCGTTTATTACCGTTTATAAAGCTATCTAAAAAATTATCGAACGCTTCATTTTTTTCTATAAAAGTACGCTTTAAACGAATGTGGTTATATTCACGAGATATGTTTTCAACTGCAACTACTTCATATTGAATACCATTTTTAAGGCCTAGCTCAAAATCTTGCTCAAGCCCTACTAGCCGCATGGCAATTAGCTGCCCTTTTTTTATAATTTGGCGGGTAGGAAGCTTAATTTTACAACCACTCAAAGAGATATCTGAGGTACTAGCGGCAATGTTTTTCTTATCGTTGTACTCAATTTTAACTTTAATCGAGTAGTTCATTCGCTCCTCAGAGCGGCTTTCATAAGAGGCAAATTTTATTACGCTGGTAGTCAGAGTGTCGTTTTCAACTTGTGTATCACTTTGCTCTTGTGCTTGCTTTTGTAGTACGCGATGGTTGTTTTCGGTATTCATTACCGCTTCGTATACCGCTAAAGTATAGCCGCCGTGTTGTTTTAAGGCTGCCTCAAATACTTCTATGGCGGTGTCATCCATAAAGTGTTGTTTACCATTGTGCTCATACGGGCGAACTTGGCCTGTTACTAAGCCTCGCAGGTCAACAAAACGGGCAACTGGCTGAGATAGGCGCGACATTTCCATTTTCATTAAAAACTGCTCAGGCTTTGTTAAACCTGCCGTTTTAGATTTGAAAATTAGGTCGAACTTTGCGTTACCTAAATAGGTTTTTAGCTCATTTACGAGGTCTTCGTGTTTGAGCAGTATGTCTTCAGCCATTTATAAATCGTCACCGTCTAATTGAAAAGTAGGTATACTGTAAAGTCCATTTATTTGAAAAATTCAATAAACGTAACATCGTGCTATGTTATTAATATAGGTACGATTTTTCGTGTAAGTACAGTTTAACTCTTGTTATTATGTGTTAAATGCCAATTTGTTGGCAAGTTACTTTAAAGTATTTAAAAGCAATAAGTATGCCCTAACTTAAAGTAAAAGAGAAAATTACATGTGTTTGTTTCTAATATAGGTCCTTGATTGGCTTTAGCAATGTAGCGCTGCTATGTCGTTCTCCCCATGATAAAATAAACAACTAAATGTATGCATTTTAAATTAAAGAATAGTAGGTAAGGTTATAAATGGCTAAGGCGGCAAAAGTAGAATTTGTTTGTACAGAGTGTGGTATGAACTACCAACGTTGGCAAGGTCAGTGTCGCTGTGGTGCGTGGAACACGTTGGCAGAATTTAAACCCTCTGCAGGGCAAAGTAAAAAAGCCGCTGCGCGAGCAACCGTTGGTGGTTATGCAGGTGGCATTGGAGGCGGCTCTAAAAAAATTGATGATGTAGCCACCACCGAGGCCGAAAAGCAGCTAACAGAAATAGGCGAGCTTGACCGTGTACTAAGCGGCGGCGTAACCACGGGCTCGGTTAATATTATATCGGGCGACCCAGGTGCAGGTAAAACAACGCTGTTATCTGATTTAGTAGCCAGAATGTCGCAGCGTATGCCATCACTTTACTGTACTGCTGAGGAGTCGTTGTCGCAGTTTAAAAACCGTGTAAACCGCTTAAAGCTTAACTATAACGCCGATGAGCTTTATTTACTTTCTGAAACTAGCGTAGAAACCATTATTGAAGAGCTTGATAAAAATAAAATTAAGTTTGCTGTTATCGACTCTATTCAAGCTGTTGTAACCGACACTGCAAATGGCAGCCCTGGTTCGCCTTCGCAAGTAAAAAGTGCCGCACAAGCGCTTACTCAGTATTGTAAGCAAAACGATGTCACTATGTTTATTATTGCCCATGTTAATAAAAATAACGAAATTGCAGGGCCGCAAACATTAGTGCATATAGTGGATGCCTTATTGCACATTGACACGAATGATGGACAGGTACGTACGCTTAGAGCTAACAAAAACCGTTTTGGTGATATTGATACCGTAGGTATTTTTAAAATGTGCGAACGCGGCATGTTGAGTGTTGATAACCCCAGCGAGATTTTTTTATCGGGATCAAGTACGGAATCACCAGGCTCTACTATTACGTGTATCCGAAAAGGTAACCGTAACTTATTGCTCGAAATACAATGTTTAACCACCGAAACCGAAGCCGAATTTCCGCAGCGTGTGTGTGTGGGTTTAAACATGAACCGAATAAAAATGCTCACTGGTATTTTACGCAAACACACCAAAACTAAAATATTTCACGATACGTTTTTTAATATTGTGGGCGGCTTACGAATCGATGAAACCGAAACCTGTATTGATTTAGCGTTAGTAACCGCGCTTTTAAGCAGCTTAAACGAGTTTGTTGTACCGCGTACAACCTGCATTATGGGAGAGCTTAGTTTAAACGGCGATGTGCGCCCAATCGACAGCGGTGTACCACGGGTTAAAGAAGCGGCACAGCATGGGTTTACTGAAATATTTATTCCGTTTCGTAATTACCATAAATCGATGGAAGGACTAGGGGCTAAAATTACGCCAGTAAAAACCGTGCACGAGTTACTGAGTTTAATTAATTAACGCTTACAGCTGCTGCTGTGCAATGTTACTCTTGAGCAAACACAATTTATATACAGATCAGAATAAGGAAATAGCATGAAAAAACTCGTAATAGCCATAGCCATTGTTGCAGCTGGCGTAGGCGGTGTTAGCTACGCAAACTATGTAGCAACTCAAGAAGTACGTACCGAAGTAGACAAGCAGCTTGCTTTAGTGAGCGATCAAACCGGTGCAACATTTAAATACGCGGGTTTATCGGCAAGTGTTATTTCTCAAAGTGTTGAAATTACTAACATGGAAGTAATTAGCCCTGAAGGTGATAACGTAGCGCATATTCAAAGTATTGAAGTAACCGGTTACGAAACCGATAAAATATCGCCACATACATCGTTTACAGTAAAAAGCTTTCAGTTCGATAAAGACTTTGTAGCAAAACTACCTGCTGATACAAACGAAATGCTTGCCTCTGCAAGTTACGACTTAAGCTCATCGCTCGATTACGATGAACAATCTGGCGACAGTGACGTAGTTTTAAAACTAGATGCAAAAGATATTGCTAGTTTTAATATGGATGTAGGCCTTGCCAATTCTAAAGCATTAATGGACGCATCCCTTGCTATAAGCAAAGCACAGCAAGAAGCAGGTGACACGCCGCTTACGTACGAGCAAGAGTTACAACAGCAAACCTTAGTTATGCAAGCTATGAGTAAGCTTGAGCCACGAAATATTAATTTAGTACTTAATAACCAAGGCAAATTAAAAGAGCTATTTGTGAGCGAGCTTGAAAAACAAGGAATGACGCTTGAGCAAATGCAAATGACGCTACAGCAACAGTTACAGCAAGCTCCCGTAACTGAAGAAATTGCACAGGCGCTGACTGATTTTGCCAAAGGTTTAAACTCATTAAGCATATCGGCAAAATTGCCTGAAGGTAAAACCATGATGGAAGTAAACCAGCAAATAATGATGTTAGCTGGCCAGCCTGAAGAGCTAGTTAAATTTGTTAATTTAGAAGTTAAAGGCGAGTAATTGCGAACAGCTCTTAGTAGCCAGTTTAATACAAAAAAGCCGTACTTGATTAATCAAGTACGGCTTTTATTATTTTAGCTGATAGCTTAGTGAAGAATACGCGCTCTAATTGTACCTTCTACTGCGCTTAGCTCTTTAAGTGCAACTTCTGACTGATCGGTATCTACGTCAATAACTACATAACCAATTGATTCATCAGTTTGTAAGTACTGAGCGGCAATGTTAATACCGTGCTGGGCAAATGCTTGGTTAATTTGCGTAAGTACGCCAGGGCGGTTGTGGTGTACGTGCAATAAGCGGCTACGGTTAGCAAGCTCTGGTAGCGAAACCTCAGGGAAGTTAACCGCTGTAATAGTTGAACCATTATCTGAGTATTTAGCTAATTTACCGGCTACTTCAATACCAATGTTTTCTTGCGCTTCTTGGGTTGAACCACCAATGTGCGGCGTTAAAATAACGTTGTCGAATTCACGCAGTGGCGATACAAATTCTTCTTCGTTAGATTTTGGCTCAACAGGGAATACATCAATAGCTGCGCCGCTTAGCTTTTTCTCGCTAAGTGCTTCGGCAAGTGCATCAATATCCACTACAGTACCGCGTGAAGCGTTAATTAGTATTGACCCTTGCTTCATTACGGCAAGTTCTGCTGTGCCAATTAGGTTTTTAGTTTGCGGTGTTTCTGGTACGTGTAAACTAATAATATCAGCGCGTTGTAAAAGCTGTGTTAGGTTATGAATTTGTGTGGCATTACCTAAAGAGAGCTTATCTTCAATGTCGTAATACTCTACGTTCATACCTATGTTTTCAGCCATAATACCAAGCTGTGTACCTATGTGACCGTAACCAATAATCCCGAGCGTTTTACCGCGCGCTTCAAACGAGCCGGTTGCTGTTTTTAACCAGCCGCCACGGTGCGCTGCTGCATTACGCTCTGGAATACCACGTAATAGTAATAGTATTTCGCCAAGTACAAGCTCAGCTACTGAACGAGTGTTTGAAAACGGTGCATTAAATACCGCAATACCGCGCTCGCGAGCTGAGTTTAAGTCAACTTGGTTAGTACCAATACAAAAACAACCAATGGCTACTAGCTTTTCAGCTGAGTCTAAAACTGCTTGGTTAATATGAGTACGAGAACGAAGCCCTACAAAGTGCACATCTTTAATACGCTCTTTAAGTTCGTCCTCAGGTAGCGATGTTTTTACGTAGTCGATGTTGCTGTAACCATTACGTTTAAGCGTTTCTACTGCGCTTTGGTGAACACCTTCAAGCAAGAGAATTTTAATTTTGTCTTTTGCTAACGATACCTTACTCATAACCTCATCCTATTTAATTTGTGGCCCATTTTTAGTGCCGATAATCACTTTATCAGCGCCGCGCATCGCAAATAGGCCGTTGGTAACTACGCCAACAATTGAATTAATTTGTGTTTCAAGTTGTTTGGCATTACTAATACTTAAATTGTGTACATCTAAAATAACGTTACCGTTATCGGTTACTACGCCTTGGCGGTACACAGGGTCGCCACCAAGTTTTAATAATTCACGCGCTACGTAGCTGCGTGCCATGGGTATAACTTCTACCGGAAGCGGAAAATCACCCAATGTATCTACTAATTTTGTGTCATCAACAATACAAACAAATTGTTTTGCAACGGCTGCGACTATTTTTTCGCGGGTAAGTGCTGCGCCGCCGCCTTTGATCATTTCGTTTTGGGCATTAATTTCATCTGCGCCGTCTACGTATACATCAAGAGCATCTACATCGTTTAGCTCAAACACTTCAATACCTAACGCGTGTAAACGCGCTGTTGAAGCCTCAGAGCTAGATACCGCACCCGTTATGGTGTCTTTTACTGTGCCTAGGGCATCAATAAAATGATTTACGGTAGAGCCTGTCCCCACACCAACAATGGTGTTTTCTTTTACAAACTCGAGTGCAGCCCACGCAGCTGCTTTTTTTAATTCGTCTTGCGTCATTGTTATGCTCATATTTCAAATGTGTAGTGGGTGTTTATTACCAGTGATAAATTTTATCGGGAGTAATAATGGTTTTAAGTGGAACATCCCACGATTCAATTGGCAGTGCATCTACTTTTTGGCAGCTATGTGCTAAGCCTATAAGTTGCGGTTTTTGCCTATTGTAAGCGTGTAATTGCGCCAGTGTTTTATCGTAAAATCCACCCCCCATTCCTAATCGATTACCTTGATTATCAAATGCTACAAGTGGCATCAGTAAGTAATCTAAATCAGTTAATGGGCATATTTGAGAGCAGTTCAGCTTAGGCTCCAAGATACCATAGCGATTTGCCCTCATGGGTGAGTTTTTTTCATAGCGTTGAAACAGCAAAGTAGCCCCATTAAATGGGTGTATAACGGGTAAGTAAAGGGAGTGGCCTTGTTGCCATAACTCATTAATTAACAATGAGGTATCTAATTCTCCATCGTTACTAAAGTAAATGGCTATATGTTTTTGTGAGGCTGTTTTATCGCTATTTAGCTGTTGAGTAAAATTCAACTTTAGCTGTGCCGCGGCTTTTTCTTGCTGTTTTTTTGATAGCTTATTGCGTAATTGGCGAATAGATTGGCGTATGTGTGTACGTTTATTGCTCATTGTAATTACGCACCTTTGATTAATTAGACACTAAATCAGGAAAAGCTAAGTAAACAGCAAGCACAATAAGTAGTAAAACGGCAGTGGCAATCAGTGAATATAACAAAGTATTGCTACGCGTTTTAACGGGTTCATCGAGCTGCTCGTCAAGCATAAGATCATCTTCTTGCCAGTCATCGCTTTCGTCTGTAGGGCTTTTTAGCTCATTGCTTGGAAGCCTTTGTTCTAGCTCTTCTAGTTTTTCTTCTAGGCGGATCAGGCTGCTTGTTATGTAATCAAGGGCATCAAAAATCCGCTCATCGCGCTGACTTGCTGCGCTAGGGCTTTGAGTGGGTAGCTCACCAGTGGCTTGTAACTTACTTTTAATGCCTAGGCTTGCCAGTAATTTGGCCTGCTTTAAGGCTTTGTCTTTATTGCTAGGTGCAAAGAGTGCTTTGCCATTAAAAAACTGAGTTACTTTATCTTCAGACGTTTTTAGCTTACTTGCTAAATTTACGCAGGCCGTTTTAGCCTCAGTGCCCTCGGCGAGTCCTACAAACATAACGCGAAAATTATTGGCCATTTACTTATCCCTTAAGCTTTTATTATACAAAGAGTATATACCTAAAACCGTGCGAAATTCGAGGGCTAGCTAATACCAATTTAATTCAAAACACGATTAGTTTAGCGTATTAAATAGCGCACTGACTGCGTTAAAATTATTTATATAAAATAACTGTACGCCGTAAATTCCTTTGTTATTGCACTATTTTTTGGGTGCTATGATAAACAACTAAATTAATGCAATTGATATAAAGCGCATAATTAGTCTTTGCTTTAGATATAAAAACGGCCCTTAAAAGGGCCGTTTATTATTTAATGCATTTTGGCTTAAAGGCCAGCAGCTGCGCGAAGTGCGTCTGCTTTATCTGTACGTTCCCATGGGAATTCGTCACGTCCAAAGTGACCGTATGCCGCTGTTGGTTGGTAGATAGGGCGCTCTAAATCAAGCATTTGAATTAAGCCGTAAGGGCGTAGGTCAAAGTGCTCACGAATAAGCTCAATTAAACGACCTTCTTCAAGCTTGCTCGTACCAAAGGTTTCAACGCTGATAGAGGTAGGCTCGGCTACACCAATTGCGTAAGATACTTGTAGCTCACACTTATCAGCAAGGCCTGCAGCCACTACGTTTTTAGCTACGTAACGTGCAGCGTATGCAGCTGAGCGGTCAACTTTTGATGGATCTTTACCTGAGAAAGCACCACCACCGTGACGTGCCATACCACCGTATGTATCTACGATGATTTTACGACCCGTTAAACCACAGTCGCCCATAGGTCCGCCAATTACAAAACGACCCGTTGGGTTAATGAAAAATTTAGTCGCGCTTGTAATAAGCTCTGCAGGAAGTACCGGCTTAATGATGGTTTCCATCACGGCTTCTACTAAGTCATTTTGCGAAATTTCTTCAGCGTGCTGAGTAGAAAGTACAACTGCATCAATACCTACTGGCTTGCCGTTTTCGTATGCAAAAGTTACTTGAGATTTTGCATCTGGGCGTAACCAGTTAAGCTCGCCGCTTTTACGTACTTGCGCTTGGCGCTGTACTAAACGGTGTGAGTAAGTAATTGGCGCAGGCATTAGTACTTCTGTTTCGTTACATGCATAACCAAACATTAAGCCTTGGTCGCCAGCACCTTGTTCTTCTGGGCTAGTACGGTCAACACCTTGGTTAATATCAGGAGACTGCTTACCAATTGTGTTTAAAATTGCACACGAGTCTGCATCGAAACCCATGTCTGAATGCGTGTAGCCAATTTCACGTACTGTTTTACGTGTAATTTCTTCAATATCAACCCATGCGCTAGTGGTAATTTCACCACCAACCATAACCATACCGGTTTTTACGTAAGTTTCGCACGCAACACGGGCATGAGAGTCTTGCTCTAGGATAGCATCAAGTACCGCATCAGAGATTTGATCGGCGATTTTATCCGGATGACCTTCAGAAACAGATTCAGAAGTAAATAAATGTTTTGCCATTGTATTTCTGCTCACAAATATTGCGCTTCACAAACGTCGGTATTAGCGCTAAAAAATTAAGGGGCGTATTTTATCTAAAACAAAACACCTTGCATAGTGTTTTTACGCCTAGACGTCTAAATAAAATGAGTAATAACTTTTTGGTCTTAAAAAATATTCATAATAGCCCATTTTTATGGGGTTTTTAATTGCACACTGCACCCACATTAAGTAAGAATGGTTGCTATAACAGCTCTTAAGTTACTTAAGGGTATTAACGAACACATAAGTACCCGCGCAAATACACATAAAGGTAGGAGAATTCATGCCATCTCGCAAAGAACTTGCAAATGCTATTCGCGTCTTGTCAATGGACGCAGTACAAAAGGCCAAATCTGGCCACCCTGGAGCCCCAATGGGCATGGCCGATATCGCAGAAGTATTATGGCGCGATTATCTAAAGCATAATCCAACTAATCCAGAGTGGGCTGACCGTGACAGATTTATTCTTTCAAATGGCCACGGTTCAATGCTTATCTATTCTCTATTGCACCTAACTGGTTACGACTTACCACTTGATGAAATTAAAAACTTCCGTCAAATGCATTCTAAAACGCCAGGCCACCCTGAGTACGGTTATGCACCGGGAATTGAAACTACTACGGGCCCGCTAGGTCAGGGGATCACAAACGCGGTAGGTATGGCGATTGCTGAAAAAGCGCTTGCTGCACAATTTAACCGTGAAGGCCACGACATTGTTGATCACTACACATATGCATTTATGGGTGACGGTTGTTTAATGGAAGGTATTTCTCATGAAGCATGTTCACTTGCTGGCACATTAGGTCTTGGCAAGTTAGTGGCTTTTTGGGATGACAACGGTATTTCAATCGATGGTGAAGTTGAAGGTTGGTTTAGCGACGATACACCAGCACGCTTTAAAGCGTACGGCTGGCATGTAATAAGTGACGTTGATGGCCACGACAGCGATGCTGTTAGTGCTGCAATAGCAGAGGCTCAAAGTGTTACTGACAAACCATCACTAATTTGTTGTAAAACAGTGATTGGTTACGGTTCACCTAACAAATCTGGTAGCCACGATTGTCACGGCGCGCCATTAGGTGATGACGAAATTACAGCGTCTCGCGAATTTTTAGGCTGGTCTGGCGGTGCATTTGAAATCCCTGATGATATTTACGCACAGTGGGATAGCAAAGAAAAAGGTCAACAGCTTGAATCTAGCTGGGACGAAAAATTTGCAGCATACGCAAAGGCATACCCAGAGCTTGCAGCTGAATATAAGCGCCGTATTAATAACGAACTTCCAGACGATTGGGCTGAAAAATCTCAAGCGTACATAGAGCAACTACAAGCAAACCCTGCAAATCCAGCATCTCGTAAAGCGTCACAAAATGCATTAAATGCATTTGGCCCGTTATTACCAGAATTCATGGGTGGCTCAGCCGATTTAGCTGGCTCAAACTTAACAATTTGGGATGGCTCTAAAGGGTTAACTGCAGACGATGCAAGCGGTAACTACGTTTACTACGGTGTACGTGAGTTTGGTATGTCGGCAATTATGAATGGTATTGCCCTTCATAAAGGCTTTATTCCTTACGGTGCAACGTTCTTAATGTTTGTTGAATACGCAAAAAATGCGGTACGTATGGCTGCGCTAATGAAGCAACCAAGCATTTTTGTATACACGCACGATTCAATCGGCCTAGGTGAAGACGGTCCAACTCACCAACCGGTAGAGCAAATTGCGAGCATGCGTTTAACGCCAAACTTATACAACTGGCGCCCGTGTGACCAAGTTGAGTCGGCAATAGCATGGCAACAAGCTATTGAGCGTAAAGACGGTCCTACATCACTTATCTTTACTCGCCAAGGCCTTGAGCAACAAGCGCGTGACGCTCAGCAATTAGCAGATGTTAAAAAGGGTGGTTACATCCTTAGCTGTGACGGCGAGCCAGAGCTAATTATTATTGCTACAGGTTCTGAGGTGCAGCTAGCACAAGACTCTGCAACAGAGCTACGCAGCCAAGGTAAAAAGGTACGTGTTGTATCTATGCCATGTACTGATGTATTTGAAGAGCAAAGCGCACAGTACAAAGAAAGCGTACTACCGGCAGCCGTTACACGCCGCGTAGCAGTAGAAGCTGGTATTGCTGATTACTGGTACAAGTACGTTGGCCTAAACGGTGCAGTAGTAGGTATGACTACCTTTGGTGAGTCGGCACCTGCTGGTGAGCTGTTTGAGTACTTTGGCTTTACAGTAGAGAACATTGTAAATAAAGCAAACGAGTTGTTTTAACCGTTAGCTATAATATTTAAAAGCCCGCCCTGTGTAAAACAGGGCGGGCTTTTTTGTTTGCTGACTGAGTTATAAAGCGGCGTAGTAGCTTTAAGGTACTTGAATCACACTGCTTGTAATACGTAGTACTTTTTTAGCTTAAAGCCTTTTGAGCTTTAATTTCAGATGAGTAATTTTCACAGCGCTTTTCTTGCAAGGCTATGACCTATCAGGCAAGGTGGTGGCCGATTAAATAAAATAATACAACAGGAGTGAGGATGTCTCAGTTTGAAAATGTAAGCGTAATTAAAAAAGCGAACGTGTATTTTGACGGTAAAGTATCAAGCCGTACCGTGGTATTTAACGATGGCACAACCAAAACGCTAGGTTTTATGCAACCAGGCGAATTTGTATTTGATACCAGTAAAAAAGAATTAATGGAGCTGTTAGGCGGCCAGTGGGACATTTTATTACCTGGCGAAACGCAGTGGAAAACATTTATCGCGGGCGAATCATTTAACGTTGATGCCAATGTTAGCTTTAAAGTAAAAGTGAGTGATTTTGCTGACTATTGCTGTTCGTACACAGACTAAACGCTAAAGGCTAGACGTCTGAAAGCCCATATTTTATGGGCTTTGCATAAACTTTGCACAACTTATAATTTAAATCAGTTTAAGTAACAATTTAATTTCAAAAATCAGTGCTTTTTCCTTGTGTTAATCTAAATAGCCCCCAATACTATTTATGAGGTAACAAATAAAAGGATACCCTATGAAAATTAATCTTTCTGGTCACCATGTAGACGTTACTAACTCTATTAGAGAGCATATCAACGAAAAGTTTTCAAAAATCGAGAGCCACTTTCCATCACTTATCGCACTCGACATTATATTGTCTAAAGAGCATCACAAAATCCAAGCAGAAATTAGCACAAATTACGAAGGTGCGCGTATATCGGTAAAAGGGGAAAACGAAGTTATGTACCCGGCGATTGCAAGCGCAGCTAAAAAACTCGATGCAGCACTAAAACATCGAAAAGGGCAAATAAAAGCAAATTTACACGAAAAGCCTGTAAGCACAACGCCAGAAATAGCGCACGAAATCATCCAAGAGATGGAACTAAAATAAGATTTAGTCCCAAAGTACTATAAAAAAGAGCCTTACGGCTCTTTTTTATTGCCTTTAATTTAGGTAAGTTATGCAGCCTTCGGTGTTATTAATTATGAAAATTAATAACCAGAGCGAATAACACACATAATTTGAGAAATTAATGCAGCAAACACACACCTCTTGGAAATCTCGATTGGGCGCACTAGGCCCTGGTATCTTAATGGCAACCGCAGCAATAGGCGGCTCTCACTTAGTTGCATCTACTCAAGCTGGCGCGCTATTTGGCTGGCAACTGTTTTGGCTAATTCTCGTTGTTAACGTATTAAAGTACCCGTTTTTTCGCTTTGGTATGGAATACACCCTAGCAACCAAAAACAGTTTAGTAGAAGGTTATAAAAATAAAGGCCCTGTCTATTTTTATAGTTTTATTGGCTTAAATATACTGGCCGCCATAGTTAATACTGCAGGGGTGTTATTACTGACTGCAAGCTTGCTGCATTATGCACTGCCAATAGTGATAGAAGTTACGCTACTGTGTTGGATATTGCTCGGTGTGTGTTTAGCTATTTTATTACTTGGGCACTTTAAAGCGCTCGACAGCGTTGCTAAAGGCATTATGGGACTATTAACGCTTGCTACTGTTATTGCACTGGTTATCGCGTTTAGTAACGGCCCAATGGCGCCAGCTGATTATGTTGGCCCGTCTCCGTACGAGCTGGCTATGCTGAGTTTTATGGTCGCGTTAATGGGCTGGATGCCAGCACCCATTGAAATTTCAGCCCTTAGTTCGCTATGGCTTAAAGAAAAACAAACTCAGCAAACGGTTACTAAAAGCCAAGGCTTATTCGATTTTAACGTAGGCTATTGGCTAACAGCCTGTTTAGCATTGGTATTTTTTAGCTTAGGTGTGCTGGTGCAATACGGGCAAAGCAGCAGTATTGAGCTTGGCGGTGTTGCCTTTGCTAAACAGCTTATTGATATGTATGCACTGACTATTGGCGAGTGGGCAAGGCCGCTTGTATCAGCCATTGCTTTTTTATGTATGTTTGGCACTACACTCACCGTGCTTGATGGCTACGCCCGTACACTTAACGAGTCACATAAATTACTTGGTTTTAAGCAATCTAAACACAGTTTAAATATTTGGTTAGTACTGCAGGCCTTTGCCGGTATGGCAGTGATTTTATTTTTTAAATCGGCCCTTGGCCCCATGCTTACCTTTGCCATGACACTTGCTTTTGTCACTACCCCCGTTTTTGCATGGCTTAACTTTAGCCTAGTGCGCTCAGAGCCTGCCATTAAACACAGCGTACTATTGCGCAGCTTAACCTGGTTAGGCTTAGTGTACTTGGTTGGTTTTGCTGTTGCGTTTGTGGTGTGGAAGCTAGCAGCTTAAAAATAGCTATTTACTTTAGGGTTTTAATTAAAGCCCTAAGCATTAAATTCAAGGATTAAATGGGGTGTAAATGGATATTAGAACAGACGAGCTTTCAAACCCACACATTATAAAGTTACTACAAGCGCATCATAACGATATGCTAAAACACTCACCTGTTGAGAGCGTACATGCACTGGATGTAACTAAACTCACTCAGCCCAATATAATCTTTTATAGCTTATGGATTGATAATAATTTGGCGGGTGTTGGCGCATTAAAAATGCTAAATACAACGCATGGCGAAATTAAATCAATGCGCACCTCAAGCAGTTATTTACGCCAAGGTATAGCCGCTAAGTTACTCACGCATATTATTGAGCAAGCAACACAGCGAGGTTATAAAAAGTTAAGCTTAGAGACTGGAACAGCAGAGGCATTTTTGCCCGCACAAAAGCTTTACACTCAATTTGGTTTTAAAGAGTGCGAGCCGTTCGGTGATTATCAGCTAGATCCGTATAGCTTGTTTATGAGTAAAGTGCTTTAGCTAAAGCAAAAGATACCAGCTGCCGCCCATTTAAAATCTTTAATTGAATTTGTACGCTATCTGCGTATACTTCTATGTATGAAAAGCCTATTTGTTGAATCAAGCATATTTGAAAAGTACCGAGAGCTGTACTTGAGTGATGACGAATATCGTTTATTTCAAGCAGACCTCATGGTTAACCCAAAACAGGGCGATGTGATTCAAGGAACAGGCGGCTTACGTAAAGTTCGAGTTGCGAGCAAAGGAAAAGGTAAGCGTGGCGGTTCAAGAGTTATATATTATTACTTGGACGACAAAAGACGTTTTTATCTACTCACTATTTACAGTAAAAACGAAGTAACCGATTTAACAGCAGATCAGAAAAAGCAATTAAAAGAATTCTTAGAGGTATGGCGCAATGAGCAAACGTGATTTATTTTCAGAATTAACGACAGCACTTGATGATGCTAAAGCGCATTCACAAGGAAAGCTTACGTTACGTACTCATGCGGTAAATGATATTAACGATCTTGCTATTTCACCCGATGAAATAGTAAATATTCGAGAAACATTTAATATGTCGCGCGGTGTATTTGCAAACATTCTACATACATCAGCAAGAACACTCGAAAACTGGGAGCAAGGGCGTAGTGCACCGAATGGGCAAGCAATTACCTTGTTAAAGCTTGTGCAGCGACATCCTGAAACATTGAATCATATAGCTGAATTGTAGGGCTTTGACTCTGTAATACGATTTTTATTATGTTTTAAAATGAATAAAGCGCAGTTGAGCTACAAGGTATAATGTAGAAGTATAAAAAGAATCCTTTCTTTTTATCAGTTAATTAATTGTCACATAAAGTTATTGATGATTAACAAGATTGGAGAAACTGAAGTAACTAACCTTACTAAATCAGCTAAAAACTTCTCACTAATTTTAATCGTGATTTGCATGATGCACCTCTCGGTCAAATGGTTTAAATTAATTGACCATTTTACCGTGCTAATGCTAACCTTTAGTTCTCACGCAAAAGGGTATGGCATTAGCAATTTACAAATGGTCAATACCTAAAGAAAGCCTAAGTTGATTTATAATCGCTTAGGCCTTTTTGTTATAACCATATTCCTTTTGGTTATATGTTTATATTATAACCTTATATAGAAGAGTGCAAATAATAATTTATAGGATAAGGGTAGGTATCATTATTTAGCCTTTCCTTGCTTGAAATTTCAACAGCTCATATTTAGCGCAGTAAGTCGGGTTGTTTCTAGTTAATTCATCATTATCGTCGGATGGCGTGGCTTCGCCACTTATCCGACCTACGTCAAAGGTAGGTTGGTTAAGCCAAAGGCGCCACCCAACAAAGTTATAGGTTCACGCCTGGAGGATTAGCTATTAGTTTTGAGCCTTCGTAAATTAACATTCTAACTCAGCTCTTTTATCGCGTTACTTATTCCATCTAAACTCAGCGGGTACATTCTGTTATCCATCAGCTGCTTAATAAAATCAATTGATTGATAGTAAGGCCAGTGTTCAACGGGTTGTGGGTTGAGCCAGGCGACTTTATCAAAGTGGTTTGTTATACGTTGCAACCATGTACTGCCGGGCTCTTCATTGTAGTGCTCTACTGAGCCGCCGGGGTAGGCTATTTCGTAAGGGCCCATAGTGGCATCACCTACAAATATAACTTTGTAATCACTGGTAAATTTATTAATCAGTGTCATGGTGTCGATGATGTTTGAATGGCGACGCGTATTGTCTTGCCAAACGTGCTCGTATAAACAGTTATGAAAGTAGTAAAACTCTAAATGTTTAAACTCGCTGTGGGCTGCGCTAAATAGCTCTTCGCAGGTATGAATGTAGTCATCCATTGAGCCGCCAATATCAAACAGCATTAATACTTTAACGGCATTGTGGCGCTCGGGTGCCATTTTTACATCCAGCATGCCGCCTTGTTTGGCGGTAGCGCGAATGGTCTCGTTTAAATCAAGGGTGTCACTTGCGCCTGTGCGGGCAAATTTACGTAATTTTTTAAGGGCGAGTTTAATAGTACGAGAGCCAATTTCGCGATCAGAGTCTAAATTGCGGTATTCGCGCTTATCCCACACTTTTACCGCTTGGCGATTACGGTTACCGTCTTGCCCTATACGCACGCCTTCTGGGTTATAGCCGTATGCACCAAAAGGTGATGTACCACCAGTGCCCACCCATTTATTGCCGCCTGCGTGGCGTTTTTGTTGCTCTTCTAAACGCTCTTTTAGGGTTTTCATTAGCTCGTCGAGCCCACCCATGGCTTTTAGCTGGGCTTTTTCTTCATCGCTTAGGTGTTTTTCAAACTCTTTGCGCAACCAGTCTTTAGGTAAGTTGTGCTGTTGTTTTAAACTTTCGAGCAAATCAAGGTCGGCAATACCGCTAAAGTAGTCGCTGAACGCTTTGTCGAACCGGTCAAAATGGGTTTCGTCTTTTACCATTATGGTGCGGGCTAAATGGTAAAAGCCATCTACATCGGCAAATATAACGCCTTTTTTTAAGGCGTTTATTAAATCGAGTAGCTCGCGCAGGCTTACTGGTAAGCGGTATTTGCGCAGCGTGAAAAAAAACTGTACTAACATGTTTGGGCCTGTTTATCTTTCGAGGTTAAATTTGCAGCAGTGTGTTTGGTATTTAGGTAAGGCAGAGCCTATGTAGTGTGGTTATTCCCCATAAATAGGCGATAACACAGCATAAATACCAAACACGCGCTGCCCGAGGGTTCGTCCTAGGGACGATTAACTCTTTGTTGCTCGGCTTTTACTTAGCCCACTAGGTTACAAACCTCGCGCCACGATTAAATCGTCCTTAGTTAGAACAAATTTTAATCCTGAAAGGTCAACAGGCCCCACGACTCATAAAGGCAAGTTTTTCGATGAGGCTTATGTCTTGCTCATTTTTAAGCAGTGCGCCAAACATCGGCATTAAGCCGCCTTTTTGGGCTTTATCGTGCAGTGTTTTAGCGTCTATATCTTCTGCCATTAAAAGCTTTAACCAATCCAGTAATTCGCTGGTGGAAGGTTTCTTTTTAAGACCGTTGGCTTCACGTAAGTTAAAAAATACTTCGAGTGCTTGGCGAACTAAATCTTGTTTAACGTTAGGGTAGTGCACATCAACGATTTGCTGCATTTCTTCGCTGCTTGGAAAATCAATATAGTGAAAAAAACAGCGGCGTAAAAAGGCATCTGGTAGTTCTTTTTCGTTGTTTGACGTGATGATCACAATAGGGCGTTCTTTCGCTACAATGCGCTCGTTAGTTTCGTAAACATGAAACTCCATTTTATCAAGCTCTAGTAGTAAGTCGTTCGGGAACTCGATGTCGGCTTTGTCTATTTCGTCGATTAAAAGCACTGGCCGTTTGCCGTTAAGTTCAGCGTAGTTAAACGCTTGCCACAGTTTACCTTTAACAATGTAGTTGCCAATGTTATGTACGCGCTCATCGCCTAATTGGCTGTCGCGTAGGCGCGATACCGCGTCGTATTCGTACAAGCCCTGTTGTGCTTTGGTGGTTGATTTAATGTGCCACTGAATAAGCTCGGTATCTAAGCTTTTAGCAAGCTCTTCCGCAAGCATGGTTTTACCTGTACCTGGCTCACCTTTAATTAATAAGGGTTTTTCAAGCATAATAGCGGCATTTACAGCCTGTTTAAGCGAGCTGCTAGCGATGTAGTTGTCGGTAGAATTAAATTGCACGGGTTCCCCTTGCCTGGTCTGATCAGTGTTGTATGTGATTATAATGCCATAGTTAATCTGCAGCTCCAAGGTAGGCAAAGCGTGGAATAGTGTGTCCATCTTTTTCAACGGTTTCTAAAAACATACTTAGTGGACGTGCCCACATGCCGTACTCGCCATACAGGGCTTGGTATATAACAAGTTGCTCGTCGGTTTCACTGTGTGTTGCTACGTAAAATACTTTGTATTGTGGGCCTTTATAGTGTTGATATATGCCTGGTTTGAGGGAAAGCGGTTTTATTGCTGTAGTCATGTTTTGATCTCTTGTATAATTGCGTTTGCTTTTTATTATGCCAAAGAATACACCAACACTATGAATTATATTTCGCTCGATGATCACAAAAAAGCCTGGGTTTTTCGCCATAAAGACCTCCCTGTATCTGAAGAAGACGCTGCGCGTATTAAGCCAATGACCAGCGAACGTGCTGCGGTGCTTTGGAGCACTATGGTGAGCCGCGAGTTCGACCACCCCGATTTTTTTGATAAAACTGATTGGTGCGGTAAAGAAGAAAGCTTTAGCGATGAAGTAAATTGGGAAGATGCGTGGGAAAATGGCGACGAAAGCTTACCGCAAGCTATTTTGGATCATTTAGATTGGCAGGCTAATACCACTGTTTATTTTTGTATGGCACGCGATAACGTTATAGAAACCACCTTTGATGTATTTAAACGTAATTGGCAAAACTTTATGTTTTTAGCTGATGGCAGTTTATTAATTGGTAAAAAGCGTAATACCGTGGTGCAATTTTTAGAAAGCGGCATTGCTAAATTAGGTGAAAAGCCAAGCGCTTAAATTGCCTAGTACGCTTAAAAAATAGCCGCTATTGTGCTATAAAACAGCTACCTAATTGTTTTTTGAGTATAACTATTGGTAGCGAAGAGTCAGCCACTTGCAGCTCAGCAGCAAGAAATATGGCAAAGTGATGCGCAAAAAGTGCTGTATGCACAATTGTGCAATGCGTTTTATCAGCGAGAGGTACAGCGCTTAGTTGCTGAGCCTAATGCCGATAAACTACGCCGCCAATTAAAAAGCTTACCTTATTATATAGAACGGGCGGCCACTTTGGTTGCCAATGGGAGTTCGCCGTTTACGCTCGACTCACAAAATGGCTCTTGGCTTGAAAAACAAAAGCCAACACCGCCAGAGGTTAACGCTCAGGCAAATGAACTTTTTTATAAAAAATATGCCCAAGTGGGGCTAATAGTGCCGGTGTTAATAAATAGCCATGACCAAGTGAGGCTAAGAATAGACAGCATAGATCAAGTAAGCGACAATAAACTGCACTGTAATGAACTAGGCTGGTTTGATTTTTTTGGCAAGGGCCTAGAGCAAGCAAATACGCAGTTGGTAAAACCCAGTAAAATGAGTTTAACAGCGGCGTGTTGCGGGCATCAGTGGCAATTTTCAAAACGCTGCGCACCTAGGTTGCTTTCACTTAGAGAAATGCTATTAGCGGGTAATATTAATTGGCGTAATATAAAACGCCCACGAGCCTAATTTTATTTAAAAACGAATAGGGAGTGTTAAATGCGGTTTTTTCAGCTTGGCCTGTTGTGCTTAGCACTGTTTATACAATACCGACTTTGGTTTGGTCATAACGGGGTGCAAGACTATACGCGTTTAAAAGCAGCCGTGGCTTCTCATCAACAAACTAATGAAAAACTAATTAAGCGCAATAAAGTACTTACCGCCGACATAGAAGATTTAAAGCTTGGTCAAGAAGGTATAGAAGAGCGCGCTCGTAACGAATTAGGAATGATTAAACCGGATGAAACATTTATACGTGTTTTACCGGGCAAACAACATGAAAAATAATAATTCAATAGCTGCCATTGTACCCGCTGCCGGCGTAGGCAGCAGAATGCAGCACAGTGCACCTAAGCAGTATATTAAATTGGCAGGAAAAACTATTTTAGAGCACACGCTCTGTAAGCTTTCGCAATTACAAAGCTTAAGCCAAATAGTTGTAGCCGTTAGTCAAACCGACCCTTATTTTGACTCGCTTGCGCACATAGACTCGCGAATTTTACGCGCCAGCGGCGGGCAAGAGCGAGCAGACTCAGTGCTTAATAGCCTATTATTTTTAGAAAATAACCCTCCTGAATGGGTGCTGGTGCACGACGCAGCCCGCCCCTTAGTTACTATTAACGATATTGAAACCTTAATAGCGCATTGTATAGCCGACGACGAAGGCGGTATTTTAGCAAGCAAGGTAAAAGACACCATAAAGCGTGGTAACACGCATAGCGAGCAAACCGTGCCTCGTGATGATTTATGGCAAGCGCTTACACCGCAGTTTTTTAAATATGACGAGCTTAAAAATGCGTTGCAACGTGCGCTTTGTGAAGGCGTAACTATTACCGATGAAGCCAGTGCCATTGAGTGGGCAAATAAACCCGTTAAGCTAATTGCAGGGCGCAGCGACAATATTAAAATAACCACGCCGGAGGATTTAGACCTAGCGGGGTTTTTATTAAACAAACAACAAAACGAGCAAGCATTATGATTCGAATTGGCCATGGTTTTGACGTACACAAATTTGGTGGCGAAGGCCCAATAACAATTTGCGGCGAAAAAATAGATTACCCGCAGGGCTTTTTAGCACACTCAGATGGCGATGTTGCTATTCATGCATTATGCGATGCTATTTTAGGCGCTTTGGCAATGGGCGATATTGGTAAGCATTTTCCGGATACGGCGAGCGAGTATGAAAATATAGATAGCCGTATTTTACTTCGCCATGTTGTAGGCCTTGCCAAAGAGCAAGGTTATGTACTGGGCAATGGCGATGTCACTATTGTGGCGCAGGCTCCTAAAATGTTGCCACACATCCACGCTATGCGCACTAATTTAGCCAGCGATTTAAATTGCGAGCTTTCACAAATCAATGTTAAAGCGACCACCACCGAAAAGCTCGGCTTTGAAGGGCGTAAAGAAGGTATTTCTAGCCATGCGGTAGTTATTATGAGCAAAGCGCCTGAGAGTACAGCAAGCGCATGAGCGATTTAAATTACCTATACGGTGCACCGCTTTCAAAAGCAGACTTTAAAACCGTTGCTGAAGATTTTATGGTTGATGAAGACCTCGGCATAGAATTTACCGGCAGTGGTGAGCATGTATGCTTACAGGTCGTTAAAAAAGGTGAAAACACGCAATATGTGGCCAAGTTAATTGCACAAAAGGCTGGAGTGTCACCGCGCGAAGTAAGCTATGCTGGCATGAAAGACCGCCACGGCGTGTGTAGCCAATGGTTTAGTGTAAAAGTACCCATTAAAAAGCATATTGATTTTAGTGAACTCAATAGCGACAGCATTTTTGTGGTTTCGCAACAGCGCCACGAACGTAAATTACGCACCGGTTGCCACAAAGGAAACCGATTCACTATTACGCTTCGTAATGTAACCCAGCCACTTGATATTTTATGCCGCATTAATGCCGTACGTGCGGGTGTGCCTAACTACTTTGGCGAGCAGCGCTTTGGCCGCGATGGGCATAATTTAGTTATGGCCGAAAAAATGTTTGCCGGCGAGCGCATTCGCGATAAAAAACTACGCGGTATTATTATCTCCGCTGCCCGTTCACATGTATTTAATCAAATAGTGAGCTTACGTGTTAAAGAGCATGGGTTAGCTAAAACCATGCACCGTGAAGTATTTATGCTAAGCGGTAGTAACGCATTTTTTGAAGATGCAATAAGCGATGAAAACATAGCACGTTTAGCCTCTGGCGATATTATGATGTCGGCCCCTATGGTTGGTAAAAGTGAAAAGGGCTTAACTGAACAAGAAAAAATATGGCTAAAACCATACCAAGCATGGTGTGAGGGCTTAGGCGAATTAGGCCTTAAAAATGAGCGCCGTATGCTGCGCCTCATTCCGCAAGATTTAACCATAGAAACACTAGACGAAACGACTTTAAAATTAAGCTTTGGATTGCCTAAAGGGTGTTTTGCTACCGCACTTTTACGTGAGCTGGTGGATTACACCGATGCAAGCCCTAATGAGCGAAAAGAAAAGGACAGTCAAAATGAAGATACTGCTAAGTAACGACGACGGTGTAAACGCTAAAGGGATTGCTGTTTTATACCAGGCTCTTACGCAAATTGCCGATGTAACCCTTGTAGCCCCTGATCGTAACTGTAGTGGTGCCAGTAACTCGTTAACGTTAATAAATCCACTGCGCTCTACCACGCTTGAAAACGGCTTTATATCGGTTAATGGCACGCCTACTGATTGTGTTCATTTAGGGGTTAATCAGTTAGTTGATGAAACGCCTGATTTAGTCGTAGCAGGTATTAACCACGGCGCTAATTTGGGCGATGATACATTGTATTCAGGCACTGTGGCTGCGGCGACCGAAGGGCGCCATTTAGGCTTGCCTGCTATTGCCGTGTCGCTTTGCTCGCACCATGGTGAGCACTTTGAAACCGCAGCAGCTGTGACCGTTAATATAATTAAAGGGCTGGCATCGCACCCACTGCCTAAAGATCAAATTATCAATGTAAATGTACCCGATATTCCTCTAAGTGAGCTAAAAGGGGTGCAAGTTACGCGTTTAGGCGCTCGACATAAAGCCGAAACCATGACCAAACAAACGGACCCATGGGGGCGTGATATTTTTTGGTATGGCTCGCTTGGTATTGAAAGCGATGCCGGTGAGGGCACTGATTTTTACGCTGTTAATAATGGCTATGCTTCAGTTACACCGTTAAGCGTTGATATGACAGCAAAAGAAAGTATTGAAGCGGTTGGGCAGTGGTTAGCTGAAATGGAGATAAACCGTGCTGGCTAATTACTCGCGCAGTGCTATTGCGCTTTCTAAGCTATTAGAGCAAGAAGGGGTAGAAGACAAACAGGTATTAAAAGCCATTGCTGATATACCACGTCATGCCTTTATTGATGATGTACTAAAACACAAGGCGTACGAAAACACGGCGTTGCCGATAGGGCAAGGGCAAACTATTTCGCAGCCTTATATTGTGGCGCGTATGACCGAGCTGCTTCATTTGGCTGGCGTACGCGACAAAGTGTTAGAAATTGGCACAGGCTCTGGTTATCAAACCGCAGTGTTAGCCAAGTGTTTTAATAAGGTGTATTCGGTCGAGCGTATAAAAGCACTGCAATGGCAGGCTAAACGCCGTTTACATCAACTTGATTTATACAATGTAACCATGAAACACGCAGATGGCTGGCAAGGCTGGCAATCGCAGGCCCCGTTTAATGGTATTATAGTTACCGCGGCCGCATCGAAAGTACCTCAAGACTTACTTGCACAACTAGCTGATGGCGGTGTACTCCTTGCCCCCATTGGAGAGCAAGAACAAAAATTAACCATGGTTATTCGCCAAGGCGATAGCTTCACAGAGCATGTTATTGCACCAGTTCGGTTTGTCCCTCTCGTCCCTGGTGATATTGAATAGGAATTCACGTTGAAATTGTTTACTAAGTTATACGATATGGCCCTAGTGTGGGCAAAACACCGCTTTGCTGAGCGCTATTTAGCAGCCATGAGCTTTGCTGAGTCCGTTTTTTTTCCGGTACCACCGGATGTAATGCTTGCTCCTATGTCGCTTGCTCAGCCAAGTAAAGCGTGGCGCTTTGCAAGCTTTGCAACAGTTGCTTCAGTACTTGGGGGGATTGTAGGTTACTTTTTAGGTTACTGGTTATTTGAGCCTGTTGTACAGCCCTTTATTGAGCAGATGCACTGGCAAGAAAAGTTTGAAACAGCGCTTACATGGTTTAAAGAGTATGGCGTGTGGGTGGTGTTTTTAGCGGGCTTTTCACCTATCCCTTATAAGGTATTTACTATTGGTGCAGGGGTATTACAAATGGCATTTTTACCATTTTTAATAGCGTCTGCCGTTGGCCGTGGTGCGCGTTTCTTTTTAGTTTCTGCTTTAATGAAGTGGGGCGGGGTTAAAATGGAGCAAAAATTACGTCAATATGTTGAAGTACTTGGCTGGGGTTTAGTTATATTAATAGCGGTTGCTTACTTTTTATTACGCTAACTAGCAAAAGTAGTACTTTTTAAATTTCGGAGCAAAACACCTTGAATAGTCAGTACGTATTATATGTGGTTGTATTTATTGCTGTTTTTCTTTCGGGGTGTTCATCTCGCCATATTCCTGCTCCTGTTAGTAGCCTCAATACTAATGTTAATGATTTTCAAAAAGGCATTAACATTAGTGGAAATAAATACACAGTACAAAAGGGTGATACTTTATATTCCATTGCCTTTAGTGCAGGGCAAGATTTTAGGTCGCTTGCAAAAAACAATTCAATTCCATCACCTTATGTTATTTATCCTGGGCAAGTTGTTTCGCTTGTAGCCACCAGTAGCCATGCGGTTGCTAGCAATTCATCCGCTAAACGAAGCTCAGCAACCACTAAAAAAGTACAAAAAACTAACAAAAAATTAAAGAAAAATCTTGATCAGCCGAAACAACGAGAGTATGTTCAAAAACAAGCCAATGAAATAATTAGTAATGCTAAACCTTTGTCGAACAGTAAAGTAAAGTGGTTTTGGCCTGCAAAGGGCAAAGTGACTAAACGCTTTTCTAATAAGGAAAACGGTTACAAGGGTTTACAGATTACTAATCGTACAGGGGCTTCAGTTTTAGCCGCAGCACAAGGAACGGTGGTGTATGCGGGTAATGCGCTTCGAGGGTACGGTAATTTAATCATTTTGAAACATAATGATGATTACCTAAGTGCTTATGCACATAACTCGAAACTACTTGTTAGAGAAAAGCAGAAAGTTAAGGCAGGACAAAAAATAGCAGAAATGGGCAAGTCAGAATCTTCGGTCACTGCGCTTCGTTTTGAAATTCGCTACCGTGGGCAAGCTGTCAATCCTGCTAAATACCTTCCCTAATTTTTAGGTATTGATAATTGCTCGGGAGAAGGCTTATGGCTAACGCAGCAAAACTTGACAAAAACACCACCGACGAAAAATTTGATGACACCGCAGTAGAAGAAACTGCAGCATTACTTGAAGAGGTTGATAACGAAGAAGAGATATTTGCAAAAGAGGAAGTAACTAAAAACCTTGATGCAACCCAACTTTATTTAGGAGAAATTGGTTTTTCTCCCCTACTTAGCGCTGAAGAAGAAGTCTTTTTTGCCCGCAAATCGCTACGTGGATGTGAAGCATCTCGCAAGCGTATGATTGAAAGTAACCTACGTTTAGTTGTAAAAATTGCCCGCCGTTATAACAACCGAGGATTAGCACTTCTAGATTTAATTGAAGAAGGTAACCTAGGTTTAATTCGCGCTGTTGAAAAGTTTGACCCAGAACGCGGTTTTAGATTTTCGACTTATGCAACGTGGTGGATACGCCAAACAATTGAACGCGCCATTATGAATCAAACGCGCACAATTCGCCTGCCAATACATGTAGTTAAAGAATTAAATGTTTACTTGCGTACAGCACGCGAGCTGACACAAAAGCTAGACCATGAGCCAACTGCTGAAGAAATTGCTGAAAGCTTAGGTAGACCCGTAGAAGACGTAACTAAAATGCTACGCTTAAACGAAAAAATTGCCTCAGTTGATATGCCAATTGGCGGTGAGAACGACAGCGCACTGTTAGACATTATTGCCGATGAAAAAAGCGCAGGCCCTGAGGGCGAAGTTCAAAACAATGATATTAACAAACATATTGTTGATTGGTTAGGTGAGTTAAACCCTAAACAACGTGAAGTATTAGCGCGTCGCTTTGGTTTACTTGGCTATGAGCCATCAACACTTGAAGATGTTGGCCGTGAAATTGGTTTAACGCGAGAGCGCGTAAGACAAATTCAGGTAGAAGCATTACGTCGTTTAAAAGATATTTTACAACAAGAAGGGTTAAGCACAGAAAGTTTGTTTGACCAGTTCTCGTAACTCCCTTTTATACTGTCTATGTGTTTAAAAGCTGAAGAATAAAACCTTCAGCTTTTTTTATGTCTTACAACCCCCAAGAAATACTATTCACTGTGTTATCAGCTTCTTAACCACCGCTCAAGTTATCTATATTTAAAGCAGAGCCTTTAATTTATAAAGAAGTTCGTGTGCTTGACGCGGCGATAGGTTATCAGGGTCAATGGCATTGAGTTGCTCCTCAACCTCTGAAGGCTCAGGCGCAGGTAACTCATTAGCAAATGAAAACGCCTGCTGCTCAGCATTAGGCGCTGTTACACTTTGGTGGTTTTCGAGCAGTTTAAGCTTTTGTTTTGCTTGGGCTATCACGGCTTTAGGCACGCCGGCAAGCGCTGCGACCTGTAAGCCAAAGCTTTTACTTGCTGCACCATCAAGCACAGTATGCATAAATGCAATGGTGTCGTTGTGCTCTATGGCATCTAAGTGCACATTCACCAGTCCAGTTTTTTGCTCGGCAAGTTCCGTTAATTCAAAGTAGTGCGTAGCAAATAATGTTTTAGCAGATATTTTTTGTGCCAGATGATCAGCCGTTGCATAAGCAAGTGACAAGCCATCGTAGGTACTGGTACCTCTGCCTATTTCATCCATTAATACCAAAGATTGCGCAGTTGCATTATTTAAAATTGTGGCAGTTTCGGTCATTTCTACCATAAAAGTAGAGCGACCAGAGGCTAAATCGTCGCTTGCACCAATGCGTGTAAATATACGGTCAATATTACCAATTTTTGCACTATCAGCAGGGACATAACAGCCAATATGCGCCATCAATACGATAAGTGCTGTTTGGCGCATATAGGTTGATTTACCACCCATGTTTGGACCGGTGATAATCAACATTTTACGCTGGCTATTTAGCTCCACAGGGTTGGCAATAAAAGGTTCTTTCATTACTTGCTCTACCACAGGGTGGCGACCTTGTTTAATACTTATATTGTCATCATCGCATAGCTGTGGTTTAGCATAGTTAAGCGTTTGGGCTCGCTCTGCTAAGTTATTCAATACATCTAAATCAGCTAATGCGCCAGCCATCATTTGAAGCTGTTCAATATGCGGGGCTATAAACTCAAATAGCTCTTCATATAATTGTTTTTCAAGTGCAAGAGCTTTTGATTGGCTGCCAAGCACTTTATCTTCGTGCTCTTTTAGTTCAGGTATTATGTAGCGTTCATTATTTTTAAGCGTTTGGCGGCGAATATAATCAGCAGGTACTAAGTGTGAATTTGCACGACTTACCTCGATAAAAAAGCCATGCACCTTGTTATAGCCAATTTTTAATGTGCTGATCCCGGTGCGCTCGCGCTCTCTAAGCTCTAGTTGCTCAAGTATATCGGTAGCGCCTTTACTCAAGTTTCGCCATTCATCGAGTTCGCTGTTGTAGCCAGGTGCAATAACGCCCCCATCGCGAATTAGTACTGGTGGGTTATCAATAACAGCACGCTCAAGTAAAGCTTGTAGTTCAGGCAGCTCTGGAGAATGGCGAACAATGCTAGCGATACGCTCATCATTAGCATTGTTTAATAATGCGTGCAGTGGTGCGAGTGCTTGTAGGGCACTGCGCAGTCGGGTTAAATCGCGCGGGCGTGCGGTGCATAAAGCAAGTCGTGCTATTACGCGTTCTATGTCACCAATTTCTTTTAATGAATCGTGTAACTCGCCATATAACTGCACATCTAAAATTGCGCTAATGGCATTTAAACGTGAGTTAAGCTCATTTTTATTACGCACAGGTGTATGAATACGGCGTTTAAGTAAACGCGACCCCATGGCCGTGGCGGTTTTATCAAGTACCTGCGCTAAGGTGTTTTCAAAGCCGCCCGATAAATTAACGGTTAGTTCTAAATTTTTGCGTGTTGCCGCATCTAATATAACTGCGTGCTCGTTATGCTCAAGCGTAATAGCGCGAATGTGGGGTAGCGCAATACGCTGGGTATCTTTTACGTATTGCATTAAACAACCCGCAGCGACCAAAGCAGCATGCGCTTTATCTACACCAAAACCAACTAAATCTTTGGTGCCAAACTGCTCGCACAGTAAGTGTTGCGCGGTGTCTAGGTCAAACTCCCACTCAGGGCGTCGCCGTGCCCCTTTTATATGCTCAATTAAATGTGTGTTTTCAAAGCTTTCACAGTATAAAAGCTCAGCGGGTGCTAAGCGCTGTAAGGTTGAAGTAAATGCTTCGTCGGTGTTAACTTCAACTACGTTGAAGCGCCCTGAATTTATATCAAGGTAGGCAATACCGTATAGCCCTTTTTTATTTTGCCATACGCTAGTGAGTAAGTTATCTTGGCGTTCTTGCAATAGCGCTTCATCTGAAATAGTACCCGGTGTAACGATACGTACGACTTTGCGCTCTACTGGCCCTTTACTGGTTGCAGGATCGCCAACTTGCTCACATATAGCAACCGATTCGCCCATTTGCACTAAACGAGCTAAATAGTTTTCTACTGCATGATAAGGGACACCCGCCATAGGGATAGGATCGCCGCCGGCTTTACCGCGATGCGTTTGCGAAATATCGAGTAGTTGGGCCGCGCGTTTAGCGTCGTCAAAAAAGAGTTCATAAAAATCCCCCATACGATAAAACAATAAAATATCGCGATGCTCTGATTTTATTTTTAGATACTGCTGCATCATAGGGGTTTGTTGTTTTATAGTGTGCGGTGCATAAAGATCAAACGACATGTATTTACCCAAAGGCTGAATATGGAATTACATCAAGAGATTAAAACACTTGCTGCGCAATTGGGCGTTATTTTAACGGATAAACGCTTATGGATCACTACCGCTGAATCATGTACTGGTGGCGGAGTGAGTTATGCGCTTACAGATACGCCAGGTAGCTCAGGTTATTTGGGCCGCGCATTTGTTACTTATAGTAATGAAGCTAAGCATGAACTGCTTAATGTGGCCAATACTACGCTAGAGCAATTTGGTGCGGTGAGTGAGCAAACAGTAAAAGAGATGGCTTTTGGTGCCGCAAGCGTTGCCAAAGCTGATGTTGCCGTGGCAATTTCGGGCATTGCTGGGCCAGGTGGCGCTACGTCCGATAAACCAGTTGGCTTTGTGTGGTTTTGCATACAAATTGCCAATGAACAATTTACTTTTAAACAAATATTTAACGGCGATAGAGCGCAAGTTAGAATGCAAGCTATTGAATTTGCATTGAAAAAAACTATCGAGAAGATAAAATTATAAATTTCACTTGATACTGTGATTTCATACAGTATACTTGTTCGCATTAGCCGGATTTGGAGAACAGAATGAACGATAATAAACAAAAAGCGCTGGACGCTGCTCTATCACAAATTGAGCGTCAATTTGGTAAAGGATCAATTATGAAACTGGGCGATAACAAAGCCCTAAATATTGATGCTGTATCTACAGGCTCACTTGGGATTGATATTGCTTTAGGCATAGGCGGTTTGCCTATGGGGCGTATTGTTGAAGTGTATGGCCCTGAGTCTTCAGGTAAAACAACGCTTACTTTGCAAGTTATCGCGCAGGCTCAAAAAGAAGGCAAAACATGTGCCTTTGTTGATGCTGAGCATGCTCTTGATCCGGTATACGCACAAAAGTTAGGTGTTAACATTGATGAGCTGTTAGTGTCTCAGCCAGATACCGGTGAGCAAGCACTAGAAATTTGTGACATGTTAGTACGTTCAAGTGCTGTAGATGTTGTTATTGTCGATTCTGTTGCAGCGCTTACACCAAAAGCTGAAATTGAAGGCGACATGGGCGACTCGCACATGGGCTTACAAGCACGTTTAATGTCGCAAGCACTACGTAAGCTTACAGGTAATATTAAACGCTCAAATACGCTATGTATTTTCATTAACCAAATTCGTATGAAAATTGGTGTAATGTTTGGTAACCCTGAAACAACAACTGGTGGTAATGCACTTAAGTTTTACGCATCAGTGCGTATTGATATTCGTCGTATCGGCTCTGTTAAAGAAGGCGATGAGGTAGTCGGTAACGAAACCCGCGTTAAAGTAGTTAAAAACAAAGTTGCACCACCGTTTAAACAAGCTGAGTTCATCATTATGTATGGTGAAGGTATTTCTAAACAAGGTGAGTTAATAGATTTAGGTGTTAAGCACAAAATTGTTGAAAAAGCAGGTGCTTGGTACAGCTACAACGGCAATAAAGTAGGCCAAGGTAAATCAAACTCTATTAAGTTTTTGAAAGAAAACGTAGAAATTGCAGATGAAATTGAAGGTAAGTTACGTGATATGTTGCTATTAAAAGCAACGGTTGAGCCAGAAGATGGCGAAGACGTATTAGGCGCTGAGCCTGACCTTTAAGTGTAAACGTTCTCTAAGCTTGATTTGACCCGAGCTTTAAAAGGCGCTAACCAGCAATGGTTAGCGCCTTTTTGTGTTTAAAGCACGTTAAAACGATAACCTTACAGGTTTTAATAGATGCAGTTTAAATAGCACTTAGCCATATTTACAGCGAGGCTGGCTAACAAGTACGCTTTTTAATTGAGGCGCGTAATAAAAGCATGGTATTGCTAGGACTTTGCATAAAATAGATAGCGCAAGGAGGGGGATAAGCGCTTTAACTTAAGGGGGCTTAAAGCAAAAACGGCACTAAAAAGTGCCGTTTAAATTTAAAAGCCGTACTTTAAAAAGCGACTTATAGCTGCCAGTTTACAGATAGCGCGTAGTTACGTGGCGCACCGTAATAACCTTGAGCCCAGTATAAGCTGTGTAGGTATTTTTCATCTGTGGTGTTATTAACGTTAAAAGTAACCCCAACGTTTTCTGTAATTTTGTAGTTAGCCATTAAATCAAGAATACCGTAAGCATCTTGGTTCGTGGTTACAAGTGCAGCGCCGGTTGCATCTTCAACTTGTACGCGGCTAACCGAGTCTTGCCAACGATAATTTGCACCAAAAGTTAAGCCTTCAACAAATGGTACTTGGTAAGTTGCAGCCAGTTTTAGCTGGTTCTCTGGCGTGTAATCTTCAACTAAATCATCACCATCAATACTTAAATTACTAAAGCTGATGCTTGCACTTAAATCGTCGGTCACTTTACCACTTAATTCAATTTCAAAACCGTCGCTGGTGATACCATCAGCACCATAATAACGAGTATCGCTTGGTAATGAATCAGGTAATGCAACAGCTAGGTTTTCTTGTTTTGCATCAAAGTAAGCAAAGGTTACAAATACTTGGTCGTCTAAAAGCTGTGCTTTTAAACCAATTTCGCTACTTTTACCTGTAATTGGCGCCAATTGCTCAGCATTAATATCAAGCTCTTTTTGTGGCACAAAGGTCTCTGTGTAACTTGCGTAGGCTGAAAGCGATTCATTAAAGTCATACACAGCCCCCACATACGGGATAACTTCGCTGTCGTTACGTGTTTGTTCTACACCATAAGCAGTGCCGGATGTTTCCCAATCAGTGTAACGTACACCTGCTAACACACTTAGCGGAGCGCTTAATTTAATGCGAGTAGACATATAAGCTGATTGCTGTTTGTTTTCTATGTCACTGCCATTTAAGCCATCAGCAAGGGTTGCTTCAGGTACTACGCCATCCCATGTATCAAGCGAAGGCATTGCTGGGAAGCCGTTGCCCGTGGTGTAATCGTAAAGCGACTGTTCGTTGTAATCCATTTTTGCTTGGCTAACACCAAATGACAGGTCGTGCTCTTGGCCAAATAAATCAAATTTACCGCTGGCGTATAAATCAAATAAATCGTGCTTATCTTCGTAGTCGTAACGGCTTGCGTAACCGGTTAAACCAAGGCCAGTTTCGCTATCTGGTGTGCCATATACGTAAAATAGTTCCGAGTCTTGCTCGTTTTCTATGTGTGCGTAACGCGCTGTTGCAACCCACGTAGCCGATAGGTTTTGCTCAAGTGTTACATATACTTGCTCTGCGCTGTTATCCCAGTAAGACCAATCAGATGCCGTACTTGTAGAGGCGTCGTAGTTTGTTGCTGTGCCATCGGTGTAATAAAGAGGGAGTGCGCCCCAAAGTGGGCTATCGGCATCTTTTTGTTGGTTAACATAGTTGATGCTTAATGTCGTGTCGTCGGTTAGCTTGCCTTCGTAAGCAAGATAAGCAATTGTTTTATCTGTTTCGTAACGATCTAGGTATGACTCCGCTTTTTGCTTGGTAAATACGGCGCGCACAGCGTGGTCGTCGTTAATTGGCGTTGAAACATCTACTTCTAAACGCTTGTTGTTCCATGAACCATACGATGCAGATGCATGCGCTTGAGTTATGTAAGTTGGTTTTTTTAATACCATATTTACGGTTGCAGATGGGTTACCTGCGCCAGTCATAAGGCCGTTTGCACCACGTACAATTTCTACACGGTCGTAAATAGACGTATCTAAAGTGCCCTGAATAGAGCCTGAGCTTTGTGGGATGCCTAAACCATCAACCTGAAAGTTTGTTATTTCAAAGCCACGGGCTTTAAAATAAGTACGGTCAGTTTCTATTTGTTCTACAGTTACACCGGGGGTGCTCTCTAGCACTGAGTTAATATCATCTAGTGAAAAATCATCCATTAAAGCGCGAGAAACAACAGAAATACTTTGTGGGGTTTCTTTGATTGTTAGGCCTAATTTTGTAGCAGATTGCGCATCTTCTGTGATGTAGTTTTTATGATGCTGGCCATACACTGCTATTTTTTCTAATGAGTCATCTGTATTTGTTGTAGTTTCTTGTGCAAATGCATGACCAGATAAAACAAGTGAAGTAATAAGGCTTAGCTTAGATAAACGCAAAATTTGTTGGGACGACATGTGTTTTTCCAATAGGTTCAAAAAAGAAGTGCATAACATAATCTAAATGAGAGTGATTTTCAATAACATGTTTGTTGTTTGTGTAAAATAATTAATAGTTATCCGAAATTGTGGGAATTTAGTGGATTTTAGCAACTAAGTAGCCGCTTAGTTTAGCGCTAAGGTAATACTCCTTAATCGCAAAGAGGGTGCTATTTCTGTACAAACTTTTATCTGAGCTCTTCCAAATGCTGCTATTTTAGCTTGTTTAAGTGCTAACCGTGTTTAATTTACTGAAAATATCAGACAAAAAAGCATTCTTAAATACCATTACTATCACAGTACTATTAAACCTTTTAAACAGAGTTCAAGTTGTATAGCTAAAAAAAGCGGCCTGAGCCGCTTTATTGTGATCACTATGTTTAATTAAAAATTGTATTTTACAGAAAATTGTAAGCGCTCTAAATCACCGTCAATACCACTTTCTGTTTCGCGCTCGGCATGTTTAAACTCTGCACCAAATGTTAAACGCTTAACAGGTGAGTATAAAATGTTTGCACTAAAGCTTTGGCTTGATTCAACAGGGTCACCTGATATTGTTAATAGATCGGTGTTGTTGTCAGCACTAAAGAAAGAATATAAGAAAGTTGAGCGCCACTGGCTTGTCCATTTATGCTGATAAGCAACAAAACCAGATGTTGAGTCTATTGCATCTAGTTCATCGCCATTAAGCACTGCACCATGGGCAACATTTAAGCCCACGTAACGGCCAAGGCCTTTACCTTGTGTAAGCATAAATTTAAGATAGTCTTCGCCAAAATTTACACGGCCCGAAGCGCTAATACCAAACGAGGTTTCATCAGCGTCAACATCGCCTACTTTATAAGTAAGTTGGCGAGCAAGTGCTGCAACTACAAAGTTACCCCAATCGGCATTGTGTGTGTAGCGCGCAGTAAAATCAGGAAGTGACGCATCATCTGTTTCTACACGTGCGCCACCTTGAGTGGTAATTGTGCTTTCTGGGTTTTCTAGTGAGAACGACCAAGCACCGGTTGTGTACTTAATTTGCGTTTGGCGAACAAAAACAGTGCCTTCAGCAGGGCCTACAAAATCAAGTGTTTCTGCCAGTGCACCCACGTTTTGAAAGTTTGACCATGTTTGACCAAATAACCAGCCATCGTAAGTTACAAATGCATGGCGAATACGTGGAGCATAAGAGTTTGATACGCGCTCGTTACCGCCAGGGGCCGATGCTAAAAAGTCTAACTCAATTTTAGTTTTAACTGTTTTACCGTTATCCATTAACGTTGACGTACCAAAGTTAAAACGTGACTCACGTGCATGCATATCAAATACGGCATCCGAATCATCGTCATCGCCTACTGGCAGTGTGCTTGGTACGTAAAAATCACGCCCTACATTTGAGCCATCAGGAGCGCCTGCAGAGTAATCACTCCACATTGTATCTAGCTTAATGTATCCGCCGTAAGTAAATTCGGTGTTACCTACTTTAGCTGCAGTTGCCGCATAAGCTGTGCTTGTTAAAGCACATAATACAGCACTCGCTGCAAGAGTTTTTAATGGGGTAAATTTCATTGTGGTGTCCTTTAAAGGCTACTTGTTGTTTGTTGCTTTTTAAACGTTCAAATGTATTACTTGCTACAGGTATTACTTACGAATAAAAATTTATTTATCTTGCATCACGCTACGAGTTCGTTAAATAAGTGTTTAACTTGCATGGCTGCATCATTATTTTAATGTCCGAAAACCACTTTTAAATATGTGCAAAATTTACTCAATTACCTATTGGTCTATAAGACGAAGGTTTAAGAGTAATTCAATGGCCACTTACTTATATTTAACATACTGTATTTCTATGTAAAAAAGTCATGAGCGGCGAGATTATAAACCACAAAATGTTAATTAGAAGGGTTGTACAACTAAGGTCTAATACTTAATAAAGTACTGCTGAGTAATCCTTTAATCATGGCAAGTTATTAAAATGGAGACTGAGATGTCACAAAGTATCTATCCTGTTCCTGCACATATTGAAAAAACGACGTTAGTTGATAACGAAAAATATAATACACTCTACAAACAGTCGATTGATGACCCACAAGGGTTTTGGCGTGAACATGGCCAGCGCTTAGATTGGTTTACTCCGTATACCAAAGTAAAAAACACCTCATTTGATAAAGGCCATATCGATATAAAATGGTACGAAGATGGAGTTTTAAATGCCTCTTATAACTGTATTGACCGCCATTTAAAAACCAAAGCCGATAAAGTTGCGCTTATTTGGGAAGGAGACAACCCAAACCAAAGTGAAAACATTACCTACCAACAATTACATGATGAAGTGGCACGCTTTGCTAATGGTTTAAAAAAACTGGGCGTACAAAAAGGTGACCGAGTTGCTATTTATATGCCGATGACGCCGCAAGCAATTTACGCCATGCAGGCCTGTGCACGTATTGGTGCTATTCACTCGGTTGTATTTGGTGGTTTTTCTCCCTCTGCCATTGCAGATCGAATTAAAGACTCTGGCGCTAAAGTGGTGATCACATCCGATGAAGGCCGCCGAGCTGGTAATTGTGTTCCTTTAAAAGCGAATGTTGATGAAGCCGTAGCACAAGAGTTGGTGACAAGCATTGAACACGTTATTGTACATCAGCTAACCGGTGGCGAAGTTGATTGGAACGAGCACGATATTTGGTGGCATGAGCTTGTAGCCGACCAACCGGCGCAGTGCGAACCGGAGCCAATGAATGCAGAAGATCCACTCTTTATTTTATATACTTCGGGCTCTACCGGCCAACCAAAAGGGGTTGTGCATACTACAGGGGGTTACTTAGTTTACTCATCAATGACCCACGAATACGTATTTGATTTACAAGAGGACGACGTATATTGGTGTAGCGCCGATGTAGGTTGGATCACCGGCCACAGCTATATTGCTTATGGCCCACTGGTTAATGGCTGTACGCAAGTGGTATTTGAAGGCGTGCCGACCTACCCAACTGCAGGGCGCATGGGGGAGGTGATTGATAAGCACGGCGTAACCATTTTATACACTGCACCAACCGCTATTCGAGCGTTAATGGCTAAAGGCGATGAGCCAACCGCGTCATCTAATCGTCAAAGTTTACGCATTTTAGGCTCGGTGGGTGAACCCATCAACCCTGAAGCATGGACGTGGTATTACGAAAATATTGGTAATGCTAATTGCCCAATCGTAGATACGTGGTGGCAAACCGAAACGGGCGGCATTATGATCACCCCACTGCCTGGTGCCACCCAAACTAAGCCAGGTTCAGCAACGCATCCGTTTTTTGGTATTGCGCCGGCTCTATTTGATGCAGAGGGTAATACACTAGAAGGTGCCGTTGACGGTAATTTAGTGATATTAGATAGCTGGCCTTCACAAGCGCGTACTGTTTATGGCGACCACGAACGTTTTGAACAAACCTATTTTAGTGCTTACCCCGGTGTTTACTTTACAGGTGACGGCTGTCGTCGTGATGAAGATGGCTATTACTGGATCACAGGGCGTGTTGATGACGTGCTTAATGTATCAGGGCATCGTTTAGGCACCGCTGAAATAGAAAGCGCGCTGGTTGCTCACGAAGCTGTAGCAGAGGCCGCCGTAGTAGGTTATCCGCATGATATTAAAGGCCAAGGTATTTATGTTTACATTACGCCAAATGAGGGCGTTACTGTAAGTGATGAGCTGACAACTCAAGTCCGTAATTGGGTACGTAAAGAACTAAGCCCAATAGCTTCCCCTGATATGATTCAATGGTCGCCAGGCCTACCAAAAACGCGTTCAGGTAAGATTATGCGTCGAATTTTACGTAAAATAGCCGCAAATGAACATCAACAGCTAGGGGATACATCAACACTTGCAGACCCAACCGTGGTAGATGAGCTCATAGAAAACCGATTAAATCGTTAAATGCGCGTTAAAAACTTGATTACAAGTTGATTCTAAACGTAGTATATCGGCTGTCAGTAAGTACTTTATACCTTATTGGCAGCCGAATTTATTAGGAGCGAACCATGAGTCAGTTTTTAATAGCGGATGATCATCCGTTATTTCGCGAGGCACTAAAAGGAGCATTAGGTGCTAAGTTTGACGATTTAGAGGTATTTGAATCATCAGATTTTGACAGCACACTGCAAGTACTTAGCGAACAAGAAGATCTTGATATATTACTGCTAGATTTACACATGCCAGGTAATGGCGATTTATATGGCCTGATCCGCATTCGCGAAGACTACCCAAGCTTACCCATAGCGGTTGTCTCAGGAAGTGAAGACATCAACATAGTGTCTAAGGTAATGGGTTATGGCGCAATGGGCTTTATTCCTAAGTCATCATCTTCAGATGATATTGCTAATGCTATAAACCAAATACTAGAAGGCGATACGTGGCTTCCAAAAGAGTTAAAGAATAAAGTAGCCGAAATAGAAGGAGAAGACAGAGAAATTGCCGCGCAGGTTGCATCGTTAACGCCGCAGCAATATCGTGTATTGCAATACCTTCATGAAGGGTTACTAAATAAGCAAATAGCGTACGAACTACATATTTCTGAGGCAACAGTCAAAGCACACATTACCGCAATTTTTAGAAAACTTGGCGTTTATAACCGTACCCAAGCCGTTCTTATTGCCGCTAAATTACAACTAGAACCAATAGAGCAAGCTTAAAATATTAAAAGCGCTAAAATTTGTTTATTGTTTAGGCAAAGCAGTGTCTAGCTAATGTGCTTATTGCCTGTTTATAGGTGATAAGCGCTTACAGATACCAGATATGCGCTGTTCTCGGTGATATGGCAAGACTGAATAAACTTCAATCCACAAAAGCCAATACACTCAAGCAGCGCTTTTTAAACTTAAAACCTACACGTTATTTACCTTTTATACATGATCTCTTTTGCAAACAATGCTAGGTTAGCGCAATTTTGTAATTTATAGAGCCAAGTATGACAGACTCCACACACTCACCTAATAATCAACCTAAAGACAATAACGGCTTATTTAATCGCTTTTTAGCAACCGTTGAGTTTTTAGGAAATATGCTTCCTCATCCCATTACTTTATTTGCGATATTTGCGGTTTCGATTGTGCTAATTAGTGGTATTGCTGATTGGTTTGGGCTAAGCGCAATTGACCCAAGACCGATTGGGGCAGCAGGGCGTGCGCCTGATGGAGTAATTGAAGTTGTTAGTTTACTCAGTGCTGAAGGGCTACAGCGTATTATGGCTGGCCTGGTTACTAACTTTACCGGTTTTGCGCCTTTAGGCACAGTATTAGTGGCACTACTTGGGGTAAGTGTTGCAGAGCATTCAGGGCTACTCTCTGCTGCTATGCGAGGCATGGTTATGGGTGCGTCAAAGCGTTTAGTTACCTTTATGGTGGTGTTTGCGGCCATAATGTCTAACACAGCTTCTGAGCTTGGCTATGTGGTGTTAATTCCGCTTGCAGCCATGATATTTCATAGTTTGGGGCGCCACCCTTTAGCAGGCTTAGCGGCTGCATTTGCCGGTGTCTCTGGCGGCTATAGCGCTAATTTACTACTTGGCACAATAGACCCATTATTAGCAGGTATAACTACGCCAGCAGCACAAATGATTGACCCAACGTACGAAGTTGGCGCCGAGGCTAACTGGTATTTCATGATGATATCAGTATTACTTATTGCCGCACTGGGTACACTTGTAACCGAAAAAATAGTAGAGCCGCGTTTAGGTAAATATAACCCCGATGAAGCCAGTATCGACTTGTCACAAAACAATATTGATACACTTACCACGTTAGAAAAAACCGGTCTAAAATGGGCGGGCGTTGCTTTATTAGTGGTGCTGTCGTTATTTGCTTGGACGATTATTCCTGCCGATGGCATTTTACGCCACCCAGAAACAGGCCAAGTGGCAGGCTCGCCTTTTTTAAAAGGAATAGTCGCAATTATATTTGTAACTTTTAGTGTGCCAGGCTTTGTTTATGGGCGTGTTGTTGGCAGCATGAAAAACGATAAAGACATTATTAACGCAATGAGCAAAAGCATGAGCTCAATGGGTTTATATATAGTATTAGTATTTTTTGCAGCCCAGTTTGTGGCCTTTTTTAAATGGACTAATTTAGGCACTATTTTGGCAATTAATGGTGCAGCACTATTACAAGCGTTAAACCTTACTGGCCCAGAAGTATTTGTATTGTTTATATTAATGTGTGCAATGGTTAACTTGAGTTTAGGCTCGTCATCGGCGCAGTGGGCGATTACAGCCCCTATTTTTGTGCCTATGCTTATGCTTATTGGTTACGCGCCAGAAACCATCCAAGCGGCGTATCGTATTGGTGACTCTGTGACTAACTTAATCACCCCAATGATGAGCTATTTTGGCTTAATTTTAGCGGTGGCAGTTAAATATAAAAAAGACATGGGTATAGGAACGTTAGTGGCCACTATGCTGCCATACAGTATTGTGTTTTTTATCGGTTGGGTCATTTTATTTTACGTATGGGTGTTTGCTTTAGGCTTGCCAGTAGGGCCTGAGTCACCTATTTATTACACACCTTAATGGTGGATGCCAATTTAGAATTAATTATGGTGTCGGATAAAACACAGCTACAGCTAATATCTGACTCTAATTAAGCTGTTAGGCATAAAAAAGCCAGCAAAAGGGGAAACCCTGTTGCTGGCTTTATAGTATGTAAAAAGGGGTCTTATACCAATCCGCAATAATACTTAATCATTTTCAGGGGCTAAACGTGTCGCTATCTGCGTTAAAAAATTCTCATTTAGAGCAACTAAATAGCGAATTTTTTGCCTTGCTATCAACACGTTTATCCATTCTCAAAATAGATCACTTAATTATGCGAAATGGTATTAGCTAAATACCACGGTTTTATTACCGTTAATAAATAGTTTGTGTTCAGAAGCTAGTTGTAAGGCTTTACTAAACACGGTTTTTTCTACGTCTTTACCCATTTTAGCCATCATTTCAGCGGTATTAGCGTGTGTTACGCTGGTGACGTCTTGTAAAATAATAGGGCCTTCATCTAGCTCATTATTTACAAAGTGAGCCGTAGCACCAATAATTTTTACGCCGCGCTCAAATGCTTGATGATACGGTTTAGCGCCAATAAAGGCCGGTAAAAACGAGTGGTGAATATTAATAATTTTGTTCTCAAAGCGACCCACAAACTCAGGGCTTAGTATGCGCATGTATTTTGCTAAGCCAATAATGTCAGGGTTATAAGAGGCAATTAAATCACCTACTTTTTCATCATGCTCGGCGCGACTTAGGCCTACGTGCGAAACAACATGAAAAGGCACATCAAAGCCTTTTGCTAACGGCTCTAAATCTGGGTAGTTGGCAATCACAGCTAATACTTCAATATTTAACGCTTGCTCAAACTGTTTAAGTAATACAGATCCTAAGCAATGTGCTTCTTTTGTTGCAAGCAGTACCACTTTAGTTTTTGTATCATCATGTAGAGCAAGTTGTGCACCCTCAGGTAATAAAGCGCGTAATTTCGATAAAAAGTCACTTTGTGGCTCGCCGGTTAGTTCAGTGCGCATAAAAAAGCGCTTGGCGTCTTTATCTACAAATTCGTTATTACGTGTAATATTTAAATTGTGCGCGTGGCAAAGCCCTGTAATTTTGGCAATTAGGCCTACATCGTCGGCACATTGGGTGGTTAGTATATAGCTCATTTTCCTCATTCTTACCCAGTTTATAATTGCTTCATTATTTGGTTTTTAACGCATAAAGCAAGGGGTTTATGCGTAAATTTAGAATTAATCGGTCAAATAGGTATAAATGATTCAATAAAGTGAAGGACAATTAAAAATACGTTAATAATAAGGCAGATAAACACCATAAATTTTAACAAGCTGGTATTTAAAAAAGGTTTAGTGGTAAGTATTTAATGCGCGCACGGTTTGTAACCTAGTTGCCTAGATTACAAACCGCGGCGCAGTTTAGCTTTTACAAATATAGCAAAGCGATTATTAAGCTTTAGGCTCTGGTGTTAAGTTCTCTTCTTGCCTTAGGTAACCTGCGGCCTCTTCATCCTCTTTTGTTATTGCTTGCTGAGTAGGTATTGCACGGGTTTGTTGGTTTAATTGATGTATTTGCGATGCATTACCTAAATCGCGCTCACTGGTAATTGAAGCAATTGATTCGCGGTCTTTTAGAAAGGCAATTACATCATTTTTAATGGCTTGTAATTGACCTTCATCTTTGTGCATTTCCATTATATGGCGAGGATGTTCAAGGTTTTTCATACCGGTGGCAGCAAACGTGCTCGTAATAACACGAGAGACAATGACCCATGGCGTGATACTGCTGCGCACTAAGGTGTTTTCTGAGCGAGTGCTGTCGTGAATACCTGTACCCGTTGAAATTTTAGATTCGGTAAATGTACCTTCACATTTAAAGTACACAAGTAATGATTCAAACTGCATTTCAGCAAAAAATAAATGAGCACAGTTAGCCAGTAAACGAGCAAAGGCTTTAATAATCCCTGCTATTATTAAAATATGAACACTGCTCATTAGTAAGCTACTAAACTGTATAACATTTTGGTTATTAAACGCTTGCTGTAAATTATTAATATTAGCGCTATCTATGTAGTAATAAATATCTATTAATGAATAGGCTAACAACACCGTTAATACTAATGCCACAATATAAAGTAAATTAGCACTGATTAGCGCAATTAATCTGGCTAGGGTAAAGTTTTTACCTAGCTCCATAGCATGTAGTTTAGGCTGAACCTCTTGAATCATTTCGCCTTTAAAACCGCCTTTACCTTCTATTTGCTCTTGCAGTTTTGGGTCTAGCTCGCGGTAAACTCTATTAGGCACTTCTTTGTAGCGTCTATTTGCCATGACAAGATTATCAAGGTTTATAAATACTTCATCAGGGTGAACAGACTCTTGCCAGTTTTCACGTAATTCTGACACTTCGGCGGTAGGGGTCACTGCGTTTAAGCGTGCTTTGATCATTGTAAATACTAATGCGCAGCTTAACGTTGCTAATATAATAATGGCAATGAGGTAGATGCCAGCATGCAAGTTTGGCAGTTGTGCCAGCCACGCGTCTATTTCTTGTTTGCTGATATGTTGCTCTTGCATTAGCCACGACATAGAAAGGCCAATAACAATCGGCAAAATAAACGACAACGAAATAATTTTAGCTAATGTACCGCCTCCCAGTGCTTCAATGTTTCTTTCAGCATTGCGAGAGATAGGTTTGCTACTTGAGCGCCAAGAAAAAAGCACATAAAACATTAAAATAGCACTGTAAACCGGAAAGGCTAATTCGCCGGCTTCCCCAGTAAAGCCCGACAGCGAAACAAACGCAACTAGCCCATAAGCAACTAAAGCAACAAGCGTGCTCACCCATGAGCCAAATAATCGCTGCGCAACATTTCGAATTGGGTAAGGTAAAAATAACAGTTTGGGAATTAAGCTGTGTAACAAACGAGATAAAAACCCGTTAGGCTCTTTAAAGGTACTGTTTTTACGACCAACCAGCATTTCTTCGAGTGATTGGGCGTTATAGGCTACTTCTTTTTTTTCTTCTTGCGCGGTAGAGCTCTCAGACTTACTAAAATTATACGCAAGCGATGTAGGGTGGTTTCTGCCTACAAAGTATTTTAAGGTGGCATAAATACCTGACGATAAAGAGCGAATACCAAGCGCTAAAATAAACATGCCAAATAACATTAAAATCCAGCCTGCGGTGGTACTTTCTTTCACCGAGCTTGCAGCTATAACAAGTAAACTTACGCCTGCTACCGACTCAATAATACCTCTTAGCGCGGTTACTTTACCTTCCAACTTAAAGGGGTTTTTTAACCCAAGATCAATAGAACCATAATCAAATGCCATTGTATGCTCCTTGTAAACAGCACATTATTTAAGGGGGTTACCAGTTTTGCAATAATACTTAATCATTTGCGAGGGCAAACCTAGTGTTAGCTATGTTTTTCCGGGCTCAAATAGACTAATTAATTAAGCGAGTTGGTATTATTATCCGTGTATATTTTGGCCAAAATGAGCATAGCTAAACGGTACCAAAAGGTGCAGTTTATATACTTAAGCAGGTAATTAAACTAAACGGATTTTTATATTATTGTTCAATTTTTGATTATATATCAATAACGTTGTTCAGTTTAAGGTTATTTTACAGTGATACCTTTATTGATGATGGTTTAAGTTGCTAGGAGCATAAATGAAACTAATCTACGTCGATGATAATTTACCCGGTATAACCCGTAAGCGTAAAAACAAAACGTGGCTGTACTTTGACCCAATAGGAAAGCAAATCACCGATCAAAAAGTGATTGATCGTTTAAATGCGTTAGCGTTTCCGCCCGCCTACAAAAATGCTTGGTTTTGCCCTGAAGAAAATGGCCATATTTTAGCAACCGGGATAGATAGTAAAGGCCGTAAGCAATACCGTTACCATGAAGATTTTAGAGCTCAACAAGAGGCGAAAAAATACCAAGCCTGTGGGGTGTTTGGCAATAAGCTGCCATTACTGCGTGCCCGTTTAGAAAACGATTTACAAGGGGATGAGCTCAGCGTAGAGCGCACATTAGCTGCGGTAGTTAGGCTTATGGACTTAGGTGCATTGCGGGTAGGTAACGAGCGAAATGTAAAGCAAAACAAAAGTTTTGGCGCCACAACCCTGCGCAATCGCCATGCTAAGCTTACGGGTAAAAATATACAGCTACGGTATCGGGCTAAATCGGGCAAAGAGCGCGAGGTAAACATAACCGACAGAGTGCTTAGCCATGTAATTAAAGACCTACAAGATTTACCCGGTCAGCATTTGTTTCAATATATAAGCGATGGAGAGCGCACAAACGTAACCTCTAGTGAAATTAACCATTATATTCAACAAATAATGGGTGAGGACTTTAGCGCTAAGCACTTTAGAACCTGGCGAGCCAGTGTTATTGCCTTTAAGCAACTTGTAAAAGCAAAAGGCGCACTTAGTTTAAAAAGTATGCTCGAGAGCGTGTCTGAGCAGCTAGGTAATACGCCCGCTATTGCCCGTAAATCGTATGTTCACCCGGATTTAATTGCCTTGTGTAAAGAGGATGAACAAACCCAAACAGCGTGGCGAGAGTCGCTTTCTTTACCGCGAAAAACAAAATACTTGAGTCGTTATGAGCGTGGCTTTTTGGCCTTTTTAAAAGACTAATTGCTATAGCAACTTTACACACTACAGCAACCAAATTACATAATTGCGTAGTTGAAGTGTTTTTTAATTACCATGTAAAATTTTAAAAAGTTATTAAATTTCAGTGTGTTGTATTTTTATTTTATTTTGGCACCTGCATTGCACCTTCAAATTACTGTTAAGCAGTAAGTACAAAAGCATTTATCAATGATATTTAGCGAGGAGGTACAAAGTGAAGGGGTTATTTTCAAAGGCATTGTCTACAAAGGTAAAGCACATTACGTTACACGCTACGCTTGCAGGCTGCGTTAGCGCCATGCTAACAGGGCAAGCGCTAGGCAGTGCAGATCTTGAAAGTGTGGCACTTGCCAACTCTTCATTAACCACTTACAACTCGCAACAACAATTGCAAAATGGCGATTATTATTTTGATCAAAATGCAGCACAGTTAATCGCGCGCACCGAAAAAGCAATTAACTGGTACACAGAAATAGTTAACAGTGGCGGGTTTACCCCTTTATACACTAATGAGTTGCTTGAACTTGGCAGCACTAGTAAAGCGGTGAGTCAGTTGGCGCTGCGTTTGTATCAAGAGCGTGACTTAACCAGCAATGTATGTGACACCGCAATGTGCACATTTGATAAAACCATTGAGCAGGCTGTGCAACAGTTTCAGCGTCGCCACGGTTTAAAGGTTGATGGGCGAGTAGGAAAGCGCACCTTAGCTAAGCTTAATGTACCCGCTAAGAAAAAATTGGCTAAATTAAAGCTTAATTTTTACCGCATAACTAACTTCGCAGGCTCAAGTGATTCGCAGTATGTGTACGTAAACATACCTGAGTACACATTGCGCTATGTAAAAGCAGGCGAAGTAAAACTACAAAATAACGTTATTGTGGGTAAGCCGAGCTGGGAAACACCTGCCTTTAGTGACGAAATCGAAAAATTTGTAGTAAACCCTGAGTGGCGTATACCAACCTCTATTGCAACCAAAGAAATAGCACCAAAGGTGGCAAAAGATCCTCAGTACCTTGCTAAAAATAATATCGAAATTAGAAAAAACAGCTACCTAGATTCTAAAACAGTTAACCCCAGTAATATTGATTGGCAGTCTATTAAGCCCTATCAGTTTGATCACTTTTTAGTTAAGCGTGCAGGGGATAAAAACCCACTTGGCGAAGTGAAATATCTGTTTCCAAATCCTGAAGCCATTTATGTTCACGATACTCCAGCAAAGCAGCGTTTTAACCAAGCGCAGCGTGCGCTATCACATGGCTGTATAAGGGTTGAAGAGCCATTTTCATTGGCGCGTGAAATAATTAAGCACCAAGGTGAAGAGCGCACTCTTAAGCAAGTGGATAAAGCCAGAGATACCGATACCACTCAAACTTTTTATTTAAATGAGCCCTTACCTATTCATTTGGTGTATTGGACGGCGTGGGTTGATGAAGACATGCTCGTTAATTTTAGAGACGATATTTATCAACATGACGCAAAAGCATTACTTAAAAACGAAGATCAGTCAGTCATTGCTGCATTGATAAAATAGACTATGAGAGGATTTATGCCGTTTATACCACGTATTTTAGGCTGCATATTAGCGCTTTGCGTAAGCGTAGGTAGTTATGCCGCCGAGCCCGTGAAAAAAGCACACCCAAGCGTTGATATTCAAAATAAAGCAAATTTTGAAGATGCAGAGTTTAGCCTAAAAATTAACGACATAGTAATGCCGTATTCGGTGTTTTCTGTATTTGTGATGCCTAATGAGGCAGTTGAGTTTGAAGTGCTTTACGCACAATCAAAACGACCCTATTCATTACTTAATAACCATAGCAACGCCACCTTAACTGATACAAACCGCTGGCAGTGGCAGGCGCCTAAAAAGCCTGGCTTAACACGGGTAATTATTGAATCCCCCGACAAAAAGCAACGTATGACAATTAATGTGTTTGTTAAAGTACCTGCAGATGAAGTACAAGGTGGAAAGCTTAAATATTACCACATTGGCCATTACCCAACGCCCTCACAAATTAAAGATAGTAAGCATTACATAGTGCCCGATGGTTTTGTAAAGGTGACCCCAGAGAACGAAAATATAAAAATATCACCGCATTTTTCTCTTAAAGAATTTGTGAGTAAGCAACGAAGTAAGCACCCTAAATACTTATTCTTACAAAACAAGTTGTTACTTAAACTTGAAAAAATACGCAAAGAGCTGATTTTAGAAAACATACCGGTTAAAAATATGGTGGTAATGAGCGGTTACCGCACCCCTTATTACAACAAAGCCATTGGTAACGTAAAGCTTAGCCGCCATGTGTTTGGCGACGCTGCCGATATATTTATAGATAACGATGGCGACTACCGTATGGATGATATAAACAACGACGGCAAGCACTCTATTGGCGATGCACAAGCTATGGCTGGTATAGTGGAGTCGCTCGCTAAGCGAGAGTCATTTAAAGGCTTACTTGGCGGTTTAGGTGTTTACGGGCCAAAATCACATCGCGGTGCATTTATACATGTTGATACGCGTGGTTTTAAAGCGCGCTGGGTGAGTAAGTAATATATGTTTCATGGTTAGTAATCACGTTAGCATAAAAAGTATTGGCAATTTTTTTGCCAATACTAAGCAGGTCATTGTTAAATATTGATTACCTTTTACCTTTTACCTTTTACCTTTTACCTTTTACTCAAAATTTAAGAGCAAAGATTTAACTCAATAACAGCCATGTTATTAAAACACATAAGGTATAAGACTCGTTCAAACCAATTAAGCGAAGGTTGAAGATGTCTGAAATTAAACGGTTCCAAACTTCTTTAAATAGTGCCGACAAAATACAGGCGCTTATAATCCACATTGCTAGCAGTAGCACCATTTTTACTGTGAATGTTTGTATATAAATATCAATAAGGCTATTCCTTTGATATGCATTCCCTACATCAAACGTCATTAACGTATACAACAAGCTAATAGCCCACAAAGCTATGGTTGCAAAGATATTAAAGCGCGTGGTAATTCCTTTTTTCATTAAAGATAAGTCCTTTTTAATTAAAGTTAGCTTTACTTTTGTAAGTTACCATTAATGGTACAATGGTTCTACTGCAGCATAAAAGTTTCGTACTCAAGCTCTTCAAATTGTTTTGATAGCCAATAAAGACCAATTACAGATGTAATTATGGTCGAGAGCGCAAAACCGTAACCATAAAACTGCGGCCCTAATGCAATTGAGGCAATCGTAAATACGATATTGATAAACAAAAACAGCCCAGATAAAAATAATACGGTGGCACGCTTATCTAAGTAAAATAAAATATTTAAAATAGACAAAAATATAACCTGTACACCTACACCCACCACATCAATAAACAGCAATGTTTTATAGTTAGGGTCTATGCCTATAAAGGTCAGTATTTGCTCGCCCCACAGTAATAAGCACGCAACGGTGATACCTTGGATTTTAAATATATCGTAAAGGCCGCCTTGCGCTGTTTGCACCATTTTATCTTTTAGGTAAAAAATTTCTTCAAGCGATGAGCCACCTCTAATGGCGGTATAAAAACGGTCGTATTGTTCTACAAAGTCGGTTTCCATTCTGACTAAAAATACCGCCATTCCTGGAATAATGGTTAAATAGGCTAAAAATATAGGCAAGTCGTAAATAGGGCTTGCTCTTAATGTGCCTATAATTTGAATAGAGGTAGCGGGGGAGTACCAAAAAATAATTTTATCGGCCCACACGCCTATGTTGTAAAAAAGCCCACAAAAAAATAGGCTGTAATACACTTTTTTGTTGTTTAAAAAATCAAAACTAATGAGTTTACCGCCAGGGTAGCGACGAATAATCATAAACAAAAAGCTAAAAAAGAGCAGCGCTTCACCGGCAAAAAAAGCAAAAAACAACCCGTCTATTTGCCAGTCGCGCAGTAAAAATGCCAGTAACACCATAAAGCTGTAACCGCTTAACATGGTTACTAAAATAAGCCGGTACTCCTTCATTCCCGACAAAAATATAGCGCCAAGCCATTGGTTACATAAGCTTACAAACGCCCCTAATATTATTATTTTAGTCACAACAGGTAGCGGTAGTATTGGCCATACAGCTAAGCCAATCAGTAATGCGGCAAGGGTGGTAACAAGCTGCGCGCCAAGTAAATTAGGCAGTACCTGGTCGTCCTTTTTTTGAAAAAACAGATCGGCAACAAAACGCGTTAATAATAGTTGCAGACCGCCGGTTAATATAAGGGATGCTGCCATCATATACGTAATAAGCGTTAAAAACTGAATAATTAATACTTTTGGCAGCACGACACCTAGGCTTAAAATACCAATTAGCATGAGCGCAATGATAGAAAGCAGCCAAGGGCCTGAGCCTATTAATCCCGCATAACCGTATGCTTCAAAAACAGAGAGTAGGGTGTTTTTTTTGAGAATTTTACGTATCTCAAAACCTATTCCGGCCATGCGATTGTATCCTTGTAAAGTTTATCGTAGCGGGCAAACATATGGCTCTCGTCGTAGTATGTTTTAACACGGTTGAGGCCGTTTTGTTGGTACTGATACCATGTTTGCTCATTTTCTAATAGGGTAATTATTTGCTGTGCGGTTTCGCTGGGTGAGGCAATAGAAACTACTTCGCCAGCTTTACCAAGGGTCCTATCTTCCTCGCTTGCCCCTTCTATTATTTCTCGGCACGAGCCCACGTCACTTGCAAGTACAGGTACGCCTGCTGCCATTGCTTCAAGCAGCACTAATGGTTGAGCTTCAGAAATTGAAGTCAACGCAACAATACCTAGCTTTGGGAGTATTTCGACGATGTTTTTCATGCCGGTAAACGTAATGTTTTTGTCTAAATCTAGGCTGCTTACTAGTAGCTGGCACTCTTTATAATACTGTGGGTCTTCCTCAAAAGGGCCTATGATCCAGCCTTCTATGTCTGGCAGTTCGGCTTGGACCTCTTTAATGGCACGAATAAAGGTTTTAATATCTTTAATTGGCACTACACGGCCAATTAACCCAACCACCATAGGGACCGATTTAGGTCTAGCGTTAAGGGCATCAACAAAGCGTTTTGTTTTTATACCATTAGGCACTACCGAAGCTTTACTTTCGCTGGCGCCATCTTTAATTTGCCTTTGTCTATTCCCCTCATAAAGCGAGATGATTTTGTCGGCTTGGTTATAAGTAGTGCGGCCAATTTGCTCAAAAAAGCTGATCCACATTCGGCGAATAAAGCCCATTTCAGTATTTAGGTTTTTACCTAGGCTTTGTTCAGACTCTTTTATCCAGCTGGCCTGTATTAAATCTATTTTACGCTCTTTAGTATAAATACCGTGCTCGGTAAGCAAAAATGGCGTGTTGTGTATAACGCTTGCACCTGCGCCCAATATGCCAGCATAGCCTGTCGAAATAGAATGAATAAGTTTAACATCGGGGAGTGAACGGGCTATTTCGGCTATTTTAAACAGTGGTTTATACAAATTTCTGTACGACCAAAAAAAGTCGATAAATGACGATTCATCGCAATAGGTTAAATAATAGTTTGCCAGCACCTGCCACGACGACTCGCTGTATAAAAAATCGGCTTCGTTGATACCGTCTTTTTTAGCTAGATTTTCAAAGGCAAACTTTAAAAGCTCCGTCGGTATTGGGTCTTTACAGTCACGGAAATACCCTTGTAATTGCTGCCAAAAATCAAACAGTTCTTTTTTATATTTAACGCCATGTTTCGCTTTTATTTTTGTACTGTGTTGCGTAACTAAATAATGCACATGCAGCTTAGTTACATTACTCGGTAGCGTGTACTGAATGTCGCCGTAGTGTTCGGGTGCGCCACCGACAAACACTAATTCAAAGTTATAGTGAGGCAGGCCTTCTATAATTTGGTGTACCCAACTCGATACGCCGCCCCGTACATAAGGGTAAGTGCCTTCAAGTAAGAGTAAAATATCGGCTTTTTTTTCACTCATGCCAATACTCCTGTAAATGGCGTAACTCAGAGCCTTTAGGCTGTAGTGCTAGCTCTTCAAGATAGCGCTGACAGTCTGTGTAATTGTGTAATCCAAAGGCGACTTCGGCTTTATAAGGTAGTACGTGGCGCCTAGCCATGCCTAATTGCGTGGCTAAATTTAAGCTTTGCTGCGCCTCATTTAATTTACCGAGCGCAAGTTGAATTCGCCCTAAAAACACATAGCTTGCTGGCTGAGGGTTAAACTTTATACTTGTTAAGGTTAGTGCTTCTGCTTTTTCTAGTACGTACTTTTTTAGTGCGCCTTGTGCTAAGCCTAAGTAACTAAGCTCCCAATAAAGCTCGGCTTGTTGGCGTTGCAGATTGCTCAATTTAGGTTGTTGCGTGGTATTGGCTATAGCGTGCTGGCATTGGCTTATTTTTTCGTTCAGTTTAGTTTCTTTGCTATCAAGAGTTGAATAGGCAAGTAAGCGAATATCATCTTCTAAGTCTTTTAAAGCCAGTTTGAGTATAGGAATAGCTTGGGCATCGCTCATGTGCCGTGCAGCCATTACTGCACTTAGGCGTTTATTTGGCTCACTGGCGTGTTTTAAAATAGCTTTTAGTCCACCCATAGAGTAAATAGGCGTTGCTGAGACACTTCTGGCTTCAAAGGGCAGGGCAGGAACCTTGTGCTCTACAATATCAATATCGTTGTTTTTAAGCGGTTTACTAAGGGCAAAAGTAATGGCAAATACCACCCCTAAAATACCAAATACAGGCAAGGTAAATAGCAGTAAAAATAACAGCGCTGAGCCACTTTTTAAGGTGGTTTTGTATTTGTTAGGAATAAACGCATGGCTTACAAAGGTAAAGCACAGGCTAGCAATGCCATGTAATAAAACAATCAACAGCCAGTTAGGCGCATCTAAAATATGCGCAAAAGCAAAGTATTCACATAAACAGCCAATAAAAGCGGCAACGATAATTTTAATCATGGGATGCAACTAACTTAGCGATGTGTTCGCTGCTTATAGGCAATGCCATTTGTTCTTCTATTTTAATTTGCAGTTGCTCAACGGTTTTACCAAAGTGCTCGATACACCAAGTATTAATACGCGATATAAAGCCACTTTTGTCCAGTTCACTTGCCATTGGCATAAGTAGTAATAGTGTGTGGTTTTGACTATCGTAAAGATAAATATCTAAACCTCTGCGAGCTTCACTTAAATACTCTAATAATTGGCGCGACTCTTCACTTGTTTGCATTGCTTTGAGTTTAAGCAGCTGCGAGGGAATATTATAGCGTTTAGCTTCTTTGTTCGCCCTGCGTAGTTGCCTTACAAAATAAGGGGTTTCTTGTGGGGTCATTACTGGGTTGGTAATTTCATGACGCAGCAAATCGCCAATGTTACCGGCCATAACGGCTAGCAAAGTAAGTGTGGTGTTTTTAAGGGCAAAAAATTGAATGCTTTGTACTAAAATTACCCCGTAAATAGTGTTATTAATATCAACTAATGGGATAGCAATATGGTATTGGCTAAATTTATTTTTAACCTCTTTAACAGAAACCAGTTCGCGCTCTTCAAACATGGCTTTAATAAGGGGGTCTTCCCTATTTAGCTCGCCCATAGCACCTATGCTTGCTAATGGCTGCTCTATTATGGTGTGGTTTTCTACTTTATAAAGCGCTGCTTTTTCAAGTGAGCCATATTCAACAAATAAGTTTAAAATGCTATTTGCCGCACTGTCTAACCGTCTTTGTGTTAGTTGCCCTATAACGGCCCGTACCGCTTGGAGCGATTCGCGCAGGCTAAGAGTATGACCTGCTAACATTTGCTCAATCCGGTCGTGGGATGAGTTTATTAAATGGTATTGGCGGGTAAAGGTTTCTAATCGGTTAGTTACATACTCAAGCTCAATACTTTGCTGTTGATTAGTGCGCTCCCATACATCTCTGAATTCGCCAGCAATCATAATTACAATTAAATAACCAATCATGGCGTTAATATTAAATTCGTTAGGCTGCGCTAATACTTCGCTTTTGCTTAACAGCAATTGCCCGGCTAATAAACATAATATGCTTATAAAGCCTTTTGAAAAACCATAGCGCAAAGCCACTAACAGCGGCCCAAGTACCGGCCACGAAAACCCATTTTCCGTCCAAAAGGGGTCTTCGGCGTTAAATATAACCGGCAGCACAATTGCAAGCGCGGTAAATACAATTACCTCAGCCCAAATTTGTAGCTCAGGGACCTCTCTTGGTCGAAAAAAATGTGTTTTCACTCACTAACCTCAATGTACGAAATTAAATCGGCGATGACATCTTGTGCTGTCGCGGCAATACTGTCGCGACCCCAACCACTTTTTGCGATAGTGCCCGTCCAAAGTGGGGTTGTTTGACCTTTAGCCGTTAAGCTAAGTGTAAGTGCGACTACCGGCTCGCCATCTAGGCCCGCTTTATAACGCCATTCTTCTATGCTACCTGATAACACATAGTCTGTTTGCTGTGTGCTTAACCACTGCATGGCGTTATCAAGACGGTATTGATCGTCAAGTGGCGGAAGGTCTTTAGAGTTACTGCGCGGTGCACGTAATAACGTAGGAAGCTTATTTTGCTGCCAAATACTCGCAAGTATATCTTCTGCACGTTCACCGGCTAAGGGGGTTTGCGCATGATTTACCAAAGGCATTAAAGCCACGGTAGTTGATGGACCTAGCTCTACATCATCAGCCACACGGCTGGTGGTACATGCACTGAGCACTAATACCAAACACGGTATGATTAAACGAAACATATTCTCTCCTAACATTAAAAATGTACGTAATAGCCTAATTGTAATTGTGTATCTGAGTTACCCACTTTATTACTACTTTGATAACCCAGCTGTAATTTAAATAAATCATCCCCTAGCACTGACCAGCCTGCACCACTTGATACTGAAATGTCGAGAGTGTCGTTTAACGTTTGATAACCCGTACTGATGTCGAATAACCACGAGGGGCTTTCGCCTAAATAAGGGGGGGCTAAGTTTGAGTTTGACGAAAGCGAAGTGCCCAGAGCAAAGCGCCTAAAAGGTTGTATATCAATAAGCAGCGGTCGCGCTCTTTGATCTATGCCTAAAGGGGCTAATGTGCGTTCAAAGTCTTGCCATTGAGCACTAAAATAAGTACTCCAAATAGGGCGGTCTTTTAAAATAGTGTATTGATAACGGGCGTTATATTCTTGTCCGCTGACAAGCGTTGAGCTATCACTGCGGCGCTTAAATGCCATTGCGGCTGCCGAGAACTGCATGTTTTGACGCCCATCAATAGCGTAATTTATATAAGCCGTGGTTTTATTTAATTTAGCAAAGCTAAGTAAGGTTTCTGATTGGCGGTTTTCAACGTTGTGCTCAAGTTTTACGCCTACCTGCGTGCGCGAGTCCCACTGGTAACGCGCATCTAGACTCAAGCCTTGGCGGCTCATTAAATTGCCCTGATGAGAGTCTACTTTTGCATCAAAGTACCAACGACCCCATGTCATTTTATCTTCTATGGCAAACAGTAACCCGTTGTTATTTAAGTTTTGTTGATTGCTAATGCTAAGTTTCCATTGCCCTTTAGCATAAGGAAAATAAACATTTATATCGTACTGGCTGGTATTTAAACCGGCCTCAGGGGATAGGTTAATCTCTAATGCTCTAAAGTAGCTGGTGCGGGCATTACGCAATAAAGACGTTTCGGCTTGTGTTTGCTCGTGTGTTAACTCCTCATACCAACGCTGCATAGTTGCATAAGGCTGCCTTAAATAGAGCAAAGCACTTAGCTCATCTATTTTGCCTAACGTTTGCGTATTTACCAGTGCTTTTACTTTATTAAACTCGCCGTTGCTCATAGCCAATTGTAGCTTTTGCCATGGCTCAAGTTTTTGTGCTGCGCGTCTGGCTAACCACCAGTTGGCGGTTGCGTTGTTTATAGCCTCAGGTGCTATGTCATCTAAGCTGCTAAATTGACGTAAGTGGGGCACGGCCATTGCGCCGGCCCATTGGATCATTAAACCTCGGTATGCGTATTTGTCTTTTGGTAAATGGTTTAATAAATAATGTTTAAGTTCGCTGGCATTAGCGTAGTAGCCTAACTGGTTCATAACATCGGCTAAATTTACTAAAGTAGTTAAATCTCGAGGGTTACTAATGGCTAATTGGCGCAGATAAAAATAAGCACTATTAAAGGCTTTTTGATGAATAGATAAACTCGCCAGTAATTGTGCCCACTCTCGGCTGGGTTCATTGCTTGAGTAGTTAGCTAAAATACGCTTAATCATAATGGTGTCGTGCATTTGCAATGCAAGCCAGCCTTGCGCTAGTACCACATCGGGATTGTATTCACTTAGTTTTGCTGCGCGGTTAAGTGTTGTGTATGCGTAATTTAAGTCACTTTGATTTTGGTACCAATTTGATAATATTAACCATGCAGGGTAAAGCGCTTTATTATAACGTTGTTTTTCAAGAGCCTGATGAGCACGAGTAACGTGTTCTTCATCGCCAATTTGCGTGCTTAATAAGGTAATTTGGATTAACTGTCTATCAGTGAGTGCTGTTTGTTGCCATAGGTAATTTAATAACCCTTGTGGGTTGTCGGCAAATTTTAGCTGCTGATAATGCAGCATATCACCTACACTCAGTGGGCTAATGTTTTTTAATTGCTCTAAAGCGTACAGCTCTTCTTTTTTATCATTTACACGCAAAGCCATATCAACGCGGGCGCCCCAAAACTCATCATCGTTACTACGTGCTTTTTGTTTTAAAATGGCCAAAGCGGTTGTAAAGTCATCGTTTAACCAATGCGCTCTTGCAAGCCAAAGTAAGTCTTCTTCGTTTTTCGGCCCTGCGTAGTGAGGCCACAAGGCTCTCAGCCCAGCTAAATTACCGGTATCATGTAACACCTTGGCTTTCCAATATTGTGAAAGAGGTGTTTTTCCGTTTATTTGCTCATAGCGCTCAATATGATTAAGCTCTTGTTTTGCGTTACCAATAAATTCGTTGGTTTGCATCCAATTTGCAAACCCGTTGTCTTTAAGCTGTCGGTTTTGCGCTTTATATTCGTAAATGTCGTTGGCATCTTGATATAAGTACAAGGCATTCGCATCATTAATGCTGTCGGTCAGCATAGCTACATCAACGGCTTTATGGGCCATTAACCATTTAAATTCTTTAAGCGCCTGTTTAGGCTTATTTTGCCAGCGCATAATTTTCCAATTTAAAAGCCTCAGCGCTTTATCATTGGGTGTTTTAAGTAATAACTTTGCGATTAATTGTTCAGCTGCGTTTGCATTGCCATTGGCTAAGTTTAAATGCATGGCTTTGGTTAAATATTCGCTGTTATTAGGCTGAGTTTTTAATAATTTTTCTACTGCTTTTAAGGCTTCTTTATTATCACCCGCTAAGCTTGCAAAATATAATGTACGCTCGGTATTAGCGGTATCACCGTATTTTTTCCACCATGTGTAAGCTTGTTTTGGATTGTTAGCACCCAGTGCAGTTTCAATGGCTTTTTGGGCTACATCGGCATTAATGTGGGTTTTATAAATAGCGAGCGCTTTGCCAGGCTCACCTGCGCCTAACCAAAAATCAGCGGCTAATAATGGCTGTGCGTGTTGCTCATAATATTGCGCTACGTTTACATTGAGCCCCGTGGCTTTAGCTATATTTAATAACTGGCTATCCCAGTGTTTAAATGCCGCAAGTTTAAGTGTTAGTTCTTCAAAACGGTCATCTTTATTTGCGCCACTATCAACCCACAATGCGTATAAAAGTTTTATTTCTAATTCAGTTTTTGTATCGCTCTTAGGGAGTTTTTCAAGCTCGTTAGTCGCTTGCGAATACTCATTTAAGCCCAGGTGAATGGCTATTTTTTTGGCGCGTAGTTTTTCATTATTAGGGTCGCTACTTAATGCGGCATTTAAGTAGGTTTTTTCAAAGGTATAATCTTGCGATAGCGAGTCATCTTCAAAAAATAAGGTGTGCGGAAACAGCGCGTAAAGTGAAAAACAACTAACCGCTAATATAATTAAAATGGTTTTAACTGATACTAAGTGAGGGCGCTTTTTGTTATTCATTATTGAGCCCTTCTTGCGCAGTTTAAATAGCCATAAAATTCGCCAGCAGGTAATGTAAACTGCGTTGTATTGCCAAAGGTTTTTCCGCTAAAGCGCTTTCCCATATGCGAAATGAATTGACAATTGCGAGCATTTTTAAGCTCAATTTTAGCCTCAATCCACGCTTTAAAGCTGACAGGGCCGTTTACCTGCCAATTACTAAACGCGACATTAGCAGAGAGCAAATAAGGTTGGTTATCTGGCGTTGTATGATCAAAGTTAATTGTGGCTATTTCATCGCCCACGTGAATATAGTTTCCTTGCGCGGTTACGCCTAAAATACCGTGGCTGTTAGTCATATTGGGCACATCAAAAATAGCAGGCAAGCGCAGCGTTTTTATATATTTAGAACTAAATAGCCATTCGCCGTGCGTATTTTTAGCAAGCGCAGAAAAATAAAAGTCTTTGGCAATGCGTGCATATTGACTTAAATGCACCGGGGTATTTTCTCTGGCTAATACGTAATCAATATTGTAATGCAGCGCATCAAGCCCTGCTGGCACTTCGCCAGAGTAAAAGTGAAAGTAAATTGTGTAAGGCTTTAACCTGTATGGTTTTTCGGTTATTTCAAATGTTTCTACTAAGCGTTTAAAACCATAGTAAGGGCCGTGCCATAAATTGGTGTAAACATTTTCGTTTAAAATGGGCGCGTATATTTGATACAGCAAATCTCGCTCAGGACGGCCAATAGGTGATATATGCGACAAGCTTGGATTGTCGGCATTGACGTCGGTATTTCCTCCATTAACGTTAATTACACCGGCATCGCGGGCAAGTTCGAGGGCTTTTGGGCCTGGGGTTGCATCACCCGACCATAGCATCATCACTGTTTTTTTATTTTTTGGTGCGAGCCGCTCATTAATGTAATTTATTGAGCCGGTTATTTCTTTATTTAAATCGATGGCGTCATATCCGGGTACATCTAAATGAAACCCGTAGTCGGTGTCGTCTTTATTTATTTCTTTTCTACCTGATAAGGCTGTCCAAAAATAGGGATGGCTGTAAGTGTGTGATGCGACTTCGACATAAGGGAGCGCAAAAATTTCCTTGGCTATTTTTTCAAGCTTTGGGCTGTCAGCGCCATGCAATCCGTTAGGCTCAATATCGGCTTGGATAATTGAGGAGGTCAGTGGTAGCTTGTATTTTTTTATAACTTCATCGCGCACAACTTCTGCTGCGTAAGGTTTACCTGCAAAGTGTGCAATGCTCGTAAAGCCGTCGCCATCAATATGAAGGGTTAGCATACGCCGACCGCTTAATGTAGTTGTATCTGGGGCTAGTATAGGCGCAAGCCCCATTGCCTTAGTTAACACGGCTTTGGGGTCTACAACCCAGTTACTGCCCTCCATAGGCAGTGTATCTATAAGCCAAGGTGCCGCGATAAGTGCGCCGTACTTAGTTTTACTTCCTTGGGTTAGGGTGGTGCCATCTTCAGCGTGTATTGATATTAATGATTGCGCATTCTCTGCAAGTGTTAATAAATAGGGCTTTACAATAGCGGGCGCAGTGGTTGACTCACCCTTGAGCCAAGATGACATAGCTGCGAGTTTATAAGGCCCATTTGAAGGCAAATTAAAAGGCTCGACTCCTAAGCTTTTAAGTAACCTATTAGAAGGAGGGAGCTCGCCAAGTACCAGTTGCGGTACCACGCCTAAGTTACTTTCGAGCCACTCAATAACCTGTGCATTATAAAATTGATCGCTCGTCGTCCAAGAGATAATGCCTGCATGGAGACTAGTATCTACTTTAGGTAAAGGCGTGTTAGCCATGTCTATGTAATCAGGTATGTAGCCTAAATACTCAATCATTGTGGCAAGCTTTAAGTGAACCGTGGTGTATATAAGTGGCTTTACATTACTGTTGTATGGAATAAGTATGCGCCTAGGCACAGGCTGTATATTAGATGTCCCCCAAGTTTGAAGGTGCCCATCAGTAACCCAAGGAGCATAACCTTGGGCAATAATCTGCTTAGCCATCGCAAGGCGCTGCTGTGGTTTAGCGTAATCAATTACCTGTACGTTAAAGCCCAGTGATTGTGCTTTATGAAGCTTTTCATTTAACCAAGCTTGATCGTTCTCAGTGGTAAGTTTGTAGCTGTTATCTACTGGATTAAAGTGGCTAAATAGCCCCTCGGCAACTAAATCAGAGGCGTAATCGTTAAGCTGTGGCAGTAGCTCAAACCCTCTATTTAAAATTAAATGTTTATTAAATGTACTCGACAAACCTTTAATTATATTCACAAGCCCCACTTGTTGAGCCGCTTTATCGTAATCGGGTTTTAATAATTGGTAGCTGTCGAGCGTATCTAAAAATAAACCGTTAAAGCCTCGTTGTTGTAATTCACGTGCTTGTTTTTGCAGGTGTTGTTGCCAATGCTCAGCGGTTAAATCAGCAATATGGCTATTCCAGTGTGGATTTTTTGCTACTGAGGATTCATTTTCAGTAAACGATTCTCCCACACTTAAATAAGCGAATACGCTAATGTTGCGCTCTTTAAGCCAATTAAGTTCGTGTTGAGTGATGCTTTGCGGCTGCACAACAACCCGTGAATAAAAGGTCATTTCAGCCAGCGGCATGGGGGATGAGTAATAAAAGGCAATGCTCTTGTTAGCAGGTTGAGCGCACACGTTTAAACAAATCAACAACGTTAGATATAAGAAGTACTTCATTATTATTTTTAAAAACCACAGCCTAAGTTAACGTTGAACATTGTCCCGCTTTTTGTATAAGTATTTATTATTAGAATTGTGATGATTATATGTTAAATAAAAATGCCTGGCTACCTTAATGTGAGATGAATAGTGGTGGGGCTGCTTGAGTGTTAGCTAAGTAAAAGGTAATGAAAACGCCTTACTACACAGTGTTTTCGATAAAAAATTGCGACTAATGTCGAGTGATAATGTATATCTAAAGCGCTGTAATCTAATTATAATGCGCCCACCTTGCCAGCCCTTGGCAACCCCCTGCGCTATTTATAAATTGATATAAATAGTGACATATTAAATGCTTACTTTATTGCGTTAATTACTGCAAAGCAGACAGTGATAACGTGCATACCCTATTTGTGGAGATTTAATGAGTAACTTAAGCTTGAGAAATAAACTTTTATTACTGGCTATTTTACCGTTGAGCTTGTTATTGATTAGCTTAATGGCCAGCTCATACTATTTAGAATCGCAAAATCAGCAACAAAATTTTGAAACAATTAAATCTAAACTCATTAAAGACAAACACACGCTACTTGCCACCGAAGTGGAAATAGCAAGCAAGTTGGTACGCCATCAGTTGGATAACGGATCAACACAAAGTGTTAAAAATGTCCTTAGGGAGCTTACTTTTGGTGACGACGGTTACTTTTTTATTTACGACACACGCGGCGTTAGTGTGTTCCATGCCTTGTTAGGAAGTGCTATTGAAGGGCAAAATAAAATAGGGATGACAGACCCAAATGGTAAAAAAATAATTGTTGGATTATTAGAGCAAGCACGTAAAGGTGGCGGGGCATTTAATTACCATTTTCAAAAGCCAAATACCAACGGGTTAGTAGAGAAAATAGGGTATGCCGTAATGATACCAGGTACCGATTGGATGATTGGTACGGGTGCCTATATGGATGATATACAAACAGAGCTTGCAAATTATGAACAGACTATGCAATCACATACTCGCGAAAAAATAACCACCTTGTTATTAATTGCCTTATTTTGGGTTGTGGTTAGCGTAGTGGGCGCACTTTTAGCGTCTAACGCTATGGTTAAACCTATCCAAATAATGGGCCAAAGCTTAGATGATATTGCTAAAGGTGAAGGCGACTTAACAAAACGCCTAGCTATACATACGCACGATGAAATAGGGCAGTTGGGCGAATCGTTTAATGTGTTTGTTAGCAAGCTGCAAAGCATTATAAGTAATGTGGCTGATGTTACTAATGATGTAAAAAATGCCTCAAGCGATATTAATTCGCAAACAAAACTGTTTGAAAATAAACTGCTTAATCATAACCACGAAACAGATTTAGTTGCCACAGCGATTACCGAAATGTCGGCTACCTCTCACGAAGTGGCTAAAAATACCACGCAAGTTGCTGAGTCTACTCATACGGCAACGCTAGAAGTGGCAAAAGCGCAAGAGTGCGTAGATATTTCCCTAAGTGAAGTTTCCAACCTTATGCGCGAAATTAACCTAGCAGCTGATCAGGTAAACTCTTTAAGTGAGCAATCTAAAAAAATAGACAGTGTACTTAGTGTAATAGGTGGCATTGCCGAGCAAACTAACTTGCTTGCACTTAACGCCGCCATAGAAGCCGCACGTGCCGGCGAGCAGGGTAGGGGTTTTGCCGTGGTGGCTGATGAAGTAAGGAGCTTAGCGAGTCGTACACAACTTAGTACCCATGAAATTAGTGAAATGCTAAGTGAATTACATAACTTAGTGGGCGCCGCGGTAAATGCCATGCAGGCGAGCCAAGCAAGTTGTAATCGCTCAGTTGAGTCATCGCGCGATATATCGCAAAGTTTAGGTGCTGTGACTACGTCGGTTACCACCATTAACGACATGAGTACGCAAATTGCAACCGCTGCCACAGAGCAAAGCTCAGTGACAGAAGAGATAAACCGTAATGTGTTTGCCATTCAAGAAATTGTTAATGAACTAACCCAAGCAAGTAAGGCCACCTCTGAGGTTAGCCAGCATTTAGCAGGGCGCGGTGAAAACTTAGGACAGTTAATAGGGCAGTTTAAGGTTTAAAACGTCATTGCATAAACCACTACTAGCCGCAACTTATGTTGCGGCTTTTTATTTTAAATACAAAATGGTTTAGAGGTTGTTTGCTTTTTGAGGTTGAATTTTTAGCAAGGTACTTTTATTTGGTAAAGCTGTGCTTATATTTTAAGGTTGCTGCACAGGCATAGGGGATAACGCAGTATTAACGCCAAACATGCCAGACCCTAGGTAGAACAAATTTTTATTTTTGAAAGTACGCTAACCCTAGGGAATTTTATTAATTATGTGTAGTCTATTACACGCATTTTGAATAAACAGAGTAACCCTTATATGCAACAAAGTATGCCTTCAGTACAAAACGCCGACCCCGAAACGCTCGTAGCAGAGCAAGACCTAGGCCGGTTGATATCGTTTTTACGTTCAAAAATTGCCACACACATTGATGCCCAACTCGATTGTATGGACTTAACCTCTGCGCAATATATTGTGGTAGTGCTATTAGCGCGTGGCTCAGTAAACACATTAGCTGGGCTGAGCGATCATATGGTGTACGATAAAGGGGCGATGAGCCGTTTGTTAAAGCGTTTAGAAGAAAAAGACTTAATTGAAAAAACACAATGTGAGTTTGATAAACGCTCTACACTTTTAAGTTTAAGTGATAAAGGCAAAGCGCTTTATCCGCAAATAATGCCCTTAGTAAATCAAGTGTACGAAAAAGCACTTAGCGGTTTTTCTGAAAATGAAAAACACAGCGTTATGGACTTACTAAACCGAGCAATAAACAACCTAGATACACCTTCTTAAATCTCTAAAAAAGATTATCAACATTTTAGCGATACTGTTTCAATAAAAACTTAGCCTGCTAAGTACTAGATCTAATTGTGCGGCAAATCCAACTTTGCTAATATAGTTGCCTAGGCAATTAAAGTTATCATCTTGTTAGGTTTGTTATGATTGAAAATAAGTTGTTATCACAATTACAGCAGCAGTTTCCTGAACATGTATTTATGCAACAGTATTTAAGTGTTGTTCATAAAGGGCGTTTTGCGAACGCAATTGTATACAGGTACAAAGATGATACGTTTGACTTAATAGTAAAAGACTTTAGCCAAAGCCCGTGGTTTATTCGTAAAACCTTTGCCAAGCTTTCTGTAAATCAAGAATTTAAAGGGTTGAGCCGCTTAGCACAGCTTGATGCAGTTGCTAATCGGTTTAGCCGTTTATCGCCGATAGCGGTGGCGTATGACTACATAGAAGGCACGCCGCTTAGGAGCTTAATACACCAGGGCGAGACGTTGCCTGTTGAATTTTTTATTGAGCTTGAACGCCAAGTTGCAAAAATGCACCGCCTAGGCATTGTGCATTTAGATTTACGTAATATGGGCAATATATTATGTGGTAGCGATGGCAAGCCTTATATCATTGATTTTCAGTCAACCATTAGCTTTTCGCGCTTTGCGCGTTGGTTGCAACGTTTTATGCGCGGTTCTGACATGTCGGGCGTATATAAAGCGTGGGATAAGCTAAGTAGTACACCTTTGCCGCGTGCTAAGCAGCAGTATTTGCAGCGTTTTAACCATGTTCGTAAACGCTGGATATTTAAAGGCTACCCAATACAACGTGCATATGCATGGGGTGCTGCAATGGTCACGCAGTTTGTGGACTCTGACCTAATACGTAACTTAACAGATAGATTTTAATTCCCCTTTTTTCATTGTGTGACTTTGCCCATAACAGCTTAGCGTTATGGGCTTTTTTTTGGCTAAAAATAAGGCCAATAATTTCTTTTTTAATTTTTAAAATAAACAGTAGTATCGCTGGTGTTTTTGCCCCTACAATGCGCAAAAATAATGAGCGCAGTTTCAACCATCAAAGCTTAAAGCGTCTTAATAAGTTTAGGTTTTTTCTGCAATTTTTTATTGTTCAAGTAAACTATAAGCAATGTGCATTTTTAAATTTAAGGTTTCAAGATGATTGAGTATCCAGTCGACCAACTACCGCAGCTAATAAACGATTTATTACAATGCGAAACACACACGCAAAAAAGCCAGCTTTTAGCCGATGCACAGCTTAATTTATCTACTGAGCACCTATCGCTACTTTTTGAAGCCATCCCAAAAGAACAGCGTCTAGAAATTTGGCAGCTATTAGATAAAGACACGCAGCATGAAATATTTGTCACCCTGAGCGATGACAGCTGCTTATGGTTACTACAAACCTTAGATGATAGCGAGGCATACGCGCTATTAGATGAAGTGAATGTTGAAGAATTACTTGAGCTTGAAGAGGTTATTCCTGAGCGCTTTGTTGATTATGCTAAAAAGCAACTCGATGAAGCACAAACGAAACAATACGATCTTGCTCAGCAGTATCCGCCTGAGCAATTAGGTCACTGGGTTGGTTTCGACTTTCTAAAAATAACTGAAAAAGCAACAATTGCAGGCGTTAAAAAATTACTGCACAAAGGTTTGCCACAATACAGCGAAGTTGTGTATTTAGTTAGCCGCCAAGGCAGCCTAATAGGTGAACTTGCAGTAAATGATTTAATAAAAGCCGATGAAGGCGATAACCTATTGGCGCTGGCAAACTATGATTTTTCATCATTACATGCAGATGATGATTTATACGAAGCGGCAGAAGTGGTTATTCACAGTGAAAAAATGGCCATGCCGGTGGTTAATACCGATAATAAATTAGTCGGGCGTTTAACCATTAGCTCGGCATACGAACTACGCCAAGAAATTGCCGACGAAGCTGCGGCCAAAGCTGGTGGTTTACGCGAAGACGAAGACCTGTTTGCCAGTGTAAGAAAAAGTGCTAAAAACCGGGGAATTTGGCTGGGTATAAATTTAGCCACTGCGTTTTTAGCATCTTGGTTTATTGGCTTATTTGGCGCAACAATAGAGCAGGTTGTGGCACTGGCGGTACTTATGCCTGTGGTGGCCTCTATGGGCGGAATCGCCGGGAGTCAAACTTTAACGGTAATAGTGCGCGGTTTAGCGCTTGGCCAGGTAACCGACTCTAACCGCAATGCACTTTTAAAAAAGGAGCTACGGGTGGGGGCGGTGAACGGCTTAGTGTGGGCATTAGTGATTGGCGCGCTCACCTTTGTTTGGTTTAGCGACATAATGCTAAGCATTACAATTACCGTTGCTATATTGCTTAATTTAGTTGCTGCGTCGTTAGCTGGGGTTGTTATACCGTCTATTTTAGACAAAATGAAAATAGACCCTGCGCTTTCTGGCTCGGTAATATTAACCACGGTTACCGATATAGTTGGGTTTGTGACCTTTTTAGGGTTAGGCAGTTTATTACTGCTTTAAGCTAAAAAACAACAAAGCCGCATTAAGCGGCTTTGTTTTTTATTAAGAAAGGTCGCGTTCTTTAATAGTAACCACCCGCTGCGGAAAGGGTATTTCTATCTCAGCGCTATTAATGGCTTTATAAACGCCTGCGTTAATAGCAAGCTTGGTTTCTATTATTTTGGTTGTAGGCACCCAATAGCGATAACTAATGGTTACGCCGCTATCGGCAAAGCGCTCTATGCCTACTTGAGAAATAGGGTTTTGAGCCACCTGATCATGAGCCTTTAATACTTCTTCAATAAGGCTAACAGCGGTATCAGCGCAGGCAGTATAGGCTATGTCTATTTCTCCTTTAACTAACGAGTAGCTAAACGAGTTGTGAATAATTTCACCCACTATGTGCTTGTTAGGAATAGTGATTTCTACTTTTTCTTCATCTATTAAAATGGTGTAACCCAGCTCAATTGTTTTTACTTGACCACTGACCCCTTTTACTTCAATGGTATCGCCTACCACAAAGGGGCGCGTTGCAATAATAGCAAGGCCTGCGCCATAGTTTGAAAGCATCCCTTGTAAGGCTAAACCCGCACCTAGAGAGGCAGCACCTATAGCCGCTACAAAGGGGGTAACACTAATGCCTATTTTGCCAAGTGCTATCACTACAACCATCACAATAAGCAATACTTTTACCACGTTACTGACAAAGCTGGTAAGCGTAATATCGACATTATGACGAGCCATCAATTTAGCGACTAAATTTGAGAGTTTTTTAGCAACCCACAAACCTAGTATAAGAATAAAAACGGCACCCACAATTTGCATACTGTAGGTAACTAAATACTCAGTGAGCATGGTGTAGTATTTTTCAAATTGTTCTATTTCAGAACTGATCATAGTGGGCTCTTTATATTGCGTAATTATTTTTTGCTAACTATAGCAAAGTGTTGACTAAAAAAGGATATAGCACGGGGACTATTATGGCGGTTAATAATGCGCTTAAAGCCATCGCAACCGAGGAAAACGCACCTATTTTTGGGTGCTCGTCCAGTGCTGCTGCGGTGCCTATAGCATGGCACGCAGTTCCCATTGCTATTCCTTGAGCTTGGTGGTTATTAACACCTACCCACTTAATGAGCATTAACCCAAAGAGTGCACCTAGTAAGCCAATAAATATGACTAATGCTGCGGCAAGAGAGCTAATCCCCCCTAAAGACTCAGTAACTATTAACGAAATAGGCGTAGTTACACTTAATGCAGCTACGGAGGCGCTTAAATTGGCGGGTACATCAAATAAAATACTTAAAATAAAAGCCACCACAGTGGCGTTAATAATGCCTAAGCTACACGTGCTTACTATTAACAGTAGATTTTTTCTGACATGTATAAACTGCTGATATAAAGGTAAGGCCAGTGCCACTATAGCAGGCTCTAATAGCCAACTAAGTAGTTGGCTATGCGTGGAAAAATCAGCATAAGGTAATTTTAAATTAACAAGCACTAAGGCAATAATCGCAATACTTAAAAACACCGGGTTGGTGAGCGACTTTACTATGCTTTGCTGCCAGTGTTTATTAAACGCTCTTAATAATAAAAACAGCAAAATAATAGCGGGAGTTGTTAAGTACCATAGCGTAAGGTGCAGCTCAGTCATTGTTATTTTTACCTTTAACATAGCCAACAACGCTGCTTACCAGTAAAAGCGTACTGGCAGGGACGAGCAAAATAACCAAAACCAAATAGGGCCAATGCAGCTTAATAAGTGCAATGTGCTCGATAAATCCTACCCCCGCGGGTATAAAAAATATTGGCATAATATTTAAAATAGGGGAGGCCGAGGGTTTAATATGGTGCTCTTTCACTACACCTAACAGTAATAAACTCAGTAAAATAACCATGCCAAGGAGCGGTGCAGGGAAGCTGCCACCAATTAAGTGCATTATTAATTTAGCACACCCTAAGCACAGTAAAATAATTGCACTGCTAAGCAAGTACTTCATGATAATGGCTCATTAATATAGAAAGAAATTAACGTTAGCAAATACGCACTATTATTAAATACTAATTTAGTCTTACCAGCGTTTTGAATTTGCATAGCTTATATCTGTTTTCCCTTTTGCTTTGGCAATTGCTTTTTTAGTATTAGGATTGAGTAACAAGCGAATTTGGCTAAACGTTTCTTTAGCTAAAATTTGTCGCTGGTTTGTTGTGTAGCTTTGCTGAGTAACGCGCTTTATCGCTGCCAGTGTATCGGGGGAGCGCTCACGTAATATATTTAACATGCGCTGTGTGGCCTGTTCGGTATTGTCTGTAAGCTCTGTGACTAACCCCAGCTCGTAGGCAGTGTATGCACTAATCGGGTTGGCGTGGCTTGCCAGCCACAGTGCTTGGTCGCGCTTTAATAAACCAGCAAGCACTACATTAGCACCCATATCGGGGCATAACCCCCAACGCGCTTCCATAATGGCCAGTTTTGCTTGGGTATCAACAATTCTATAGTCGGCGCCCAATGCTATTTGTAGCCCACCCCCTAAACAATTTCCATTTATTTGCGCAATCACAGGTACGCTTAACGATTGCCAGCCCAGTACTACTTTTTGCGCTAGGTTTTGATTGCCAGGTAGCCATTTTAGCAACAGCCTAACAATGTTTAATGGTGAGGCCATCACTGCAGCCACATCAAGCCCAGAGCAAAAATGCTCACCATCACCTTTTATCACTACGGCGCGAACACTTTTATCTTTTTTTATACGTTTAATAGTGCTGTTTAATTGCATGAACATATCAAAGCTAAGTGCATTTTGTTTTTCTGCGCGGCTTAAAATAACGTTAGCAATGCCTTGTTGTATTTCTAGTTTTATCATTGCGCTCTCCTATTATTATGTGTTTGAGCTTATGATGTACGCCTTACTAAGTAAAGTAACGGTTTGTTTTATAATAAAAAATAAATTGAATTATTTTTAACTTTTTTAGTCAAAGCACTTTGAATCTTATTTAAGCTTAACTGCGCATGAGCTGGTAACAAAAAAGTCATTATTTTTAGCTGTTTTTTCTCAAAACACAGATGAGTTTTGATATTATGTGCGCACTTAAAATGCATTGAGGTTTTACCCATGTCAGGCCCACGTTTATATAGCGAAGAAGAAGTTACCCATCAAGCGTACGATATTTTTTTAGAGCTGGCGCCAAATAATCTTAGCGAACAAGATGTTGAAGACTTTAACGAATACCGAGAAGAACTTGGGTTTATTGAAGAGGGCGAGCCTGATGAGCAATGGCAAGACTTTGTAGCACTTGAAATAGAGCCGGAGTTATTTGTGCAAGTGCTAGTGGGGTTAGAGTTTGAAAACGAAGATGTGTTATTTGCAAAAATTTTAATTAGCCGTGATAAAGACGCGCCGTTTTGTCATATTTTGTGGAAAGAAACAGAGCACGCTGAGTAAGCAGTTTTGTTTGTATGTGCAAGAGAGTTTACCGTGCATAAGTATTTACTATTCGTGTTTTTAATAATGAGCAGCCGCTGTTGGGCTGTTGATCCATTTGAAGACTTTCATGAATATGGACAACTCTCTGATGAAGAAATTCACGAGCTACATAAAGGCGAAATGCTCTATGGCGATACGGAATTTGGCTTGATTTTAAGTAAGGGTAATACTAACTCTACCAGCTTTAAGTTTAGAGGAAATTTATACCAAGACTTCGAAAATTGGCGTAACCAATTTAAATTAGACACCTTGTATAAACGAGATCAAAACGAAGATACAGGGCAAACCGATGTAACGGCAGACCGTATTTTTGTCTCTGCACAGGGTAACTACAAAGTGGGCGTTAAAAACTCTTCATTTTTTATTTACGGTGACTACGAAGAAGATAAATTTAGTGGCCTAGATTACAAAAGTACGGTGGCTACTGGCTATGGTGCCAGAGTTTACCAAGGTGTAAAAAATAAAGTAGATATTGATATTGGCCCAGGTTTATATCGCTCCGTCGCTGATGATGAGTCAGAGGTAAGCGAAGAAGATGAAAACAAAACCGGTTATTTAGTTCGTATTGCAATGCAGTGGGAGCGTTTGGTATCAAAGCGCACGCGCTTTAATCAAGATGTGAGTATTGAGCAGTCTTTGTCGGGGTTAAATTCGCGTTTGAAGTCAGAAACCGCTTTGATTAGCCAAGTCATAGGTGCGGTATCGTTAAAGTTTGCCTACATGTATCGTTATAATTCAAAACCTGAAGACGATAACCTTAAATACGACTCAGAATTAAGCGCCACGTTGGTGTACAGTTTTTAATAATAAAGAGAGCGTTATGTATCAGCATAAACAATATGCGGTGTTTATATTTTTTGTTTTAGCATGGATAGGCGGCTTTGTAGCCCTCGCCTGGAACTTAATGGGCGCCGATGTGCCATTAATGGTATTTGCCGGTGTATTGGTTTTAGTCGGCTTTTTGTTTCATGGTTTAACCGTAAAAGTTGACGAGCAAACAATTAGTTGGGCTTTTGGCCCTGGCGTTGCGGGGCAACGATTAGCACTTGCGGACATAGTGGAGGCTAAAGCGGTGCAAAACTCTTACCGCCATGGTATTGGTATTCGTATTACGCATGATGGGTGGGTGTATTCTGTATCCGGGTTTAGTGCGCTACAGTTAACCTTAAAAGACGGTACTAAGTACCGAGTGGGAACAAATGATCAGCAAGGCTTATTACGTGCGCTTGAGGGTAAAATAACACCCAGTGAAACCCCTTTAGAGGAACCGGCGCCAATAAAAACCGCGACCTACAACAATATGTTATAAAAAAAAGCGCCTTAGGCGCTTTTTTTATAAACGGCGGTATGATTAGTGATCGTGACCACAACCGCCTTCACCGTGCACGTGGCCGTGCGCAAGCTCTTCTTCGGTTGCTTCGCGCACCTCTAAAATTTCTACATCAAAATTAAGGGTAATACCCGAAAGCGGGTGGTTGCCATCAACTATAACGTCTTCATCTTGAATCTCGATAATCATCACAGATTGATCACCATCATCAGTCGACGCTCTAAATTGCATACCCACTTCAATCTCCATGCCATCAAACATCGACTTAGGCACCGCTTGCATTAGGTTATCGTGACGTTCGCCGTAGCCTTCTTCAGGTTCTACTTTTACATTTAATGTATCACCGGCTTGCTTGCCTTGGAGTGCATTTTCAAGCCCTGGGATTAAGTAGCCTGTGCCAATAATAAAAACCAGTGGCTCGCCATCAAAAGAGTTATCAATGGTATTGCCATCGTTATCCAGTACTGAATAATGCATTTTTACTACTGTGTTTGGTGCAACGATCATAGTCATTCCTATTTATTCATCTTCAAGAGAGTAAGGTAGAGGCAGAATGCTTAGCTCTACCTGAGGGGTGTGCTTTGCACGAAGTACGTGTGTACTTGGTGTATCGTTTGGCAGCACAACAAGGCCAAATATGGTTTGGCTATTTTCGTTATAGCTTTGGGCAATTAGTTTACCAGCGCGGCGCCAGTTTTCGCCCACTTGGGTTTCAAGCTCTGGCTCTTCAAGTAGGCCATCGCTTTTACCTGTAACAATATACATAGCGCGTTTGTTTTTACCTAGGTACTTCATACGGGCAACCGTTTCTTGGCCGGTGTAACAGCCTTTTTTAAAACTAATGCCGTTAATCGCTTGAAGGTTTACCATTTGTGGTACGTATTCGCCAATGGCGTCACTATTTAATTGTGGCTCGCCCGCTTTTATAGCGGCTTCTTGCCATAGTGCGCAGTTATCTAATGTAGACACATCATCTGGCATACTAAATTGGCTATCAACCATTAGTAAAACGCGATTTGGCGCTAACTTAAGGGCTTTACCACTTGGGAAATCACAGGCCGTTTGGTCATCAGAAAAACGAATATCAAGTTTTTCTAGTACTGGGGTTAAATCGTCACTGATCAACCCGATTAATCTGTTCGTAGAAACATCAATATCTACTTTGGCAAACACAGCGTATTTTTTTAGCTCACTGAGCGACTTCTCTACCTCAGGCTGTGAACCTGCTAAGTAGTAGCTATCTTGGTGAGAAAATAATTTAAACACACCCCACAACTTGCCTTTGGCACTGCAGTGACCAGCCCATAAATAATTGCTGTTAGATAGTTTATTGAGATCTTGAGTGATTTGTCCGTGAAGATAAGACAATTTATCCGCACCGGTTAGGCTAATAAGTTGGTGAGATAACGGACATGCATAAACGCTCGACATAAAAACCTTCTGTGCAATACAAATGAGTAGACATAATAACGCAGTTATAACCTAGGGTACAGCAACGAAGGCGGGCAGTTTTTTATTATTTGAACACAGATTAATAGCTGCTAATTAGGCGGGTATTTGTTAAACTCGGGACAATTAAGTATGAGGTTTAAAATGACTGAAATTCATAGTAAAGCACGTATACGCTGGGCTTGTCGCCGCGGCATGTTAGAGTTAGATGTTTTGTTTATGCCATTTGTAGAGCAGGCGTATGATTCGTTAAATGCACAGCAACAGGCTGTATTTCAGCGTTTGCTAACCCAAGAAGACCCTGATTTATTTGCATGGTTTATGGGCCATGAAGAGTGTAAAGATGCTGAGCTTAATACCATGGTATCGCTAATTTTAGACCGAGTTCGTGTATAGGTTTACAGTAGTAAATAATAAAGCAGAGCAGCGGCCTGTGGTGCTGTTTTTCTGCTTATTAAGTGTGGTATTGGGGCTTTATTTAAGCTCTTTTTTTAGCATTGTTGTTTGTATAACTGTAAATGCAATTGCGCTTTGCTGGGTATGGCAAAAAATAGTGGCCATTCACCCTGAAAGTGGCGTTATTATTTTAGAGCCTAAGCAAATACGCTTCGAAAACGAAAGTTTAAAAGTTCAGGGGCAAATAACCCCTAAAACAAAAATATTAAATACCAGTGTGTGGTTACACATTAAAGGTTTTAATAAACGCCAATGGCTTATTATTTCAGCTAATGGCGTAAATAAGCAAAGCTACGCACGTTTAAAGCGCGCAGCATTGATTGCCATTAATGGCGAGGTGGAATCAAAATAGTGGGTGTTGGGTTTTCGTTTTGCTCAGGGTAGTCAATCGTATAGTGAAGGCCGCGGCTTTCTTTACGCTGCATTGCACTTCTAATTATAAGCTCGGCTACTTGTACTAAATTACGAAGCTCCAATAAGTTATTACTTACTCTAAAGTTTGCGTAATAATCATGTATTTCTTGTTGTAATAACTCAACACGGTGCAGTGCTCGTTCTAGGCGTTTAGTTGAGCGCACAATGCCTACATAATCCCACATAAATAACCGCAGTTCGTGCCAGTTGTGGGTAATAACAATTTCTTCATCAGAATTACTGACTCGGCTTTCATCCCAACTTGGCAGCGCAAGTGGTGCTGGCGCATGCTCAAGTTTACTTAAAATATCTTTAGCGGCAGCGTGAGCAAATACAATGCACTCTAATAATGAATTGCTCGCCATACGGTTAGCGCCGTGCAAACCTGTGTAGGCTACTTCGCCTACAGCGTATAAGTTATCTAAATCGGTTTTACCGTTAAAGTCGCTCATTACACCGCCACACGTATAATGCGCGGCAGGAACAACCGGGATGGCTTCTTTGGTTATATCAAGCCCTACACTTAAACACTTTGCGTAAATAGTAGGGAAGTGCTCAATAATAAAGTCTTTATCTTTGTGGCTAATATCTAGGTATACACAATTTGCACCTAAACGCTTCATTTCAAAGTCGATAGCACGGGCTACTATGTCGCGCGGTGCCAGCTCTTCTCTATCGTCAAAGTCTTTCATAAAGCGAGTGCCGTCGGGGCGCTTTAAATACGCTCCTTCACCGCGCATAGCTTCGGTAATTAAGAAGTTTTGTAGCTCTGGATGATAAAGGCTTGTGGGGTGAAACTGGTTAAATTCCATATTGGCTACCCTACAGCCTGCACGCCACGCCATGGCAATACCGTCACCGCTAGATACATCAGGGTTTGAAGTGTACAAATACACCTTGCTTGCCCCCCCTGTTGCGAGCGCTACAAATTTAGCTGAAATAGTTTCTACTTTTTTTGCTTTTTTATTCCACACGTACATGCCATGAATATGCGAACCCGGCTTACCTAAGCTTTTATCACTAATCAAATCGATGGCGTTGTATTGCTCGAGCAGGGTAATGTTTTTATGCGCTTTAACTTGGCTAATTAACGTGGTTTGTACGGCCTTACCAGTGGCATCGGCTGCATGTAAAATACGGCGATGGCTGTGTCCGCCTTCGCGGGTTAAATGAAAGCGCTCTTTTCCTTTGCTATCAAACTCCATATCAAAAGGAACGCCTTGCTCAATGAGCCATTGTAAACACTGATGCGCATTACTTGCAGTATAATGCACAGCTTCTCGGTCACATAAACCACCGCCGGCATCAAGGGTATCTTCAACATGTGATTCTATGCTGTCGTTTTTTTTATCAAATACTGCGGCAATCCCGCCTTGTGCATACAGTGTAGAGCCTTCGGTGAGGGCACCTTTACTGATCACAGTAACATTACAATAGTTAGCTAAAGACAATGCAAGAGATAAGCCCGCCGCGCCGCTACCGATAATAGCGACATCAGCAATATGATGTTTATTTTGGTTCATGTCAGAGGTACTTTGCGGTTACAATGCTCAAATTAGAGCAATATTTGTTTTTAATAATGTAGTTGTATCATATTTGTCATATTACTACGTAGTGATTTTAATGGCTTAGCGCCGTTATTTACGACTATTTTATAAAAAAATAATATTAAGCAGAACTTTTTATTCATAAAGAGGTCAGAGTATTTGTGAACAATGGCGACACTATGAATAACCAGCAAGAATCAAACAGAGGAGTACCGGCTCGAATGAGCGAGCAGGAATTAGATTTAGCGCTTGTAAAAAGGGTCCAGCAAGGAGATAAAAACGCCTTCAACCTATTAGTAAAGAAGTATCAGAACAAAATTGCAGGGTTAATTTCACGTTATGTGTCTAACCAAGGCGATATTGCAGATGTAGCACAAGAGGCATTTATTAAGGCCTACCGTGCACTTCCAAACTTTAGAGGTGATAGTGCCTTTTATACGTGGTTATACCGTATTGCCGTTAATTGTGCTAAAAATTATTTAGTAGCTCAGGGCCGTAAACCGCCAGCAAACGATATAGACGCTGAAGATGCCGAGTTTTATGACGGTGCGGATTCGATGCGTTCAAACGCATCGCCTGAAAACTTACTGTTAAGCGACGAAGTACGCGCTGTTATTTTTAATACGATTGATAGTTTGCCTGAAGACCTCAAAACCGCGATTACCCTAAGAGAAATCGAAGGGATGAGCTATGAAGAAATAGCCGTGGTAATGGATTGCCCTGTTGGGACAGTACGTTCGCGTATTTTTAGAGCCCGAGAAGCAATAGATAATAAATTAAACCCATTAATAGGCGAGTCTTAGTATGACAAAAGCACACGTTAACAAGTTGGATAGCGAAACGTTATCAGCATTACTTGACGGCGAACAACACCTTGCAGAGGGTAAAATTTCTGATCAGGATGTTGCTACGTTTGGTCGATATGCGCTAATTGGTGATGCGATGCGTGCTCAAAAAAATAACAACGACATACACATCGATATAAGCGATAACATAGCCTTAGCACTTGAAAGTGAGCCTGTGTATGCCGATTTCACCCAATCGACAACAAATAACGCATCCGATACCGAGCACAGTGAAGCCCAGCAAGATAACAAAGTAGTGGCGTTTAATTGGCGCAAGCCGGTTGCACAACTTGCTATTGCTGCAAGCGTAGCTATGTTTGCCATTGTTGGCGTAAATACCTTGCCGCAAGGTGCGGGCGAGCAAGAAAGCGAAATTCCGCTTTTACAAACTACCCCATTAACAGGTATGGCATCGCCGGTGAGTTATTCATCAGAACCTGCTCTTGAAAACGCTGAGCAAGGTTTACGCGAATTACAGCAACAACGCATTGGCGCGTTAGTTTTAGAGCATCAACGTCAAGCACGTGTTGCACACTCTTTGCAAACAGCGCAAAATAGTGACAAAGCGCAAGAGGAAAAAAACTAATTAAATGAAAGTAATCACTTTTGTTCTGTCGTTGGTATTAAGCTTTAATGTTTTTGCTAACGACACAAATCCCGCCAAAGATTTATTACTAAACATGGCGAATGCAGTGCATACCCGTAATTTTGACGCCTCTTTTGTGGTGGTAAAGGGTAAAGCCATGGAACCTTACCGTTGGGTGCATGCAAAGCAAGGTGAAACAGAGCTTGAGCATTTAAGTTTACTTAATGGAGCGGGCTTAGAAATGGTGAGAATTAACGACCAAGTAACCTACTTTGAACCGCAATCGCAGCCATATTCTATAAATACAGACTCCATTGCTGGGCCAATACCTGAAGTATTATTTAAAGATATTGAAGCGCTAAGCAGCCAATATGATTTTGTGCTAGGTGGTAAAGGCCGTATTGCAGGGCGAGCGGCGCAACTGGTGAGAATAGAATCAAAAGATGAATACAAATATAACTATTGGATTTGGCTTGATACAGAGTCATCGCTGTTATTAAAAGCCGCTTATGTTAACCACCAAGGTGAAGCATTAGAGCAGCTACAGTTAACCCATATTAGCGTAACAGAGCAACCAGCACCGATGATTTTAGAAGTGCTCAATCGTAATTTTCCAACGCCGTTACCAGGTAACGCGCTGGAAGGTGAAAAAAGTAATGCCACAAACTGGCGCATTGGTTGGTTACCTAATGGCTTTAAATTACTAAAATCAGACCGCCATAAACTTGATTTAAACAACGAACTTACTGACTATTATTTATATTCTGATGGGTTTGTGGAAATTTCTGTTTTTGTACAGCGCCCCCTACCAGGTCGCCGCTTAAGCGGATCATTAACTTCTGGCGCAACGACAATTTATGTGCATAATGGCGGAAACTTTGATGTATCCGTTGTTGGTAATGTGCCAAGCCAAACCGCAAAGGCAATTGCTGAGTCAGTGACTCGCGCATTATAAACAATTCGTAAGGGTTGTTATGATTGAACAAACACTTACAGTGGTTGCCCTAGATGGCACCACTGCCCACTTAGAAGCCCAGCAAAAAAAAGCCTGCGAAGGGTGTAATGGCCGCTGTGGCTCGCAAGTCTTTGCCAAACTCTTTGGTAGCGATAAAAAAACCTTTCCATATCAATTTGATACTCCTGTAGAAGTGGGCCAAAAAGTAACGCTCTCATTAGATGATTCGCATCTAGTCAAACATGCTTTTGCTGTATACATGCTGCCTTTATTTTTAGGATTAACGCTTGCATTTATTAGTGCCGAATTACTACTTTTAGCGCAGGGATGGCAAATATTATTCGCCGCTTTGGGCGGTGTAGGTGGTTACTTTTTAGCTAAAAGCAAAGTAAAAACACTCAGGCATGATGTAAAAGTGATAAAAATTCATCCAATTAGCCTTCCTTTAACGCAAATAGATGGTGATTAAGGCCAATTAAATGTAAAATTGCCGTTTTATACCAGAGTAACTTGGAAATACAGGGTAAAAAGGCAATCAAAAATTTGATTATCTAAAGCGCATTTAGCCATTTATATAGCACTTATACCCAATAAGTATTTTCAAGTCACTCAGGTATTCGTACTTAGCCTATTAAAATAGAAGTTTAGAATCCAGTTTATGAAGCATATCCGTAATTTTTCGATCATCGCCCATATTGACCATGGTAAATCGACCCTTTCAGATCGTTTGATCCAGGTTTGTGGTGGCTTAACAGACCGCGAAATGCAAAAGCAAGTGTTAGATTCAATGGACATCGAGCGTGAGCGCGGTATTACCATTAAAGCGCAAAGTGTAACGCTTAACTACACTGCTAACGATGGCGAAACCTACCAACTTAACTTTATCGATACACCAGGGCACGTTGACTTTACTTATGAAGTTTCTCGCTCTTTAGCGGCATGTGAAGGTGCGCTTTTAGTTGTTGATGCCGGACAAGGTGTTGAAGCACAAACGCTGGCAAACTGTTATACCGCCATTGAAATGGATTTAGAAGTAATCCCTGTTTTAAATAAAATAGATTTACCGCAAGCCGATCCGCTTCGTGTAGCAGAAGAAATTGAAGACATTATTGGTATTGATGCCCTAGACGCTGTGCAATGTAGTGCAAAAACTGGTGTTGGTATTGCTGAAGTACTTGAAATGATTGTAAAGGATATCCCACCACCGGTAGGTGAAAAAGATCAACCTTTACAGGCGCTTATTATTGACTCGTGGTTTGACCCATACCAAGGTGTTGTATCACTAGTGCGTATTAAGCATGGTGAACTACGTGCCGGCGACAAAATAAAAATAATGTCGAACGAGCAAGTACATACAGCTGATCACGTGGGTATTTTTACCCCTAAACAAACCAACACGGGTATTTTACGTACCGGCGAAGTAGGGTTTGTTATTGCCGGTATTAAAGAAATACACGGCGCCCCAGTGGGCGATACGATTACGCATCAAAAAAATGCGGCACCAGTGCGTTTACCAGGCTTTCAAAAAATTAAGCCGCAAGTATATGCAGGTATGTTCCCAATTGCCTCTGATGATTATGAATCGTTCCGCGATGCGCTTAATAAACTAAGCTTAAATGATGCGTCGTTATTTTTTGAACCTGAAAATTCAACAGCACTGGGTTTTGGCTTCCGCTGTGGCTTTTTAGGTATGCTACACATGGAAATTATTCAAGAGCGTTTAGAGCGTGAATACGATATTGATTTAATTACCACGGCACCTACTGTAATCTACGAAGTAGTAACCAAAGAAGGTACGAGTCAAATTGATAACCCGTCTGACTTACCGGCGGTAAATGATATTGTTGAAATACGCGAACCAGTGGTAGAGGCAAACATACTTGTACCGCAAGAGTTTTTAGGTAGCGTTATTACTCTGTGTGTAGAAAAGCGTGGTATGCAAACTAAAATGAGTTATCACGGCAAGCAAGTCGCTGTAACTTATGAACTACCTATGGCTGAAGTGGTTATGGACTTTTTTGATAAATTAAAGTCAACCAGTCGTGGTTTTGCATCGCTTGATTACAACTTTAAGCACTTTCAAACATCAGACATGGTACGTGTTGATATACTTATCAATGGTGAACGTGTTGATGCGCTCGCTATAATTGTTCACCGCGACAGTGCACAATCACGTGGCCGCCAACTTGCTGATGCGTTAAAAGAGCTTATTCCGCGTCAAATGTTTGATATTGCGATTCAAGCTGCAATAGGACAACATGTTATTGCGCGTACCACGGTTAAGCAATTACGTAAAAATGTAATCGCTAAGTGTTACGGTGGTGATGTGAGTCGTAAGAAAAAGCTACTGCAAAAGCAAAAAGATGGTAAAAAACGAATGAAGCAATTGGGTAACGTAGAAGTACCGCAAGAAGCGTTTCTAGCTATTTTGAAAGTTGGTAAATAAAAACAAAGGATTATAGATGGCTGGTTATTTCTCAGTTTTATTGGTGTTATTAACGTTAGGCTCAGGTTTAATATGGTTAATTGACCACCTAATGTATGCGCCAAAAAGGCAAGAGCGTTTGGCGCTTGCCCAAACATCTGCCGGTGGCCAGCTTGATGAAGAAACAGCGGCGTTAATAGCACCTGAGCCGGCAATTACAGAAACTGCAAAGTCGATTTTTCCGATGATTGCAGCTATTACTATTTTTAGGTCGTTTATTTTTGAGCCTTTTCAAATACCGTCAGGTTCAATGATGCCAACCTTGTTGGTGGGCGACTTTATTTTAGTACAAAAGTACTCGTACGGGATTAAAGACCCAGTATGGCGTAGCCAGCTTGTAGATGTAGGCGAGCCTGAACGCGGCGATATTGTTGTTTTTAAATACCCGTTAGATGAGCGAGTAGATTATATAAAACGTGCTATTGGTTTACCAGGCGATAAAATTGTTTATCGTGATAAGCGTTTATATATTCAACCTAATTGTAAAGAAGGCGAGACCCAGCAGGGTGACTTACTTTGTAATGAGTTTAATAAAATTGATTTTAAATTAATTAACGATAATGAGTTTAAACAAGGCCAAATGTCGCTTGCCCGAGTAAATGAAGATTTAACGACACTCAAGCACGACATTTTAATCAACCCACGCGCTCCTGAACGTAAAGGGCGTTACTATCAGCAACCAGGGACTCCTTCGGATGAATGGACTGTACCAGCTGATCATTATTTTATGATGGGTGATAACCGCGACAACAGCCAAGATAGTCGCTTTTGGGGCTTTGTACCAAAAGAAAACTTGGTGGGTAAAGCTGTCTTTATATGGATGAGTTTTGAATTTGAGAATGGCCCAGATGATGTTTTACCAGGATGGGTTCCAACTGGTGTTCGTTTTGAACGCCTAGGTAATATTCAGTAACAATGAAAAAAAATGTAACAGAATTATATAAACGAATTGGCTACGAATTTGCTGATCAAGGTTTACTTGAACAGGCAATGACGCACCGCAGTCATAAAGGTCAGCACAATGAACGCTTAGAGTTTTTAGGCGATTCAATTTTGAGCTTTGTTATTGCCAATGCTTTGTACGACAAATTTCCAAAAGCGCGTGAAGGCGATTTAAGCCGTATGCGCTCTACGCTTGTGCGTGGCCAAACCCTTGCTGAATTTGGGCTAGAGTTTGGTTTAGGTGACTACTTGCGCCTTGGGCCGGGTGAGTTAAAAAGCGGTGGTTTTCGTCGTGAATCAACATTAGCTGATGCTGTAGAAGCCATTATAGGGGCTGTGTTTTTAGACTCAAACATAGACCGCTGTGGCGAGCTAATTTTAGCGTGGTACGAATCTCGACTTGATGCTATTTCACCAGGGCTTAATCAAAAAGATCCTAAGACCCTGCTGCAAGAGTATCTACAAGCGCGTAAGTTATCTTTACCGGGCTACACCGTTGTTGATACCAAAGGTCAAGCGCACAATCAAACGTTCACGGTTGAATGTATAGTTGAAGGTATGGATAGCATTATTTCAGTTGGTAGCTCGCGCCGTAAAGCCGAACAAAAAGCTGCCGAAAAAGCATTGAAGATACTAAAAAATGAATCTTGATACCTTAATACAGCCTCATGAAGGTGATATTGATACGTTTTGTGGCATGGTTGCCATTGTTGGCCGCCCTAATGTAGGTAAATCAACATTGCTTAATGAAATCATTGAGCAAAAAGTAAGTATTACCTCGCGCAAGCCACAAACAACTCGCCACCGTATTATGGGTATTCATACAGAAGGGCAACACCAAGCTGTTTATATTGATACGCCGGGCTTACACGTTGAAGAAAAGCGCGCTATTAACCGCTTAATGAACCGTGCTGCATCGAGCTCAATTGGTGATGTAGAGCTTATTATTTTTGTTGTTGAGGGCACTCACTGGAATGCCGATGACGAAATGGTACTTAATAAAGTATCGCAAAGTGGTAAGCCCGTTTTACTTGTTATTAATAAAATAGACCAAGTAAAAGACCGCGATTTAGTATTACCGCATATGAAGATGCTTGGCGACAAATTTGATTTTGTGGGCATTATGCCGGTATCGGCAACGCAAGGTAAAAACGTTGATTTAATTAAAGCCGAAGTAACTAAACGCTTACCACCGTGCGAATTTTACTTTCCTGATGACTATGTAACCGACCGCTCAATGCGTTTTATGGCGGCAGAAGTTATTCGTGAAAAGCTAATGCGCTTTATGGGCGAAGAGCTGCCGTATTCTGTTACTGTAGAAATTGAGCAGTTTAAATGGCAAGAAAACGGTGTTTGGCATATCAACGGGTTAATTCTTGTTGAGCGTGAAACCCAAAAACGCATGGTAATAGGTAACAAAGGCGAAAAGCTTAAAGTGATTGGCCGTGAAGCCCGTAAAGACCTTGAAGAAATGCTCGATAACAAAGTGTTTTTAGAGCTTTGGGTTAAAGTTAAATCGGGTTGGGCAGATGATGAACGTGCCTTAAGAAGTTTAGGCTATGGCGAAGATTAACCTGCATTTAACCAACTAATATGGATAGCGACTTCTACACAGCGTACCTATTACATCGGCGTCCTTATAGCGACTCCCAAGTAATGCTCGATATGCTGGTAGAAGGCGTAGGCCAGCTAAGAATGCTAGCCAGAGTGAGTGGTCGCCAGGCCACTAAACACAAAGCACAATTGCAGCCTTTTCAGGCACTGCTTGTTCATTACAGTGGCAAGTACGATTTAAAATACATTAATAAATTTGAGCTACATGGTAATCCTTTATATTTAACAAAGGATAAGCTTTACTGTGGCTTTTATTTAAATGAGCTGACTAACCGCATTGTGCCGGTAAACGAGCCACTTGAACAAGTGTTTGAGCTCTACAAAACTCACCTAGAGAACTTAAATAGCGATGTTGATTTACAGTCGGTGCTGCGCTCATACGAATTTCAATTATTAGAGTTGTTGGGCTATGGCGTCGACTTTAGCTTTGATGCCAGTGGTGAGCCAATTGATGAAAGACAAACGTATAGTTACTTTCCTGAGTTGGGTTTTTTGATGCAACAAGATACGCGCTCAGGGTTTAGCGGCGCGCAGCTCAAAGCGATTGCTAATCATGATTTTAGCCAAAGCGATGTACTCTATATGGCAAAACAATTAAGCCGTTATTTACTAAAACCTTTACTGGGTAATAAACCATTAAAAAGCCGTGAATTATTTATGGCCTCTCAATAAACATATTTTACAGGTAACAAAATGAAAGACATTCTTTTAGGCGTAAACGTTGATCATATTGCAACGCTTCGCCAAGCGCGTGGTACATCATACCCAGACCCAGCACATGCAGCCAGTGTGGCAGAGCACGCCGGTGCAGATGGTATTACTATTCACTTGCGTGAAGACCGTCGCCATATTCAAGACCGCGATGTATACGTAATGGCTAAAACGATTCAAACGCGTATGAATCTTGAAACAGCGGTTACAGATGAAATGATTAATATTGCCCTTGAAGTAAAGCCTGAGTACGTATGTTTAGTACCTGAAAAACGTGAAGAGCTTACGACCGAAGGCGGCCTAGATGTGGCTGGTAATGTAGATAAAATTAAAGCGGCCACTAAAACACTAACTGATGCGGGTATTAAAGTGTCATTATTTATTGACGCCGATAAAGCACAGTTAGATGCAGCTAAAGCGTGTGGTGCACCGTATGTAGAAATTCATACCGGCGCGTATGCAGATGCCACTAATGATGAAGATTTAAACAAAGAGCTTGAGCACATACGAGAGGGTGTAAAATACGCGGCGAGCTTAGGCTTAATTGTAAATGCAGGGCATGGCCTTCATTATCATAACGTAAAACCAATTGCTGCAATGCCTGAAATTTATGAGCTTAACATTGGCCACGCTATTATTGCGCGCGCAGCTATTGATGGCCTTGAAAAAGCAGTACGCGACATGAAACGCCTCATGATTGAGGCAAGGTTATAAATTTAACCCTATGGTGGCACCATTTAATAGAAATACTTAATTAAGTAAAATGGTATTAAAACCTGTTAAAAGCGCATTTACTGCGCTTTTTTATTACGTGTTTTTTAGCGTTGATGCTCGGTAACACTTGCATCTGCCATGAGGTTTTCCAGCTCATCCTGAAGCTCAAATAGTTCAGGCTCAACGTTATCTAGCACGCAATCACTTTTAAGTGAGGTTTCTATGGTTTCTGCTAGTGATTTAAGCTTAGGCACACCGGTATAACAGCACGCGCCATGGAATTTGTGAATAACACTTAATACCGTTTGGCAATCGTTTTTCTCAATAGCCTCGTTGAGCTGCGAGAGTGTCTCTGGCACACTTTGTAACAGCATATTGAGCATTTCCAGCGCCAGCTCACCTTTACCCCCTGCGCGTTGTAGCGCAAGCGACCAATCTAAGCAGTTACTTTCAAATGGAGCTGGGCTTTGTGACGTTACACTTTTAATTTTGTCGCGGCTTACGGGCGATTGCGGGCTATGATCGCATATAATTTGGCTCAGCATGTCCTCATCAATAGGCTTAGTTAAATAGCCTTTAAAGCCATCTTTTAATAGCTGCTCTTTTTCACTGTGCAGTGCATGCGCGGTTACCGCAATAATAGGTGTGTCTTCGTTTAAAGAAGACTCCTTAATAAGTTTACACGCGGTAATGCCATCCATAATCGGCATTTGTATGTCCATAAAAATAACATCGTACTTATGGCTTTTACTTAAACTGTAGGCTTGTGAGCCATTGTAGGCCGTATCTATAAATTCAACTTGTTCTTTTAACAAGGTGCAAATAAGCTTTAAGTTTGCATCGTTGTCATCTACCACCAGTACTTTTAATGGCAATAATGTTTGATCGCTTGGCTCAATATTTAAGGTTGGATGATCAAGGCGATAAGGCGCAGCCAGTACTTCACATAATTTACGATGATTAAGCGGTTTACTTAAGCACGCATCGGCACCGCTACCAATAAACGCTTCGCGCATATTATGTGATACAGTATTGAGCATAAGGTATAAATAATCGCACGACTCGCGAACCATATTCACATAGCCTTTAAGTCGCTGCATATCATCTACCGATGCCATATCACCAATAATACAAATATCGTATTTAAACATTTTATGTTTGATGGCATCTAAAAACGCTGCTTCATTAAAACAGGCGGTTACAACCGCTTCCCACTCGTTTAATACAGAAAGCACTGAGTGGTGCGTATGCTCGTGTGGCTCTAAGTATAATATGCGTTTACCAATAAGTGATTTAGAAGGTAAGTCGTTACTAAAGGTATGGTCAGGCAACCTAAACACACCATTAAAGGTAAAACAGGTGCCGCTTCCCGGGGCTGAATTTAGCGTTATTCGGCCATTCATAGCCTCTACAATATGTTTGGTAATAATAAGACCTAAACCAGTGCCGCCAAATTTTCGGGTGATAGATGAATCTGCTTGGCCAAATGCAGTAAATAACGCATCTTGCTTATCCATTGGAATACCCACACCGGTATCGGTTACTGATACTAAAATAGAGGCGCGGTCTTCATCTAATAAGCGGTAGCTTATATCAACTTTTATAGAGCCTTTTTCAGTAAACTTAATGGCATTACTTAACAAGTTAATGAGTACTTGTTTAAGGCGAGTGGGGTCACCGGTTAAATCATCAGGCACTTGTGGGTTGATATAAATAGATAGTTCAAGTTGTTTTTCATGCGCCGAGGGAGCTAATAATGTCATAACCTCGTTTACGCTATCGCGCAGTTGAAACTGGATTGATTCAAGCTCCATTGCGCCCGCTTCAAGTTTAGAAAAATCTAAAATATCGCTAATAATCGTCAATAAACTATTGGCAGAAAGCTCTATGGTATCGAGGTAGTCTTTTTGATGTTTATTTAAAGGTGTTTTATACAATTGGCGCGTAAAGCCAATAACCCCATTAAGCGGGGTACGTAACTCGTGACTCATTTTAGCTAAAAAGTCGGACTTAACGCGGTTAGCATCTTGCGCCTCTTTTTTGGCCATGGTTAGCTGAATATTTGAAGTTTCGTATTGCTCTAGGGTTTCGCGGTAATCACTCGTGGCCTGATCAATATTTTTCTGCATTTCATCTTTTTGCATAACCATAGTGTGGGCAATGGTATTAAGCCCTTCACGCAAAAGTTCAAATTCGCCCATCATGGTGTCGTTTAAACCCGTGTCTCTTTTACCTTCAACTAGTTTGTCGGTGGCAAGTACTAACTTATTAAGCGGGTTCATAAACATACGGCTAAGCTTAAGCGCTAAAATAGATGCCAATATTATTGAAAATAAAATAACAATGCCGCTAATTAAAACCGCTCGCTGCTGGCCTATAATCGCTTGGTCTTTATTAAGTTGTAAAATAACGGTGCCAAGCGGGGTTTGAAAATCATTAATATCCCATTTTGATACCGGTGCAGAGTGATTAAAAATTGGAGTATAGAACGTGATTAACTCTTCTGATTTATTAATTTTTGTTGTGTGAAGATTTTCAATTTGTTCTTTTTGAGTTAGTTCATCAAACGAGCGATGATAGTTGCTGGTCATAATAAGCTGATTGCTGGTATCAAAAATAGCAATCGATTTAATGGTTGGGGAGTGCTTATTGTGTGTGTAACTAATCAGACGGTTGAGCAGCTTTTTATTTTTTTCAAGTAAAGGCTGCTCTAAAGCAATTGCTAAGGGTTCAGATATTGAGCTGCCTTGCTGATATAAAATTTCATCAAGCTCAATGTAACGATTTATTGTAAAATAGCCGCCAAGTAACAAACCAATGATCACTGTGGGGATCAAGGTTAAGGTTAAAACAGAATCACGTAAGCCTAATTTGGTCATAATGGAAGCGTTATTATCATTATTAGTATGGATCGAGTATATACGGTTCATCGGCTATTCTCAAAGCATCTGATTTGCTTATACGTAATACAAAATTTAAGGTAATGCCGCATGGCGCAAATTTTTAAAGCAAAGAAAAAACCACTTAAACAGCAAACACTCACACTTAATATTACGGCCATGGATCATCAAGGGCGGGGCGTTGCCAAACACAATAATAAAGTGTGCTTTGTAAGCGGCGCTTTAATGAATGAAAAAGTAACGGCAACCCTAATAGAAGATAAAGCCAAATACAGTAGTGCAAAGCTGGTTAAGGTTATTAATCCAAGCGATGCACGCACGCAGCCTTTTTGTCAGCATTATAATCACTGTGGTGGTTGCCAGTTGCAGCACCTAGAAATAAATCAGCAAGTGGCTGAAAAGCAGAATGCAGTGACGCAACTGTTTCAAAAATTTGCCAAATTAAGCGACTTAAATTGGCAAGCGCCTCTTTTAAGTAAGCCCACTCATTACAGACGCAGTGCCCGTATTGCCGTAATGTATGATAAAGCCGCTAAAAAAATGCGAGTTGGGTATCGTGCGCCTAGCTCTAAAAATGTGATTAGTATTGAGCAATGTGATGTGCTTAGTGAGGCATTTACTAACGTATTTAGTATTTTTGAAACGCTTATTAATCAATATAAAGCGCTACACAGTATAAGTCATTTACAGTTGTGCCAAAACGAGGCTGGGAACTTTATTGTTATTCGCCATACTAAAGCGATACCAGATGAAGCCAAAAGCTACGTACAAGAAGCGGCAAACGCACAGCAGTGGTTAATTACCTGGCAAGACAACAGCGATGTTATAGAGCAGGCTTATTTGCCTACGCCGTATTATTTTTTAGAAAAGTTTAATTTAAAGTTTGAATTTGGCCTTGGTAATTTTATTCAAGTAAATGATGAAGTTAACCAAGCTATGTTAGCTCAGTCGGTAAATTGGCTTAACTTGCAAGGAAACGAGCAAGTATTGGATTTATTTTGTGGTATTGGTAACTTTTCATTAGTGCTAGCCCAGCATGCTAAATCGGTTATTGGAGTAGAAGGGGTTACATCGGCGGTTGCAATGGCGACACAAAATGCGCAAACTAACTCTATCACTAATGCGCACTTTCATTGTTTTGATTTAACGCAAAAAATTGAAACAGCACAATGGTTTAATAAGGCGCTAGACGTATTAGTATTAGACCCTTCTCGCACAGGTGCTATGGCTGTTTTAGAGCAACTACCTTTAAAGCAGTTTAAAACCATTTTATATGTCTCTTGCGATCCTGTTACTTTAGCCCGTGACAGTGCAATTATTTCGCAAGCAGGCTTTGAAGTTACTAAAATTGGGCTAATGAATATGTTTCCACATACAGGACACATAGAAACAATGGCGTTATTTCAACGGAGGTAAAGCGTTTTATGGTCGCTACACGTCAATCACATCAGCAGGACGACACAGGTGACTTTGCTACTAGCCTAAAACAGTTAGCGTTATCGCAAGAGAAAATAACGCTACTAAACAAAGCGCAAGCATTGTGTGTTACATGTGACAACCAAGCACGGCAAAACACGGCCATAGAAATGGTCGAGATTTTAGCCGAGCTAAATTTAGATGCAGAATCTCTCGCAACCGCGTATCTCACGCATTACTACTTAAATGACTTAGTAGACCTTGAAACCGTAGAAGCACAACTTGGCAAAAATGTAGCCATGCTTTTAACTGGGGTTGCGCAAATGGCTGCTATTAGTACTTTATCGCACCAAGGTAAAGGCACTATGCAGGTAGATAACATTCGTAAAATGTTACTTACCATGGTTGAAGATGTGCGCGCTGTGGTGATTAAACTTGCTGAGCAAGTGTGCCATTTACGCAATGTAAAAAATGGCGATGAAGAAGAGCGTGTTATTGCCGCTAAAGAAACCGCCGATATTTTTGCCCCGTTAGCAAACAGGTTAGGTATAGGCCAGCTTAAGTGGGAACTAGAAGATTTATCGTTTAGGTATTTACACCCCGACACCTATAAAAGCATTGCTAAACAACTTGATGACAAACGTCTTGCTCGTGAAGCCTATATGGAAGACATGGTTGCGCAAGTAAAAGCTCGCTTAAGCGAAGCCGGTATTGAGGCGCAAGTGTATGGCCGCCCTAAGCACATTTACAGCATTTATAAAAAAATGCAGCAAAAAAACTACGAGTTTGATCAGCTGTTTGATATTAGGGCAATGCGAATTGTTGTAGAGCGCCTGCAAGATTGTTATGGCGCGCTAGGTATTGTGCACACTAATTGGCGCCACCTTAATAAAGAGTTTGACGACTACGTTGCTACACCCAAACAAAATGGCTATCAATCAATTCATACCGTGGTATTTGGCCCTGAAGGGAAAACCGTTGAAATACAAATACGCACCAGCGAAATGCACCAAGATGCAGAGCTAGGCGTAGCCGCGCACTGGATGTATAAAGAAGGCGCTTTACCTGGGCGTGGCTCAGGCTATGAGCAAAAAATTAGCTGGTTGCGCAAATTACTGCAATGGCAAGAAGAAGTGGTTGATGGGGGCGATTTAGCCGAAGAGCTTAAAAACCAAGTTGTAGAAGACCGCGTTTATATATTTACCCCAAGTGGCGATATCATCGATTTACCTGTTGGCGCTACACCGCTTGATTTTGCTTACTACATTCACTCAAATGTAGGGCACCGCTGCATAGGGGCTAAAGTATTTGGCAAAATAGTGCCGTTTACACATCAGCTATCAACGGGCGATCAGGTAGAAATTCTCACGCAAAAGCAGCCTAATCCAAGCCGCGATTGGTTAAATCCATCGCTTGGTTATATTAAATCGTCGCGTGCAAGGGCTAAAATCCATCATTGGTTTAAACAGCTCGACCGCGATAAAAACTTAAGCGCCGGTAAAGAGATTCTAGATAACGAACTGCAAAAGCTAGATTTAACCTACAAAGATTTAGACCCAGCCATTAAGCGCTTTAATTTTAAAGAACTAGATGACTTAATGGTTGCCATTGGTGCCGGCGATGTTCGCTTAAACCAAATGCTTAACTTTGTCAGTGATCGTACTGAAGAAGAACCCGTTATTCGTTTTAAAGCGCCAAGTAAAGTAACTGGCGATAAAAACGGCATTGTGGTTGATGGTGTAGGCAGCTTAATGAGCCACGTTGCTAAGTGTTGCCGCCCAGTACCTGGCGATAAAATAATTGGCTATATTACACAAGGCCGTGGCATTGGGGTACACCGCGAAGATTGCGATTCATTTAACAACTTAAAAGAGCAACACCCAGAGCGTGTTATATCGGTTAGTTGGTCAGATGAAATAAACGGCTCTTATGCGCTAAGTATAAAAATAGAAGCCAGCGATCGCTCAGGTTTAATTCGCGATATTAGCTCTGTACTGGCTAACGAAAAAGTAAATGTGATCAACATGAACGTCAATACAGTTGGGGCCGATCAGTTAGCAGTATTTACTATGCAAATAGAAGTGCATGATCTATCGGGCACAAACCGGGTTTTGTCAAAGCTGCATCAAATTGAAGGTGTGCACAGTGCCAAGCGAAACCAATAAAATGGCAAACAGTAACGCCCTTGAGCAACTACTCGATATTATGGCGTTGCTTCGCGATCCTAGCGACGGTTGCCCGTGGGATCGCAAGCAAAACTTTAAATCGATTGTTCCGCACACGCTAGAAGAAGCCTTTGAAGTGGCCGATTGCATAGAGTCGGGAAATTTAAACGAGCTTAAAAATGAGCTGGGCGATTTACTGTTTCAAATAGTTTTTTACGCACAACTTGCCAAAGAGCAGGACATGTTTGATTTTAACGACGTGGTTAGTGAACTAAATAGTAAACTTACCCGCCGTCACCCTCATGTTTTTAACACTAAGCAAGCATTAACCGACGAGCAATTAGCAAAGCAATGGCAAGCAATTAAAGCACAAGAGCGTGCAGCAAAAGTACAGCCAAGCAAAGCCTCTCTTTGGCAAGATATACCCACCAATATGCCAAGCCTAACTAAAGCTAAAAAAATTCAGCAGCGTGTTGCCGCACTTGGTTTTGATTGGCCGAGTTACCACGGGGCACTTGATAAAGTAAGTGAAGAAGTACTTGAAGTAAAAGAAGCGCTTGAGCACGACCCTTCATCCGATCATACAGCAGAAGAAATAGGCGACTTATTATTTGCCACAGTAAATGTGGCTCGCCATGTTAAACGTGACCCAGAGCAACTACTCAGACAAGCCAACGATAAGTTCTCGGCGCGCTTTGAAAAAGTGCAAGGTTATTTAATTGCAAAAGGTAAAAGTTTAGAGCGCGCAACGCTTGAGGAAATGGAAGAAGCATGGGAAGCCATTAAAAAAGCGAAATAAGATTAGCTCAGTACAACCTAATGTTAATCAACGAACATTTTTTGTGCGTCTAAACGCTATTTTTAGCTGGATTGCTCAACGCTGTTTTGGTACAATTTCGCCCCGTCTTGATGATATACCCAGAGTCTCTTTCTCGGGTGTTATATTCCTTTTAATTCCTGATATTCTAGGGTTCGCATGAGTACAAAATTTATCTTCGTTACTGGCGGGGTTGTTTCTTCGTTGGGTAAAGGTATTGCAGCAGCGTCATTGGCAGCTATTTTAGAGGCCCGCGGTTTAGATGTTACCATTTTAAAGCTGGATCCTTACATAAACGTTGACCCAGGCACAATGAGCCCAATTCAACACGGTGAAGTATACGTTACAGAAGACGGCGCCGAAACGGATCTTGATTTAGGTCACTACGAGCGTTTTATTCGCACCAAAATGACCAGCCGCAACAACTTCACACAAGGGCGAGTGTACGAAGATGTACTACGTCGTGAGCGCCGTGGTGAATACTTAGGTGCAACCATTCAGGTTATTCCACACATCACAAATGACATTAAGCAACGTGTATACGACGGTGCTGAAGGTCATGATATTGCGATTGTGGAAATTGGTGGCACAGTAGGTGATATTGAATCACAACCATTTATTGAAGCAATTCGTCAGTTAGGTACAGAAATTGGCCGCGAACGTGCGCTATTTATTCACCTAACGCTAGTGCCATTCTTAGGCCCTGCAGGCGAAGTGAAAACCAAACCAACACAGCACTCAGTTAAAGAGTTACGCTCTGTAGGTATTCAGCCAGATATTCTTATTTGTCGCTCAGACCGTAAATTGCCTAACAACGAACGTGCAAAAATTGCATTGTTCACAAACGTTGAAGAAAAAGCGGTTATTTCGCTTCCTGACGTAGACAGCATTTACAAAATTCCTGCGCTATTAAAATCACAAGAGCTAGACAACTTTGTGTGTCGTCGTTTCCACCTTGACGCACCAGAAGCTGATTTAGTTGAATGGGAACAAGTACTTTATCAAGAGTCTAACCCGACTGGCGAAGTAACGATTGGTATGGTTGGTAAGTACATTGAACTACCAGATGCATACAAATCAGTTAACGAAGCACTAAAGCATGCAGGTCTTAAAAACCGTTTAACCATTAATATTGAATACGTTGACTCGCAAGACTTAGAAAGCAAAGGGGTAGAACTGCTTTCTCATCTAGACGCTATTTTAGTACCAGGTGGTTTTGGCGGCCGTGGTGTTGAAGGTAAAATTTTAGCAGCTAAGTATGCCCGTGAAAACAAAGTACCTTACCTAGGCATTTGTTTAGGTATGCAAGTAGCACTTATTGAATACGCACGTAATGTTGCAGGTTTAACCGACGCTAACTCAACTGAGTTTAATATACACTCAAAAGCGCCAGTAGTGGGCTTAATTACAGAGTGGTTAGATGCTGAGGGTAACATTGAGATACGTGATGAAAAATCTGATTTAGGTGGCACCATGCGTTTAGGCGCACAAAAATGTCACTTAACGCCGGGTTCTAAGGTGCACGAAGTGTACGGCAATACAGAAATTATTGAACGTCACCGTCATCGCTACGAAGTAAACAACAACTTTGTAGAGCAATTAGAGCAAGCAGGCTTAAGCTTTACCGGTTTATCAGAAGATAAAAAACTAGTAGAGATCATCGAAAACAAAGATCACCCATGGTTTATTGCCGCGCAATTCCACCCGGAATTTACGTCAACACCACGTGATGGTCACCCGTTATTTGAAGGGTTTGTAGCAGCTGCTCATACTCATCAAAAAACGTCTTCGTAATTAAAAAAAGCCGTGCATATTGCACGGCTTTTTTGTCTAAAGGGCTGACTAAAAGATATAAAACGTAGTAAAGTTAGCTGAACTCACCATTTTGGGAATATAGAGGAATCAAGATGTCAGAAATCGTAAAAGTAATTGGTCGCGAAATTATGGACTCGCGTGGTAACCCTACTGTTGAAGCTGATGTATATTTAGCTGATGGTTCTTGGGGCCGCGCTGCCGCTCCTTCAGGTGCATCAACAGGTACTCGCGAAGCACTAGAGCTACGTGATGGTGACAAAGCCCGTTACTTAGGTAAAGGCGTATTAAACGCAGTTGGTTTTATTAACAACGAAATTGCGGATGCGCTAAAAGGCCAAAATGCATTAGAGCAAAGTGCTGTAGATAAAGTAATGCTAGATTTAGATGGCACCGAAAATAAAGAAAAACTAGGTGCAAATGCTATCTTAGCGGTATCACTAGCAACTGCAAAAGCCGCTGCACAATTTAAAAAAGTTGAGCTTTACGAGCACATCGCAGACCTAAACGGTACACCAGGTGTTTACTCAATGCCGTTACCTATGATGAACATCATCAACGGTGGTGAGCACGCAGATAACTCTGTAGATATTCAAGAATTTATGATCCAACCTGTTGGCGCTGAAAACTTCCGCGAAGGCCTACGTATGGGCGCTGAAGTATTCCACAGCCTTGCTAAAGTATTAAAAGCAGACGGCCACTCTACAGCGGTAGGTGATGAAGGTGGTTTTGCACCAAACCTTGCATCAAACGAAGCGGCACTTGCAGCTATTAAAACAGCTGTAGCAAACGCAGGTTACGAGCTAGGTAAAGATATTACACTGGCTATGGACTGTGCTGCATCTGAGTTTTACGACAAAGAAGCAAACATTTACGATCTGAAAGGTGAAGGCAAAAAATTCACTTCAGAAGAGTTTAACTACTTCTTAAAAGATTTAACTGAGCAATACCCAATTGTATCTATTGAAGATGGCTTAGATGAATCAGATTGGGATGGCTTTGCACACCAAACTAAATTAATGGGCGATAAAATCCAATTAGTAGGCGATGATTTATTCGTAACTAACACTAAGATTTTAAAACGCGGTATTGATAACGGTATTGCTAACTCAATCCTAATTAAATTTAACCAAATTGGTTCACTAACTGAAACGTTAGCAGCAATCAAAATGGCTAAAGATGCAGGCTTTACAGTTGTTATTTCACACCGTTCTGGCGAAACAGAAGATGCAACTATTGCTGATTTAGCGGTAGGTACTGCTGCAGGCCAAATTAAAACAGGTTCATTGAGCCGCTCTGACCGTGTTGCTAAGTACAACCAACTTCTTCGCATTGAAGAAGCGCTAGGTTCTAAAGCACCTTACAACGGTCTTAAAGAAGTTAAAGGTCAGTAATTCTATTCTATATAGAATCTTATTTTTAATTTTAGATGATAAAATCCTCGCTAATGCGGGGATTTTTTATGCCTGATACTTTTTTAAAGAGATGAGAAGCTTTGTAGGCGTTAAGCTTGCTAACGCGCACTCAGTGCGAAAAGAGGGTACAAGAAAAGCGAAAATTCTTTATTTAAACCTCAAATTATTTTATTAAAAAAGGTGAAATATCTTGTAGGCGTTAAGCTTGCTGACACGCGCAGGTAGTGCGAAACAGGATTTGCTTAACTCATAATATTTTCTGCACAGCTCAGAGCTGAAACTGCTGCTTTAAAATAGCCCCTGTAAAACTGGTTTTTAAATAAAAACCACGCGGTAAGGTTTTTATTGTTTGCCCATTTGGGCCAATAGCATCGGTAACCACTTTGCTATTAGCGGCTTTTGGCCTAATTTGAATAGCATCCCCTAAATGGCCCGATATTTCATCAACTCGCCCAAGCGCTATTAACTCCATTTGTTCTTCCCAATCACGTTGTAGCAACGCGTCTTGCTCAGGCGTAGGCTGCCATAAAAAACCACTGCCTATGGTTCTATCAAAAGGCGCAATATCGCGCTCACTCAATATAGGCAGCCATAAAACATGATTGAGTTTTTTACGCACAGCGCTTGTATGCCACGTCATGCCGGTTACGTTTATAAGGGGGGTAACCGACACAAAAGTGGTTTCTAAGGGTTTTCCTTTATACGAAATAGGCAGTGTTTTTAATTCAATGCCTAAATCTTCAAAGTCGGGGAGGGGTTTTGAGCCTGCAGTAGCGCCTAACACGTATTCAATAAGTTGCCCGGTCCAGCCTTTTTCGCGTAATAGGTCGTCAGGGGTTTTAAAGCTGTATTGAGAGGCTAATTGCCCTAATGTTAAACCGGCAATAGCGTTTACGCGTTGCATTAAGTCATTAATTGAATGGGGTTTTGTTGGTCGCATGCTACTCATTTACCTTGAATAATTAACAGCGCCATGATAGCAAAACCCCCGTAAGGTGGATATCTTTGCTTTTGGTTGTTTTTTATACGCACTGTGATTGGCGTAATTTTGCTCACCCCAAAAAGTCAGAGTTTAACTGTAAGTGACTGACTAGCTTTAATATTTTTAATTAACTAATTCAGCTTTAATTAAGTTAGCAAATTCTATATGGGATAAATACAACTATATAAACATGTTTATCCACAGAATCTGTGGAGAAAGCGAGTTTTTAGATCTGCTATTGTGGACTTGTTTGCAAAATAGCCTTGTTTATCAAAAGTTATACACAAGCTGTGAGTAAATAGCACGATACATAATAATCAAGGCATAGCTTAGCTTTTTTTGCTAAAAGTTGTGTGAATTAAGGGTTATTTTATCCTTGTAATTACTCGGTGCTCATTTAAGGTTAAGTCGTTATGCACAGCGTAAATAGTAAACGTGCGATTAGGGCGTGATGACTTTGGGGATAATAGTGTTTGCCGAATTGCAGCTAATGTGGAACAATCATTAAAAATCGACTTACAAATGAGGCACTAAGGTGATTGATGCCGAAGGTTTTCGTGCCAATGTCGGAATTGTAATTTGCAATAATCAGGGGCAGGTTTTTTGGGCTAGACGTTACGGTCAACATTCTTGGCAATTTCCCCAAGGCGGTGTTGATGACGGAGAAACACCCGAACAAACCATGTACCGTGAATTACACGAAGAAGTAGGTTTGCGACCAGAAGATGTAGAAATAGTTGCAAGCTCAAAACATTGGTTACGCTATAAATTACCCAAGCGATTAATTCGCCGCGACTCTAGTCCGGTGTGTATTGGGCAAAAACAAAAATGGTTTTTATTAAAACTGCGTTGCAAAGATGAAGATGTAAACTTGCTTAAAACACATCATCCCGAGTTTGATGATTGGCGCTGGGTGAGTTATTGGTACCCAGTAAGGCAAGTGGTGTCGTTTAAACGCGATGTATACAGACGGGTGATGAAAGAGTTTGCACCGTTTGCAATGCCTTTTAATAAAAGAGAACATCATAAAGAACAGTGGCGACACAAAAGGTAGTAGCATAATTATAAAATAAGGAGCAGGTAATGCTGGCAACACTTAGAACTATTGCTGAGTCTGTTTCGCAACAAGCGAATTTAGACAGTGCCTTAGTGTGCTTTGTGAAAATGGTTAAAGAGGCCATGAAAACCCAGTGCTGCTCTATTTATTTTGCCGACTACAGCCAAGATAACTTTGTACTTATGGCAACCGAAGGCCTTAACCCCGATGCCGTAGGTAAGTTTAGAATTGGTTTCACCGAAGGGCTTGTAGGTTTAGTAGCCCAGCGTGAAGAGCCTATTAATATAGCTTTTGCAAAATCTCATCCGCGTTTTAAGCTCTCCCCCGAAGTAAACGAAGAAGGTTACAATGCCTTTTTGTCTGTACCTGTTGTGCATCAAAAAAAGGTATTGGGCGTTATTGTTGTACAACAAAAAATGGCGCGGGTTTTTAGCCAAGACGAAGAGTCGTTTTTAATTACCCTTTCAGCGCAGCTAGCCTCGCAACTTGCGCATGCTGAAATAAAAGAGCTTTTACGCCAAGACGAATCATCACACCAAACCTCAGTGCTCAAAGGGGTGTCGAGTGCTCCAGGTATTGGGATTGGCCAAGCCTTTGTGGTACTGCCCAAGCTTGATTTTAAATCTATAGAGCTAAAAAAAGATCCCGATAGCGCCGAGCAACGCCGTTTGTTTACACAAGCCGTTGCTGCCACCCGCAAAGAATTTAATACCCTGTCTATGACCTTGAGTGACTCAATCCCGCGAGAAGCACTCGCGGTATTTGATGTATACCAACAATTACTTGATGCCAAAAGTTTAGGCCACAATGTTGAGGTACAGTTACAAGAGGGCTGGTGTGCAAAAAGCGCCTTAAAAATTGTTATTGAGCGGCTTATTTCGCAGTTTAATGCCATGCAAGACCCCTACATTAAAGAGCGCGCAGTTGATGTAAAAGACATTGGTTTAAGGGTATTACACCACCTTGTAAACACAGAGCACGCAGTAAAAGATTACCCACCCAATACCATATTAATTGCTAATACCTTAACGCCCGCCATGCTGGCTGAAGTACCAAACGGGCATTTAGCCGGTGTAGTGAGTGTGAATGGCTCAGCCAATAGCCATGCCTCTATATTAACCCGAGCGATGGGAATACCGGCTATTTGGGGGATTGAAGATTTACCCTTATTGCAATTTGATGCTAAACCAATGATTTTAGATGCCTTTGCAGGGCGTTTATATATTTCTCCTTCGCAAGTGTTACTCGATGAATACGCACAGTTAAAGCACCAAGATAAACTACTCAATAACCGCTTTTTAGCAGAGCAAAGTGCGCAGTCGGTTACCTTAGATGGTGAGCAAATAAATTTAATGCTAAATGCAGGGCTTGAGCTTAATACCGAGCAAAGCAGTGCGCATATTTGCGATGGAGTAGGGCTTTATCGTACCGAAGCATGGTTTATGCAAAAGGGGCAATTTCCATCGCAAGCTGAGCAAGAAAACTGGTATAGGGAGGTGCTAAAAAGTTACCACCCAGCGCCAGTGGTTATGCGAACCCTAGATATTGGTGGCGATAAAGTTTTAGATTACTTTAATATCACCGAAGAAAATCCCTTTTTAGGGTGGCGCGGCATACGCATAAGCCTTGACCACCCAGAGCTGTTTTTAGATCAGCTCAAAGCCATGTTAAAAGCAAACATGGGCTTAGGTAATTTAAAAATAATGCTGCCTATGATCAGCGGTACAGAAGAGGTAGACGAAGCGCTCGCGTTATTTGAACAAGCTTATTTTGAACTGGCAGAAAAACACCCAGAGCAAAACTTGGAGCGCCCAGAAGTGGGCATTATGCTTGAAGTTCCCTCAAGTATATTTATGCTCGACGAGTGGGCTAAAAAAGTAGATTTTTGTTCAGTAGGCAGTAACGATTTAACGCAATACTTACTTGCTGTCGATAGAGCAAATGCGCGCGTGGCTCAATTATTTAACCCATATCACCCCGGTGTGTTAAGGGTATTAAATAAAGTAGCGAATGAATGTAATAAACACCATTTACCCTTTAGTTTATGTGGCGAGCTAGGCGGCGAGCCAGAGGGCGCTATTTTACTCATTGCCATGGGCTATAGGCATTTAAGTATGAACATGTCGTCGTTAACGAAAGTAAAGTGGATTTTAAGGCGCTTAAATATTAACGATATGCAGCAATTACTCGCAGAGTGCTTAGTGCAATCGAACGCTAAACAGGTACTGCGCTTAACGCGCAATTTTATGATTGAACACCAATTAGGCGATCTGTTTTATACCGCCAAATAATGCAGCGCTTAAAGATGCTATTAACTTTATAATCCTTTAATATAGGCGCACGAAAAGGTATTTGAGAACACTATGTATGACTTAGCTTTACTCGTGGCCAGTTGTGCGCTACTTGGCTGTGTAGTTGGCTTTTTAGCTGGGCTATTAGGGATAGGCGGCGGTTTAATTATTGTGCCTGTTTTAAGTAGCTTATTACTGATGTTTGACGTTACTTCACCTGATCACGTATTAGTTATTTCTATTGCAACATCGCTTGCCTCTATTTTATTCACTTCTACTTCTTCAGTCTTGGCTCATCATAAAAATGATAATGTGCCGTGGCAAATTGCACCGTGGGTTATGTCGGGTGTAGGCTTAGGCGCGTTAATAAGTGGTTTTGCAGCAAGTTTAATACCCGAACAAGCATTACGCAGCGTATTTGCAATTAGTGTTGTGTTTATTGCAGGCAGAATGGTGTGGGCATCACGTAGTAAATCGCTCAAAGAAAAACCGCTACCAAAAGGGATTATTTTAGGGAGCATTTCTGCCCTTATGGGCGCGCTTTCTGGTTTAATAGGTATTGGTGGCGGCGCACTTATTGCCCCTATGCTTAATTACTTTTCAGTTGATATGAAAAAAGCGATAGGCTGTGCATCAGCGAGCGGCATTGTTATCGCGCTATTTGGCTCTATTGGTTATATAAGCGCAGGCTGGCAGGTAACTGATTTAGCCCATGGGTTCGCAGGGTTTGTATACTTACCTGCATTATTTGGTATTGTAATAACATCGTGGTTTGTGGCGCCTTTAGGGGCTAAAGCAACTCATTATTTACCTGTTAATATAATAAAGAAAATTTTCGCGGTGTTGCTTGTGCTCATCGCACTTAAAATGGTTTTTAGCTAAAGGTTTATTTATGGCACTTGAGTTTCCTCAAATCGATCCAATAATTTTTTCTGTTGGACCGCTAAGCGTACGTTGGTACGGTTTAATGTATTTAATTGGTTTTGCATTTGCGATGTGGTTTGCTAATCGTCAAGCCGAAAAACCAAACTCTGGTTGGACTAAAGAGCAAGTTAGCGACTTGCTTTTTTACGGCATACTAGGGGTTATTTTAGGCGGCAGAATTGGCTATGTATTGTTTTATCAGTTTAGTTACTTTTTAGAAAATCCATTATATTTATTTAGAATTGACCAAGGCGGTATGTCGTTCCACGGCGGAACATTAGGGGTTATTACCGCTATTATACTATTTGCAAAAACCCGCAAAAAATCACTATTTGCAGTGGGAGATTTTGTGGTGCCGCTGGTTCCGGTAGGCTTATTAGCAGGGCGTATTGGTAACTTTATAAATGGCGAGTTATGGGGCCGCGTAAGCGATGTGCCATGGGCAATGGTATTTCCAACGGGTGGGCCGCTTGCGCGTCACCCATCGCAGTTATACGAAGCATTTTTTGAAGGGCTAGTCCTGTTTTTAATTTTATTATGGTTTATTAAAAAGCCTCGCCCTGCAGGCAGTGTAGCCGGTGTGTTTTTATTAGGATACGGCGTATTTAGATTTTGTATTGAATATTTCCGCCAACCAGATGCGCAGCTTGGCCTATTTGCCGATTTTATCTCAATGGGTCAAATACTCTCGTTACCTATGATAATTGGTGGCCTAGGGCTATTAATTTGGGCGTACAAAAAACCGCAACCTGTAACCGCAGCAAAGGCATAGTAAGAACAGATCATGAAACAATATTTAAAATTATGTCAGCGCATCGTTGACGAAGGTGTATGGGTAGAAAACAAACGCACAGGCACGCGCTGCTTAACCGTTATTAATGCCGACTTAGAATACGATGTAGGTAATAATAAATTTCCTATGATCACCACTCGTAAAAGTTACTACAAAGCCGCTATAGCAGAGCTTTTAGGTTACTTACGAGGGTACGATAGTGCAGCGCAATTTCGCGATATAGGCTGTAAAACTTGGGATGCAAACGCAAACGATAATAACGCATGGCTAAATAACCCTAACCGCAAAGGCGAGGACGACATGGGCCGCGTTTATGGCGTGCAAGGGCGTAATTGGCAGCGCCCAGATGGCTCAACGCTCGATCAGCTTGCTAAAGTAATAAATAACTTAAAAAACGGGATTGATGACAGAGGTGAAATAATTACCTTTTATAATCCTGGTGAGTTTGAGCTTGGTTGCTTGCGCCCATGTATGCACACGCATACGTTTTCGCTGCTTGGCGACACGCTGTATTTAACATCGTATCAGCGCAGTTGCGATGTGCCGCTAGGGCTTAATTTTAATCAAATTCAGTGCTTTGTATTACTGGCATTGGTAGCGCAAATTACCGGCCATAAAGCAGGTAAGGCGTATCATAAAATTGCTAATGCGCATATTTACGAAAACCAGTTACCGTTAATGCGCGATGTACAGCTAACACGTGAGCCGTTTGACTCACCGCAATTAAATATTAACCCAAACATAAAATCACTAGAAGATATAGAAACATGGGTAACACGAGACGATTTTGAAGTAGTAGGCTATCAATGCCACGAACCAATCCAATATCCGTTTTCAGTATAATAAGATTAAGGAGAACAAGATGAAAGCAGTGATCCCCGTAGCAGGCCTTGGAACGCGTATGTTACCTGCCACAAAAGCTATCCCTAAAGAGATGCTCCCTGTGGTAGACCGCCCGCTTATTCAATATGTAGTAAATGAAGCGGTAGCAGCAGGCGTTAAAGAGATTGTACTTGTAACGCACTCAAGTAAAAACTCTATCGAAAACCATTTTGATACCAGCTTTGAACTAGAAGCCACGCTTGAAAAACGCGTAAAGCGGCAATTACTTGCCGAAGTACAGGCAATTTGCCCTAAAGATGTGACCATTATTCACGTACGCCAAGGCGAAGCCAAAGGCTTAGGCCACGCAATTAACTGTGCAGCGCCAATTATTGGCAACGAACCTTTTGTGGTTATTTTGCCAGATGTAATTGTTGATGACGTAGAGAGCGACCTTAAAAAAGACAACCTAGCAGAGATGATCGCCCGTTTTGAAGAAACTAAGCACAGCCAAATTATGGTTGAGCCAGTACCAATGGACGAAGTAGACAAATTTGGTGTTGTTGATTTAGGTGACGTAGAGCTTCATCAAGGTGAAAGCTCGCCAATTATTAACATGGTAGAAAAACCGCCAGTAGATGAAGCACCTTCAAACCTATCTGTAGTAGGGCGTTATGTATTAAGCGAAAACATTTGGCCACTGCTTGCTAAAACGCCGCAAGGGGCTGGCAACGAAATTCAACTTACAGATGCAATTGCCATGTTAATGCAGCAAGAAAAAGTAGACGCGTACGCAATGAAAGGCCGCAGCCACGATTGCGGTAGTAAAATAGGCTACTTAAAAGCAACGATAGAGTTTGCTCTGCGCCGCGACGAGTTTGCAGATGATTTAAAAACATTTATTAAATCGTTAATTTAGTTTTTATTAAATTACCCACCAAGGCGCCTGTTTAGGCGCCTTTTTTAGTGCTAAATTATTAATACCAAAATAGGTAAGGCTTTACTTAATTTTAACCACGCCAGTAATAAAGATGGTCTACGCTTAATTATGTTCTGAATTTGACTTGCGTTATATAGCAACATAACGTAATTTATATTGTAAAGTTTATGTTAATTGGCATCAAAGTTGTATTAAAAGCCAAACTCACGGAAGGGTCATGTTAATTTTATCTAAGCAGGTAAATTAGCGTGCGGGAGCAAAAATCGCTCATTGTTTAAATTGCTAAGTTAAACGCTTTCTTGTGAGAATGTTTAACTGAAATGTAAGTGCACAGGCACTGCTTTCAGGATAACGGGTACATGCTTAAATTAAAAAAATACTATAAACACTTTTTTGTATGCCTTTTTACGCTTACGTTTGGCACGGCGTGCTCTATTACGCCTACCGCTAAACCTGCTGTTGATAATGAAATACCTAACACCACGCCCGATTACGTATCGATAACTGCACTAGAGCTTGCGCAATTAAAAGATGCCGCAATGCAATGGCAGCAAGCACGCGCCGGTATAGAGCGTATTTTAAAGCTTGAAAAAGAAATTACTTACCTGGTTAATCATATAGATATAATAAACTCTAAAGCTATTGCACAATCTAATGCAAGCCCTGCCTACAGCAGCCGTTACACTCGCACGCCTTCGCGCTCAACCATTAACAAGCCACGTCGTCAGCAAACTTACAAAGCTGCTAACAATAACCAAAAGCAAACTATAAAGCTTAATACCCCTAAACATGTATTTGCATTACAAGTTGCCTCGGTTGATTCTAAGCAGGATGTAGCCAAAGCCTGGCAAGAACTAAATACCAAAGCAGCGCCACTATTTAGAGATAAAATATTAACTAACGTAGAAACCGCAAAAATAAATGATAAAACCTTTTATCGCTTAAAGCTTGGCTCTTATAAAAACCTTAAAAATGCCAAAGCCGACTGTGAAGTATTTAAAATGTATAAGCTCGACTGCATTGTAAGTAACTACACCGATAGGCCAATTAAACTTTAATAGTGATACCAACCCGCAATAATAAATAATCATGTTACGGGGCTAATCGTGTTGCGTTCTGCGTTAAAAAAATTCTCATTTAGAGCAACTAAATAGCAATTTTTTTTGCCTAGCTATCAATACGTTTTACTATCCTCATAATAGATTACTTAATTAAGTTAATTGGTATAAAAGCGCAATAGGCCGTAGCACGCGTGACTTGCTAAGCGTTGATTGGCTGTTAAAATAGCGCTCACTCTTACCCAAATTAACAACATACTTATGCTGCACTACAAGGATTTTTTAGCCACATTAGTTTTAGGCTTTGCATTAGCAAACAGTGCTTACGCACTAGCAACGGCCCAAAAGCAGGCGGTGCTCATTAAAAAAGATGATTTAGCCGTACTCAAAGAGTCAGCGCAGCAGTGGCAACAAACCAAGCCTCAACTAGAAAGACTGTTAAAGCTAGAAAGTGAATTACAGCGCACAGTAGATAAATTAAAACAACTTAACGCGCAGCCAAAACCACAGCAAACTAACCACTTAGCTGTTGTAAATACAAATGCGCTGTTTGCTGTGCAAGTGGGGGCATATAAAAATAAAGCGGTACTTGAAGCGGCTATAAAGCAATTTCAATCGGCCTCAAATAAGCTTGAAGTAAATACCGAGCAAGTACTGATTGACCAGCACACCTTTTATAGATTAAAGCTTGGTGCGTTTAAAACAAAAGAAGCAGCAAAGGATGCATGTAAGTCATTAATAAACAATAATACTTGCTTTGTAACCTACTACGTCAAAACGCCTCAAAGTTAATTAACCTGAACTCTGGTTAAGAGCCTTACTAGCATATTGAACTATCTTGATACTTAAATTTATTATCTCTGGCTAGAGATAGGTTTATTATCGAGAGTTTAGGTTAATTAGGCATAATAATTGCTTTATCCTCGGTATGTTTTAAAGAGGACGGCAACTATGCGCCTTTTACTGCCTTTAGTATTGTTAAATTTAACTGCTTGCAACTTGGTTCCGCCCCCAGAGCCGAGTGTGCCTACTGACGCGCCAAAAGCAGCAATGGCACCCTATACCGTTAACGAGTATGTAGCAAATCTAACCTCGCAGCTTAACCATGTAAATGGCGCTTTAAATGCCAATGCGCGCATTGGTGTGAGTAGCTTTTTTTATGCAGATGCTTTAGATACTAAGCTAGTAGCAGGGCAGGCCTCGGGTTTGAGCTTACAAATTCAAGAAAGCTTATTAACGCAATTTACCCAGCTTGGCTATCATACCGTTGAGTACCGCCTTGGCAATAACCTTATATTAGCGCAAAACGCAGACAGCATATTAAGCCGCGACTTAAGTAAATTACGCAATCGCCAAAATATTGACTTAGTCATCACCGGCACTGTAACGCGCCAACAGCATGCTTACATAGTTAATGCACGACTCGTTAATATTGAAAACAAGCAAGTACTGTCGGCAGGCAGCACAGAGATCCCTATAAATGTAATGTGGGGAAACGAAAAAATTCAGCAGCGTGACGGCTCTTTGTACCGCAGCGAATATTAATCAGGAGCACACCATGAGAAAGCTATTAATTACCCTATGTTTGCCATTAGGCTTTGGCTGTTCGCAAATGTTAAATTCGCTACATTCAGAGCCGGAGAAAGTTGAGCAAGATAATGCAGCCCAGCTTGTTTCAGAGCAACGTGCGGTAAAAGCACCTGCACCAAATGAAGCGTTATTTCAGTCTAATTTAAACAAGCAAAGTAACTACACCAAAAGTGCCCCTGCAAAACGCAAAAATATAAACCATTATGTGCGCGGTATAATGCAAGACATGGTCGAAAACCTGCAATACGTAAACGACAAAACGCCACTTGCCGTTTCTAGCTTTGTATTTTTAGATGATGACTACAGCGATGGAAGCCTGTTAGGTAACCAAATAGCCGAAAGTTTTATGCACGAGCTGCATAGTTTTGGAGTACCGGTTATCGATTTTAAAACCACCGATTATATGCGAGTAACCCCCGCAGGCGACTTTGTATTTAGCCGCGACTACCTAGAGCTAAACCAAGATCAAAACTTTAATTACGTATTAGCAGGAACACTTGTGAGCCACCAAGGTGGCGTACTGGTAAATGCACGAATAGTGGGCATTAAAAGTAAAGCGGTAGTGGGCAGTGCGCAAGGGTTTATCCCTCAATCAGTGGTTGATGCGCTAAACAGTAGCTATCGCACCGACGGAATTATGCTTAAACAAGCCAGCGAGTGAGGTTGACCATGTTTTACAAACTATTTGCTATAGCGGGGCTAACGGCAACGTTAGCATTAACTGGCTGTTCAATAACGCAAAATAATGAGCATAACGAAAGCATAAATACACGCTCAGACTACACCGTGGTAACGCAAAGTAGCCAACCAACGCCAGTGTATGCCAACCAATCTGTGCAGCAGCAAAGTGAGTACGACACAGCAAGGCAGTTTACACCGCTTAAACATCACAAAACGCTGGCAAACTATGTAGAGCAAATGGCACTGGATTTAGTCGATACGCTTGAAGCCGAAGCGCCCGATAACAACAGCATCAACATAGCGGTTACCACTATTGTAGATTTAGACGCATCGCTTAATAAAAGTAATCAGTTGGGTAATCAATTAGCAGAGACGTTTATTCATCAGCTGCAAAAATTTGGCTACGGCGTGGTAGATTTTAAAACCATGGACAACATTGATGTATCAAACAGAGGCGACTTCGTGTTATCTCGCGATATAGAAAAGCTAAGCGAAAGCAGCATGGCTAACTATGTATTAGCAGGTACGTTAATTTACCGCCCAAATGGCGTAGCAGTAAATACCCGCGTTATAAATGTTCACAGCAAACATATTGTAGCAAGCAGCCGTAAACTCATACCGCTGTACGTGTTAAACAAAGAAGATATATATTTATCAAGCAATTAAGTTAATTATAGCTTGATATGAAAAACAAGATGCCGTTATAATTTTTGTAAGCTGTAAGCTGTAAGCTGTAAGCTGTAAGCTGTAAGCTGTAAGCTGTAAGCTGTAAGCTGTAAGCTGTAAGCTGTAAGCTGTAAGCTGTAAGCTGTAAGCTGTAAGCTGTAAGCTGTAAGCT